>NZ_JAVDWK010000039.1:0-1045 GCF_031457335.1 Arthrobacter sp. BE255 | reverse complement strand
TGTGACGGCGTGCCTTTTGAAGAATGAGCCTGCGAGTTAGTGTTACGTCGCGAGGTTAACCCGTGTGGGGAAGCCGTAGCGAAAGCGAGTCTGAATAGGGCGTTGCAGTGGCGTGATCTAGACCCGAAGCGAAGTGATCTACCCATGGCCAGGTTGAAGCGACGGTAAGACGTCGTGGAGGACCGAACCCACTTCAGTTGAAAATGGAGGGGATGAGCTGTGGGTAGGGGTGAAAGGCCAATCAAACTTCGTGATAGCTGGTTCTCCCCGAAATGCATTTAGGTGCAGCGTTGCGTGTTTCTTACCGGAGGTAGAGCTACTGGATGGCTAATGGGCCCTACAAGGTTACTGACGTCAGCCAAACTCCGAATGCCGGTAAGTGAGAGCGCAGCAGTGAGACTGTGGGGGATAAGCTTCATAGTCGAGAGGGAAACAGCCCAGACCACCAACTAAGGCCCCTAAGCGTGTGCTAAGTGGGAAAGGATGTGGAGTTGCGAAGACAACCAGGAGGTTGGCTTAGAAGCAGCCATCCTTAAAAGAGTGCGTAATAGCTCACTGGTCAAGTGATTCCGCGCCGACAATGTAGCGGGGCTCAAGTACACCGCCGAAGTTGTGGCATTCAGATATTAGCTAAGCCCTTGTGGTTCAGGCGTCTGGATGGGTAGGGGAGCGTCGTGTGGGCAGTGAAGTCGCGGTGTAAACCAGCGGTGGAGCCTACACGAGTGAGAATGCAGGCATGAGTAGCGAAAGACGGGTGAGAAACCCGTCCGCCGAATGATCAAGGGTTCCAGGGTCAAGCTAATCTGCCCTGGGTAAGTCGGGACCTAAGGCGAGGCCGACAGGCGTAGTCGATGGACAACGGGTTGATATTCCCGTACCGGCGAAAAACCGCCCATGCTGAACAGGGGATACTAACTGCCCGAGACCTGCCCGACACCCCTTGTGGGTGAAGGGTTTTGGTGGAGCGCAGGACCTGATCCTGGGAGGCAAGCGTATTAACAGGTGTGACGCAGGAAGGTAGCCAAGCCGGGCGATGGTTGTCCCG
>NZ_JAVDWK010000038.1:0-1179 GCF_031457335.1 Arthrobacter sp. BE255 | reverse complement strand
GTCGCCGACGTGGGCCACCTCCGCCGCGAAGCACTTGCCGATATCGATAACAGCGCCCGGGTGCTTCGCTATTACGCCGGCCTGGCCGACAAGCTCGAAGGCCGCACGTTCGCGCAGCTGCCTGACCGGCTCTCCTACGGGCTTGACGAGCCCTTCGGCGTCGTCGCGGGCGTGAGCCCCTATAACGGGAACGCCAATTTCGTGGCGTTGAAGGCAGGCCCGGCGCTCGTGGCCGGGAACTGCATCGTGATCAAGGCACCCGAAGTCGCCCCCCTGCTGAACTACCGGATGGTCGAACTCGCCCTGGAGGCAGGCCTCCCGGCTGGTGTCATCAGCGTGGTGACCGGCCGCGGAGAGAAAGTCGGCCCGCTGCTCACCGAACACCCCGATATCGGGATGATCGCCTTCACCGGCGGACCGGGCTCAGGCCGGGCAATCATCCACCAGTCCGCGACCAACATCGTGCCCGTATTCCTGGAACTGGGGGGCAAAAGCCCGGCGATCCTGCTCCCGGACGCGGACCTGGACCACGCCATCCCCTCACTGCTGCACTCCAACTTCGCCAAGAGCGGGCAAAGCTGCGTGACCGGCTCCCGGATCTTCGTCCCGGACTCGATG
The DNA here is from genome assembly GCF_031457335.1 of Arthrobacter sp. BE255. Lineage (NCBI taxonomy): Bacteria > Bacillati > Actinomycetota > Actinomycetes > Micrococcales > Micrococcaceae > Arthrobacter > Arthrobacter sp. BE255. Next base: position 561 of record NZ_JAVDWK010000038.1, on the reverse strand, counting down.
TACGCCGAAGTCAGCGAACGGCTCGGGCAAAAAGCGAGAACAGTACGGGTCGGGCTGCCCACCAAGGAATCCTCGCAGATGGGCACCCTCATCAACCGCCAGCACCGGACCCGCGTCGACGCCTTGGTCAAAAGCGCGATCGACGCCGGCGCAGTCGCCCTGGCCGGCGGCCACCCGGCAGAAGACGGCGAGCTTGCAGGGGGCGCCTTCTACCAGCCCACCGTCCTGACCGAAGTCACAGACGAGAACCCCGCGGCCCTCACCGAGGCCTTCGGCCCGATGGCAAGCGTGCTGTCCTACTCCGACATCGACGAAGTCATCACCCGGGCGAACTCCTCCGAATTCGGACTCAGCGCCCAGGTCTGGGGCAACGACGCACGCACCATCCAACACCTCACCAAAGGCCTGGAAGCCGGAACCGTGTGGATCAACACCTATCGCTCCTTCCACCCCACCGTCCCCTTCGGAGGCATGAAACAAAGCGGCTTCGGCAAAGAAAACGGCTTTGACTCCATCGCCATGTACACCCGCCGCAAAGCCGTCGTCTGGGACCTCTCCACC
>NZ_JAVDWK010000037.1:0-1303 GCF_031457335.1 Arthrobacter sp. BE255 | reverse complement strand
TGCGCTCGTCAAGTTTTTGAGACAGTTCTCGTTGTTGTTGGTTAGGCGGCCAGGGGTTCCTGAACGGTTGTTTGGTAAGCGGTGTGGGCAGTTACTGGTGGTACGCCGCCGGCCCGGCGGTTGGGTCGGCGGCGGTTGTACCAGCCCTCGATGTAGTCCATCACGGCGGTCCGGGCGGCGAGCCTGGAACTGAAGCGGGTGTGGTGGTAGAACTCGGTTTTGAGGTGGGAGAAGAAGTTCTCGGCGACCGCGTTGTCCCAGCACACCCCGACGTTGCCCATGGACTGAGTGACCGCGTTAGTGCCGCACCATTGCTGGAATTCGTCAGAGGTGTACTGGGTGCCGCGGTCGGAGTGGAAGACCACAGAATTCTCGGCGAAGCGGCCGTGGTTCCGGGCCATCTGCAGGGCCGCGGTGCACAGGCTGGCTCGCATGTGTCCGGCCATGGCCCAGCCGATCACCATGCCGGAGAACAGATCGATGACGGTGGCCAGGTAGAGCCAGCCCTCACCGGTGCGCAGGTAGGTGATATCGCCGACCAGCCGGGTCCCGGGCACGGTGGAGGTGAAGTCGCGTTTGCCCGTGGCATCGAGCATGTGGTTCTCGATGTGGGCGGTCTTGGCCTGCGGGTCCTGGACCGTGGTCTGTTTCCAGGCCCGGGTTCGGATGGCACGCAGGCCGGCCTCGCGCATGATGGCCCCGACGGTTGGGGCGGAGACCTTGGTCCCGGCCGCGTTCAGCAACAAGGTCAGCTGGTCCCGCCCGGCACGCCCTTCCTCCTTCGTGTAGAGGTTGGTGACCGCGGCGGTCAGATCCTCGTGCCGCACGGCGCGTGGTGAGGGCCCGGCGGGGTTGCGCCACCGGTAGAACGAGGCCCGGGAGACTTTCAACGCCCGGCACAGCCACACCACAGGATGGTTGGCCTTCTCCGCTTCGATGAATTCGTAGAAATCCTCTACTTTTGCTTCGCGGCAAAGAAGGCGCTGACTTTTCCCAGGAACTCGACCTCGGCTTTCAGCCTGGCGTTTTCGGCCAAGGCCTTTTGGTGTTCATCCCAGGCAACCGGGCCCCTGTCCTCGGGCGGGACAGGGGCGTTTGGTTGACGTTCCCGATGCCTGTGGAGCCAGTTCCCCAGCGTGCTTTCGTTCACCCCGATCTCCTCGGCGACCTGCTTCACCGAACGGTTCGTGGACAAAACCAGCCGCACTGCTTCCTCACGGAAAGCGGCATCATATTTCCTTCTGGGCGTGGTCATCTGAAGTGAAGCTCCCATCAAGCTGTCTCAGAAAACCATACGACCGCA
>NZ_JAVDWK010000036.1:0-1468 GCF_031457335.1 Arthrobacter sp. BE255 | reverse complement strand
TGAGAGTGTCCCTATGTTGTTCGTCAAGGGGTTTGGGGTGTTTTGGGGTGGTAGAGGCTGCCATCGCGGAGCATGGCGAAGAGGGTGTCGCAGCGGCGTCGGGCGAGGGCGATGAGGGCCTGGTTGTGTCGTTTTCCTTCGGCTCGTTTGCGGTCGTAGTAGGCCTTGGAAAGTGGGTCTTTCAGGGCGGCGAACGCGGAAAGATAAAGCGTGCGTTTAAGGACTTTGTTGCCTTTGCGTGAGGCGTGATCGGCCCTGATCGAGCTCCCGGACCGCCAGGTCACCGGCGCGAGACCGGCGTAGGACGCCAGGTGGGCGGCGGTCTGGAACTCTTTACCGACAATTTCCGTAAGGATGCGCGCTTCGGTCCTGACGCCAACTGCCGGTAACGACGTCAGGACCCGGTGAAGAGGGTGGGCCTCCACGAGGGCCTCGACCTTGGCCAGCACGGTATTCCTGGCGGTGTGCAGCCCATCGAGCATGCCGGCCAGTTGCGCCAGCACGATCCCCGCCGATTCCGTGCCGGAGACCACGACGGTTTGCCGGTCCAGGGCCTGGCTGATCTCCTCGGCCAGCCGCTCACCGATCCGTGGTGCCAGCTTCCGCAGCCGGGCCGCTACCCGTTTGGTCCCGGCCTGCCGCAGGGCCTGCGGGGTCGGCCAGGTCCGGAGCAGGTCCAGCACCGCGGGATGGTCCAGGCGCGGGCCCAGGACCCGTTCCAGGGCCGGGTGGATCTGGGTCAACAGTCCCCGGATCCGGTGCGAGGTAGCGGTGGCCTGGGCGACCAGGTCATCATCGAACCCGCAGAGCATGACAAGTTCCGCGCGCTGCTCATCACCAAGTTCCAGCGATCTCAACGTCCCGGGCAGGCTGCGGGCAGCCTCGGCGATGATGAACGCGTCACGGGCGTCCGTCTTCGCTTCGCCAGGGTGCAGGTCCGCGATTCTGCGCATCGCCAGACCGGGCAAATACCCGACCACCGCACCGTCGGCGCGGGCCACCGCTACCGCCAGCGCCCCGACCGTGGCCGGCTGGTCCACCACAAACAACAGCCGCCCATGGGAACCCAGGTCCTGAAGAATCTGCCGCAGCTCATCCTCATCGTTCGGCAGCGCCCGGTCCAGCAGCCTGTTCCCTGATTTATCCAGCGCCACCGCATGATGGCCGTCCTTGCCGACATCCACACCGATGAAAACATCCACACAGTCATAATCCCTGAGCACCGCCACACCTCCGACCACGAGCCAACAGATCCGGCCAGCCTGCCACGGTGTCGAAGCCCGGCACCCACGTTACGCACGGCAATCCAACGGCCATGTCCCTATCAGCGGTCCCTCGGCACCCGCCAACCCCGGTGACACCACTCTCGGATCATCAACAACAGAGCGTCGCAATCATGCCGGGACCGGCAGGCCAGCACACCCCACATCCTGCACCAGAAAGGGGCTACGAAGAAGGTAACGAGCGT
>NZ_JAVDWK010000035.1:0-1537 GCF_031457335.1 Arthrobacter sp. BE255 | reverse complement strand
ACCAGGACCTGGCCGTCCTGCAGGTACCGCTTGGGGTCCTGCGCGTGGCCCACCCCGCCCGGGGTGCCGGTCGCGATCACATCCCCCGGGTTCAGGGTGATGATCGTGGAGATATAGGAGACCAGGAATTCGGGGGTGAAGACCACGTCGTTGGTGGGGGTGGACTGCTGGGTCTCGCCGTCCACGGCGGAGGTCATCAGGCCGCCGGTGAATTCGTCCTTCGTGACCAGGGCCGGGCCGAACGGGGTGGACTTTTCCCAGGTTTTGCCCTGCAGCCACTGGACGGTGCGGAACTGGTAATCCCGCATGGACACGTCGTTCAGGACCGCGTACCCGGCGATGTGCTCGGCTGCCTGGGCTTCGGGGATGCGGCGGCCGGGTTTGCCGATGATCACTGCGAGTTCGGCCTCCCAGTCCACTGCGTCCGATTCCTGCGGCAGCGCGAGGTCGTCATGGGGGCCGATCAGGGATTCGGCGTACTTGGCAAACAGCGTGGGGTACTCCGGGACCTCCCTCCCCATTTCCTTGATGTGGTTGCGGTAGTTATGGCCCACGCAGATGATCTTCCCCGGGGACGGGACGACGGCGGCGAGGTCCGCGCCGTCCAGGGCATGGGTGGCGCCGTCGGCCGCCGCAGCGGTGGCTTCCCAAGACGGGTCCTGCAGCAGGGCCCCGACGTCGGCGAACCCGGGAATTTCGGTGAGGGTTTCGCCGTCCTGGCGCACCGCCGTCGTGCTCTGGCCGTTGCTGCCGTTGTTCAGGCGGAGGGTGAGGAGTCTCATGCGTTCTTGCGTCCTTCGGTGTAGGTGCGGTTGAAGTTCAGGCGTTCAAAAATCGGGGCGTCACTGAACCGGAACAGGTCAAACCCCGCGTCGGAATCGGTCCCTGCCTGCAGGGACCATTCCTGCCAGGACGGGACGACGAACAGGTCACCCTTCGCCAGCTCGCGGGTTTCGCCGTTCAGGGTCACGGTGCCGGTGGCGTCGAAGACCTGCCAGACACTGGAACCGACCTCGCGGACCGGCTCGGTGGACGCTCCGGCGCGGAGGCGGTGGAATTCGGCACGGATGGTGGGCATCACGTCCCCGCCGGTGGTCGGGTTCGTGTACCGGACGGCGGCGTGGCCCTGGGAGACGGTGGCCGGGTGGCCCTCGTCCTCCAGCAGCAGCTGCTCGGTCAGTGCGGCGTCGGTGTGTTCCCACCGGTACGCCGCGATCGGGGAGTTGACCGTGTCCTGCAGCCCGGACAGCGGCCGCAGGCCCGGGTGGGCCCAAAGCCGCTCGGAGCGGGAAATGTCCGGGGTGGCCTCGTCCGTGACCCGTTCGGTGCCGAACTCGAAGAACCCCGCATCGGCGTAATGCACAAACGGGATGTCCAGCCCGTCAATCCAGGCCATCGGGGAGTCGGTGTCGTTATGGTGGCCGTGGAAGTTCCAGCCCGGAGTCAGCAGGAAATCCCCGCGGCGCATGGCCACAGGGTCCCCGTTCACCACCGTCCACACACCCTCGCCCTCGACCACGAAACGGAACGCGTTCTG
>NZ_JAVDWK010000034.1:0-1545 GCF_031457335.1 Arthrobacter sp. BE255 | reverse complement strand
GGGGTGGTGTGTGGTGTAAGTTATCGGCCTATTAGTACCGGTCAGCTTCACGAGTCGTTAGTCCTCGCTTCCACATCCGGCCTATCAACCCAGTGGTCTGGCTGGGGGCCTCTCACACACAAGGTGTATGGAAATCTCATCTCGAAGCGAGCTTCCCGCTTAGATGCTTTCAGCGGTTATCCCATCCGAACGTAGCTAATCAGCGGTGCACTTGGCAGTACAACTGACACACCAGAGGTTCGTCCGTCCCGGTCCTCTCGTACTAAGGACAGCCCTTCTCAAATTTCCTGCGCGCGCAGCGGATAGGGACCGAACTGTCTCACGACGTTCTAAACCCAGCTCGCGTACCGCTTTAATGGGCGAACAGCCCAACCCTTGGGACCTACTCCAGCCCCAGGATGCGACGAGCCGACATCGAGGTGCCAAACCATGCCGTCGATATGGACTCTTGGGCAAGATCAGCCTGTTATCCCCGAGGTACCTTTTATCCGTTGAGCGACGGCCATTCCACAATGTACCGCCGGATCACTAGTCCCGACTTTCGTCCCTGCTCGAGATGTCTCTCTCACAGTCAAGCTCCCTTGTGCACTTACACTCGACACCTGATTGCCAACCAGGCTGAGGGAACCTTTGGGCGCCTCCGTTACTTTTTAGGAGGCAACCGCCCCAGTTAAACTACCCATCAGGCACTGTCCCTGACCCGGATTACGGGCCGAAGTTAGATGTCCAAAGTGACCAGAGTGGTATTTCAACGATGACTCCACCCGAACTGGCGTCCGGGCTTCAACGTCTCCCACCTATCCTACACAAGCCACTCCGAACACCAATACCAAACTATAGTAAAGGTCTCGGGGTCTTTCCGTCCTGCTGCGCGTAACGAGCATCTTTACTCGTACTGCAATTTCGCCGAGTTTATGGTTGAGACAGCGGGGAAGTCGTTACTCCATTCGTGCAGGTCGGAACTTACCCGACAAGGAATTTCGCTACCTTAGGATGGTTATAGTTACCACCGCCGTTTACTGGGGCTTAAATTCTCAGCTTCGCCTTGCGGCTAACCGGTCCTCTTAACCTTCCAGCACCGGGCAGGAGTCAGTCCGTATACATCGTCTTGCGACTTCGCACGGACCTGTGTTTTTAGTAAACAGTCGCTTCCCCCTGGTCTCTGCGGCCCCGATCCCCTCCCACCAGCGTGTGGTGTTCAAGGTTGGGGCCCCCCTTCTCCCGAAGTTACGGGGGCATTTTGCCGAGTTCCTTAACCATAATTCTCTCGATCGCCTTAGTATTCTCTACCTGATCACCTGTGTCGGTTTGGGGTACGGGCGGCTAAAACCTCGCGTCGATGCTTTTCTCGGCAGCATAGGATCACCAAATCCCCCCAAACGGGGGTCCCATCAGATCTCAGGCATCATGAACAGCGGATTTGCCTACCGTTCGCCCTACATCCTTAGACCGGGACAACCATCGCCCGGCTTGGCTACCTTCCTGCGTCACACCTGTTAATACGCTTGCCTCCCAGGATCAGGTCCTGCGCTCCACCAAAACCCT
>NZ_JAVDWK010000033.1:0-1563 GCF_031457335.1 Arthrobacter sp. BE255 | reverse complement strand
GGGGATTAGTGGCGAACGGGTGAGTAACACGTGAGTAACCTGCCCTTAACTCTGGGATAAGCCTGGGAAACTGGGTCTAATACCGGATATGACTCCTCATCGCATGGTGGGGGGTGGAAAGCTTTTTGTGGTTTTGGATGGACTCGCGGCCTATCAGCTTGTTGGTGAGGTAATGGCTCACCAAGGCGACGACGGGTAGCCGGCCTGAGAGGGTGACCGGCCACACTGGGACTGAGACACGGCCCAGACTCCTACGGGAGGCAGCAGTGGGGAATATTGCACAATGGGCGCAAGCCTGATGCAGCGACGCCGCGTGAGGGATGACGGCCTTCGGGTTGTAAACCTCTTTCAGTAGGGAAGAAGCGAAAGTGACGGTACCTGCAGAAGAAGCGCCGGCTAACTACGTGCCAGCAGCCGCGGTAATACGTAGGGCGCAAGCGTTATCCGGAATTATTGGGCGTAAAGAGCTCGTAGGCGGTTTGTCGCGTCTGCCGTGAAAGTCCGGGGCTCAACTCCGGATCTGCGGTGGGTACGGGCAGACTAGAGTGATGTAGGGGAGACTGGAATTCCTGGTGTAGCGGTGAAATGCGCAGATATCAGGAGGAACACCGATGGCGAAGGCAGGTCTCTGGGCATTAACTGACGCTGAGGAGCGAAAGCATGGGGAGCGAACAGGATTAGATACCCTGGTAGTCCATGCCGTAAACGTTGGGCACTAGGTGTGGGGGACATTCCACGTTTTCCGCGCCGTAGCTAACGCATTAAGTGCCCCGCCTGGGGAGTACGGCCGCAAGGCTAAAACTCAAAGGAATTGACGGGGGCCCGCACAAGCGGCGGAGCATGCGGATTAATTCGATGCAACGCGAAGAACCTTACCAAGGCTTGACATGGGCCGGATCGCCGCAGAAATGTGGTTTCCCCTTTGGGGCCGGTTCACAGGTGGTGCATGGTTGTCGTCAGCTCGTGTCGTGAGATGTTGGGTTAAGTCCCGCAACGAGCGCAACCCTCGTTCTATGTTGCCAGCGCGTAATGGCGGGGACTCATAGGAGACTGCCGGGGTCAACTCGGAGGAAGGTGGGGACGACGTCAAATCATCATGCCCCTTATGTCTTGGGCTTCACGCATGCTACAATGGCCGGTACAAAGGGTTGCGATACTGTGAGGTGGAGCTAATCCCAAAAAGCCGGTCTCAGTTCGGATTGGGGTCTGCAACTCGACCCCATGAAGTCGGAGTCGCTAGTAATCGCAGATCAGCAACGCTGCGGTGAATACGTTCCCGGGCCTTGTACACACCGCCCGTCAAGTCACGAAAGTTGGTAACACCCGAAGCCGGTGGCCTAACCCCTTGTGGGAGGGAGCTGTCGAAGGTGGGACTGGCGATTGGGACTAAGTCGTAACAAGGTAGCCGTACCGGAAGGTGCGGCTGGATCACCTCCTTTCTAAGGAGCACCTACAAACCAGTACCTGCGTGTATGCGTTGGTGGGGGTTTGTCAGGAGTATATGCCCGTTGCGCAGACGATTGTTCTGCGGCGGGTGCTCAAGGGTGGAATATCAACAAATAG
>NZ_JAVDWK010000032.1:0-1605 GCF_031457335.1 Arthrobacter sp. BE255 | reverse complement strand
TCGGCATCATGTTCTTCCTCGCCACCCCCGCCGCCGCATTCATCACCGGCCAAACCATCGCCTGCGACGGCGGCTACACCCACAGCAGCTAACCCACCCCACACACCACCACCCACAGGAGAACCGCGACCATCTTCGCTGCTGTGGGTTTGGTGGATGGGGCGTCCTTTGCCTATAAGTGTCGCCACAGACGAGAAGGCCTCATGTGATCCGCCGCATTCTGATTGCGAGCGTGTGCGTATACGGTGGCAATCACGACAGGCTGAGTCCTGCGGCAAGATTCGTACAGCCGACCGTCCATAACTACGTGACCGGCAATGCGGTGGCCTTCCAGGAGGTGCGTGGCTTGGGCGGACGCTGTATGCCCTGGGAGGTTTAGTCTTATAAGGACTGTTGGTTCTCAAGAAGGCGTGCGGATATGGTCGCTGCCGCGTGCTTGACGGCCAGTACTGCCTTTTGAACCTCGACATCGCGCCGCGTATTCTCATCCCAGGCAACACCTACGCTGCCCAAGGCTGTCTTCTGATCGGTGAGAATCGGTGCCGCGACACCGTAGACGCCGGGGTTGAACTCGCCCTTGGTCAGGAGGTAACCGTCCTTTTTGATCTCACCCAAGGTCTTGCGGAAAACGCTCCATGTGCTGCCGAGCCCTGCGTCCTCGATTTCGGTGCTGTGGCGGGGGTAGATGGCTTTCAGGCGGTGGTGGGGGAGATAAGCCAAGATGACCTTAGACACCGCGCCTTGAAACAGGGGGCGCCGCTGCCCCCGGCTGAACCGGTTGGCGGGGCTCAGCGGGGCCCGGGCCTCGCCGATGCACAGTACCGAATCGCGGAATGCGGTGCACAGAAGTGCCGAGTGTCCGATTTTGTCCACCAGGTCTTCGAGGACGCCGTGGCTGGCCAGGAGCAGTGGGTCAGTTTGGCGTATCTGGAGGTCCATCTCGATAATCCGCGGGCCGAGGCTGTAGTAGCCATTGCGCACGGAAGTGAGCAGGCCGGCGTCATGCAGGGTTTTGATGTACCGGTAGCCCGTAGACCTGGAGGTCTCCAGGACCTCAATGATGGCAGCCGTCGACCAGACAGGCTCAGTTTCGCTGAACAGATCCAGGACGTTCAACATCCTGGCCAAGCTGCCCGCGCTGTCTGGAGCCGAAGTAACCTCCCCAGCACCATTCAATGAACCGCGTCCTCCCATGACGTGACTCCCATCCCTTTCCTTGTTTCGCCCGGCCAACGGGCGATCAGCGCCTACATTGGAGGGCTACCAAGCCAGTCGACACGATGCGCCACGTAACTACTGCTCGAATATCGCTTCAACGTTGGGCAGCTTATTCGACGAACACCCGGTATTGGTGACCATTATAGTGCGTAACTGCATGGTGGCCGTGTACAGATGGGACTGGCGATGCCTGCTGCCCGAAATCGAATTTGGGGCAGCAGGCATCGGCAGGAATACTTGTGTGCGGCTTCGGCAAGCCCGTTGCTTGAACTTGCAAGAGTCGCTCCGCCCGGTGGTTAGAGCTGCATGTAGACGCTCTTGGTGTACAGGTAGTTGTCCATGTGTGCGGCGGTGCCTTTGTATCCGTAGCCGCTCATCTTGGTTCCG
>NZ_JAVDWK010000031.1:0-1948 GCF_031457335.1 Arthrobacter sp. BE255 | reverse complement strand
TGGCCCGTGGTGGTTTAGAAGGTGTGGAGGACGAAGCGGAGGAATTCGGTGGGTTCGATGGCTTCGAGGGGTACCGGGCCTTCGTTGGGGAGGAATTCGTATCCGCTTTCGGGGCCGTATTTTTCGCCGCCTGCGGTGACCTGGCCCTTGGTTTGGAACAGGATTTCGATGGAGGGGTGCTGGCCTGCCTGGTAAACGGCGCCGGCGTCCAGGCGGAGGAATCCGATGCGGAAGTTGCGTTCGGTGAAGGTGCCCAGCCATTTTTCGGTCACGCCCTGATCGGCTGAGGGGAGCCAGTCGTAGGCGTCCGGGTTCATGGCGATGACGTCTTCGTAGCGGGGGGTGGCGAATTCGAGCTTGCCGCCGGTGGCGTGTTCGAAGATCGCCTGGGAGCCGTCCACGGTCTGCTCGGCGCCGTTGGCGTCGGTGTAGGTGTACATGCCCTTCCTGAACTCGCCGGTCTTTTCCAGATCGGCGTTGGTCGCTTCGCGCTGGGCGACGGAGAGGTAGCCCTGGCCGCTGGCGCCGCCGGCCTGCAGGACCAGTGTGCGGAGGCCTTCGGCGCGTTCCTGCGGGCCGTAGTGGACGCTCTCGGGGAAGTAACCGACCCAGCCTTCCTCCAGGAAATCCTCCTCGGAGTAGGGCAGCCGGCCCTTGATCACGTAGCGGACCTGGTCGAAGTTGTGCCGGTGACGCGGGGTCCGCCACCCACCGCCGCCGGTGTGGCCCATGTTCAGGTCGTAATTGTTCGGGGAACCATCCTCGCCGAACAGCAGGTGCTTCTGGTCCAGCACTCCCTCACGCATGGATCCGACTGCTTCGATATCAGTATCCGCTGCCTTGCTTACGCGCATCTCCAGCTCCTTTATAAAGTCGAGTCATCCCCCGGCAAGATCCGCGGGGGTGCGGCGCCCGGCCCCGCCGCTGCTATTGTGCAGGACCGGCCGCCGTCCATTGACACTATCCCACATGGCGGGATATTGTTCAATAGCAAGGCGGGCACACCACCTCCTGTTTTCCCGATAACGCCCAGCCGGTTAAAGGGTCATGCTGTCCAGGACAGCACCCTGTTCACCACTGCCTGCACGACCATCACGACGCGAAACCACGAGGATCGACCATGACGACGACACCCCTGACTCACATTCCCCATGACTCCGGCGTGCCGGCATCAGCGCGGGACTTCAGCGTCGAGGGGCGGGTGGTCATTGTCACCGGCGCAGCCCAGGGCATCGGCCGGGAACTCGCGCGCCAGTTCGCCGCAGCCGGAGCCGTTGCCGTGGTAGCTGACCTCGCCATCGACAAGGCCGAAGCAGTCGTGAAGGAAATTCATGACGCCGGCGGGGTAGGACTGGCCGTAAAGGTCAACGTGGCCGACGAAGCGTCCGTCACGGCCATGGTCGACACCGTGATCCAGACCTGGGGCCGGATCGATGTGCTGATCAACAACGCCTCGATCTTCGCGAGCATCGAAAAGGGCCCGTTCGACCAGATTCCCCTGGATCAGTGGGAAAACGTGCTGAAGGTCAACATCACCGGCACCTACCTCTGCGTTAAGGCAGTCGCTGCCCATATGCGCGAAGCAGGCTTCGGCCGCATCATCAACATCTCATCCGACGCAGTCACCCGCGGCACCGCGAACTACCTGCACTACGTCACCTCCAAATCAGCACTGATCGGCATGACCAACTCCCTGGCCCGCGAACTCGGCAGCCACGGAATCACCGTCAACTGCATCCGGCCCGGCAGCGTCGCAACCGAAGTAGAACGCACCGTCAACCCCACCGCCGAAGTCCGCGAACGCGCCGCGTCCCTGCAGTGCATCCCCCGCGGAATGGTCCCCACCGACCTCGTCGGCATCATGTTCTTCCTCGCCACCCCCGCCGCCGCATTCATCACCGGCCAAACCATCGCCTGCGACGGCGGCTACACCCACAGCAGCTAACCC
>NZ_JAVDWK010000030.1:0-2399 GCF_031457335.1 Arthrobacter sp. BE255 | reverse complement strand
AGAGCGTCGCAATCATGCCGGGACCGGCAGGCCAGCACACCCCACATCCTGCACCAGAAAGGGGCTACGAAGAAGGTAACGAGCGTCCTGGAAGGTTAGCCGCGGAAGACCTGGACCACCGACGGGCGGGGCGCACGCACCTGGCCGGGGGCCGGCGTCGTGCCTGCCGCAACGTAGTCCGGGAAGTACGAGTTCGGGGCGTCGAACGAACCTTCCTCGCCCGGGTGCTGGACCGAGACGAAGACGGTGCGCTCGTCGTCGTGGACGATGGGGCCGCAGGTTTCGCCGTCGCGCGGCACCGCCAGGAACTGCTCCACCTTGCCGCGCTCGGCGCCGTCGAGGGTGACCTTGAACAGGCCGTCCGCCCGGCCGATGCCGGAGGGGGCGCCGTCGGTGGAGATCCAGAGGTTGCCCACGGAGTCGAACGCGAGGTTGTCCGGGCAGGAGATCGGCGAGACCTGGTCCACCGGGAAGCCGGAGAAGTAGGTGACGTCGCCCTGGGCCGGATCGCCGCAGACCATCAGCAGGTTCCAGGTGAACGTGGTGGAGGTCTGGTCGCCGGTTTCGGTGATCTCCACGATGTGGCCGTCGCGGTTGGCGTTGCGCGGGTTCATTTCCGTGGCGCCTTCCTTGCCCACCTTGCCGCGGTCCGAGTTGTTGGTGCAGGCCACGTAGACCTTGCCCGTGTGCAGGCTGGGCTGGACATCCTCGCAGCGGTCCATCTTGGTGGGGCCCACCTTGTCCGCGGCGAGGCGGGTGTAGACCAGCACCTCCTCAACCGTCATCCCGGGCACGGCCGAGGCGCCGTCAACCACCAGCGGCAGCCACTCGCCGATGCCGTCGAACGAACCGTCGGCCGGCACGTTGCCAACCCCGGTGATTTCGGCGGCCGGTGAGTTGCCGGTGAACTTGGCCACGTACAGGTTGCCCTCGGACAGCAGCGTCATGTTGTGCGCCCGGTCGCCCTCACGGTACTTGCCGGCGGAGACGAACTTGTAGAGGTAGTCGAACCGCTCGTCGTCACCGGAGTAGGCAACCACGTGCCCGGAATCGGCCACGATCACGTTGGCGCCTTCGTGCTTGAAGCGGCCCAGGGCGGAGTGCTTCTTCGGCGTGGACGTGGGGTCGAACGGGTCCACCTCGACGATCCATCCGAAGCGGTTGGACTCGTTCTCGTAGCCGGCGTTGCGCGTGTCGAAGCGGGGATCGTCCAGTTCCCACTTGCGGGCCGTGGCGTTCGACGTCAGGCCGTAGCGCTTGTCGGACGCGGACGTGCCCGGGGAGACGAAGTACCCGTTGAAGTTCTCTTCGCCGGACAGGATGGTGCCCCACGGGGTGGTGCCGCCGGAGCAGTTACCCAGCGTGCCCTTGATGGCGCGGCCGGTGGGGTCGGCAACGGTCTTCACCAGCGGGGAGCCGGCAACCGGACCGGTCAGTTCGTAGACCGTGCTGTTCAGGTAGCGGCGGTTCAGCCCCGCGCCCTGGACGTAGCTCCACGGCTTGTTCTTGTTCTTCCGCTCCAGTTCGACGACGGTCAGCCCGTGAGCGGCCTGACCCACCGCGCGCACGTCGGCGGCGGGCATGGTGGCCGGGAACATGATGTTTTCGTTCGTGTACTCGTGGTTGGCGAACAGAAGCGCACGGCGGCCATTGCTGCCCGGAACCTCAAGGATGTCCGTGTAGTCGTTGTTGTAGCCGAACTGCTTTTCCTGTGCTGCGGCGGTCTGGTTGTTCAGGTCAAAGGCAGGTGCATCGTTGAAGATCGGGTCACCCCAGCGGATCACCGGCTGCCAGGTGAAGCCTTCCGGAACGGTCACGGCGTCGACGTCGGCGGCGATGGAGGGGATGGCCGTGAACTTCAGCTTCGACGTCCCGAAGCCCTCCTTCGCGGCGGGCGACAGACCCGCGGCGGTCGCGGGTTCCGCGGACGTCACGGCACTTCCAAGTACGACGGCGAGCGCACCGGCGGCGCCGAAGCCCAGGGCGGCACGGCGGGACATGGTGGCGGAGGCGATGTCGCGGAAGTAGCTGTTGGAGCTGGTGTTGCAGACGTCGCCGGCGCAGGCGTTGTCACACTTCAGCGCGCACGTGACGGCGCTGCGCTTGCCCTTGGTGTGGCCGAGCATCGGCAGCAGGGTGAATTTGCGGGCAGTCGTTTCAGACATGGGGGCCTTCCAGGAAAATCGATGCGGTTCCCTCACCGTGCCAGCCGCTTCCGACGCGCAGCCGTCAGGCAGGTGAAATTCCGGTTAACCGCGCGTGACCTGCAGGAATGTGCGAGAGGGTTCGTCAAAAACCCGCATTAAGTGAGAGTGTCCCTATGTTGTTCGTCAAGGGGTTTGGGGTGTTTTGGGGTGGTAGAGGCTGCCATCGCGGAGCATGGCGAAGAGGGTGTCGCA
>NZ_JAVDWK010000029.1:0-2877 GCF_031457335.1 Arthrobacter sp. BE255 | reverse complement strand
GTGGTCGTGTCGGTGGCGTTGCCAGTTCCGAGGCCGAGGTTGATGTCGGCGGCGGCTGCGACGTCGGCGGTGGTTCCGCTGCCGTCAGTGCCGGTGACCGTGCCGTTTCGGAGGCCGATTGCTACGTCAGCTGCGGCGGCCACGACGGTGGTCGTGTCGGTGGCGGTGCCGAGGCCGAGGTTGACGTCTGCGGCGACGTCGGCGGTGGTTCCGCCGTCGTTGGCACTGCCCAGCAGACCGTCACCGAGGCCGACGTTGACGTCGACCACAGCGGCAACATCCGCGGTGTCCGACGGCGTTGAGCCACCCAGCAGGCCCAACGACGTCGAGTTAGCGGATGTCGCCGCTGAGACCAGGGCGGATGCGGTGAGGTCCGATCCGCTACTTGTATCCGCAGCGCTGGCTGCGGCGGCGCCGAGGGCTAGGAGCCCGCCGGCGAAGAGGGTGCTAAGCAGCCCTCTGCGAAGGTTGGAATGCATGGTTTGTCTCCTGACAAAGTTGATGTGGGTGCAGATCAGCACCCAGTGGCCGTGTTCTGCCATCGATGGGCAGAAAGGGCTCAACTAGTCAGGAGAGGAACCGGGGTCGAATGACACCGGTGAGGGGGAATGCTCTGAGGCTCCGGTGACCGCGAAGGATCCCGGGAGCGGGAGATCAAGATCAAAGTCGTGCAGCCAGGCGGCAGGACCTGCGGGACCGGACGCGGACGTGCCGCTCCCCGCCCCTGAACTGGGCCCTGCAGGTGCCGGGAACGGTGACAGCTCACCGGTCAGGGGCGACTCCGGGCCGGCTGAGCGATGCGCCGCTACAGTCGCAGCGGGGGAGGCAGAAGTTACCGCAAGGGCGAGCCTCTGCGCGAGGGAGCCTTCGACTCCGGCATCCCCAAGAGACTGCACTTCACCGATGTCCGTAGGAGCGCCAGAGATAGCCGGCGGAACCGTTGAGTCGGTCCTGTTCAGAGCCCCTGCGGTGTCAGGGAGAACGGCTCCTATGTCCGTAACGACGGGAAGAGTAACAGGTAACGGAAGTGTCCCGGTAACCAGATCGGAGACTGGCTGTACCACGGGTTCAAGAATGGGAACCGCTTCAACGAGCGGCGGTGCGACGGTTTCCACCAGTGCTGCGGTGGCGTCATCGGCCAGTACGGCGACCGGCACGGCCCCGGCCGAGACTGACCCTGCAGGAACAACGTTATTCACTCCGGGGACGGCCGCTGCCAACCGGTCTGTGGCCCCTGTCAGCGCGCCCACGACAGGCTGCACGAGTCCGGACGGCGCCACGGCTGAAGGAGCAGGCACGGCCGCCGGCGGCGGGGCCAACGTACTGGTCAACGGGGCCGCAAGGCTTGAAACCGACGAAGTCACCCCGCCCAGGAGCGAGCCGGAGTCGGCAGAATCAGCAGTTGCGGCAGTACCGGAAAGCGTCAGCCAGGTAAGGGTGGCCGCTCCTGCAAGGAGAACCGGCCGGAGCGCACGCCATGGCAATAGACCTTTAGCCATGCGTACCACCCCCAGTACCGATGAAGCCGACGATGTTTACATACTAAGACTGCTTATTGATGGAAGTCTAGATAAAAATCAACATATTCCCATCAAATTGACATTCCCTGTCACTCATATTCACTGACTTTCGTGGGCGTCGTTCGGGTAGCTGACACCGAGCTGGGCGCGGACGCCGTCGAACAGGCGCATGGTGTTCAGGGAGTCCTCGAGCGGCATAACTGGGCTCTCCGTGAGCCCCTGCTGGATGCAGCGCGTCACCTCGCGGAGCTCGTATGTGTAACCCCGCCCGACGGCGTCGAACTCCTCGCGGCGAGGTTCCTCGCGGCCGATGCAGACCAGCAGTTCACTCGGGTTGTTGATCGAACCGACGCTTTGCAGGTATCCCCGGCTTCCGGCGACGGTTGCCGTCCGGGGCCCGTGGGCCAGGAGGGAGGACGTCAGCTGGACCTGGGCGCCGTGGTGGTACCCGAGGGTCATGGCGTTCTGGGCGTCCACGCCGTCGTCGTTGACAACCCCCGTCGCGCTGACGGTCTGCGGGAATCCGAGGGTTCCGAGCGCCCAGAGCAGGGGATATATGGACAGATCGAGCAGTGCCCCACCGCCGTCCTGCCTGGCCCACAGCCTTGCCGTGGGGGAGTACGGCGCGGGGAAGCCCAAATCGGCACTGATCCAGTGCACATCCCCGAGCTCGCCGGACGCGGAGATCTCAAAGGCCCGTTGCATGGCCGGCAGGAACCGGCTCCACATGGCTTCCATGAGGAACAGCTTTTTCCTGCGGGCCGTATCGATGAGCTCTTTGGCTTCCCGGGCGTTGATCGTGAAGGCCTTTTCGCACAGGACATGCTTCCCGGCGTTGAGCGCGGCGAGCACAATCTGGTGGTGCTGGGCATGCGGCGTGGCGACATAGACAACGTCCACCGAATCGTCGGCGAGCAGCCGCTGGTAGCCGGGAACGCCGCCGTCGTCCCCGTATGCCTTGGCGAAACCATTCGCCGCGGCGAAGCTTTCTGCAGATTCCTGGCCGCGGGAACTGACGGCGTAGAGCTCGGCGTCAGCCAGCAGGGCCAGGTCCGCGGACACAGACCGGGCGATCCCGCCGGTGGCGATCACTCCCCAGCGCAGCGTGGTGCCAGTAGCGGACCGGGGGTCCTGGTCGGGCTGGCTGGACAGCCATGGCTTGGCAATGGGCGCACTCATGCCAGCCATCCTCTCACTGTGGTGATAGAGCGTCAGGGAAAAGCACGCGGAAGGTGAGAGAGGATCCCCAAAAAACCTGCAGAAAGTGAGAGTGTCCCTATGTTGTTCGTCAAGGGGTTTGGGGTGTTTTGGGGTGGTAGAGGCTGCCATCGCGGAGCATGGCGAAGAGGGTGTCGCA
>NZ_JAVDWK010000028.1:0-4705 GCF_031457335.1 Arthrobacter sp. BE255 | reverse complement strand
ATTCCCGGATCTCATCACGGCTAATACCTCGCGGACCAACAGACATAGCTGCTCCTGTTCCCTTCAAACGACTGACTCACAACCAGCCTGACGTAGAGGGAAACCCGCAGGAACTGCGAGAGGGTGCTGGGTGTGCCACCAGAGGCGGGCAGGACGTCCCCATGCCTGGCCCTAGACTTACGGTCTATGAGCTCTTCCTTCCCTGGCCGGCCCGCCAAACGCGCCACGATCTTGGACGTTGCCGCGGCTGCGGGTGTTTCGCGCCAGACGGTGACACGCGCGATGAACGACATGCCAGGCATCAAACAGGAGACGCGTGAACGCGTCCAGGAACTCGCGCGCGAACTTGGCTACACTCCCAGCCGCTACGCCAAGGGCCTCGTCC
Organism: Arthrobacter sp. BE255; assembly: GCF_031457335.1. Classification (NCBI taxonomy): domain Bacteria; kingdom Bacillati; phylum Actinomycetota; class Actinomycetes; order Micrococcales; family Micrococcaceae; genus Arthrobacter; species Arthrobacter sp. BE255. The sequence goes on along the minus strand of NZ_JAVDWK010000028.1, from coordinate 4,320 downwards.
AGGGGGCCCGCACCTCCGTGGGGCTGGCCATACCCGACCTGACCAACCCCTACTTTCCCGCATTCGCCTCCAGCGTGGTTGAGATGGCAACGCTGCGTGGCTGGAATGTAGTGGTGGATGATTTTGGTCACGGAAGCGGCAGCAGCTTGGACGCTGTGGAGCGGCTGTCCCCACAGGTGGATGCTGTCATCGGCTATCTGGGTCCGCACGCGGCCGAGGCTCAGGCATTGCTCGGCCGGCGGCCCGTGGTGGTGCTGGATGAACCCTCCGGCCTGACCGCCGGTGGCATCTCCTTCGACTACCCCTACGCTGCGAGGCTTGCGCTGGAGCGCCTGGCCGCGGCGGGTCGCACGCGTCTTGCCTACCTTGATGCAGGGCCAGCGGAGCAGCTGTCGGCCAGGGGCGCCGCTGTTGGTCGTGCCGCCGAGGATCTCGGCATTGAACTGACAGTGGCCCATGCCGAGGACTCCGCAGAGGGGGCACGGGATTCCGTCGGAGCCATGCTTGCTGCGTATCCGGGGGTGGACGGGCTGCTCGTTTTCAACGACCTCATGGCTGCGGGCGCGCTCAAGGCGCTGGCCGCCGGTGGGCGCTCCGTTCCGGGCGACTGCGCCGTGATCGGCATGGACGGCATACCACTGGGCACGCTGCTGACCCCTGAGCTGACCACGCTCTCGCTGGACCTGCGCGACGTGGGGCGGGCCGCCGTCGACCTCCTCGACGGGCTGCTGACAGGCGCACTCCCGCAGCGCGGCGCAGGCACGCATCTGACGCTCCGCCATGAGCTCGTGATCCGCGCATCGGCGTAGCAAAGGCCTACCCAAAATGCCCGCCGCCGGATAGTCTTAACCAAGCTCGTGAACGTTCACGAATCAAAGCAGCGTCGCCCGGTGCGGCCCTCAAGCACCCTGCAGCAAGGAATATCCATGTCACTTCAGTCTCCCTTTGCGCCGGCCGAGACCCCGGCGGCGTCCGCCAGGCAGTCCACGGGCCGTGCCCTGGACATTGGCGTCGACGACGTCGAGGGCCTGGCGTCCCTGGACCCTGCCCGCGGAACATTGCCGCCCCGCGCCTACCTCCACAGCGACGCCCCCAGGAAGTCCCTCAACGGTGAGTGGCGGTTCCGCCTCAGCTCCGGCATCCGCCAGGCGCCGCGCGACGGCTGGCAGTCCGGCGGGGACCTCAACGGCTTCACGAGCCTGCCGGTTCCGTCCAGCTGGCCGATGCACGGGTATGGTTCGCCGGCCTACACGAATGTCCAGTTCCCGTTCGCCGTGGAGCCGCCGCACGTGCCGGACGCGAATCCGATCGGTGACCACGTGGTGGAATTCCAGGCAGGCCCCGAGTTCTTCCCGCGCGCCCTCCTCCGCTTCGACGGCATCGAGTCGGCCGCCACGGTCTGGCTCAACGGCACGGAACTGGGCACCACGCGGGGCAGCCGGCTGGCCCACGAGTTCGACGTCACGGGAGCCCTCAAAGAAGGCACCAATGTCCTGGCTGTCCGCGTTGCCCAGTTTTCCGCTGCGAGCTACGTGGAGGACCAGGACATGTGGTGGCTGCCGGGCATCTTCCGGGACGTGACCCTGCAGGCCCGGCCGCACGAGGGCATTGATGACGTGTTTGTGCACGCCGGCTATGACCACACGACGGGCGAAGGCATCCTGCGCGTCGAGGCGAGCCGGGCCGGCGAGGCGATTGCCGCCGTCGTACGTGTTCCGGAACTGAACCTGGAGCTGACCGCAGGCAGCGAACACCGTATCCCAGCAGTCTCGCCGTGGTCGGCGGAGCTGCCCCGGCTCTACGACGCGACGGTCAGCGCACCGGGGGAGACAGTCACAGTTCAGCTGGGCTTCCGGAGCATTTCCATCGAGGACGCCCAGTTCAAGGTCAACGGCCGGCGGATCCTGCTGCGCGGGGTCAACCGCCACGAACACCACCCCAAACTGGGCCGCGTGGTGCCGCGCGATGTGGTGGAATCGGAACTGCGGCTGATGAAGCAGCACAACATCAACGCAATCCGCACCTCCCACTACCCGCCGCACCCGGACTTCCTGGCGCTGGCAGACCAGCTGGGCTTCTACGTTGTGCTCGAGTGCGACCTGGAGACCCACGGTTTTGTGAACTCGGGTTGGAACCAGAATCCCAGCGACGACGCGGCCTGGGAGCCGGCGCTGGTGGACCGGATGCGGCGGACCGTGGAGCGGGACAAGAACCACGCTGCGGTGATCATGTGGTCGCTGGGCAACGAGGCCGGCACGGGCCGGAACCTGGCGGCGATGTCGAAGTGGGCCAAGGACAGGGATCCGTCCCGGCCCATCCATTACGAGGGTGACTGGAGCTCGGCCTACGTCGACGTCTATTCGCGGATGTATGCCAGCCAGGCTGAAACGGAACTGATTGGCCAGGGGGTTGAGGAGCCGCTGGACGATCCTGCGCTGGATGCGCGGCGTCGTGCCATGCCGTTTGTCCTGTGCGAGTACGTGCATGCCATGGGCAACGGCCCCGGCGGCATGACCGAATACCAGGACCTGTTCAACCGCTACCCGCGGCTGATGGGCGGGTTCGTGTGGGAATGGCTCGAGCACGGCATCACCGTCACGGACGCTGACGGCCGCGAGCACTTCGCTTACGGCGGCGACTTCGGTGAGGAAGTCCACGACGGCAACTTCGTCACTGACGGCCTCGTGGACGCCCACCGCAATCCGCGTCCGGGCCTGCTGGACTTCAAAAAGGTCATCGAACCCGTGCGTATCAGCGTGGCGGACGACTGGTCCGGCTTCACCGTCCGGAACGGCTATGACTTCGCGGACACGTCAGCGCTGAGCTTCCGGTTTGTGCTGAAGGCCGACGGCGGCGGGCGCGACGGCGGGGCCGGCGACGGCGGCGCGGTGCTTGCGGACGGCGTGGTGGACGTTGCGTCGCTGGCGCCGGGTGCGGAAACGTTCACTGAACTTCCTGGCGGCCTGGCGTCGCTGGCCGACGGACGCGCAGCAGTCCTCACCGTCAGTGCACTCCTTGCTTCGGGAGCAGACTGGGCTGGTGCCGGCCATGAAGTCGCTTGGGGCCAGTCGGTCCAGAACATCGCGGTGCCCGCGGCGCCTCGGGAGTTTGAATCGGTGGGCGTTTCAGAAGGCGTGCTTCGGCTGGGACCGGTGGTGTTTGACCGGGTGTCGGGGCTGCCGCTCTCCATTGGGAGTGTTCCCGTGGACGACTTCCGTCTGGTGCTGTGGTGGGCGCCGACTGACAATGACCTGGGCAGCGAATGGACCGGTCCGGACAGGCGGCCGCTCGCCACCCAATGGAGCCAGGCCGGCCTCAACCGGATGCACCCGCGTTTACTTGGCATCGCCGCAGAGCCAACAGTGGATGGCGGGGAGGTCCTGACTGTCCGCACCCGGGTGGCCGCGGCGGACAAACAGTTTGGCGTGCTGGTGGACTACACGTGGAGCAGCGACGGGGAGTCCGTTGGCCTGCGGACCCGGGTCAGCCCGGACGGGGACTGGACCAATGCAGGCTTCCCCGTTGAGTGGGCGCGGATCGGGCTCGAACTGGTGCTGGGATCTGAGGCCAGCACTGTGAGTTGGTTCGGCCAAGGACCCCACCAGAGCTACCCCGACACCGGCCAGGGCGCGAAGTCCGGCTGGTTCTCGCTGCCCTTGGAGGGCATGGACGTTGACTACGTCCGGCCCCAGGAATCCGGGGCACGGTCAGGAGTGCACGCTGCGTCAGTAGTGCTCGACGCCGGCACGCTGGAGATTGCCGGCGCCCCCTTCGCGCTGACGGTCCGCCCGTACGGCCTCGGCGCCGTGGATGCGGCAACCCACCGGACCGACCTGGTTCCCGACGGCAGGACCCACGTGTACGTTGACCATGCACTGCGGGGTGTGGGAACGGCAGCATGCGGTCCCGGTGTCCTGGAGGCTTATCGGCTCGCGGCCGGGGAAGCGGACTTTACCGTGGTGTTGCGGGCCCGCAGCTGAGGAATTGCCTGTTCCTGGCCTGGGCGCATACAACTCCTGGCGTAGGTGCACGCAGCGTGACCCACCCCATAGTGGGCGGTTCCGGCTGACTGGCCTGTCTGGGGGCGTGCGTGGCCCCTGGAATCCGCGTGGTTTCGGGGGTTTCGGGGGTTGGTGGCTCGTTGGGGGTTGGATTTGCGGTGGGGGTTCGGGGCGTGTATTGTTTTCTGAGTCGCCGCCGCTGATGCGGGAAAATAGCGACAAACCCCCTTTCTTCAACAGCCTGAAAATGGTTCGCTTTGTAGCGTGCCGGATGCGGGTGGGGCCGGTTCGCCGGGGCAGGAAATCGCGGAAACGCCGG
>NZ_JAVDWK010000027.1:0-4754 GCF_031457335.1 Arthrobacter sp. BE255 | reverse complement strand
ACACGGGGCCCACAAAGGGCCCCGTGCTCACCCCCACCCACTCGGGCAAGTGACCAGATATACAGCAAATTCGGACGCAACCAGCACGAATTGAGCTTTACCGAACCTTTCATTACAACGGAGTACATAGTGACGCTTGAAGCAGACGTTCTGGCCACCTACCCGGCCGAGGTCCCGATCTCCGCCCAGACCGTGGCTAACGCCCTTGTCTCTTCCAACACGGAGATTCCCCGTGTCCTGGTGGTGCTCGACGACGACCCCACCGGAACGCAGTCCGTTGCGGACCTGCCCGTCCTCACCCGCTGGGACGTTGAAGACTTCATCTGGGCCTTCAGCCAGTCCAAGCCCGCCGTCTACGTCCTCACTAATACCCGCAGCCTGGACCCCGCCGAAGCCGCCGCCCGCAATGAAGAAGTGGTCCGCAATGCACTCGCAGCTGCGGGGTCGCCTGAGGCACTGCGCTTGGGCTTTGTGAGCCGCAGCGACTCCACCCTCCGCGGCCACTACCCGCTCGAACCCGACGTCATCGCGGCCACCGTGGCCGAGGTCAGCGGCGAAGCAACCGACGGCGTGGTCCTGGTCCCGGCGTTTCCCGACGCCGGACGCGTGACCATCGGCGGCGTCCACTACATGCGCGGCACCGGAGAGGACGCCGGCAAGCTCACGCCCGTGGCCGAGACCGAATTCGCCAAGGACGCCACCTTCGGCTTCGCCAACTCGGACATGGCCAAGTACGTGGAGGAGAAGTCGCAGGGACGCTTCGCCGCAGAATCCGTGATCGTGCTGGACCTGAACACCATCCGCGCCTCAACGGACCCGCAGGTCACCGCCAACGCCATCGCCGACGCCATTGCGCCCGCCACAAACTCCACCCCGATCGTGGCCGACATCGTCACCGAAAACGACCTCCGCGCCCTGTCCCTGGGCCTGGAAGAAGCCGAACGGCGCGGCAAGAAACTGCTTTACCGTGTTGGCCCGCCGTTCGGCCGTGCCCGGATCGGCCAGGAAATCCGCAAAGAACTCAGCGGAGCCGAAGCCTACGCCGGCAACACCCCGTCCACCGCGGGCGGCCTGATCGTGGTGGGCTCCCACGTGGGCGTCACCACCCGCCAGCTCAAGGCCCTCACCGAACAGCACAGCGCGGCCCGCATTGTGGAAATCGACGTCGAGAAGCTGCTGGGCGAGTCCGCCGACTCCTACCTGGACCAGACCGTGGACACCGTCGTGGAGGCCTTGCGCGGCGGTGACGTGATCGTCCACACCAGCCGCCTGCTGATCAAGACCGACAGTCCCGCCGAAAGCCTGCGGATCGCACGCACTGTGTCTGCCGCCGTCGTCGCTGTGGTGAACCGGACGCTCAAGACCTTCCCGCCGCGCTTTGTCATTGCCAAGGGCGGCATTACGTCCTCCGACGTCGCCGCGCACGGCCTGGAAATCCGGCACGCCATTGTCCGCGGTCCCATGCTGCCGGGCATCGTCTCGCTCTGGGAGCCGGTGGACGGTCCCGCCAAGGGCATCCCGTACATCGTGTTCGCCGGAAACGTGGGCGATGACCAGTCGCTCGCCGACGTCACCCGCAAGCTCAGCAACACCTTCTAACCCGGAAATTTAGGACGAACATGAGCCGAGCCAGAATCGTCCTGACCTTCTTCACTGGATCCTAATGAAAGGCCTAGGCGCCTGATGCGTACCCGACTGAACCACCTGGTCACCTCCGCCCTGCAGCACGGCTCGGCCGTTCCCGCGTTCACCTGCTACGACTTCACCACCGCCCTGGCTGTTGTAGGCGCTGCAGAGGAAGCCGGCCGCGGGGTCATCCTGCTCGTGGCCCCCAAAACGGCCGCAACCCCCAACGGCCTGCGGCTAATCGCAGCCCTGCGGGGCCTGGCGGACGCCGCCGCCGTTCCCGTGGCGGTCCAGCTGGACCATGCTTCAGACCTGAAAGTGATGGCCGAAGCCGCCGCGGCGGGGGCGGATTCCGTTCTTGCGGACGGTTCCTCCCTTCCCTACGAAGACAACATCGCGCTGGTCCGGGCGGCCCGTGCATTGCTGGGTGCCGACGTCGTGCTTGAAGCCGAGCTTGGGGGCCTCGCCGGAGACGAGGACCGCGCTTTCGGGGCTGACCAGTCCGGCGTTGCCGTGGCCTGCCTGACCGACTCCGCCCAGGTGGAGGACTTCGTCTCCCGCACAGGGGCGGAACTGCTGGCAGTTGCGGTGGGCAACGTCCACGGCAAGTACAAGGGTAAGCCCCAAATACGCTGGGACGTGCTGCAGGACATCGCGGTCCGAACTCATATTCCCCTGGTGCTGCACGGCGCATCCGGCATTCCCGCCGTGGAACTGGAGAGGGCCGCGGCCATGAATGTTGGCAAGGTCAACTTCAATACCGAGCTCCGCACCGGCATCTTGGCCACCCTGCAGGAGCAACTGCCACGGCACAGGGCCAACGGCGAGGACATCCAGAGCCTGATTGGGCATTGGACCAGCTCAGCCAGGAACTTCGCGGCCAGCGCGCTGGAAACCCTCACCCGTTAGGCTCACTCCCCTATGTCACCGGGTGACTGCGCCACAATCGATCGTCAAACTGCCGAACAGTAGCGAAGGAGCTGTGCGATCATCAGGCGTGCCGTGGGTTGTCTGCAGGACCTAAGCCGGGTCGCGCTCGGTAGTAGGCCAACGCACCGACGCGGCCGCGAGCACAGCGCAGGACATCCCGGGCGCTCCGCTGGGCCCAACGGGAGCCGCCAGCAGCCCCACTGCGGCGGGCAGGCCTACCTGGCCTGCCCGATTGCCGAGTAGGCGCAGGGCAAGTGCCGCTCCTCTGGAAGCGGGCGGAACGGCCTGGCTACGAGCGCCATCGTGATTGGCTGTCCCAAGCCCAAGAAGAACCCGCTGATGGCCAACAGGGCTCCTGCAACCCACGAAAGGTCGAGTAACCAAGGCACCAATGCCAGCGTGGTTCCCGCTCCCGCGAGACTGACTACAACGAGGGCAGCCTGGCTCCAGCGGGTGAGAAGGACGGGCAGCAACAGGCGGGAAGCGATGGACGCAGCCGCCCGCGTTGCCAGGAGGATGCCAATAATTAGAGGGGCACGCCTCGGTCTTCTCCCAAAAGAGGGAGGAAGGCTACCAGGATGTCCGTGGTGGCCAGCAGGGCAAGACTCGCCACCACGTTTGTCCGCACTGTCGGGTACAGAAGGAGAGCAGACAATCGATCTGGGCGGGACGGCGGCCCCGCTTCTATTCTGTCACTGGGCGCTTGCTTCGCCGCAGTCCCGACGGCGAACGGAACGGCGAGCACAGATTTAATGCCGGCAATGAGGAGTGCGGTATAAGCGTCTGAAAGCCGCATCCCAGCAGGGACTGCTTCCGAGGATCCCGTGGCAAAGCCTGCTAGGAGAGGCCCCACCATCTGGCCGACAGCGACAGAAGCAGTGAACCACCCGAAGGCCGCATCCAGAAGGTTTGCGGGTACGAATCTCGCGATGGCCGATTGTCCCGCAACGAGTTGCGCCTATCCGATATCCTGCCGAGCCATAGGGCAGCCGCCACCGGTACCAGTGCAAACGATGCCGACGTTAGACCGACAGTCATGGAGTCGCCGCCCATCGCCAGGACTTTGTAGGAAATCAAGGGCCTTACAAGATTTAGGGCGATTTGGGACATGACAGTGGAGGCGATCAGCATCCATAGCCAACGGCGTGGCCCGTTCTTGTTCAAAGATCCTCCGCGTTTTGCGTTGCAGACCGACACGCTCGGTACGGCTGTTTCAGGCGGCCGCCGCTGTGCACTTCAGAGGTGGGGAAAGCCGTCAGCATGAGAGCACGAAAACGGGCTCATATAAGGGGGCGTCAGTACCCCACCCCTCGGTGGCGCTGCTCGGCCAACCATATGTTCTCGGTTTAGGTACGGTGTTACGCGGGGAGCTCCGCGACGCGCTGAGCGAGGTAGTCCACGCCGATACGGGGGCTCGACAGCACTGTCATCCCGGTCGTCTCTTGGAGAACCCCCGCAAGACGATTCATGGATGCCTGCGCAAGAACGATCATGTCAACGTTTTTGGCGAGATCCGTCGCCTGCTCAATGATCATCGCATCGTGCTTTTCGCGGTCCCCCGACATGAGGACTGAAAACGCTCCCTCGCACAACCGCTGCTCGAGTGTGATGCTGCGCCCGATTTCATCTGCTTTTGCCTGGATCAGATTAGACGTCGGACCAAGCGTGGTGGGTACGGTGGCCAGGACGCCAATGCGGTTGCCTTCACGAGCGGCTCGCATCGCCATCGCCTCGTCGATTTTGACCACCGGTGTGTGAACATTCCGGGCTGCGACGTCCAGAGCGGGCCCCAACGAAGAGCAGGCGGAGAAGATGATGTCAGCACCTGCTGCTTCTGCTGCCTGGGCAAGATGCGTCATTCGTGCCTCGCTATTCGAGGAGATACCTTGCTCGCGCACAACTGTGGCCAAAACGTCAGAGTCTACAAAGTGCATGACTTCAGCATCGGGAATGAGCTCAGCAATGAGGTCATTGATCACAGGCTCGACGGAAACGAAAACAAAGCTTGTGTGCAGAATCGCGATCTTCTTGGGCACGCTGGTTACTTCCTTTGGTGTGGGTGCCTGACGCGACTGAAGATGCATCAGGGCAGATCTGGTATGCATGGGTGGCTCCAACTAGTTGGAGATGCGGGCTTTGGTCCGTGTGCTTGCCCGAGTGGGTGGGGGTGAGCACGGGGCCCTTTGTGGGCCCCGTGC
>NZ_JAVDWK010000026.1:0-5246 GCF_031457335.1 Arthrobacter sp. BE255 | reverse complement strand
CGGAACCAAGATGAGCGGCTACGGATACAAAGGCACCGCCGCACACATGGACAACTACCTGTACACCAAGAGCGTCTACATGCAGCTCTAACCACGCGGAGCCGCGTCGAAACTAAGGGAAGTGAATCGGGAGCTTACGTCATGGGAGGAGATAGTTGGTTGAATGGTGCTGAGGAGGTTACTCCGGCTCCAGACGCTGCGGGCAGCCTGGCCAGGATGCTGAATGTCCTGGAGCTGTTCAGCGAAGCTGAACCCGTCTGGTCGACAGCGGACATTATTGAGGCTCTGGAGACCTCCAGGTCGACGGGCTACCGGTACATCAAAACCCTGCATGACGCCGGCCTGCTCACCGCCGTGCGCAATGGCTATCACAGCCTCGGCCCGCGGATCATCGAGATGGACCTCCAGATACGCCAAACTGACCCACTACTCCTGGCCAGCCACGGCGTCCTCGAAGACCTGGTGGACAAAATCGGACACTCGGCTCTCCTGCTGACCGCATTCCGCGATTCGGTACTGTGCATCGGCGAGGCCCGGGCCCCGCTGAGCCCCGCCAACCGGTTCAGCCGGGGGCAGCGTCGCCCGTTGTTTCAAGGCGCAGGGTCGAAGGTCATATTGGCACATCTCCCCCACCACCGCCTGAAAGCCATCTACCCCCGCCACAGCACCGAAATCGAGGACGCAGGGCTAGGCAGCACATGGAGAGTTTTCAGGAAGTCCCTGGGTGAGATCAAGAAGGATGGCTTCCTCCTGACCAAGGGCGAGTTCAACCCCGGCGTCTATGGTCTCGCTGCGCCCATTTTCAACGATCAGAAGACAGCCCTTGGCAGCGTAGGTTTCGCGTGGGATGAGAACACCCGACGCGACGTAGACGTCCCGCGCGCAGTGATCGCCGTCACGCAGGCGGCATCCACCATATCGCAACGCCTACAGGAGAACCAGCACGGCTCGTAGGCCGGAAGGTCGGGGTAGCACCGCCCCATGAGCACACGCCGCTTGATGGTCTGTTCCTCTGTGTGAACAAACCGCCAAAGCATGCCGTGCGGTTTGGGAACGGGCGCCTCGTTATTTGCGCGCGGGAGTTGTGCGCCGGTCATGGCGGTCATCAGTGCGGGCCTGGTTTGGCCCCGGGCGGCAGGACAGAACGTCGTTTGCACAACCTCGCCTTGGACATAAGTCCTCAGTGGTGCTTCAGCCCACCCTTATCAAGTGGGAAGGAGGTGTAGACGAACGTTGCCGGTCGTTGCTTCAGGTTTCGTAGGTCATGCATGCTGCCCCGCAAAACGATCGAGTCCCCGAAGCCCAGCATCACCTCGCCGTCCTCAAGTACGATATTGAGTTCACCGCTGAGCATCGTGATCACATGCAAAGAGGGGTCTGTATGCAGGTCCGGCTTTGCCGACTCGTCGCCGTGCCCTGCCGGCACGGTAAGGATCCGAACGACGGCTCCTTCCACAGGCGCAGCCGGCCCCAAGGTCCAGTCGGGCTCCGGTCGATCGTTGGGCTCAGCGGGGATACTTCGCTGTTGCCACAACTCTTGCAGCACAATTCCGTTGGGGAGACGGGTAGAGGGCAGGTTTCTATCATCCGCGACGACCACGGACGATGAGCTGCCGTTGACGCCCACGATTACTCGACGGGCCGAAGGCGGCAAGTCAGGACTGTCGCGTTGCATAAGGCATTCCTTTGTTATTGAGCTCGTTAAGCCGTCACCGAATCACGCTGATGTGCACCGCGGAAACCACACAGGGCTTGTCCGTCCGATTCCGCCACGCGTGTTTGGTACCTCGCTGAACGATGGTGTCACCCTGTCTCATAGTTGTCTCGCCCGTGTCGAGCAATACAATCGCCTCCCCTGAAATGATGGTGACAATATCGATCGTGTCAGTTGTGTGCATGCCGGGGGCATCCGTGGGGTCGACTGCATCGCCGGCGCCAGACTCGGCGAGAATTCGCGCGTAGCCTCCTTCGTAATCCCATTCGCTGTCGGGAGCAAAGGCAGTGATGACATAGTTGTAGCCGGCTGGAGGCGGCGGGATGATCGAGGCGTCGCCTGGACCGTTCGGCGCCATGACAGGTGTGGGCACCTCCGTCGCCTGCCACAGGTGGTTCCGGGTATAGCCGTCGGCGACAAGACGGTCAGTCGTCGAGCTGTCGCTGACAAACGTCGACCGGCCGTCGTCATCCAGCCCGGTCACAATGAGGCGGGACTGAAATTCTCGATGTTCCCCAACCATGAAGGTGGTCCTTTCCAGTGGTGTTCTTGTTCTTCAACGCAAAGGGTCGTGAGCCTTGCCATCGACACCCCTCGCCCGTTTTATTTAACGTTTTCGGTGTCGCTGCTGAAGCTCAGAGTGGCGGTCACAGCCGCCCCTGATATTGACTATGTCCCAGATTACAGGATATCGTCAATTATAGCCCGCAGAACTGTGGGCACCATCACAGCCAATCCATCGGCTCATCCGGCTGGTGGGTAGAAGCAGCATCTCCGTCATCTTGATCGAAGTGGCTTACCCCGCGTCGAGACGGACCAGTTCAGCACACTGTAGTGTTCGCGCCTCCGCGATCGAACACCCAAATCTAAGGTAGCAAGGCACATGAACGAACAATGTCGATCGAACCCGTGTGGAATGCCGGCCCTCACCCTGGCTAAGCACTAAGGAGATCTTGTGTCTAATAACGCACTCTCTTCAGGGGTCCTGACGACGAAGAAGGGTCAGGAAGACCCCAGAACCTTCCTGTTCCGGCTAACCATGATTGCCAGCTTGGGCGGTCTGCTATTTGGCTTCGACACAGGGGTGATCGCAGGCGCGTTGGTGTATCTCCAGGAGGATTTCCAGCTGACCCCGGTTACCGAGGGCCTGGTCGTTACGTCGCTGCTGTTCCCCGGCGCAACCACAGGTGCGCTCCTGGGTGGGCCAGTTGCCGACCGGATTGGACGAAAGAAATCGCTGGTCATTGCCGGTGCGATATTCGTAATCGGCACGGTCATATGCGCTCTGGCACCCAACATCGCCATCCTGGTCGCCGGGCGCATCGCACTCGGCTACGCCGTCGGGGTCGCATCCGTCGTCGTTCCCCTGTATCTCGCGGAGATGGCACCGGCCTCGCAGCGCGGCCGGATCGTCACGGTTAACCAGCTCATGCTGGTGATCGGGCTGTTCCTGGCCTTCGTCATTAACGCAGTCCTTGCGAACCTGATCAACGACACCGTCGTGTGGCGCTACATGCTTGGCATCGCCCTTATTCCGGCCGTCGGGCTCCTCCTCGGCATGATTGCCCTGCCTGATACCCCCCGATGGTATGCGAGCAAGCAGATGTGGGCGGAAGCAAAGCGCACGCTGCAACGGGCACATCTTGCAGACCGGGTGGAGGACGAGTACAGGCAAATAACGGACATCGTCAAGGCCGACCACCTCGAGGGCAAGGTCTCCGTACTCTCAACCCTCCGGAGTGAACCATGGATGAAGCGCTTGATCCTGGTCGGGATCGTCTTGGCCATCGCCCAGCAGACCACAGGCATCAACGTGGTCATGTACTACGCCCCGACCGTGCTGGAGGACTCCGGCCTGACACGCTCCGCCTCGCTGCTCGCCTCAGTGACCGTCGGAATCGCTATGATTGTCTTCACGGTGATCGGTATGTGGATTCTCGGGCTAATGGGGCGTCGCAAGATGATGCTGCTCGGGTTCGGCGGCGTTGCAGCCTCGCACCTTGGACTTCTCTTCACCTACCTGCTGCCCGAGTCGAACCTGCGTTCGTACCTGATCCTGCTGTTCATGCTCCTGGTGACGGCGTTCATGGTGACCTTCCTTGGAACCACGGGCTTCCTCGTGCTCTCCGAATTGTTCCCCTTACCAATCCGCGGGTTCGCCATGGGCGCTGCCCTCGGCGGACTGTGGATCGCTAACTCGCTCATCTCGTTCCTTTTCCCGATTCTCGCTGAGCAGTTCGGCTCTGTGGCCGTGTTCTCCGGATTTATGGTGCTCAACGTTCTGGCGGCACTCTTCGCGTTCCGTTACATCCCGGAGACCAAAGGACGCACATTGGAAGAGCTTGAGATCGAACTACGTGACCGATACAGCGGCGCGGTTACTGAACGCCGGTAACAAGGCACCGCCCGAACAACTCTTTTCGGTGCCTGCCATCCGGCCGCCGGAACGGCAGGCACCGAACTTCACCCCTACGACAGAAAGTGATACCTAAGATGACTGAACCCAGGTTCGCCGGAAAGGTTGCCTTCGTGACCGGCGCCGGCAGCGGCATTGGCCGGGCCACGGCGCTGGCCTTCGCGACCGAAGGCGCCAACGTAGTACTGGCCGACATCGATACGGTCGGCAATGACGAGACCGCTCGACTCGCTGCCAAGCATGGTGGGAAGGTACTCGCCATTAAATGCGATGTTACTTCTTCCAGTGACATCCAGGCCGCCATCAACCAGACCGTTGAGCAGTTTGGTCGCCTTGATGTCGCATTCAACAACGCCGGTATCGAACAACCCGCAGCACCCCTCGTCGACATCTCCGAGCATGAATGGTCGAGAATTATCAGCATCGACCTGAGTAGCGCTTTCCTGTGCATGAAGTACGAGATCCCTGCAATGCTCGAACACGGCGGTGGCTCCATCGTCAACACCTCATCAGGCGCGGGCGTCATCGGGATCCGGGGCCAGGCTGCATACGTCGCCGCAAAGCATGGACTGATCGGCCTGACAAAGTCAACGGCTCTCGACTACGCCGCGCAGGGCATCAGGGTCAATGCTATTTGCCCGGGCATCATCGAAACACCGATGATGGACAGATTTTCCGGCGGCACGCCTGAAGGACGCGCCCACGTGATCGGTCAGGAACCTGTCGGCAGGATGGGCAGCCCCGAGGAGATCGCTTCGGCCGTACTCTGGCTGTCTTCTGATCTCGGTTCATTTGCAACCGGTCACGCAATGGTCATTGACGGTGGCCAAACAGCAGGAATTTGACGTTGCCGTCCGGCCGACGGCCGGAAACCCATCAGAAGAGAGATTTTCATTTTGTTTGACGCAATGTCAAAGGGTCATCTGAGAGGAAAGTCATGACCGTAACCGAGCAGAACTTCGCTTTGATCGAGCAGGTGCAGGACTTCCTGTCCCGCGACGTGCACCACCTCTTTATCGACGGACAGAGGGTCCCGGCCGTGTCGGGAAAGACATTGACCACCACCACCCCGTCCACCGGCGAGCTCCTGGCGCGCTTTGCTGCCGGCGGTGAGGC
>NZ_JAVDWK010000025.1:0-16359 GCF_031457335.1 Arthrobacter sp. BE255 | reverse complement strand
GAGGCATGAAACAAAGCGGCTTCGGCAAAGAAAACGGCTTTGACTCCATCGCCATGTACACCCGCCGCAAAGCCGTCGTCTGGGACCTCTCCACCACACGCGACCTCCCCTACACCGACTGATGACCCTGTAGAAGTGATCGGCCCGCCGATCGCGCATCTGAAATTATCGGGTCAGGATTGTTAGAGCCCGGCCTGGGTGCAAGAAAGATGGGGACTCACACCATGTGAGTCCCCATTTTGCCGCCCATCGCCGGTGGTGTGACCGCGGCGCCGATGAAGCGGGCAGATGCCGAGCCACGCAATGTTCTTCGAGGCGGGACACCTGCACAACAGTCTGTTGCCCTTGACAGGCCAACAGTCCACCTACGGGACTGCCCCCGGTTTTGCGAACTCCTTGACCTAGCGAGCTTGTGCTCGTGGCGGGTGAGAACAGGGTCCAGCGCTTGTGCTGGGACCACAGCATCTGGTCGGTGTTCGCAAAGAAGCGGGGCCTGAACCGCAGACCGGGGCCACGGGTTCAGGACGACCTGGTCGAGCGGGATTTCAGCAGGATCGTCGGTACTCGATGGACGCGCTGATGAAGTCCTCGCTGGCCGTAGCAGCGCTGGAGAAGGCTGTGCTGGCACGCCGCCCGGCAGGGACAGTGGTGCACTCCGATCGCGGGACCCAGTTCCGGTCCTGCCGGTTCGTCGAGTCACCGCGGCACCACGGGCTCACTGGATCGATGGGCAGGGGCGGCGCGTGGACAACGCAGCGATGGAATCGTTTTCTCCCTGCTGCAGAAGAACGTCCCGCACCTCAGCGGTGGCTCACCAGGCAGGACCTCCGACTGGCCATCACAACTTGGATCGAGCGGTCCTATCACCGCAGGCGACGGTAAAGACGGCCGGGCAAACTCACGCCCATCGAATATGAAACAACCAACCAGACCGCGCTTACAGCGGCTTAAGACCCCGAGTCAACAAAAGCCGGGGCAGTCCCTACGGTCATGTGCACTCCCCCACTCCACGTACGTATGTCCGCCGTTCGTTTGTGAAGTTCCAATAGTTCTTGAATTGGTAGAGAGAGTGGTTCTAAGGGGCAGGATGTTGCGGCAGCTACCGCGTCTTCATTACCGCATTTGTGTCGAGGGGTTTGAGGCGCCGCGTGGAGCTTCCGGACCGTTGCGGTCTGGGACATGACACTTCGGCCCGCAGGCCCCCTTCGACCACCGTGTGGACTCCGGACTGGTGCAGGGCCAAGGCCGTGCCCAGAGTTACGCTTGTGGGTCGGGTTCCACCCGGGGTCAGCGCAATCACACTGCAGCGCTCTCCACCGCGCTGGATCTTGACTGAGAGGGGACGGAAATTCTTACCGCGGAGCTCGACTGCCCCCGCGGAGTCGGGAACGGCGTCAATGGAGTACTCAATGTATTCACCCGTGAAAGTTTGAAGTTCCAAATTAGTGGTTCCGTGGCCGTAGAATGCTCCGACGACCGTTGCTGACCCGACGAAGTGCCCCCTATAGCGTGGGCGCTTATGGTTGTCTTCCATGCATTCCTCCTGGCCTCCGGTAAAGGCAAATAAGCTGTCTGGGGTCCGTCTCTTCCATGCAGAAAGGTGCAGGCCTGAATCACGTCGATCCTTCGAACAGGGCTGACGGCTGGCTTCACCTCTGCTGGTGTGCTGCACTGGCGCCCGCCGATGATTTAAATTATCCCATAGTGCAGGATATCATCAACAACAATTCTTGCCGCTGATGCCCTTCTGATTCGGAAGTTCCTCCACACTTGCCGATCTCCCTACTTGCTCGGTGTCTGTCAGGGATCCTCCGTCAGGCTGATACAACCTGCCGCTGTCTGGATGCAAGCAGGCCCAGGGGTATGAAGCAGAGGGCGGCAATCGCCGTGCCAACAACGACAGGTCCTAATACACCCAATTCCGACTCGAGTGCCAGTCCTGCACTCCACGACCCGACGGCCGTTCCGAGGTTTAGGAAGGATGTGCACAGGGCTGAAGCAAGGGTCGGCGCACCTGCGGCGAGCCGAACCGCCATCGCGATGAGGATGGGGTGCATGGACACCCCGAAAAGTCCCAGAAGCACCGTTAGGCAAATCGTTAGGACCGATTGCTGCGACACAAGACAGAGGGCACCGAGCACCAGTAAGGTTCCTGTCGTAGTCGCAAACAGCACGGAGTACGGCCGCCTGGCGCCCAGATGGCCGCCAGTATACGAGCCAATGAAGGCTCCCACTCCGTAACCGAGCAACACGAATGGGGTTACAACTTCGGGGAGGCCCGTATTGACCATTAGGAGCGGAACGAGATAGCTGTACGCGGAATACGACGCGCCATTGACGGCCACACAGCAGGCCAGGACGAGCCAAACGCGGACATCCTGCAATGCTTTGAACTCTGCCCGGTCCGAGACGGCGTCCGTCTCAGGCGGGTTGTGCATGAGTGTGCGGTAAACGGCAATAAGCCCGAGCCCGGCGAGAGCAGCGAGGATCCAGAACGGTCCTCTCCAACCTACGAACTGGCCGGCCAGGGACCCGACAGGAACCCCAATGACGTTGGCGAGCATTCCCACGCTGATCACGATGCCCACCGCCCGCGAACTTTCTTCCGGTCCTGCTTCACGTGACGCCACTACCGCCGCAACAGCCCAGAAGGCGCCGGTGGCAAGGGCTGTAACAACTCGGGCGCTCAATACGAGTGCGAAGTCGGACGTGGTGGCCACGATGACATGTCCGATGGCGAAGATCACCAGAGAGAGGCAGAGCGCAGTTCTCTGGGAGAGCTTTAGCATCAGAACCGCCATGAGTGGCGTCCCCACGACCATGCCAATCGCGAAAACCGTGATCATCAGGCCCGCGTCAGCAACCGTCACCCCGAGATCGGCAGCGATTGTTGGGAGAAGGCCTGCAACAATAAACTCGGTCGTTCCCATGAGGAACGTGCCCCCGGCCAGGACAAAAGTGGCTAAGGGGTTTCTGGACTTTACTGTTACAGCCCCCACGGAGTCGGGTGCCACGGGCTACGTCCTTTTCTGGGGGGAACAGATCCAACCGGTAAGGTCCTGGGCCCGCCGTATGGGCCTACAAAACGAAACGGTCCCTGCACATGACGTCTTGGGAAACGCGTGCAGGGACCGTACTGCTTCTGAACCAGAGGGCCGGTGAAGCGGCCAGCTAAGGGTCAAGCGGCAGGCATGGTTACGGTGCCATAGTTCTACCCGCGTGCGGGTAGTGACGGAGCGGTCCGCCGCTATGACTGGCGTGACGCTACTGGTTCATCGAGCAGTGCGAAGAGGGGCGAATTGTCCACATAGATGCGCTGATCCGTGAACTTTCCTTCTTCCACTGTGAAGACGGAACATGCCTTGATCGACACGCTCCTTCCGTCCTGGAGGTGCCAAACCCCTAGGGACTCGAAGATAACGACGCCTTCATCTTCCTCCCACACGTTGACCAGATCGTGGTGGAGGGATTGCACCCGACCCAGCAGCCCCGACATCGCGGTGAGCGCCGCCTCGCGACCGGTGATCGTCGGCGCGGGAGCGAAGGTCAAAGTGATGTCGTCTGCGAAATACTTGCCATACCGCTCGGGGTCGTTAGTCTCCATTTCGGCGTAGTACTCGGTCAACAGGTCAACGATTTCCTGTCTTGCACGCAATATCAGGCTCCTTCTTGTCAGCAGGCTTGTTGGAAGAGGTGTTTCAAATGGGCTGGCACTGATAGATACTTACCTCATTTGCGGGTTCGTACCCGCTGGGCCACTGTGTAGCCGGACACTGCAACGAGCAGGATGATGCCGTAAATGACTTGCTCGGTCGCGTTCGGGATGTTCAGCAGCGGGGTGACATTGTCGAGCAGCGAGAGGAACACGGCGCCCAGAAGGGCACCAACGAAGGAGCCCCTGCCGCCGGTCATAACTGCCCCTCCCAGGAACACTGCGGCGAACGCGGGAAGAGAGTAGGTAGCTCCGACGGCGTTGGAGCCGATCCCTGTCTGGGATGCCAGGAGCACGCCTCCGACGACCGCACCGAGGGCGCACACGAGAAGTCCGACGGCCCGAATAACGCCGACCTGCCGGCCGATCCTTCGGCTTGCTTCGGGATTGAATCCGGCTGCTCGCACTGCCAGCCCTGTACGGCTGCGGAAGAGCCAGAGTTCCAGTGCGATTGTCAGCACGATCAGGCCGATAAAGGGCGCCGGCAAGAAGGCAATTCCGAGGCTGACTGCAGTTCCGAGGTCAGGTGCAATGACGCCACCCGGGGCGGGACGCAGGATGATTGCGATTCCCTGGACAATGCCCATCGTGGCAATAGTGGCGACCACTGCGTTGATCTTGAGCCAGCCAATCAGCACGGCGTTGAAACCGCCGATGGCCGCCGCGACGAGAAGAAGCAATGGAATCGTTCCCAGCAGCGACCCGGGACTTAAGTCCGGTAGCGTCATGGAGACAAGGACTACGGTGAGACTTATTGTTGACCCGATAGACAAGTCGAAGCCTCTCGAAAGCATGGTGAACTGCTGTCCGAGCGCGACGAAGGCCAATGGCAGAGCGATGATCAGCATGTTCGCCAGGTTGGGCCAGGTCCAGAAAAACGGCGATTGGCTGCCTGCGTATCCCGCCACTATTGCAGTCAGCAGCAACAGAACAACGATGGGGAAATTTGAGGTAGCGCGCGCGATGAGTCGGGACACGAACCCCGCGTCGCTTGGCACTTGATCGACGTGGCTTTGGTCGACGTCAGCTGCACTGACAAAGCCACGGACGATGGCGGACTCGGTCATCGGACTGGCAATCTCCTGGACCACCTTGCCCCGGGACATAACGTAGACCCTGTCGCACAGCCCTGCCAGTTCAGCAGAGTCTGAGGAATTTACGAGTACGGCCATTCCTTCCTCTGCTGCATTGGACAGGACGCGGTAGATGTCCATGCGGGCCCGCGCGTCGACACCTTGAGTCGGTTCGTCAACGATCAGGACCTTGGGGGGCCGCAGAGCCGGCCTGGCAAGGACAGCTTTCTGCTGGTTGCCGCCAGAGAGTCCGCTGATGGGCTGGTAAGGTGAGGCGGCCACAATGCCGAGCTGCTTTGACACCTTCCCGAAGGCCTCCCGCAGGCGGCCGGGCAGGGCAAGACCGAACGGACCGCTTTCAGGGCCCAGCTGGGCAGTAGCATTTTCCATTACGGACAACTCGCTGTAGACCGACTCAACGGCACGATCTCCACTCTGGAAACTCATGCCGGCGTCGAGGGCCGCTGAAGGACCGCCCCGTCCAACGGGCTTGCCGTCGACAAGGATCTCACCGGAGGTGCGCTTTTCGCCGATGAGGCCACGGAGCAGGGCACGCTGTCCGTTACCTTCTGCCCCTGCGACGCCGACGATCTCGCCCGGACGGACGCTAATCGACACGGGGCCGTACCCATGCCCGGCCAGGTCCCGGACCTCAAGTCTGCTGCTCTGCGCCGTCGATGGCGTCCGCGTAGGAAACTCGAGATCGGTCGGGGCGCCAACCATGACTTCGACTATTTCGTCCACTTCCCAGTTTCGGCCACTCCAGGTTCCCTGGATCACTCCGTCGCGGAGGACGGTGAGCCTGTCGGCGAGGCGGCGAACCTCTTCGAGTCGGTGGCTGACGTAGACGATGGCGACTCCCTCGTCGCGGGACTGACGGATCAGCCCCTCCAGGTGTGCCGCGTATTGCATGTCCAGGGCCGCCGTCGGTTCATCGAGCATCAGGACGCGTGGTTGGTGGCTCATGGCCCTCGCGACTTCGAGGAGCTGGCGTGCGCCTGGGCCCAGCGCGCCGACGAGGTCGGTAGGCTTGAAAGGCAGGTCGTAGCGGGCAAGAAGGCGGTCCAGATCCACCGGGCGCGGCTCGCCGATAGCGTTGAAGGATAGCGCGATGTTGTCGGCGACGGTAAGTTCCTCAACCAACGAGGTGTCCTGGTACGCAGTCATCAGCCCAAGTTTGCGGGCGCGTTTCACCGATCCGCCGGCCAGTGCTTGGCCTCCGATCGTGACTTCACCAGTGTCGTGGGTGAGGACGCCTGATGCGATCTTGATAAGGGTGGACTTCCCGGAGCCATTTTCTCCCACGAGTGCATGGACTTCTCCTGGCCGGCAGTCGAAGTTGACGTCGCTAAGGGCCTTCACGCCCGGGTACGACTTGGACACTCCCGCGAGGACGACGGCTGGCTCTTTCGAGTCAGTCTCCGCAGGCACAGAGCCGGCTTGTGTAGTCCCTACGTCCACGATTTTTTCCACTACATGTTCTCCTTTGGTCCTTCGCGACGGCGGCGGCGTGAGTTGACTCGTCATTTCAGCGGCCTTCCCAGCTGCAGCGCTGCAATCCGCCGGATTCCGGCGAGGCCATACTGGCTGATGGTGATCGCCGCCACTGCGACGACGAGGGTGAAGCCCTGAATCATAATTCGCGCGCCCGTGGGGAACCCGGCCACAACAAGGGCCTGATCAAGCAACTGCAGGAAGACGCAGGACACGAGCAGGCTCGCGACACTGGTTGGGCCGCCACTGAAGGTGAGTCCGGCAATAGCCACAGCCGTCACCGTCGCCAGTTGGTAGGGCGCGCCGATGGAGATGTCCGGCGTTCCAATGAATCCGGCAACCAGCACCCCGGCGATTCCGTAGAGGAGGCCGACGGCGGCAAACGTGCTCATCTGCACCAGGGCGACCCGCACCCCAAGAGCGGTCGCTGCCCGAGGATTCGATCCGACCTGGGCCACCCTGCGCCCGGCACGGGTGTAGGAGAGAACAGCAGCAAGGATCAAACCGACAATAAGCGCGGCGATGAAGCACATGTTGATGTTCAGGAGGGACCACTGGGCAAATTGCTGCAGCTGCTCCGGCGCTTCCCCAGTCAGCGAGAAAGACACGCCGGTCCACAGAAGCATCCCGCCCGTGACAATTCCGTAGGTAGCCAGTGTCACGATGATCGAGTTGAGTCGAAGAACGCAGATAAAGAAGCCGTTAACGATGCCTATAAACATGGACAGCACAAGGGCTGCGGGAATGACGAGCCACAGGTTCGCTCCCGGCACACCGTAGTGGACTACTATTCCGGCCGAGGCAGCAACCACGGCAGAGACCGAAAGATCGATTGCGCCCAACATCACGACAAGCATCTGCCCCATCGCTGCCAAAGCGAGGACACCCGCGAGGGCACTGACGACCCGTACTGAATTCCCACCCAGGCTGGCGGGCGCAATTACCGCTGCGAAAATCAGCAGTAGGAGCAGCGCGCCCCAGCTGGCCAGATACCGGGCAGGAAATCGGTACTTCAAGTCCGTCAGCCGGTTTTGGGAGGCAGCCGGCGGAATGTAGGTCGGGCCGTTCTGTGTCACATCTGTAGTCATCGCGGATTCCTCCGCAGGGTTTTCAACACTTCTTTGAACCTCCGGGTCAGAAGCAACATTGCTTCAGTAAAGTTTCGGCCGGAGCGACCGAAGGATTGGTTCGCGCAGAGTTGGCTGCATTTTCCTCCACTTAACGCGAACGTGTTGTAGGTCACAAGCGGTTTAGCTCATGCGCAAGGCAGGAGTCTTTTCCGCCGATGGGCGGTCAGGCACTCCTGCCCCAGCAATATTCATCCGATCCTTAGCGAACCTAGGGATTACGGCTTCCGGCCCGTCCGCTTCATCTGCGCAGGGCCGATCCCGATGATTGACACTATCCCACATTGCGAGATATTGTTCAAGCGTGAGCAAGGACACACACGGGTTCCTGTCCATAGGTCGATGACGATCAAAGCTGACTTCTCGCCGCTCCAGCGAGGGCTCTGCATAATTCATCACCTTCGGTGGAGGCCCAAAGCTTTTGCCATCTGTCCCAGCCTGGCTATTTCTTGGGCGCCCATATCAAAGGAGAGTCATGGGTGCCACCAAACATCCCAATGAGGAGTTACTTCCATGAGAATGGCATCCCGGGCCCGCTCAGGGCCCAACAGGAACCGCTCGGTTCTTCAGCCGCTCGCAGCGCTTCTGCTGGCGGCCTCGCTGGCTGGCTGCTCGACGACGACGGGCCCGTCAGGCGGCTCGGGCACCACCGGCGCCGCGTCCGGCGACGACATCACCGCAGAGAGTGTCGACCAGCAGGCCCTTGCGGCCACGATCAAGAAGACATTCCTCACCGACATCCCCGTTTCCGACCTGGACCCCGTGGTGGCCGACGCCATGGCCGCCGCTTCCCGGTCCTTTACGCCCGAGCAGAATGAACTGTTCAAGACCTGCCTCCAGCAGGGTTCCTGCGACACCGGCCGCGGGTCTCTGACGATGGCATTGGCGATGCAGAACGCCAATCCCTGGGTTAGCGTCTTCCGCGGTGAAGCCACGGCCCAGGCGCTGGCTTATCCGCAGGTCAAGAGGATCGTATACAACAACGCTAACGGTGACGTGGCGGCTGTCCTGGCGAACCTGCGGAGCCTGATAGCGCAGCGGGTTGACATTATCGTGACCGACCCGGTTTTCGGCGGCGCGATCGCGTCCGCGCTTCAGCAGGCTAAGCAGGCAGGAATCACCGTCGTCACCGTAAACAGCGAACTTCCGGAGGATGCGGCGTCGTCCGTGTCCGCCCAGGTCCCGCTGTCGCTCTGCGACCTCTACACCGAGGGCGCCCAAGCCCTGGTGAGGAAGTTGGGGAACGGCAAGTCCTACGCGCTGTACACCGGCATCCCCGGCAACAGCAGCGCTTCGGCATGGCAGCCGTGCGCAAAGAAGGTCCTTGACGGTGCTGGCTGGACCCAGGTCACCGAGGGTTTCACGCAGTGGACTCCTCAGGGTGCAGCTCAGGCTGCCAACGCCCTCCTTGCTTCCGGCCAGGAGCCGGCTGCGATCATCTATGACTACACCACCGACGACTTCGCGAAGCCCTACATCGCCGAGGGCAGGACACCGCCAGTCTTCCTGAGCGACGTCATGAACTACTCCTGGCTCTCACTGGTTCAGCAGGCCAAGCAGTCCGGTACCAATGTGACCTCCTGGCTCGCCAGCAGCCATGTCTGGTTCGGCCGATTCGGGGTGACGGCCGGTATCAAGATCAAGCAAGGTCAGCAGATCCCGGCCGAGGTCCCCGTGCGCGTGCCCACCGTGGCGACTGATTCAGTGCTCGACACCAACAGGGCGGACATCCCCTCCAGCGTCCCCGTATCCAGCCTGCTCACGCCCGAACAGATGAACCTCGCGCTGGCAGCACCCTAAGCAGGCCTGTCCTCGCATAAGTCGCGGGTCCCATCCTCCGGAACCTGCTGCTTTTGGGAAGCAGCAGCACACTGCGCTTCCTCCGCAGCAGAGAACGCACGCCGCTGAGCCCCCACTTCGCGGAAGGCGCCAGATGCGCTGTCACTGCCTGCCCAGGCTCTTCGGAGCTGGCCCGTAGGTCAAAGTTTGTCCCCGGGCGCCCATATCAAAGAAGAGCCGTGGGCGCCCCCAACCATCCACTCAGGAGCAACATCAATGAATAAGGCATCCCCGGGCCACTCAAGGCCCTTCAAGAATCGATCGGCTCTACAGCTGCTCGCCGCGTTCCTGCTGGCAGCGTCGTTGGCAGCCTGCTCCACGACGGGGTCTTCCGGCGGTTCCAGCGCGCCTGCGACCGCTTCCGGCGAGGACATCACCGCCCAAAGCGTCGACCAGCAGGCCCTCGCGGCCACGATCAAGAAGACCTTCCTGACCGACATCCCCGTTTCCGATCTGGACCCGGTAGTGGCCGACACCATGGCAGCCGCCTCAAAGCCGCTGACACCCGAGCAGAATGCACTGTTCAAAACCTGCCTTCAGCAGAGCTCCTGCGACACCGGTCGCGGCTCCCTGACCGTTGCCATCGCACTCGAGAACAGCAACTCCTTCGCCAGCATCATGCGCGGCGAAGCCACAGCCCAGGCACTCGCGTACCCGCAGGTGAAGAAAATCGTGTACAACAACGCCAACGGCGATGTCGCAGCGGTGCTGGCGAACCTGCGAAGCCTGGTGGCCCAGAAGGTCGACATCATCGTGACCGACCCGGTCTTTGGTGGAGCCATCGCCTCCGCGCTGCAGCAGGCTAAGCAGGCAGGCGTGACGGTCGTCACATATAACACCCCGCTTCCCGGGGATGTCGCGTCCTCGGTCTCTGCACAGGTTCCGCTGGCGCTATGCGACCTGTACACCGAGGGCGCCCAGACCTTGGTGAATGAGCTTGGGAACAACAAGACCTACGCCCTGTACACCGGCATCCCCGGCAACAGCAACGCAGCAGCATGGCAGCCGTGCGCAAAGAAGGTCCTCGAAGGCGCCGGCTGGACCCAGATCACGGAGGGCTTCACGCAGTGGACAGCGCAAGGCGCAGCGCAGGCTGCCAACGCCCTTCTCGCATCGGGCCAGCAGCCTGACGCCATCATCTATGACGACACGACCGATGACTTCCTGAAGCCATACATTGCCGATCGCAAGACGCCCCCGGCCTTCCTGAGCGACGTGATGACCCACTCATGGTTCACAACGGTTCAGCAGGCGAAGGATGCGGGTATCAACCCGAAGTCCTGGCTGGCAAGCAGCCACGTCTGGTTCCCCCGGTTCGGCGTCACCGCCGGAATCAAGATCAGGGAAGGCCAGCAGGTTCCCGCTGAGGTGCCCGTTCGGGTACCGGTCGTCACAACCGATTCGGTTATGAACATCAACAGCCCGGAAATCCCCTCCCGTGTTCCCGCTTCCAGCCTGCTCACGCCCGAGCAGATGAACCTCGCACTGGCAGCACCGTAAGCAGATTCAGCCTCACAACGCCGCGGGTCCCCACTCTCCGGGACCCGCGGCTCTTAGCAAGCAGCTTTCACCACGCATCTCTTGCGTGTCCCCAAGGCTTACCCGTTTGTCACAGCCTGTCATTGGCGCCCACATCAAAGGCGAAACCGTGTGCGCCGCTACCCATCCACTGAGGAGTTACATTAAATGAACATGTCATCCCCGGCCCGCTCAGGGCCGCACAAGAACCGATCGGTTCTTCAACTGCTGTCAGCGTGCGTGCTGGCAGCGTCGTTGGCAGCCTGCTCGACGACGGGGTCCTCCGGCGGTTCCAGCGCGCCTGCGACCGCTTCCGGCGAGGACATCACCGCCCAAAGCGTCGACCAGCAGGCCCTCGCGGCCACGATCAAGAAGACCTTCCTGACCGACATCCCCGTTTCCGATCTGGACCCGGTAGCGGCCGACGCCATGGCAGCTGCCTCAAAACCACTCACACCCGAGCAGAATGCACTGTTCAAAACCTGCCTGCAACAGGGTTCCTGCGACACCGGACGCGGTACCCTGACCGTTGCCTTGGCGATGCAAAGCAGCAACGCGTGGGGCAACATTTTCCGCGGCGAAGCCACGGCGCAGGCGTTGGCCTATCCGCAGGTCAAGAAGATCGTCTACAACAACGCCAACGGCGATGTCGCGGCGGTACTGGCAAACCTGCGGAGCCTTATAGCCCAGAAGGTCGACATCATCGTCACCGACCCGGTCTTTGGTGGAGCCATCGCGTCTGCGCTGCAGCAGGCCAAGCAGGCAGGGATCACCGTTGTCACAGTGAACACCCCGCTACCAGGTGACGCAGCATCGTCCGTGTCAGCCCAGGTCCCACTGGCCCTATGCGAGCTCTACACCGAGGGCGCCCAGGCCTTGGTTGATGAGCTCGGCAATGACAAGTCCTACGCCCTGTACACCGGCATCCCAGGCAACAGCAACGCCGCAGAATGGCAGCCCTGCCTGAAAAAGGTCCTCGACGGTGCCGGCTGGACCCAGACCACGGAGGGCTTCACCCAGTGGACAGCGCAAGGCGCGGCGCAGGCTGCGAACGCCCTTCTGGCCTCGGGACAGGAGCCCGCGGCAGTCATCTACGACTACACCACCGACGACTTCCTGAAGCCCTACATCGACGATCGCAAGACACCTCCGGCCTTCCTGAGCGACGTGATGAACTACTCCTGGCTCACCCTGGTCCAGCAGGCGAAGGACGCTGGAATCACCCCCAAGTCCTGGCTCGCGAGCAGCCACGTCTGGTTCGGCCGGTTTGGCGTCACTGCCGGAATCAAGATTAAGGAAGGCCGGGAGGTTCCCGCCCAGGTTCCTGTGCGGGTTCCAACCGTTTCAAGCGACGCGGTCCTTGACACCAACAGCCCGGAGATCCCCTCCAGCGTCCCCGTTTCCAGCCTGCTCACGCCTGAAAATATGAAGATCGCGTTGGCAGCACCGTAAGCAGGTTCGGTCTCAAAAGTGCAGCACCCCGGTTCCATGGGATCCGGGGTGCTGCACTTTTGACATGGCGAAGGTTCAGCTCCGGGGGGCCAGCACCCGTACCAGTTCCACGGCATCGGGAACAGTTTCAAGGTTCTGTGCGATGCCCTCTGCGGTGGCAATCTGATCGGATGCCGGGCGCGTGACCGAGGCATCCGCACAGTCCCTGAACTTTTGTCCAATGGCCTTCCAGTCCAACGGGGCTTCCGGGTTGCCCGGGACACCGGTCCCCACCTTGCTGAATGTCCTGCCGTCGGTCATTTCGAGCTCTACGCGTCCTGGCGGCAGCTCGAGCTTCCAGTCAAGGCTTGCGTCGCCCACGGGAACTATCTTCCGGGCTACGGCCAGGACTCTGGGATCCTTCAGCGCTTCCTCGGTGAAATGTGACACCTTCACACCCCGATGAACGGCCGCCACAGCCACCAGGAAGGGAAGGCTGAACTTGGCGTCCACCAGCGTTGACGGGGCCCGCCTCTCCTCCAGCGGCCGACACATCAGATCGTGATAGTCGCCGACGTGGAGACGGATTTCTCTCACGTCGTCCAGTTGAAGGTTGTTCTCGTTCAACAGCTCAATCGTGGCGTGGATGTGGCTATGGGCGGTGCCCACGGTCGGCCAGAGCTTATACAGGGTTCCGCTGCCTTTGAAGTCTTTCCCCAGGCCTTCGAGGATGGCTTCGCGGTTGTATCGGCCGTCGAAATAGGTGTTGAAGAATCCATATTGGCCCTCGAAGACAGTCGGGACTCCGGTCACGCCTTTCTGGGCGAGCAGTACAGCGAGAACGGCACCTTTAGCTGAGAACCCGGCATACATTCCGCGGACATTGCCGCCAGTTCCGGCCACAAGCTCCATAAGCCCGGCCGATTGCATAGTGGCGATGCCAAAGGCATTTACTATCTCTTCGCGCGACAAGTGCAGCAGGTGGCCCGCAGCAGCAACAGCGGCAAACACTCCTATCACCGGTGAAAGGTTCCAGTCTTTTTTCCATCCAACATTGCAGCGCAGTCGGGCGAAGATGTCCTGTCCGGCAGCGACGGCAGCGATCATGTCCTTGCCAGTCACACCCCCAATGCGTTCGGCAACGGCGAACGCGGCCGGGACGATGGAACTGGACGAATGCTGGCCCCAAGGGGTTTGATCGTCGAAATCCAGGCAGTGCGCCATAGCGCCATTAGCAAATGCAGCCATGATCGCGGGAGCCTGGCCGCCGAAAGCGAGTATGGACGATTCCGGCCGGCCAGCGCTCTCCTGGACGATCTCCACCAAACCGCGAACGGCCGGTTCCGTTCCACTCGCGGCAAGGATAACCCCGAATGTGTCAAGGATGCTCTTTTTTGCCGCCTCAACGGCGTCGGGAGGCGTACTTGCGTAGCTGGTCTCAGCGACAAAGCTCGCGAAGTGTTCAACCAGATCACTGGAAGGCACGGGCATGAGACACCTTTCGTTTGGGGAAATCATGAAAATGCGCGGAATGGAGATAAACGGCCACGGACTTTCGGGACAGGTGCCGGGCAGAAGCTCTTATTACGTCGCCGACACTGCGATGGCTTTGCCAAGTGCGCCCCGCCTTTTCTGTACTGTACGTAGAACCTGGAGTTAGGCTCGTCGTTGACCAAGTCCCATAATGCAGGATATCATCAATGGGTACCCATGGGCCATGCAGAGCAGTGCCAAAGCTGCGAACCCAGAGCCGGTGAAGCAGGGCGTGCAAGTTAGTCAGATCGACACGGTATGTATCAACATGCCCGAGTATTCACGCCGCTGACCACCCAACACTCAGCCGAAGGTAGTAAGACGCATGACTGAACAATGTCGATCGGGCCGGTGCCAAACGTGCACTCTCGACCCATCCAGCCGCACGCGTATTTCAAGAGTCATTCCGGAGCGGACACTGCTGGCCGTCGCTCCCGCTGCCGCCGCCACTTCCGGCGGACCATGCCCGACACAACAATCTCGAGGGGACGAGGAGTAATCATGAAAGCTGTTGTTTTCCAAGGCGAAGGCAAACTCGAGATCCGCGACTATCCGGATCCGGTACCGGGACCGGATGAAGTGGTCATCCGTATGAAGGCCTCCGGTATGTGTGGGAGCGATCTTCATCACCTCCACGGTCCATTGCGTACCGGACCTGAACTGGTGATTGAAGGGCATGAGCCCTGTGGAGTTGTCGAGCTTGTCGGCGACGCTGTGCGGCCCACCGAAGCCAAAGTCGGGGACCGCGTTATGGTCCACCACTACGACGGGTGCCGTACCTGCCAGTACTGCAGGTCCGGCTGGACGCAGTACTGCCCGAACGCGCGCATCGTTTACGGCGGACTGAACGGCGACGGAGGGCATGCCGACTTCATGAAGGTTCCCGCGCACACACTCATCAAATTGCCCGACTCTCTCTCGTTCAAAACCGGAGCGGCCATCTCGTGTGGCACCGGAACGGCGTTCGCAGCTATCAAGAGGGTCGAGCTTTCCGCAGACGAAACGGTAGCGGTCTTTGGTCAAGGACCGGTTGGGCTGAGCGTCACTATGCTGGCGAAGGCATTCGGCGCCAGGGTCGTTGCAATCGACGTCGAGCCTTCACGGCTGGACATGGCCAAGCAACTCGGAGCGGACCACGTGGTCAACTCGCTGGAGCAGGACCCCGTTGCCGCTGTACGTGAGCTGACCCGACGCGGTGAAGGGGCGGACAAATCCATAGAATGCAGTGCCATTCCCGCCGTACGCCGGCAGGCGATTCAAGCAGTCCGGCCCTGGGGCACCGCCTGCATGGTCGGAGTCTTCGGCAAAATCGATCTGGACAGCGAAGAGCTCATCCATTTGCACAAAACAGTCCTCGGCTCACTCACGTTCAGCAAAAACCAGCAGGAAGACTGCGCCCAGTTCATCGCCGAACGAGGCCTGGACGTTGAATCCCTGTTCACGAACGAGTTCCGCCTGGCCGAAGCAGAGCAGGCCTACGAGCTGTTCGATCAACGCAAGATCGGCAAAGGCGTCTTCATTTTTGATTGACGGAATGCCAAAGGTCATCTGAGAGGAAAATCATGACCGCCACCGAGCAGAACTTCGCAGTGAGCGAGCAGGCGCAGAGTTTCCTGTCCCGAGACGTGCACCACCTCTTTATCGATGGACAGAGGGTCCCGGCCGTGTCGGGAAAGACATTGACCACCACCACCCCGTCCACCGGCGAGCTCCTGGCGCGCTTTGCTGCCGGCGGTGAGGCCGACGTCGACCGTGCCGTCATCGCTGCACGCAAGGCGTTCAAGGGTCCGTGGAGCACCTGGACACCCTACGAGCGCCAGGGATTGCTCACACGCATCGCCCAGGTCCTTGACGAAAGATTCGAGGAACTGATCCAGATCGAGGCACTGGACATGGGCGCCCCGATCTCCAGGCTGCGCAACTCCAAGCCCGCCCTGATGAAGATGCTGACATTCTTCGCCGGACAGGCCACCAACATCTCAGGCGAGACTCTGATGAACGGCATCCCGGGCAACGTCGCCACGATGACGTTGAAAGCCCCGGTCGGTGTCATCGGCGGCATCATCCCCTGGAACGGTCCCCTCGGGGGTCAGTTCTGGATCATCGGGGCCGTTCTGGCCAGCGGCTGCACCACCGTGCTCAAGCCGTCGGAGGAGGCCTTTCTGTCGGTCCTGCGGGTTGCCGAGATCCTGCACGAAGCCGGGGTGCCGGCAGGGGTCGTCAACGTCGTCACTGGGTTGGGCAGGGATGCCGGCAGCGCGCTGGCGGCCCACCCCGACGTGGACCGCATCGCCTTCACCGGTTCCACGGAGACCGGCCGGCGCATCATTGAGGCGTCCACGACGAATATCAAGAAGCTGCAGCTTGAACTGGGCGGCAAGTCCGCGGACATCATCTGCGCCGACGCGGACTTGGACAAAGCCGTGCCCGGCGCCGCAATGGGCGTTTTCGGCAACTCAGGGCAGGTTTGCTATGCCGGGACCAGGGTGCTGGTTCAGCGGTCCATCGTTGATGAGTTCACCAAGCGGCTGCTGGACTTCATGGAAACCCAGCGGGTCGGGCACAGCCTGGACGACGCCGCCACCATGGGCCCGGTCATCTCCCAGCCCCAGTTGGACACCGTCCTGTCCTA
>NZ_JAVDWK010000024.1:0-17197 GCF_031457335.1 Arthrobacter sp. BE255 | reverse complement strand
GGTTTTTTTTTTTTTTTTTTTTGGGGGGGGGGGGGGGGGGGGGGGGGGGGGGGGGGGGGGGCCCCCCCCCCCCCGGGGGGGGGGTTGGGGGGGCCCCCCGCCGCCAGGATGCGGCCCGGGCTCAGACGTCCTGGCGGACGCGGTTCCTGAGCTTGGTGACGACGGTGAACGGCAGCCCGTCGCGCAGCCTGGTCTCGGCCAACGGCCGGGCACTAGCCGAGCCGGAGGCCGACGTACATGGGGGTCATTTGCGGCGGGACTTAATGAGCAGGATCGGGACTTCGATGTCCATGAGGAGGCGTTGTAGGTCATGGCCGAAGATCAGTTTGCCGACTGCCGACCGATGGTGCGTGCCGATGACCGCCACAGAAGGGCGTATGGCCTGAACCTGTTCGACGAGCGCTTCGGTCGGGTCGTCGCCGGGAGCAATCAGTTCGGCGCGCCATTGAATCCGGTTGTCGAGGTGGTGCCGCACCTGGTCGACGAAGGCTTGGTATTCGAGGTCGGCTGCGCCCTCGGCGTGGCTCCCCGAGCTTGCGGCCATGATGACGAGGTCCTCGCCTCGCTCGCGGCTGAGTTCCTGCGCAGCTGTGAGGGCGGCTGCATCATCCCGTGAGGAACGGTGGATCATAACGATGGACATGGAGGGCTCCTTTCGGTTCACAGACCGGCGATGAGGTAGAGAACGGTTGCGAACAGGGATGCGAAGACACCAATCATCGTCTTCACGACGGTCCAGGTCTTGAGCGTCTCCGAGACGGTCATACCGAGGAGCCTGCTCATCAGCCAGAAACCGGCGTCGTTGACGTGCGGCAGGATCCCGGACCCGCCCGCCATCACGAGCACCAGTGCCGCAAGTTGGAGTGGGTTCGGGTCAGCGGCCGCGATGGTTGCGCCCATCAGGCCGGCGGCCGTCGTGATCGAGACAGTCGTACTGCCCACCGCAGCACTCATGATGCCGCAGATGAGGAACAGTGCCAGGGGGAGCGGGAGTCCGCTGGCGTCCAGGGCGCCTGCCATGGCATCACCGATTCCGCTGGCTTCCAGGATGGCAGCGAACATGCCACCGGCACCGACGACCAGGAGGACAGAACAGATGGGCTTGAGGGCGTTGTCCAGCATGTCTTCGAGAAACACCTGGCCCACGCCGCGGCGGGTTCCCAGCACGTAGCTGGCGACCACGACCGTGATCAGCAGGGCGATGGGGACGGACCCGATGAGTTGGAGAAGCTGTACCCACTGTGCGTCCTTGGTCTGCGTGAGCTTGGCCACCATGCTCGTCCCGGTGTTGAGCAGGATCAACACGAGTGGAAGGCAGATGAGGGACAGAACCGTCGAGATGCGAGGCGGGGCAGCCACAGTCTCCGTCTCGGTGCGGACGGCGGTGGTTGCGCCGGATGTCCCGGCCGCCGGCGCGTCGGCATTATATTTGCTGCCGGGTGTCTCGCGGCCGGGCGAGGTGTACGGCGAGTCGACCTGAGGGCCGCCGGAGAAGGCTTCGGGGACCGGAATCATGAATCGACGGCCCATCCGCGCCCCGAGCAGATGCCCGCCCAAGTACCAGGACGGTACTGCAATGATCAGGCCGAACAGCATCACCAGGCCGATGTCTGCGCCCAGCAGCACGGTGGCAGTCGTAACTCCCGGGTGGGGGGGCATCAGCATGTGCATCATCGACAGGGCAGCAGCCGGACCGAGCACATAAAGCAGGATGCTGCCACCTACGCGGCGGGCGACGGCCAGATACAGCGGAAGCATGACCAGGAAGGCTGCGTCGAAGAAGATCGGGATGCCGAATACCAGCGAAGCGATGCCAAGTGCCAGCGGCGCACGCTTCTCCCCGAGTTTGCCTACCAAAGCGTCGACGAGAACCTTAGTTCCGCCGCTGAACTCGATGAGCCTCGCGAACATCACGCCGAAGGCGATCAGGAAGGCGATGTCACCTAGGGTTTCGCCAAGACCGCCCAGCAGCAGGTCCATGATCGATCCTGTAGGGATCCGGGTCGCGAAGGCCGTGGCAACGCTCACGATCAGCAGGGCTACCACTGCGTGCATCTTGACCTTCAGGATCAGGAACAGCAACACTGCGATCGCGCCCGCGCAGATCAAGAGCAGGGGGGCTGTCGATAAATGCTCAAACTCGACGTCCATTGAATCTCCATTGATTAGTTAGTAACGCACTTAGCGTCGCGGCTGTGAGTGACAACACAATAAAACCACATTGGATACTTGTATACAAGTTCGTGTCGACGCGAGAAGAACGAAATGACGCAGCACTGGGTCCGGGCGGTTTCATAGACGGAGGCACAAGCAAGGGGTGTTCATCTGCGAGGATGATCTCCCCGGGAGCGGGGTGAGGGTGCGCGCTGTTACTGGCCGCCCTGAGCACCCCGACCCATACAGCCGGCAGTTGGCCGGGATGGGCGACGGGCTCTTATCCCTGTCCAAGGTGGTCTCCGCCGGCCTCTGGCGCGTCCGGATGCCGACGCCCGGCCGCCGTGGCCATGGGGCCTAGGCCGGCCCGAGAGCGAGGTTCCCTTAGCCATCCCCAAGGTTGCGATCATCGCGCCCCTGCCGACTATTTAACGTTCACCAGTGAATGGATAGGTGTTAGCTCCTACGATCTGTCTGTGCGCATGATGTCCATGGGTCAGGCCCCCGGGCCGTCACCGGCACACGGCCCTGTGCCTGGCTGTGGCCGCCCAGGTGCCGCAGACCATTCCCAATGTCCTGTCCGATTCGACCGCAGGGGCGGACACGACTCGGCAGCCCTTCCGGTGTGCTGACTGTTGACGCAGACGCCGGGGATGTCGGAATGGAGCTTCGAAGCGCCTCGATCTACCGCACGACACAGCGCCAAATGCAGCAGGCAGTGGCAGTGCCAGCTTGGCGTCCTTGGACGCGTCTAGGCGGCCGGATACCTCTGGCTGACCGCCTTCCGGGCCGATTCGAACGCTGCCATGACATGCCGGTCCATGATTGAAGCTGCCAGGTCCGCGTCCCGGGCTTCTAGGGCTTGGATCAGCTCCTCGTGCTCTTCAAACACGTTGTCCAGGCGCCCGGGCATCTCGTTGGAAAGCGTGCGGTAGCGGATCGTGTGGCCCCGAAGCTGGTTCAGCAGCCTGCGGCACACCTCGTTGCCTGCGACATCGGCAATCAAATTGTGAAAGTCCGCGCCGAGCTTCAGCGTGGTGTCGGGGAAGCGGACGTGGTGCCTGTTCGCCTCAAGCACCACTTCCAGCTGGCGGATCTGCTCATCGGTGATGTTCTCGCATGCCTGGCGCACAATGACCTGCTCAAGGCCGGAACGAGTCCGGTAGACCTGCTTGAGATGATCCACATCCAGCGGACGGACAATGACGGCACCGGTGGGCAACTGGTTCAGCAGGTCTTCGGACATCAGCCGTCGAACCGCTTCCCGCATCGGCGTGCGGCTCACCCCGAGCTCGGCCACCAGGCTCGCCTCGTTAAGACGCTCCCCGGGCGCCAGCCTGAGCGTAGTGATCTTTTCCCAAAGCCGCTCATAGACAACTTGAGCCGCCGAAACGCGTGCGATCGCCATGGTCTGCCCTCCGGCCACTGGATTGCCAAAGCCTTGGTAAGGGATTCGCATTCCCACCATGCCGCCCGCATCGCGCGGGCGCCGGCTGCGTGGATCAAGGTTGGTCACCCACGAATTATAACGACAGTCACCCCGCCCAGTTCCGCCCCGACACCGAGGGGCGGTTTCAGACGCAGCGGCGTCGACGGTTCGCCGTGATCCACGTAACCGCACTCCTGCGCATCCTCCCCGAATACGAGTAAGTCTTCGAAGCCGCGGCCGACTTCCAACGAGCCGACGGGGCGCTCAGCTTCCGGCCGGATCGCAGCATCGAGGGCCCCACCGAGTACGTCCTCACCGTCGGCTAGAAGACCGTCGAGGCCCGCGCCGAGGGATTCCGGTCATCGGACTCGTTCACCGGCTGGTGTGAACGCGTAGGGTCCCACTTCGCCAAACCTCCCGTCGTCCACCACACGCAGCAAGGTTCGTTGCGCAAATCCAGATGTCACGGGCGAAGGCTCCCAAGCCCCGCACAGCGGTTCTGATCTGCGAAAACACCTGGTTGGTCTGTGCGCGGGGAGTTGTCCGTTCTCAATGTAGTTGTCAGTCGCGACATGGGAACTGACAGATTGGATGAGACAGATCGCGCGGATTCTTTCTCATTCATGTTGTCAGTTCCGGAAATTTCTCATGCTCGTGGTACCAGCTACCAGGAGCCACAACGTGACGGCGAAGGTCCTAAGCAAGCCGGACGACGCCACAGCTGCGGTTCTCCACAGCGCGGCAACCGCACTGACAGCTTGATTGAGAATTTCCCAGGATCCGTAGACTGACACGTTGAACGCGAAAAATGACATCTGGAATGAGAACGGACAGGAGTATTCGCAGCTACTTCTACTCCCGTACTTTAAGAGCCGATAACCGGCCTTTCGTACGGTTGATGTTTGCAGTGGAGTGGTGCGGTCTGGGATTCGGTCATCGACCAAGCGTGTTGTCTGCTGTCGATGGTTTCACCACGACGTAGGAGGGCGGCGCCGCCCGTACCAGGGATTACGCGCCTGCCTGGTGCACGCCTCTGACGCAGCTGACGCTCGTCTTGCTGCGAAGGCGCATGGCAAAAGCGTTTGGGGTGGTCATGTGGGTGTGTGCCTGAAAGCTCATGAGATGGGTGAAGGAGGTGTCGCCGCGATGACGTTTTTCATTGTTGACTGTCGTGTGTGCCAGTGGGTGAGTGCTTCCTACCGGGCGGAAGGCCTCACCCAGAACGAGACCGTATGTTGTCGCAGTGTTGCCAACGCAAAGACGAACCGCGTTCCCTCAGCAGGGACGCGGTTCTTGTTTGGAGCTGCGCAAAACGTCGAATTTTGGGGTGTGCACAATGTGCACACTTTTGGCGTCGGACTGGGTCGTACAGGGGTCGGATCGGGTCGGATTCCGTATGTTTCCGCGGGTGCCCAGTGTTTGCAGGGGTTGGAATGCAGTTCGAGTCCCACCTCGGGCACGCATTTCCCCTCGTCAGAGGGGTTTTTGCTATTAATGTGTTGACATTGACCCTCCGCGGGTCCCTTTGACACTGGCCGCGGTCTGTGCCTGGCGCCGCGGTGGCCTGTGAAGTTGTGTGGGTGGCGGGGTAGGGTCCTGGCTGGCGGGCCCTCCGCCTGCTTGTATCTGGGGCTATCTGTCTCCTTTCAAGGTTGCTCTCGTGGCCGTGGTTGGCCATCACTCATTCATTACTACGGGTTGTGTTGACGACATGACCAAAGCAACCTGGCTTCCAGGATCTTTTTTGGATAGCTGCTTCCCGCGGGCCAGGCAAAGTGCGCTCATCGCGTGTTTGTCCGGCCAAAGGAGCGTGCACATTGTGCACACTCTCGGGTGGCGTGCGGCTGTTCGGCTTGCATCGTGATCCCTTTCCGCAGACTTTGTGGCTGATAGCAGTTCATGCGTCTGGCCATCCCGGGGGTACATGACCTGGGGACCTGGGCGGGGGAGAGTGCTGGGGGCTGGAGACAATCGTGCCGTCGAGTGCCCTAACTCCGGCTGAAGAGTTCGGTGTGCCTGCGGCTGGAAGATCGTGCATGCCGTGCACCTTCTGAGTGGTGTTTGCGCTGTTACCTCTCCATGGGAGCCGCGCACCGTGCCGACATGACCGCCCGTTGAGATGTTTGCCAGGCCAGGCAGCGACCACACGAATGAGGGGGTCGGATTGCCACTTCGATAGATGCCCTGCCAGTTATTGCTCCCCGGCACGAAGGGCTTGAGGGGCGCATGTACGTTGGTGTGAAGCCGGCGCAATTCCCGAACCCACCGGATGCTGGTGTGTGGGACTGAATCCCTCCTACTGGTGCAGTATTTTCCCAGTTCAGAGGCATTTCTGGCTCAGTGCGGGGACAAAATTCCGGTGGTGTGGACACCCGCCGCATCCGCTTTAAATCGCATCCCGAAGCGCTGCAAGGAGGCGACAATTGGTCATGGGGCGGCGGGGCGAGGGCATGCTATGGCTGTGGCAGGGGACCCGTAGCGTCTTTTCGCGCTGCATGAGAGTCGGCGGGCAGGACTAAAGGCCGGGTCAAGGGTTGGGTCGGACAAATGGCAGATGAGTGTCGACGTCGGAGGTGCACAATGGGGTGACGTTCACGTGGGGGAGGGCGAGGGCTAGGCCTTCATTAAGGTGGCAGCCGCGGAATATGAGCTCGGTGTTGGGCGCGCTTGACTGAATGGTGGCGAGCGAGATGTATGGGCGGGCTCTGCGCCCGACTGGAGGTTCGAACCGGCGGAAGCGCCGACAAAGCCGAATGCCTGGGCATTCCATATTAACGGGATGGGCGGAAAGCGGGCCGGCGCTCTTCGCGGGGTGGCGGTGGCCGTGCGCTGCGGCTATACGTCGTTGGTTGTATCGTTCCGGAACGATGGGGAAGCACCGCCGTCGGTCGATGGTCAGGAGATGGACGGTGTCGGCGACGCCGGGAGTGCATGTTTTGTGAAGCCTTATTGGCTGACCAGTGGAAGGGCCACTTCAAATCGATCGTGGCACAATCCTTGGTGGCGCTGCACGTGGAGGCGTGTCGTTGACTAGATGGATCTGACGTCCTCGGACCGGTTAGTCCGGGCCGAGGACGTCAGGCCTTATCCGGCGGATGTTTAACCGCGCGGGCGGAGCTGCCGATCCCTTTCCGCCAGGTGAGCCGGCGGTAACGGATCCGGCTTCCGCCTTGGTTAAGCGCGGGCCTTTGGCTCCTCCAGCGCATCAGCGGTGTCACCAGCCGGAGCGATCTGCGCCAACGCCTCAGCAGACGTGTCCACGCGGGCGACCGCATAGAGGGTGGTAGCTGCGACATAGAAGCCCGAAACTGTCAGGATCACCCCGACAATCCCAAAGCTGTTGAACAGCCCCAGGACGATGAAGGGGGAGGCAATCAAGCAGACGCGACCTACGGTCTGAGCAAGGCCGCCACCACGGAAGCGGAAAGCGGTCGGGAAGAATTCCGGAACGGTCCCGAGGCACATGGTCAGGAACGACGCGGCCATGGCTACCAGGACGAAGCCGACGGCGATGATCAGGGCCGGCTCCGTCATGAACGGGTAGATGCCGGCGACGATCGCCGCGAGCGTCCCCGAGAGCACAATGCTTCGGCGGCGTCCGAGGCGGTCAGCCAGCAGCATGCACAGCAGTGGACCTGCGACGTAGCCGGACATGATGGCCGCGTTGAACCCCAGGGACGATGTAATGGTCATTCCCTGCTTGACGAAGAACGTGGGCATCCAGCCGGTGACGGAGTATGAACCGAACAGGCAGATGACGGTCAAGACCAGAGCCAGCAAGGTCCGCCGGATCACGGAGCGCGAGAACAGCACCGTAATCGGCACATACTTAGCTTTCTGATCCGTGACACCAGCCTCGCTGGTGACCGCAATCGGGCTGGTCTTCGGGCTCGAAACGCCCGACTCCCTCTCGATGCTCTGGAGGACAGCTTCCGCTTCTTCGTGCCGGCCACGTGACTCGAGCCAACGCGGCGACTCCGGCATGCCCCGGCGCAGCCACCATGCGATCAGGGCCCCCACACCCCCGATAATAAACATCGCCCGCCAGGAAAACGCCGGAATGACCAAGAATCCGACAAGCGAAGACAGCGAGACGCCGAATCCGCCGAAGACCCCGAGCAGGCCGAGGTACCTGCCTCGGTGGTCGCACGGAAAGAACTCGGTGATCATGCCGTAGCAGATCACGTATTCAGCGCCCATCCCGATGGCCATCAGGAATCGCATGCCGATCAGGACCTCCATGGTGGGTGCAAAGGCCGCGGCAACAGCCAGGATTCCGAAGAGCCCCAGGCTGAACTGGAAAGCGAAACCGCGTCCGATCCGGTCGCTGAGCCAGCCGGAGAAGGCCGCTCCGATCGCCAGGCCCGCAAACGTGGCCGACAGAAAGAACGAGTTCAGTTCAAGCGTGGAGAAGCCCGTAGGCAGCATCGATGCCAGCACCGCGGATGAAAGCGTGTTGTCGAATGAGTCGAAGAACAGGCCCAAACCAACCAGCAGCGCCATGCGCCGGTGAAACTTCCCGATCGGGAGATTGTCGAGCCGCTGGCTCGCATTGACATGCGTGGTCATCGGACGGCACCTTCCGGACGTGCTGCCGGCTCTGGGGCCTGGCAGGAAGCGGCGGCGGAGTGCTGGTGGGTGAGAGAGAGCAAGGCCCGATCCGGGACGGCTCTGTTGAT
Organism: Arthrobacter sp. BE255; assembly: GCF_031457335.1. Taxonomy (NCBI): domain Bacteria; kingdom Bacillati; phylum Actinomycetota; class Actinomycetes; order Micrococcales; family Micrococcaceae; genus Arthrobacter; species Arthrobacter sp. BE255. Next base: position 8,935 of record NZ_JAVDWK010000024.1, on the reverse strand, counting down.
GCGAGCATGGTCTGCTGGGCTGGGAGTGCGAGCTTCACACTTCGATCGACTCTGTTCGGACATGGGTATCACTACCTTTGACTTAGTGTTCAGTGTGCAGTCGCGCGAACACGACGGTGTGTTGTGAACTGATCCTTCTTCGCCGGGACGACCGTTGCGAGAAGGAATTATTGCGCTCAATGCCCTGGCGCGGTGCCCTGCGCTAGAACTGTGACGGGGCGTGCAGCTCATTGAGGTTGTAGTGACCATATCCTGCATTATGAGACTGGTGCAATACCAATGCGGGAGTCCTTCTGGTGTTTGGCATCATCCGTTTGGTCTGGGACGGCCATACATGGCGGCTGCTCGTTTGGGTGCTGGCCGTGATGCGGCGACGCTGGCGCCGCTTTGAGGAGGTGCGGGGCCAGCGTGTCCGGGAGCTACCGCTGTCTTGCTGCCGACTTGTGATTAACTCCGCTGAGACCCGAAGAACCCCAGCGGATGCCAGGGCGTTGATGACGGGACTCCGACGACGGCCTGCCGTTTGGTCCGTACATAGCTGATCCAAGCCCACTATGTGGGGATGTTTCGGACCATGCCGACGGTCAGGCAAAGTCAGAAGAAGCCAGATCCCTGGGAGCACAGGGGGCAGCCCTGAACTGTTGAAGATCCAGTGCCAGGAGCTGAGCCCAAGCGTGTCGGCGTCATCAAGGACCGGGCTGCGGTTTTCAGGGTCACAACGGAGCGAAAACACAGTTAAGTTTCACGTGCCTAACCTCTTCAGAAAGCTGAACGTCCACTCACGCGCAGAGGCCATCGCCCTGGCGCACAGTCACGGCGTCCGCTGAAGTGTTGCAACGCTAGGTCTACGAATGCTGCAACGCCTACGATGCGGTGGCTCGCGGGGTTGCAGGATCCCATCGAGTTTGCACACATGGATTGGCTGAAATGGGCCGAAGAGATCAAGAACCCCCACGCTCGTGCTGCATGGACCGGGGACCCCTCAACTCCATTTCAAGTGTCACAGCTCATCGCCTGTCTGCGTCCGGACGTACTCAGTCTCGTTCCGTTCGACACTGCGGGGCAATCGCGTGAGTGGAATGAGGATCCAGAGCGATGGGGGAGAGCTGTAGTCGGGCTGCCGGACGAGAAGCACGTGATCGTGGTCTGACACGATGGAAAGGAAAAAGGTCCCAGCTGGAGAACTGCCGCGATTGAGTGGTTCCGGCCAGCCCGATGGGGGAGCAGTCATTCGGCCTGGGCGAAGCCGCAGTCCTCGACGACCAGAGGTATCAGGTGCTGCTGCGGCTGTCTTCCGAGCCGCTGGGGTCCGGCTGCTCCCAACGTGGCCTTCCCTCGCCCGGCTTAACGGCGGGCATTGCCAGCACTGCCGCCACCGTGAGGATGCCTGCTGCCAGAGCCGCCACGAAGACCGCGCCTGAAGCGGCCATGATGGCCGGCACCTCGTCCACGGCTCCTGTCGTGTTCGCGTAAACAGAGTTGGCTATGGCGCCGAACACAGCCACGCCGAGGGCGCTGCCGATGGACCGGGCGAACATGTTTGTACTGGTCACCACGCCGCGCTCATTCCACGGGACGCTGGACTGGGCAGCGATGAGGGCGGGCGTGGCCACCAGCCCCAGCCCAAGGCCGACGACGAAGCAACTCGCGGCGATCAACGGCACGTTGGGAGCAGCCGAAGTGAGGGTCAGAACCGCGAGGCCCGCCACGGTGACGGAAATACCGATCAGTGCCGTCGCCTTGAAGCCGATGCGCAGGTAAAATCGGCCGGCCTGCGAGGCGCTGATCGGCCACCCTACGGTGAGAGCTGCGAGTGCCAGACCGGCTATTAGAGGCGAGGTGGATAAAGCGCCTTCCAAGAAAGTGGGCACGTAGGAGGTCAGCCCGATCATGACTGCCCCGACGCCCAGGGACACCAGCGCTGTAGTCCCAAGGAGGCGCCGGGACACCACCCATGGCGGCAGTACAGGCTCCGCCGCCCGCCGCTCCACCAGGAGGAAAAGGATCAGGAGCACAGCCCCCACACTGAAGACGCTGATGCTGATGGGTGAAAGCCATGCCCACGCCTGACCGCCCTGGAGGGCTCCAAGAATCAGCAAGGTGAGTGAGACCGCCAGAAGGGCCGCACCGGCATAGTCCACCCGGTGTTTGATGCGCTCCACGTTCTCTTGCAGGGTACGGAACAGCATCCACCCCGCCAGGAGACACAGAGGAATGTTAACCAGGAAGATGCCGCGCCAAATCCCCAGTGAGGAGAAAATGCCGCCAAGGGTCGGCCCTACCACTGAGGAGAGCGCCCAAACGCTGGCCAGGTAGCCCTGGACCTTGGCCCGCTCCTCTAGCGAGTAAATGTCGCCGGCGATGGTCATGGACACCGGCAGCACCGCGCCGGCGCCTAGTCCTTGGAGCGCCCGGAAAGCGATTAGGGTTGGCATGCTCCAAGCGACACCGCAGAGGACCGACCCGAGCAGGAACAGGCCGATTCCCGCCAGGATGATCGGCTTGCGGCCTACCATGTCCGAGAGCTTGCCGTAGATGGGTACGGAGACCGCCTGGGCCAGCAGGTAGGCCGAAAAGAGCCATGGGAATGATGAGAATCCGCCGACATCCCTGACGATGGACGGGACGGCCGTGGCTACGATGGTGGAGTCAATGGCGACGAGCCCTGTGGCCATCATTAGGGCGATGAGGATCGGCCCCCGTTCTGAGCGGAATCCTACTGCCTGGCTGGCGGTTGCCACGTCAGACTCCGGCCGGGTGGCTCATCGTGTGCACGGTAATGTCGCCAACCTCGTCATGGTCGTCGAACTCCGCTAGGGAACCGGCCACGTCATTCCATTGAGTCGCGGACACTGTGCTCTCCTTGTTGTCGTGCCGCCACGGGCCCGGCGGCGTAGGGGTGGACGATGGCGATGTACTGGGTGGTAGTGTACTCGGCGATGCCCTGGGACCCGCCTTTGAGGCCAAGGCCTGACTGTTTCACGCAAAGCGCTCACGCATTGTGCCCGCCCCTGCCGTCATGTAGCTTTCAGATGTAGTACTACGGTGCCTGAAGGATCAGGTTCTTGAGGTCATCAAGTGTTTGTTGCATGTGCGCGTCCATGGCTTCGCGGGACCGGCCCGGGTTGCGCGATTCCAGCGCCTCGGCAATGTTCCGGTGATGCCCGATGGCGTTCTCTTGGATGGTTGGCACGGCAGATGTTTCGGCCCGGCGCTTTTCCAGCACCCGGTGGAGCGACTCGAAGAGGACCTGCACAAACACGTTCTCTGACGCCCTGAGGATCAGGTCGTGGAAGGCCAGGTCAGCCGCCACAAAGGCTGCTACGTCATTGACCTCGTGGGCTGCCCGCATCGCAGCGACATAGCCGAACAGTTGTTGGATCCCTCCATCGCTGATCCGGGCGGCCGTGAGTCCGCAGGCCCCGCTTTCGAGCATTCGGCGCAGTTCGATGAGCTGCACGGAGGAGTCGGCGTCATTCTGGCCCTCCGATGCGGCACGGAGGACAGCTTCCAGCGAAGCCCAGCGGTCCAACGGGTTCACAAATGTCCCGCGGCCGCGTTCCACGCTGAGGATCCGCTGCGCTTCCAGGGTTTTCATGGCCTCGCGCACGGTTATGCGGCTCACGCCGTGTTTGGCGCCGAGTTCACGCTCTCCAGGCACGCAGGATCCAGGTGGAAAGTCCCCGGCAATGATCCGATCGAGGAGCTCGTCTGCAACAACCCCCACGAGTGATTTCCGGGCCATATTTCCCCCCTGTGTCAGTCTTTGATCACTCGTAACCGGCCTGGCACGACAAGTCCTCGGGTGGCCCACAGCATAGGTTGTCGCGTACTTAGTTCAGGGGTGGCGTGTCGGCTGGAATGACACCTCCCGCGTACAGGTCGGTGGCGAGATCCCGAAGCGCGCGCAGGGCGACACGTTGAGTGAAGGGGCCATACGAGACACGGGCCACGCCAAGTTCTTGCATTTCGGTAGCGGGCAGGGCCCCCGGTGCACCGCCGCCCACTGATAGCTTTCCTCTCCCCAGTCCGTCGACCAGGGGCTCGATGACCTCGCGGGTTCGTGCTCCCGGAACGAACACCAACGCGGCACCGGCGTCGAGGAACGCTCGGCCCCGTGCCACAGCGTCATCGATGCTGTCCTTGATAGGGCGGTCACCGCCCAGCATGATCGCGTCCGTGCGGGCGTTCAGCTGGAACGCGATGCCTTCATCGTTGGCCGCGGCAATGATGGCGTGCACGCGCGCGACAGCTTCATCGAAAGGTCGAAGCCTATCTTCCACATTGGCTCCTACAATGCCCAGACCGATAGCCCTGCGGATCGTCTCCGCGGGGTTGTAGTAACCGTCATCAAGGTCGGCAGTGACGGGAAGGTCAACCGCGTCCACGATTGTCTTGACTCCTGCCAGGGCCAACTCCAGGGGCATCGTGCCGTCGGCGTAACCGTACATCGCGGCGATAGAGTGGCCAGCAGTAGCGATCGCTTTCGTCTCCGGCAGCGCCGCGACGGTTGCTGCGCTAACGGCATCCCACACGTTAACAACCCGCAGAATGTCCGGGGCCTCGTGCAGCTCTTTCAATTGCTGTGCACGCTCTGATTGGCTTGTTGCGGTCATACTTCTTTGCCGTTCTTTGTCGGTTACTTGGCTGAATCGTTTTTGGCTGCGTTTCTGGATTGGCGCGCTTCCCCGGCCCGGTGCCGGCCGTCCTCAGCAAGAAGGTATGGAATCTGAACCACCCTCATGGGATCGCCACCCTTCGCTTTGATAACCCCCATGCGAGCATCTCCTCCGCCCGGCGTCACAGCAGACTTTTCGACATCTTCGTCCTCAACCTTGCAATCTCCCTCAAGGCTTGCATCGTCCGGTTAGCTGAGATTGGCCTAGATCGTGTAGCCGCGCCAATCCTGGCTTGGGCCGTTCCACAGATGGGTGGCCTAGCGAATGTATCCCACCATGTGAGACTTGGTCAATCGTGAGGTTTCCGCCTTTTTTGATCCCTCCGGGGATCGTGGGCATCACCGAGGCGTAGGACTGCATTAAGAAATGGGGTCAGTTGAATTGCCGAGTGCCCGATCTTGTCCACCAGTTGCTCGCGGACGCCGTGGCTGGCCAGCAACAAGGGGTCCATTTGGCGAATCTGCAGGCCTCGATGATCAGCGGACCGTGGCGAGCAGTCCAGCGTCACGCGGGGTCCCTGATGGACCGGTATTCCGTCGACCGAGGAAGTCTGCCTTCGTGGACAGCTCCGGGACTTGGATTTTTTCATTGACTAAGTCCCACAATGCAGGATACCGTGTGTTCCATAGCACGGCTGACTAGGACCCCCATAGTCCATGGAGAGTTCAGAATTACGTAAGAAGTCACCGCATCACGGGCCGAAGGGCCCCGACGTCACCCCCTTTCGTTGGTACTCGAGGCATGTCTGCTATCAGGCAGCCATGGGTCAGATAGTGGTTTCGTGTTCCACTCAAGGAGGAGAAGGTACATGCAGAGAAAAAACCTTACGGCCGATCGGCCTAGCCAAACAGCATCCGGGGGCGTTGCCCTGACAGCACCGGGAATGGGCCAGCCCAAAACGCAGGAAACTTCCGCCACACGGCGAAGGATCGGTTCCATTGCTTGGTCCTCGTTGCCGCCCCTGGTGTTCGTGGCGATCGTTTTGGCCTGGGCCGCCGCAGTGGAGCTATTCAAAATTCCTGCGTACCTTCTCCCCGGACCTCTTGCCGTGTTCGAACGTCTCTTCACGGACGCAAACAGTCTCTGGGTTCACACGCAATCCACTCTCGTTGTGCTCGTTGTCGGACTATTGCTAAGCATCGTGATTGGCATTCCCCTTGGTTTGGTCATCGCTCTCTCACGAACCGCCAAGCAGCTGGTTTACCCGCCGGTGATAGTGCTGCAGTTGGTGCCAAAAATCGCCGTCGCACCACTGCTCCTGGTATGGCTCGGATTTAGCCTGAACACCAAGGTCGCTTTGGTCGTTCTCATAACATTCTTTCCGTTGCTTATGGCCAGCATCAGCGGATTCAGGATTCTTGATGACAGGCTCCTGTACTTGACGCGTTCCATGGGTGCGAGTCGGTGGCAAACATTCTGGGCGCTGCGGTTTCCTGCCGCTCTCCCTGTGATCTTTTCCGGGATCAAGACTTCCGCAACCATCGCGATCACAGGTGCACTTGTCGCGGAGTTTCTTGGATCAAACAGCGGTCTGGGTTACGCGCTGCTGCGTGCAAGCGGTGCGATGGACACGGAATACATGTTCGCCATCCTCGTAATCCTTACTGTCATCGGGGTGCTCCTTAACTACCTGGTGGAGGGTGTCGAATGGCTCCTGACGCCTTGGCAGCGCCGCGCCGGCTAAGAACCAGACCTGACCTACCTATCCATATTTGGCAACCAACGTTCAAAGGAAGCATCATGCAAAGACGCATCAGTAAATTGGTCGCAACTGCGATCGCAGCGGGAGCGATGCTGCTCTCCGGATGCTCCGCGCCCACAGCCAGCGGCGGCGGCAGTGAAACCCCGGTCCGTTTTCAAATGCACTGGTCCTGGTCAGCCTCAACTGCGGGCTTCGCAGTCGCCCAGACGGATGGCCTCTACAAGGCCGCCGGAATAGATGCAAAAATTGAGCAGGGGACAGGATCCGGGACGGCCGTTCAGCTCGTGGCTAACGGTCAGGCAGACATTGGGATCGCGGACGCCGTGCCTATCAGCCAGCAGATCCAAAAGGGCGCTCCGCTTGTCATCGTTGCAACTATGAACCAGGTGACCAACATTGCAATGCAGGTCATGGAGTCAACCGGGATCAACGCTGTCCAGGATCTCAAGGGAAAAACCGTCGCGGTTCCTCAGGGCAGTGCGCATGCTTTCCTTTTCCCCCTATTCCTCGAAGCGAACGGTCTCACCGAGTCGGACGTGACCATATCGAATGTTCCATTTGCCTCCATGCCAGCGGCACTGCTCCAGGGAAACGTTGACGCAATCGTCGGGGGGCAAGACACTGCCGTGTCACTCGAACAGCAAAAGGCTAAGTTCAAGAACTTTTTGTTCGCTGACTACGGCGTCTCGCCCGTAGCACATTCAATCTTCACCACTCAAAGCTACGCCGAAAAGAACCCTGAAGCGGTAAAGAAATTCGTTTCCGCGAGCCTCGAAGGTTTGGCTTCTGCGCGCGATAACCCCGAACACGCAGTAGAGGCAGTCAAGCAGCTTCTGCCGGACTCTGTCGACGGCACAGTTCGCGCCGAACTCAAGTTCCTGCTCCCCCTGCTGTGTGCCGCGGATGCAAAAGTCATCGGTCGCGCAGAGGCCGCACACTGGCAGCAGAGTAACGACCTTTTGACCCGGGCCAAGCTCCTGCCGGCTCCTCTGGACACGGCCAAATCCGTCTCCTACGACTTCCTGCCCCCGGAGTCTGAACTGACGAGCTGCAAGTAGGTTCTCTGGGCTGGCCGGTAGTAGCAGGCGCCTGACACCCGGTCAGCCAAGTGCACGCAACCAGGAGTCAAGACCTAAAACATAGTCTCGCCCGGGTTGGCTGAGCCAGAAGAATTCAGAGCCCCACGCGCACGGATCAGAGAAAGGCACACCAATGAACGACACAGCACTGCAGACAAGGGCGGCAGGTCTGCCCATAGCCATAGAAGGCGTCGCCAAAACGTTCACCACTCAGGCAGGCAAATCCTTTGAGGCGCTCAGGCCCGTTTCGATGGACGTTAAACCTGGCGAATTCATTTCGATAGTCGGCCCATCCGGCTGCGGAAAGAGCACACTAATGCTCATGGTCGCTGGGCTCCTGGACAGATCCGAAGGGGATATCCGTGTAGGCGGAACATCAGTGAACAAGCCCTTCACCGACATCGGAATTGCCTTCCAGGACCACCTCCTGCTGGACTTCCGGACTGCGATGGACAACGTTCTTATTCAGGCTGACATACGTCGTTTGGATAAGAAGGAACTGCGGTCCCGGGCGACAGAGTTGTTTAAGCAACTCCACCTTGAAAAGGCGATCGACAAATACCCGCGCCAGTTGTCCGGTGGCATGCGTCAAAGGGTGTCGCTCATCCGCACAATCGTCCACGAGCCATCGCTGCTTTTGCTTGACGAGCCTTTCGGGGCGCTGGATGCTCTTACCCGTCTCCAGGTGAGGGCCGACCTTGAATCGCTCTGGCTGCGTAACAGGCCGACTGTTCTTTTCATCACCCATAGTGTTGAAGAGGCTGTGGGTCTCTCCGACCGGATTTTCGTGATGAGCCCAAGCCCAGGCGAGGTAGTGGACGAAATAGTCGTCGATCTCCCGCGCCCGCGCCCCCTCGCGCTCGTCGAATCGCCCGACTTCGGCAAATACGTTGATCGAATCTACGGCCACTTCGAGCGAATGGGAGTGCTCCACGGTATTGAGATTCCTAAGCGAGGAAACGAGTGAGCTGCGCTTACCTATACCAGAACTGTGTTAAATGATGGCTAAGTCAGGCCGGACTGGGCTAACCGGGGGCTGACCCAGCCCCGTGAAGGAGATCGCGAAAAATGGAGGCCAAGATGCAGGAAGAGTCCGCTGTTGCGTTGGGTGGAAGGCCGGTTCGGATCGGGGTTATTTCGGCTGAGGGGGTGGGCGTTCCTGTCGGTGGGCATGAGATGGAGATCTTTAATCCGGCTACGGGGACTGTTATTGGCACACTGTTTGAGGCTGGTGCGGCGGAGATCGATGCGGTGGTCGCCGGGGCCAGGGCTGCGTATGAGAAGGTGTGGCGGCGGACAGCGCCGGAGGTCCGGGCGAGGATGCTCACGGCCTGGGCCGATGCGATCGTTCAGCACCGTGAGGAACTCGCCGATATCGAGGTCGCCGACGTGGGCCACCTCCGCCGCGAAGCACTTGCCGATATCGATAACAGCGCCCGGGTGCTTCGCTATTACGCCGGCCTGGCCGACAAGCT
>NZ_JAVDWK010000023.1:0-22611 GCF_031457335.1 Arthrobacter sp. BE255 | reverse complement strand
TCGGCATCATGTTCTTCCTCGCCACCCCCGCCGCCGCATTCATCACCGGCCAAACCATCGCCTGCGACGGCGGCTACACCCACAGCAGCTAACCCCACCCCACACACCACCACCCACAGGAGAACCGCGACCATGAAGCAGTACCCGCACCTGTACATCGACGGTCAATGGACCGACCCGATCGAGCCGCGCGAAGTGGAGCTCATCGACCCCACCCGCGAGGAGGCCTTCGCCAGGGTCACATTGGGAAGCGCAGCGGACGTCGACCGCGCGGTCACCGCAGCCCGACGTGCGTTCGAGAGCTTTTCCACCACATCGGTGGACGAACGCATAGCGCTGATCGACCGCATCATCGACGTCTACGAGTCGTACACCGACGAGTTCTCCGAGTTGATCGCGCGCGAGGTCGGCATCCCCATCAGCAGCCGCGCCCAGGTCATGGGCCCTGCAGAACACATGCGGGTCGCCCGCGACATCCTGCGCGAGTACCCCTTCGAATCGCGAATCGGTGGCGCCATCGTTCGACGCGAGCCGATCGGCGTCTGCGCCCTGACCTCACCGTGGAACTGGCCCATCCAAACCGGTGTCATCAAAACTATTTACGGGCTGGCCGCAGGGTGCACCATCGTCGCCAAACCCAGCATCAACTCCGCAGCCAGCGGCACCCTTCTTGCCCAGGTGCTACACGAGGCGGGCGTGCCCGCCGGTGTGTTCAACCTCGTCAACGGGACCGGCCGAATCGTAGGCGACGCGCTGTCCCGCCACCCGGGCGTGGACATGATCTCCTTCACCGGGTCCACCGGTGCCGGGCAGCAAGTAGCGGCCGCCGCCGCAGAAACAGTGAAGCGGGTCTCGCTCGAACTGGGTGGAAAGTCAGCCAACATCGTGCTGCCCGACGCAGACCTCGAAAAAGCCGCCCGCTGGAACATCCAACGCAGCTTCTTCAATACTGGTCAATCCTGCCACGCTCCCACCCGCATGCTGGTGCACGAAAACCAGATCGAGCAGGTGGTCCCCTTCCTCCTCGACGAAGCGCAGCGCTTCCGCCTCGGTGACCCACTGGAAAGCTCGACGACAATGGGCCCGGTTGTCAGCGCCGACCAGTACAAGTCAATCAGGGACCTGATTCAAACCGGTATCGATGAGGGGGCCAGTCTTGTCACTGGTGGTCTGGAGCGTCCTGAGGGTCTGGATCGGGGCTTTTTCGTGCGGCCGACGGTGTTCACCGGGGTTACTCCGGATATGACGATCGCGCGGGAGGAAATCTTTGGGCCCGTCCTGGCCGTGATCCCCTACCGCGACGAGGACGAAGCCCTGCGGATCGCTAACGATTCACCCTACGGTCTCGGTGGCTACGTCTTCGGCGGCGACGAGGCCAAATGCCGCCGTGTGGTCAACGGGCTGCGTGCCGGGCGGGTCAGCTACAACGGCGCAGCCACGGATTCATACACGCCCATGGGCGGATACAAACAGTCAGGCATCGGCCGCTCCATGGGCAGGTTCGGACTCGAAGAATACCTCGAAACCAAATCCGTGTACGGGTTCGACGACGAGGCCCAAACACTGCCGGCTCTTTTCGGCTGAAACAACCCAAGTCGATCAGGAGAGACTGAACATGAACAACGAAGCCCCACTGCTGCGCAACCACGCCAAGGAAAAGCTATCCAGGGGCGAGACGGTATATTCGATGACCGTCCGTCTGGTGCGGACCGTGGACATCGCCTCCATCGCCTACACCGCAGGTTTCGACTCCATCTACATTGATATGGAGCACAGCAGCTTCTCCCTGGAAGCCGCAGGGCAAATCTGCATGGCCTGCAACCACCTCGGCGTCACCCCCCTAGTCCGCGTGCCCGGCCTGGACCCGTCCTTCATCGCCAGGGTCATGGATTCCGGTGCCATGGGCATCATCGTCCCCGACGTGGAATCGGCCGCCCAGGCACGCGCCCTCGTCCGCGCGGTAAAGCACGCGCCCCTTGGGGAACGCTCCCTCGCTGGCGCCGCCCCGCAGCTGAACTACCGGACGTACCCGCCCGCCGACGTCGTCCGGGTGCTTGACGAGTCCTCGATGGTCGTGGCAATGATCGAGTCCCAGACGGGACTCGACGCCGTCGAAGAAATCGCCGCCGTGGACGGGCTCGACATGGTCCTCGTGGGAGCGAACGACCTCAGCGTCGGGCTTGGGATTGCAGGACAGATGGACCACCCCAAGGTCCACGATGCCTACCTGCGCGTCATTAAGGCCTGCCAGGCGAATGGAGTTTCGGTGGGAATCGGCGGCCTTGGTGGTTGGCCGGATCTGATCCGCCAATACCTCGAACTCGGTGCCAGCTACGTATCCACAGGGAACGACATCACCTTCCTCAGCACTGCAGCAACACAAAAACGTCAGCAGTTCGCGTAGTCGACTCCAGGGAACAGAGAACATGAAAATCTGCATATATGGGGCAGGGGCCGTCGGCGGGCATATCGCCGGGCGGCTCGCAGGCAGTGACGCCGAGGTCTCACTGATCGCCCGCGGTGAACAGCTGGCCGCCATCCAACAGAACGGTTTGCGGGTCGAAACCCGCGACGGAACACTGCTCTCTCACCCGGCCGCCACGGACCGGCCCGCGGATCTGGGGCCCCAGGACATCGTCATCGTCGCGGTGAAGGCCCCGGCCCTGCCGACCATCGCCGAGCACGTCGCTTCCCTGCTCCACCGCGACAGTCTGGTCCTGTTCGTCATGAACGGCATCCCCTGGTGGTACTTCCACTCCCACGGCGGAACCCTGGACGGCACCCGCCTCCAACGCCTGGACCCCACAGGGGCGCTATGGGACCACATCGGCCCGGAACGCGCCGCAGGCGCCGTGGCCTACACCGCCTGCACCGTCATCGCACCCGGTGTCATCCGCGCCGAAAACGCCCTCAACCGTCTGATCATCGGACGCCCAGACGGCCAGCCAGACGCAAGACTCGACACACTGGCATCGCTCCTGAACCCCAGCGGCCTGGAAGTCACCATCACCCCCAAGATCCGTGACGCGGTCTGGACCAAACTCGTGATGAACCTCATCGGCGGTTCACTCGGCGTCCTCACCGCCTCGGCCATGAAAGACGTCCTCAACAAACCTGCCATCGCCGGCACCGCCAAAGCAATGGCCGACGAAGGCATCGCCATCGCCCGCGCCCTCGGATGCGACCCGGGCGACCCCGACAAAGGCCTGAGCAAACTCGCAACATCCAGCCACCTCCAAAGCATCGCCCAAGACCTGCTGGCCGGACGGCCCATGGAAATCGACGGACTGTTCCGCGTCCCACTGGACCTGGCCGAACTCGTCCAAGTCCCAACCCCCAACCTCGACCTCATCATCGAACTAGCCACACAACGCGCCCGCACCGCCGGCCTATACCAGCAACCCAACAACTAACACCGCTGTTCCACGAACCGGGTTCCACGCCTGGGGTGGCCTTAAGAGCTTTAGGCCACGAGACATCGCCAGAGCGGTTGGGGGCACAGGGCTGGTGAACCAACCATTACGAGTTCAAGGGGAAATCATGATTCCTGATCAGATGCATGAAGACAGAGATGGCTTCATCACCGCAGGAACTAACAATCAGCTGACAAGCCCGGGTTGGGTGCCGAAGCCAAGCGAACGCGTTGAAGTGCGACGAACAGGCTCTGACATTCGACGAGGGGTCATCGAGGCTGTAATGAAGGACAACTCAGGTTTCTGGTTGGCCGCCGACGGGGTCGAACCCCGCGTATTCGTTCTCTTGGACGACCAGAAACAAAGCGTTCGGCGCATCACGGTTTCTGGCTAAGTCACACCGCAACAGAGAAGCGGCCGCCTGGGGCAGATCGTTGCCCACCGGAAGATTGGCCATGTGTCGGTATCTTCCGGCCTCGCCGCCAACTTTTCACTCAATCTTGCCGGGTCCGACTGTGCTCGCAACCGGTCGGATCCGGCAACCCCAAGAAGACGAAAGCGACCAACCATGGCCAATAATCAGAAAGACCTAAACGCCTATGAAGCTCGGCGCAGGACTAGCAACCCGTCAGCAACAGTTTGCGTGGGAGACACCCACCGAAGCGATTGTCCTTTCTGCACAGGCCCTGAAACCGACTAACACCAAAACTCCGGGCCCTCAGCTGACGGTGTCTGACTGAATGAAACCGCCGGCAATGCATTAGAAGATACTTCTTGGAGGAGATTATGCGCACCGTTTCCTTGGGACCAACAGGCCGCCAGGTCCCCAACATCGTGGCGGGCATGATGAGGATCAGGAACAGTTCCGACGAGGACATTCGTAAGTTGTACACCACAGCCCGCGATGCCGGTGTCAACTTCTTCGATCACGCCGACCTGTACGGCGGACATCGGCACACCTGTGAGCAGCGATTCGCCTCAGCTCTGAAACTTAGCACGACCGAGCGCGAACAGATCACCCTGCAAACCAAGACCGGTATCGTTGCAGAGCAGTGGCATTACGACTCCTCCTACGAACACATCGTCACCTCCGCCGAAGAGTCGCTGGAAGCCCTCGGGACCGACTACATTGACGTGCTGCTGCTGCACCGACCCGACGCGCTCGTCGAGCCCGAGGAGGTCGCCCGCGCGTTTGACCACCTGGAATCCAGTGGGAAGGTCCGCGCATTCGGGGTCTCGAACCACACGCCGCGCCAGATCGACCTGCTCAAGACCGCAGTAACGCAGCCGATCGTCGCGAACCAGGTACAGCTGTCACTCACCCACTCCACAATCATTGCCCAGGGCCTGTCATCGAACATGACCGGCGAGGACGACTCGATCAGCCGTGACGGCGGCGGCATCGTCGACTACGCCCGCATCAACAAAATCACCCTGCAGGCATGGTCACCCTTCCAAAAAGGATTCCAGGACGGCGTCTTCTTCGGCTCCGGGGGGTTTCCAAAGCTCAACGCCGAACTCGACCGGCTTGCCATCAAGTATGGCGTCACGCCGACCGCTATTGCCACGGCGTGGATAACCCGCCACCCGGCCGGCTTTCAGGTCGTGCTTGGGACTACCACCCCACAGCGCATCACTGACGCATCGGCAGGCTCTGACATCCCGCTCACCCGGGGCGAGTGGTACGGACTCATCCAAACCGCAGGGCACAACGTGCCCTGACCCGAGCAGGGCGGTGTCCCGGAGCACGACTCCAGACCCATCACCAGACCGGTCTGAACTCGGACTCCGCTGATGGGCGCTACCAAGAAGTTGCGAGTGATACTCCACGCGACCGCAGGTGAGATCTCAAGACACTGGTCCGGTTGCACTTCCTCGTCGAGCATGATGTGACTGTGGCAAACGACCTGCGGTGACGTCGACTCAAAGGTGCGCGCAGCGGCCCCGGCGAGGAGCCGCGCCGCTGCAGGAACACGGCCCCGTTGCGCATCCTCTTGGACCAGCACCCGCCAAGCTCGTGAGCTGCTCCTACCTCGCCCAGATCACGCACACCGCCCGAGTTCCTATTCTTCGGCTCTGTCCCTGAGATGTTGGGGCCGAACCTGTTGGACAGCGACTGCCCCTCGGTCCCATGGTTGATGCTCAGCGGCCCAGCAAACGGGAATCGCCGGGGTGGCATTCAACCGACTAAAGCGTCACCCGGTGTGGTTCCATTTGCGCGGGTGTTGAGGCGGCCGATGAAACCAAAGATGAGATCGTACGTCGGAGCACGTCTAGAAGCTGTCGTAAGAATGCGCAGGGACGACGTCGGAACGCCGGCCCCGAAAGCAGAGCACTGAAGACCCGCGACGGTTAGTCCAGACGAGACGCGATTGGGAACTGACATCGACTTTCCGCGTTCTGTTGCTTCGGTGATATGTCCGCCGCCGGTCCTCCCGTGCCGGAGAAGGGCGCCCCTGCCGCGAGAGCCCGCTTTCTTTGAAAGAGCCATAGCGTGAGCGCGAAAACGAGGACGAGTGCCGAGCAAGCCATGACCGCCGTCCACTGGCCGACGTGCCACAGCACAGCTGCCAGCGTTGAACCAAGGGCACCGCCAATGAAGTTGCTGACGATGTGGGCGGTGTTGAGGCGGCTGCGCGCGGCCGGGTCTATAGATACCATCATCGTCTGAAGGAGCACCAGCACGGATTGAGTGCCGACGGACAGTAATGAAATGGCAGTGAGTACGGCGACGATGGATGAGCCGCAGAATCCGGCTAGAGCGACCGCCGCCAAAGTAAGAACCAGCCCAATGCCGATGGCAGGCACGGCCCACCCCCGCTCATACACCCGTCCTGTGAACTGGGCGCCGATGACTCCTAAGACCCCGAACAGGCTCACCAGGCCAATGTGTGATGCTGGAAGTGAGAACAGAGGCGCGGACAGCAGCAAAGTAAGCCCAGTCCAAAATGCGGTGAAAACGCACATCAACGAGGCTCCAAAGAGCGGGATCACCCTGGCCCGCCGATGCCGAAAAGTAACCTGGACTACCGAGAAAAGGAGCCTGCCGTACGGTAGCCGCTCCCGAGGCTTGAGGACTGGAATCGCACGCCACAGGATGACGGCGAGTACGAGTATCGTCCCCGATGCCAAAACATAAATCATGCGCCACCCAAAGACGTCCGCCACAATACCGCTGACCAATCGAGACAGCAGAATGCCCGATAAAAGCCCGGAAGCCACCGTCCCGAGGACCCGTCCGCGCTGTTCATCGGTGGCAAGATCTCCCGCGAGAGGCAGCAGCATTTGACCGGCTACGTTCGTGAAGCCAACCAAGGCAAGAGTCGACAGAAGGAGGGCAAAGCTCGGAGCCAGCACGCAGCCCGCCAGTGACAAGGAACAACAGATCATGATTGCCGGGATCAGTCGCTTCCTGTGCATGGTGTCACCGAGCGGCACCACGAAGAACACGCCGAGCGCGTAACCGATCTGCGCCAGGGTGACGAGCAGCCCGGCCGTGCCTGGCGCGACGTTCAGGTCTGCAGCAATCTCACCCAGAAGCGGCTGGGCCCAGTACAAGTTCCCGACACCGACGCCGCCAACGAAGGCGAAGAGCAGGGTTAAGCCCAGGGTGATCCCCGGAGTTCTGACGGGGTTAGCTTTGCGGGTGACCAAGGTGGCCCCTTTCAGCGTGGGAATTAGGCCAATGAGTCTCTTCTTGCTGCTGGCAGCATGAATTTAAGATTATCTCGGAAAATAGGATTTTATTAAGATTGTGAGGAGTTATACACCATCCTCCCCGTCGCGGCTCTTGGTCAATGCCGCCAACCCGGTGAGCCAGGGCGAAAGGCGTGCCACGCGCATGTGCCGACGAAGGCCTCTTACTGCAGGATGTCGTCGACGCTTTGCGCAGGGAGTGTTTGCACCGTCGCTGTTGAAGGCCGCGCAAACCATCAGGCTGTGCTTTGGAGGGCCATAGTTCTTCATCGCAAAAGGTCGTCCCGGCTAAGAAGGCTCAGTTCTAGCGGCTGCTGCTAGGGCATGCCTTAATCGCACCGCCCCTTACAACGACACACGGTTCCGCACCGGCCTGGACGACCAATTCATAGCTCTCTAGCGACATGAGTCGGGACGTAGGATCCGAGCATGTCTGCCACCGGTATGCGCCCGAGTTCGCCAGAGATTTTCTCCATGACGGGCAGCACACCTTGGGCTGCCTCTTCGGTGAACCGGAAGCTGGGTCCGGACACGGTGAGTACGCCGACGGTATCACTACTGCCGGCCGCTCGGATGGGATAGGCGAGGGCGGCAATTCCCTCCTCGAAGATGTTGGGTAGGTACAGGAATCCAGCTGTCCGTGCCCTGTGCAGTATATTCAGGGCCTCTTCGATGCTTCGGGGCGCGGCAGAACCATACTCGTCCGGAAGTGAGAAACCTTCTGCCTGCAAACGCACCGCCGCCTCGTCGTCGGAGAGGCTGCTAAGCAGGAGCAGGCCGCTTGCGGTGGAGGCAAGGGGAATGTTTCCGCCATGGACATGAAGGGGGTCGTACTTCAGGCCGGACTGTCTGCCTTGGGCCTTGCTGACGCGCACAAGGTCGTTTCCGTCGACGAGGTTCAGACGAGCGAGCTCCCCGCTGGCCACGGCAAGATCTTCCAACAGGGGGCCCGCAAGGGACACCAGCGGGATTAGTTCGAGGTATTGCAGGGCGTGAGACGTGAGTTTCAGCGTCAGATGGTAACGCCCAAACTCGTCGATACGCGCATATCCCAGACGTGTCAGCTCCCCGAGCAGCCTGTGCGTGGGACCCTTGGATGTCCCTAAGGCCGTAGCGATGTCAGTGAAGGTGAGCCCCCTGGGCGCCTGGCTCATCATCTCGATTGCGTGGAGTCCGCGCTCCAGTTCAGCACTCATGCCTGCTCCATACTGCATCCACCAATTCTTCCCGCCGAACCCGACAACCGTCACAGATGGCGGGAATAACTCCACGACCTGCCCCCGAATCCTAAGCCGTCCGGCACTCCCAGCCTAGAGGACTGGAACCTCGTTCCACAGGATTCGACGGAGCCTATTGACGAAATCCTACATCACGGGATACTCTCATTTCTGGAACTGAGTTACACAAAGCTTAGGCTCCGCATATGCTATTTGAACCCCACTGCCGAGCCAAGGCATTGGCGCCCACGTCACTGACCGATGACCGGGGCCAGGTAGCTCAGAGGTTCAGTGACCCGCGGGGCCACGCGCACACCTGAGTCGCGGGCAGACGCCACGAGCTGATCAAGACCATCGAGGGCACCTGAAGGGGTCCTGCGACCCCTTACTTGCTCCCGCAACCACCAAATTCCTACTACGGCATCATCATGCAGGCACTCAAAGAGGAGACGTACCATGAAAAAACCTAAGACCGAAGTTCGCCCACATCAGAGACTCATGGGCGGCGCCATCGGCAGCGTCGTGGAGATTTTCGATTTCTCGGTGTACGCACTGACTGCACCGGCGCTTGCGATTCATTTTTTTCCAAAGGGCGATCCGGCCGCGGCGCTGCTGGCCACGTTTGCGGTCTTCGCCGCTGCGTTCTTCGCCCGGCCGCTGGGGGGCGTACTTTTCGGCATCCTCGGCGATCGTCTGGGCCGTATGCGTATTCTCTCCCTGACGGTCCTGATGATGGGCGGCGCCACACTGCTAACCGGGTTGCTCCCCTCGTACGCGGCGATCGGCATTGCTGCGCCGATCCTGCTCGTGATCTGCCGCCTCGTACAGGGCCTGTCACTGGGCGGTGAGTCGTCCGGCGGCTACACCTACGTCATCGAATCCGCCCCCGACAACAAGCGCGGGAAGTGGATCGGTATCGTTATTTTTGCGCTCTACTTCCCGACCGCGTTCCTGTCGCTGATGATCGTAGGCATTAGCGGCGCAATGGGAGACTCCGCCTACATGGACTGGGGATGGCGCGTGCCATTCGTCATCGGCGGAGTCATCGCGGCCGTCGGCTTCTGGCTGAGGCTGCGCCTCGATGACCCCGAGGAGTTCAAAGCCGCGGCGGCAGTTGAGAAGGTCACGGTCAAGGACACAATGCGCGGCCTCGCCAAGTCGTGGAAGTCGATCGGCCGCATTCTTCTGCTCCAGGCTCCGCAGACAGCAGCAGCCTACCTGCTTATCGGATACATGTTCACTTTCGTGGTGACACACGGCCACCTTTCGCAGTTTCAAGCGCAGCTGACCACCGGAGCTTCAGTCCTGCTCCTGGCCTGCCTCGGGCCTGTCTTCGGCAGCGTCAGCGACCGGGTAGGACGCAAACCCGTGCTCGCTGCGGGATTCATCTGGCTGGTATTGATGGCATATCCGGCATTTGCACTGGCTTCGAACGGCACCGTGATCGGGGCCCTCCTCGGACAGTGCCTCCTGGCGATAGGCGTTGCTCTCATCAACTCGGCGTTCTTCGTCATCGCGGTCGAGGTCTTCCCGACGAACGTGCGATACGCCGGTCACGGGCTGGCCTTCAACCTCGCAGCTGCCATCTTCGGAGGAACGACGCCGCTCGTCGCTACAGCCCTCGTGACTCAATTCGGTACCCCCGTCGCCCCAGCCTTCTACGCAATCGGACTCGCACTGACACTGGGCTTGGTAGGATTCCTGCTCACCCCGGAAACACGCTATGTGAGCCTGCGCCACTCTTTGCTCGGCGACCCCGAGAACAGTGCGAGCGACTCGTCCGGTGACACTAACGTTGCCGCTGGGGCGCCCACCGCTCCGGACTCGCCAGACCTGACTGCACGATAGGCACCTGGGCACCTGGGCACCTGGGCATGGTCCTGGCCATAACTTGACCCCGATTTTCCCCCAAGAGACGCACTACACCCGCTTACTATCCGGAGGGCTTCCAATGGCTACCAATTTGATGACAAACCACGATTCATTATTTATCGGGGGTGATTGGGTAGCACCAGCAACACGTGAGCGTATCGAGGTGGTCTCACCGTGGAGCGAGGACGTTATCGCTACGGTGCCTTCGGGCTCCCGCGAGGACGTCGACCGAGCGGTGGCTGCCGCTCGTCGGGCCCTTGACGTTGGGCCGTGGCCATCAATGTCCCTCGCAGAACGGGTGGCGATCCTGAAACGGTTGCGCGAGCTCCTCGTTGAGCGCAGCGAGGAGCTCGCGCAGCTTATTACGGCTGAGATGGGCTGCCCCATCACGCAGTCCCGCAATATTCAAGTCGTCAATCCCATTGGCATCCTCGACGCGTACCTCGAGACCGCGGAGACATACCCCTTCCGTACGGTGCGCCGTTCGGCGAACGGCCAGGCTCTCATCACGCGTGCGCCGGTGGGTGTAGTGGCGGCTGTGGTGCCGTGGAACGTACCCGCCTCGCTGACTGCGCAGAAGATCGTGCCGGCGCTGCTGGCCGGCTGCACCGTTGTACTCAAGCCGGCGCCAGAGACTCCGCTGGACGCCTACTTCCTGGCTCGATTGCTATCAGAGGCCGGTTTGCCGCCGGGGGTTGTGAACGTTGTGCCGGCCGACCGGGAGGTCAGCGAGTACCTGGTTTCGCACCCCGGTGTGAACAAGGTGACGTTCACCGGTTCGAGCGTCGCCGGTCGGCGGATCGCGGAAGTCTCCGCTCATGACCTGCGACGGGTGACGCTAGAGCTCGGAGGCAAGTCGGCCGCCATCATCCTC
Organism: Arthrobacter sp. BE255; assembly: GCF_031457335.1. NCBI lineage: Bacteria > Bacillati > Actinomycetota > Actinomycetes > Micrococcales > Micrococcaceae > Arthrobacter > Arthrobacter sp. BE255. The sequence continues at coordinate 11,539 of NZ_JAVDWK010000023.1, read as the reverse complement.
GACGATGCCGACATGGATGCCGCTGTGTCAGCCCTGCGCATCGGATCCTTCAGAAATAGTGGACAGGTATGCAGCCTCAAGACCCGACTCCTGGTGCCCTCGCAGCTTGAAGACGAGTTCCTCGACCGGCTCGGCGCAATGATCGACACGATGCCGGTCGGCGACCCGCGGGACCCGGCCACTCAGATCGGCCCCCTCGTAAGCGCCCGTCAGCGTCAGCGGGTTGAGGGATACATCGCATCCGGCATCGCGGAAGGCGCCCGGCTCGTTCGGGGCGGGGGGCGTCCTTCCGGACTGGATAAGGGGTGGTTCGTTGAGCCGACGGTGTTCACCGGCGTCGACCCGGACGCCACCATTGCCCAGGAGGAAATCTTCGGACCAGTGGTATCGGTCATCCCGTACCAAAACGAGGACGAAGCGATCGCCATCGCCAACAACTCCGACTATGGGCTCAACGGGTCAGTCTTCACAACGGACATCGAGCGCGGGTTGCGCGTAGCTGGCCGGATGCAAACCGGAACGGTGGAACTGAACGGGAATCCGGCGGGTTTCCGCGCCCCGATGGGCGGAGTCAAGCAGAGTGGAATCGGCCGGGAGTTCGGCCCCGAAGGCATCGACGCGTACATCGAGCTGAAATCGATCGGAATCCCGAAGGAACTCGCCGATTCACTGCAGTAGGCAACCTGTCCTTTCCTCACTGTCCCTCGAATGCTGTTCGACCCCTATTCGCACACGCCGCCGATGGCGTGAGCCACTAACCATGCTCGTTTTACTTTCTACATCAAGGAGAATCCCATGCAAGGAGTTCTATTCAAGGGAGACCGCAAACTCGAATTGCGGGAGTTTCCGGACCCAACTCCGGGACCCGACGAGGTCGTCGTCGAAGTCCGCGCGTCGGGAATGTGCGGATCAGACCTGCACGAGTACCGAAAGCCGCAGGGCCACACCCCCAAAGCCATCGCCGGCCATGAACCCGCTGGCGTGGTCGTGGCCGTCGGCGATCTGGTGCCGGCGTCGTGGATCGGGCGCTCGGTGATGATTCACCACTACATCGGTTGTGGGCGCTGCGACCAATGCCGGACGGGTTGGACCCACCTGTGCCGTGAGGAGCATCGCGCGCTCGGATACGCCGTGAACGGAGGGCACGCCAACTACATCAAGGTGCCGTTCGCGATTGTTATGCCGTTGCCTGAGGGTCTGTCGTTCGAGGCGGCCGCCGCCATCAGCTGTGGGACGGGAACCGCATGGGGCGCACTCGAAATGATCAATTTGCGCGGCGACGACACCATCGCCATCTTCGGGCAAGGTCCGGTGGGTCTCTCCGCTACCCAATTGGCCACCGCGCTCGGAGCTAAGGTCATCGCGCTCGACATCGAACCGCACCGGCTGGAACGTTCGCGCGAGTTCGGCGCAGCCGAGGTCATCAATCCGCTCGAGGTCGGCTCCGTCCGCGAGGCAGTACTCGACCTCACCAACGGCCGCGGCGTGACGAAGAGCCTCGAGACATCAGGTGCACCGGTTGCTACGAATCAGGCGCTTCAGGTGCTCGGCCTCTGGAGTACCGTGTGCTGGGTCGGGCGTGGCGCCCCGCTTCAGGTCGACATGACAGAACTGCTTTCGAAGCAAGTAACGGCCAAGACTTCCTGGACACTCTCCACGGAGCAGATGGGGCGGCTGGCAGACTTTGTCCTCGACCGCGGCGTCAACGTCGATGCCCTATTCACTGATCGGTGGAAGCTCAGCCAGGCAGTCGAAGCCTACGAATGGTTCGACCGCCAGAGCAGTGGGAAAGGCGTTATCATCCCCTAAGAGTCTCTCCTGTGCGCGCCAACCGGCTTAGACATGGACGTCACGCCGATCTCCATTGCCACAGCGCATCACCGACGTCGGCAGGCTCAGACATCTCGCTGACCCGGGGGCGAGTTATACGGACTCATCCAGGCCGCAGCTGGCAACGTGCCGACGGACATTAGCGAAGCGGACCGCTGGCCAAGGGATTCCACCCGCGAGTATGGACGGGACACGCACCGGCAGCGTGTGCCGTCCGCTGCCCTTGGCCGCGCCGAATTACACGGACAGCCCACCGCAACCGCCGCCGGAGAATGATTAGACCGAGCACGGCAAGGATCGCAGTCTCGGCCGATTTAGGGGCTGGCCAATTGTCCGGCGCGGGCGGATACCCACCCCGGGACAGGCCTGCGTCCCGCTCAAAGTGATTGCGCGACGCGGGAAAGATTGCGTCATTGGCAAAATAGGCGGCCGGGAAGGCTATCGGGCCCGCCAACAAGTTCGCAACAGCCCATTGATCCACGTGCCGCGACTCGTGATACCCGAGTTCCTCCTCTTCAGATCGGGCTTGCGAAATGTTGGGTCCATATCTGATGTAGACGCGCTCACCCTCGGTCCCGTACCCGTTGATGCTCAAGGGTCCCGCGGGCCTTTCGCCGGGGGGCATCCACGCGACGAATACGTTACCCAGGGTGCTTCCGCCTCCGCTTGTCCGGGGAGGCGGCCAGAACATTACCAGCAGCGGAGGTCCGGAGCACGACTCCATGCCCATGACCCGGCCGGCCAGAACTCCGACTCCGCTGATGGGGGCAACCAAGAAGTTGCGAGTGGTGCTCCATGCGACAGGAGGTGAGATCTCAAGGTACGGCTCCGGTTGGACTTGCCCGTCCGGGGTGATGTGACTGTGACAAACGACGCGCGGTGACGTCGACTCGAACGTGCGCGCAGCGGCCCCGGCGAGGAGTAGCGCCGCGGCCAGGAACACGGCCACGTTGCGCATCCTCATGTGCGACGCGCAAATCCCGCACGTTGCCGCCCGTTTCAGCCGGCGCGTCCGAAAACGTGGCAAGGACCAGATCAGCCCGGCGATGCCGAAGCAGATACCACACGCTAGAGAACGCAGGAACGGACGAGCCCTCCTGATTAATCGGCCCACTGGTCGCGCCATGGACGGTCACCTCGTGTGTTAGGGCACTGCCGTAAGCACCCCGCAGACTCCAACTTTGTCCATGGTCGCCGCCGCGCCCCCAGACTGCAACCCTTGATCGCCACGAATATCGAATTGAAGACTGGCGGAGGGTGAGGGGAGCCCGCGCACAAGGGAGTGCGCGGGCTCCCCGGCCTGGCTAAAGCTGTGCGCGGAAGAAGTCCGTCAGCTTGTCGAAGGGGATGAGGCCGACACGGTCGTACAGGTCGACGTGGCCGGCGCCGGGGACCCAAAAGAGTTCCTTCGGTCCGGTGGCGAGCCTGTAGGCCTCTTCGCTGAACTCCCTCGAGTGTGCCTGGTCACCGGTGATGAACAGCAGCGGCCGCGGGGAGAGCAGGTCCAGGTCGTTGAACGGGTGGAAGTTTATGAACTTGGTGTTTGTGGCGAGGGCTGGATGGGTGGTGGTGTTCGGGTGGTATCCGCGTGCCGTGCGGTAGAAGTCGTAGAACTCCCGGTCCACCGCAGTGGATTCTGCTGTGAGTTCTTCGGGTGTTCCGCCGGTGTACTCGATTGCGCCGCCGGCGAACTCGACGTCCCGCTGGGCAGCGGCCTGCGCGATGAAGGCCTTGCGCTGTTCCAGGGTTACGGATTTGTTGAGCCCGTCGCGGTTGGCGGCGCCCATGTCGTACATGCTGACCGTGGCGATCGCCTTGATCCGGGGGTCGATCTTGGCCGCGCTGATCACGAAGCTGCCGCTGCCGCAGATCCCGATGGCCCCGACGCGTTCCTTGTCAACGAAGGCCTGGGCCCGTAGGTAGTCGACGGCGGCGCTGAAGTCTTCAGCGTAAACGTCGGGCAGTACGGAGTTTCCGGGCTTGCCGGCGCTTTCACCCCAGAACGAAAGGTCGAAGGAGAGCGTGACGTATCCCTGTTCGGCCATCTTGGTGGCGTAGAGGTTGGCGCTCTGTTCCTTCACGGCCCCCATGGGATGGCCAACCACCAGTGCCGGGTGCGTGGTCCCCCGGTTCAGGTTGTTGGGGATGAACAAGTTGCCGACGACCTTCATCTCGTACTTGTTCTTGAACGAGATCCTCTTCACGGTGACTTCGTCGCTGGTGTAGAAGTTGTCAGCCCCGTTGGAAGTGTCGCCCGGTTCCAGGTTGTTGTTTGAAGCAGCCGGCGCGGCGAATGCCGGCCCGGCTCCTGCCAGCCCCGCTGCGCTGGAAAGCCCGATGGCCGCTGCCCCTGCGCCTGTCAGCTTGATCAGCTTCCGGCGGGATACACCCTGCGCCCAGGTTTCTGAATCAGTGTTGTCGCTTCCTTTGAATTTCGTGCTCATCGTATTCATCCTCGTGATAATCGGTTTCGCATCTTGATGGACTTCTTCGTCTTTTCGAGCAAATCACAGGCCTTCTAGTCAGTGGGAGTTCCTGCTGTGACTGGTACTGCCAGTGCCCCTCAACAAAAAAACGCCACTTGAGTCGTTGATCTCACTGCATGACTGGACTGACGCTCAGCAGCCGATCGTCCTCTGGGGTTGGCCTGCCACGTCCATCTGTGTTGCTGGTGAGTATCCAGAGGGTTCCCTCGGGTCCCGCGATGACATCGCGGATACGCCCATATTCGTCGGTGTAATAGTCCCTCGAGGTGCCGGGATCAGCTACGGGGACAGCGCGCAATACCCTCCCGCGAAGGTTGGCGATAAAGAGCGTCCCGTTCAAGTGGGTCATGCCGCTGGGGCTGGCGACGCTGGGTTCCCACTGTTGGACGGGGTCGGTGAAACCTGCAGACTTAGCGATGCCTTCCACCATGGGCCAGCCGTAGTTGGACCCGGGCGTAATGATGTTCAGTTCGTCCCAAGTGTTCTGTCCAAACTCTGTGGCGAACATCGTCCCGCTGTCATCCCAAGTGAGTCCCTGGGGATTTCGGTGGCCGTAGCTGTAGACGAGAGAGCCCGGAAAAGGGTTATCCTCCGGAACAGCACCGTCCGCCTGCATCCTGAGGATTTTTCCGCCGAGCGAAGCCAGGTCCTGCGCGTTGTCCCGTTGCCCGGCGTCGCCTACGGTCGCATAAAGCTTACCGTCCGGGCCGAAAGCGATTCTTCCTCCATCGTGATAACTGGCCGACGGGATGCTCTCGACTATGGTCTCAGCTTCTCCAAGTCCCAATGATCCGGGCGACCCACGGAGGGTGAACCTTTGAATACGGTTCCCATCCGAGGCGGTGGAGTACACGTACAGCCTCTGTTCATCGCCCATGGCCAGTCCAAGCAGCCCCCCTTCGCCTGCACTGGCTACACCCTCGATCGTTCCCACGACTCGTGCCTCTCCACCGTCAATGATTTCGAGAATGCGGGCGCTGTCCCGCTCGCTGACGAGCGTTGCTCCTTCCTAGAGCACCACAGACCAGGGAGCCTCCAAACCAGTGGCGATTGTCACCGGCGGGGAGCCCGCTCCTGCCTGGCCTGGTTGCGGCGCCGAGCTGTCAGGCAGGGCAGGGGCTGATGGACCTGACGAGGGTGGGGCGGAGGGTGGTGGGCTAGATTCGGCGGGATCAGTAGTGCATGACGTTAGGAGTGCTGCAGCGCTGACACTGACCGTCAGCAGGGCGGTCCTATACCTGAAGTTCATGCTTTCTCCTTGGATCATGAAGGTTTGAGCGAGCTGTTGTGGCGCTGGAGCAGCCGGAAGCGCTGACGCTGTGGGGACTCCCGGAAGGTGCTGAGTGCTGCAGACGAGGGCGGGTAGGCGTTATCCCGCTTGACGGATGGTGACCGTGAATTCGCTCGTCTGGCCTTGGACGGCGTCTGCCTTTTCATAGGTTCCGATGGGCACTATCCCCGCGTGGTAGCCAACTTCTTCGTAGTAGAGGATGAGCCGCTGGTCGGGGACGTAGTAGCCGATGGTCAGTGGTGCAGCGTCACTGCCGTTTGGGGCGCCGTCGAGGTTCAGAGGTGCAGGAAGCTCTGCGACTTTTTCCTGACCGCCGTAGTCGCGGAAAGACAGGGTGAGGGGCAGTTGGTCGATGAGCGATGCTGAGGCCGCGCTGTCATCCAGTTCACCCGCAATGTGCTGATCTCCAAGTTCTATGATGATCGGCTTCGTGATCCCGGCAGGAGCGGGTGAGGTAGCTGATGGGGTGGAATCAGTTGATGGTGTACGGGCAGGCGGGGTTTGCGCGCCTGCCCGGGCGTTTTCCGCCGTGCCCCCAGTGCACCCGGAGAGTGCGGCGGCGAGCACGACGGTCATGGAAACGACACCCATCCGCTGTACCTGCCTCAGGACGCGAAACACTGGGTGCCAGCCCGGCAAGCCGCTGCCTGCAGCGCCCAGGTTGGGATTATCCCCGGGCACGTGCCAACTCCCCGTTCGGACGATTGCCCGAATTCAGGCCTTTAGTGAAGAAGTCCTCCAGCCTGTCGAAAGGGATGAGATCCGTGCGATCGTAGAGGTCGATGTGCCGTGCCCCGGGGACCACGATGAGTTCCTTTGGCTCTGCAGCTTGCTCATATACCGTGTCGCTGAAGTAGCGCGAATGTGCGTGCTCTCCCGTGATGAGCAGGATTGGTCGCGGGGTGATGTCCTTCAGGTGGGCAAGGGCTCCCATGTTGATGTGGGACAGGCTGCTTGTGACAGTGAAACCACCGATGGAGCGAGGGTGCCGGCCCCGGTCTGTGACGTAATACTCGTGGAACTCGGCAGTGACGGGGTCAAGAGACTCCGGCTTGAACTCGTCAGGGAAAACCGGCGTCAGCGCCGGCTCACTCGCGTCCACGTCTGCCCAGCGTTGTGCTGCTATGACTTCGAACCCGGTGCGACGCTCCTCATCGCTTTGTGAGTCTAGCCATCCGTTGCGGGAGACTCGGCTGATGTCATACATCGCGGACGTTGCGACGGCCTTGATGCGCGGGTCCACCTGAGCCGCGCTTAGTGCGAATCCTCCGCTGCCGCAGATGCCGATAGCGCCGATCCGCTCGCGGTCGACGTACGGCAGGGTGCCGAGGTAGTCGACCCCTGCGCTGAAGTCCTCGGCGAAGATGTCCGGTGACGACACATGGCGGGGTTCGCCGCCACTCTCACCGTTGTAGGAGGGGTCGAACGCGACGGCGATGAAGCCGCGACGTGCCAGTTCGTTGCCGTACACTCCAGGCCCTTGCTCCTTGACACCGCCGTAGGGCGGACCGATAACGATGGCTGAGTGCTTGGCTGACTCATCGAGCCCTTTTGGAAGGTAGAGGTCAGCGGCGATCTCGATCCCGTACCGGTTCTGGTAGCGGACAGACGTACGTGTCACTTCAGGGGCGGTGGAAAATGTGAGGCCGTCTTCGTGCAATGCCATGATATTGCTCCTTGATTTAGACATTTCGTTGCCGGGTAATGCGTTGAGATGCTCGTCGACGCGGAACAGCTCCGAAGGGCCGAATGACGGCCGCGAGTACAAGCTGATGCCCGGTCGCTGAGTACCAGCCGGTTCAATGTCCAATCCAACCCGCCGTGGAAGCTCGTAGCGAGAGCACTGGTGAAACGGGTTATGGCAGACCCCCCCCATGTCCGGGTAGACGCTTCAACGGGGATTAGGTGCAGTGTGCGCAGATCCCCAAACCCTGGCGCCGCTGGAAACCGCGCGAGGATGGTCACGACTTACTGTCGATGGCGACGGAGCTTCGGCGCTCCTTCGTCCGGCCCTCCCCTATGATCGGCTTATTGGGGCCTTATACCCTGCATACGTGGGTTTCGAGCGAACCCGCCGATGTTCTCTGTCGCGGCCCACGAGGCGAGGAGCTTCAGTGCTTCCTCGGAGGGGCTGCCCGGTATAGCGGGATAGACAGTCAGGGTGTGTCCCGGATTGTCTTCGAGTTCCATAGCCTGGTAATTCAGTTCGAGCGGCCCGACCACAGAATGATGGAAAGCCTTTGCTCCCGAGTAATGCCGCCGTACGTTGTGCGTCGCCCACCGCGTGCGGAATTCATCGCTCCGCATGGACAGCTCTCCCACGAGCTCGGCGATGCCCCTGTCGTGCGGGTTTCGACCGGCCTCGCGGCGAAGAATTGCGACATTTACGTTGGCAGCGCGGTCCCAGTCGGGATAGAAGTCATGCGCGCGGGGATCTAGAAAGATGAAGCGCGAGTGGTTGGCGGGCCGGGCGGTGCCGCGGTACATGTCGGCGTACAAAGCAAAACCCAATGTGTTAGCGGCGACGATGTCCATCCGGTTGTTCCCGATGAAGGCAGGCGCGCCGGTGATCGCATCCAGAAGATGTTGCAAAACGGGCTTTACATCTGGAGCCGGGGTACCCGTAGCGCGTTTCCTATCGGATGTGTTCGCTGCCCTAGCGAGGTTATAGAGGTGTTCGTGTTCGGCCTGGTCGAGTTCCAGCGCCCTGGCGACCGCGTCGAGGACGCTGTCTGAGACGCCGGTGAGGTTTCCGCGCTCGAGGCGGGTGTAGTAGTCCACACTGACACCGGCCAGGCGGGCAACTTCGTCCCGCCGCAGTCCCGGTACCCTTCGCCGGCCGCCGTACAGTTCGATGCCCGCCTGCTCTGGCGTGATGCGCCCGCGGCGCGTGGAGAGGAACTCTCGTACCTCGGCTCGGTTATCCATAGGGCGACTTTACGATGAATCCGGGATGCCTAGGGAGGGTCTGCCATAACCCGTTTCAGCAGACCCCTCGCTAGGTTTGTCGGCAGCCGGTTTCATGGGGATGGCCCCTTTTAGTCATCCACAAGACGGAGCACCGAACGATGCGCGCAACTATCATGCATGCCCCAGGCGACGTCCGCGTCGAGGATCGTGACAAGCCCACCATCCAGGAACCTACCGATGCTGTCATTAAACTTGTGGCCGCGTGCGTCTGCGGGTCCGACCTCTGGCCCTACCGCGGCGCAGACAGCCTATCCGAACCGGCGGCTATGGGCCACGAGTATGTGGGCATCGTCGAAGAGGTCGGCGCCGACGTAAAGGACGTCCAGGTGGGTCAGTTTGTGGTCGGTTCCTTCATAGCCTCGGACAACACGTGCGAGATCTGCCTCTCCGGCTACCAGAGCGGGTGCGTCCACCGCCAGGGCGTGGGCGGTGCACAGGCTGAGTTCATGCGGATCCCCCTCGCCGACGGCACCCTGGTGGCTACCCCGGAAATGCCCGACGCCGACAAAGTTCCGTCGCTGCTGGCGGCCTCCGACGTCCTGGGAACCGGATGGTTCGCCGCCAAAGCCGCCGAAGTCGGGCCGGGCAAGACCGTCGCCGTGGTGGGCGACGGCGCCGTCGGGCTTCTCGGGGTCCTTGCAGCCAAGCAGATGGGCGCCGAGCGCATAATCGCCATGTCCCGGAACGCCGACCGGCAAGCGCTGGCCCGCGAGTTCGGTGCCACGGACATTGTCGAGGAACGCGGCGATGAGGGCGTCGCGAAGATCAAGGAACTCACCGGCGGACTAGGGGCCCACTCAGTCCTTGAGGCCGTGGGCACGCAGGAATCGATGATGCAGGCCATCCGGTCCACCCGCGCCGGCGGCCACGTCGGCTTCGTGGGAGTCGCCCACGACGTCGAACTGCCGGGCCTGGAGATGTTCTTCTCCCACGTCCACCTGCACGGCGGACCTGCCCCTGTCCGGGACTACGTTCCAGAACTGATCGACCTCATTCTTCGTGGAGTGATCAACCCGGGCAAGGTCTTCGACCTCGAACTCCCCCTCGATGAGGCTGCCGATGGATACAAGGCCATGGACGAGCGCCGTGCCATCAAGGTACTCCTGCGCCCGTGACAGCATCTCGATCTGCGCGCTACCCAGGCACCAGCTCAGATTCGGATTCCTCATCCCCGCCCGCAACAACTTTCGCCCAGGATCTACCCCGGACACCCAACTCAAAGGAGCACTTTCGCCATGAACTCTGTTGCAATCATTGGCGCCGGCAAGGGCCTCGGCCTTGCCACGGCGCATCGTTTCGGCCGGGAGGGTCACCCTGTCGCGCTGATCGCCCGCAATACTAACAATCTGGAGAGCCTCGTTTCTGTGCTTCGCACTGAAGGCATCACTGCGCAGGGCTTTGCCGCTGACGTCAGGGACACTGCATCCCTGCAATCCGCCCTAAACCAGGCATCCGAGCATCTCGGACCCATCGAGGTACTGCAGTACAGTCCTGTGCCCGCAAAGGAATTCATGCGTCCGGTCCTCGAAACCACCGCTGAAGATCTCGTAGGACCGGTAGAAATGTCAATTTACGGACCTGCAACCGCTGCCCGAGAGGTTATCCCAGGCATGCGGGCACTCGGCGGCGGCTCAATCCTCTTTGTCAACGGCTCGAGCGCTATTAGGCCGCGTGGAGTGGTCGCGGGCACGTCCATCGCCTTTGCCGGCGAGAGCGCGTATGCACAACTCCTCCACGAAGCCTTGGCTCCGGAAGGAATTTACGTCGGCCAGCTCATTATCCCGCTGGGCATCGGCGGTGGCGACCCTGACCACGAGCCAAATTCAATTGCAGAAAAGCTGTGGCGTCTCCACTCAGAACGCGGAGACTTCCGCACGTTCGTGAAACCGCTCGACTAAAATGAGCGGAAGCGGGAACTGATGTCTTTCGCCGACTATGTGGCGTGGCCCGCGCAAGGTAGGACAAGGCGATCATCTCGTCGATGACGTTGATCGAGCAGGGTATCAAAACGGAGATACCCTGCTTGGTGCTTAGTGGAAGGTTCTACCTCCGTCGACTGCCAGGGCTGTTCCGGTGATGTAGGAGGATTCCTGGCTGGTGAGGAAGAGTATGCTGCGGGCGATTTCGACCGGGTCGGCGAGGCGGTTGAGTGCGTAGTTTCCGACGTTTCCTCTGTGTCCGTCGGCCATGGCTGTGTCGACCATGCCTGGACAGACGGTGTTCACCCGGATTGTTGGTGCGAGTTCGGCCGCCAGGGCCTTGGTGAGTGCCACGACTCCGCCTTTTGAGGCGGCGTATGCGGTGTATTCGGCCGCGTTCGGCAGCAGGCCGGCCGCTGAGGCGATCGTGACTACTGTTGCTGAGGGTTCCTGTAACAGCCAGGGGATACAGCCGCGCACTACGTTGTATGTGCCGGTGAGATTGATCTCGATCACCTTCCGCCAGTCCGGAGCCGACACGTCGATCGCACGCCCACGGAACATGATGCCTGCTGCGTTGACAACGCCATCTATCCCGCTCATCGTTGCCGCAGCTTCGGCGATTGAACTGGCGACTGCCTCGTCATCGGTAATGTCCACCGGGAAAGCCCAGCCACCGATCTGCTCGGCAACTGCCTGGAGTTTTCCTTTGTCACGGTCCAGAAGAGCAACCGCTGCACCTTCGCGTGCGAAGAGTTCGGCCGTGCTCCGTCCAATCCCGGAAGCGGCGCCGGTAACAAGGACCCGGCGACCCTTCAGCCGGAGGGTCGGAGTCTGTGCTTGATCGTTCATAACCGTATTCCCTTTGTTCATATGCGCGTTCCCATTTTTCTTTTTGACGCGGAGGTAATTGCTGGGTTAGTTGTCGGTGTAGGGGAGGTCGCGTTCGGTGGAGAGGTCCCAGACGACGGCTTTGCGGCGGGTGTACATGGCGATGGAGTCAAAGCCGTTTTCTTTGCCGAAGCCGCTTTGTTTCATGCCTC
>NZ_JAVDWK010000022.1:0-27230 GCF_031457335.1 Arthrobacter sp. BE255 | reverse complement strand
CAACAGAGCGTCGCAATCATGCCGGGACCGGCAGGCCAGCACACCCCACATCCTGCACCAGAAAGGGGCTACGAAGAAGGTAACGAGCGTCCTGGAAGGGGGGTGGGTCAGGGGTTATCGGGCGGGCTAGCCGGAAGCCAGCAGGGCGTGGACCCTTGCCAGGCGGGCCAGCCACCAGTCCCGGCGGTCCGCGGGAGCCGCATATCGCTCCAGCAGCCCGGCGTCGGCGGCGACGTCGCGGAGGCGGATGGCGCCGTCGTCGGCCACCAGCGGATCCAGCGTGATGTCCGACTCGAACAGGGACACCGTCCCCAGCCCGCACGCGTACGGCAGCTCCGGCAGCGAAGCCGCCAACGCCAGTCCGGCGCGGATGCCCACGGAGGTGTCCAGCGCGGAACTGACGACGGCGGGCAGCCCGGCCTGCGCCACAATGTCCAGGGCGCGCCGCACTCCCCCGAGCGGCGCCACCTTCACCACCAGCAGGTCGGCCGCCCCGGCCCGAGCCACGCGGAGGGGGTCGGATTCCTTGCGCACGCTCTCGTCGGCCGCGATCAGCACCGGGGTGCCCGCGGCGCGCAGCTGCGAGCGCACGTCGGCGAGGCCCTCTATGGTGGGGACCGGCTGTTCGGCGTATTCAAGTCCGACGGCGGCGAGCCGGGTCAGTGCCTCCACGGCCGTGGGTACGTCCCATCCCCCGTTGGCGTCCACGCGGATGGCGGCGTCCGGCAGGGCGGCCCGGACGGCGGCAACACGGGCGGCGTCGTCGTCGAGAGTCTGTCCGCGTTCGGCCACCTTGACCTTGACCGCATCCACCCGGCCGAACCGGGCCAGCACCTCCGGCACCCGGTCCGCCGAAACAGCAGGCACGGTGGCGTTCACCGGAATGACGGACCGCAGCGGCGCGGGGAAGCCGTGCCAGCCGGCCTCGACGGCGGCGGCGAGCCAGCGGGAGGCCTCGGCGTCGTCGTATTCGGGGAACGGGCAGAACTCGCCCCAGCCCGCGGGGCCGTGCAGCAGCAGGGCCTCACGCTCCATGATGCCGCGGAACTTCACCCGCATGGGCAGGCTGACCACGTGCGCGGACGCGAGCAGTTCGTCCAGGGCAGGGAAGTTGGACGGGACGGAGGCAGGCATGCCCTTCAGCCTACCGGCGGCGCTGCGGACAGGCGTCGCTGCGGCCCCGGCGGCTAGATCCACTTGTTGTGCTTGAACGTCCAGTAGAGGACCAGCCCCATGGCCAGCATCAGGCCCAGGGCAAAGGGGTAGCCGAACACCCAGTTGAGCTCGGGCATGTCCGTGAAGTTCATGCCGTAGATGGTGCCCACGAGGGTGGGCGCGAAGAGGATGGCGGCCCAGGACGAGATCCGTTTGACCTGCTCGCTCTGGGCGAAGCTGGATTCGGTGAGCTTGCGCATCTCGTCGTTCTGCCGCTGCGCCACGAGGGCCGTGTTGACCGCCAGTGCGTTCTGCAGCAGGGCCCGGAAGGACGCCACCCGTTCGTTGAGCCGCAGCACGTGGTCCAGCACGTCCCGGAAGTGGTCCTGCAGTTCCGGCCCGGGCGTGCGTTCCGGTGTCCCGGTCATCAGGACCTGCAGGATCCCCACCAGTGGGCTGGTGGCGCGCTGGAACGTGATGACCTGGCGGGAGAGTTCGTAGATCCGGCGGGAGACGTCCGGGTCGGCGCCGAAGAGGTCGTCCTCGATCTCGTCGACGTCGTTCTCCAGGCCGGCCGCGACGGGCTCGTACTCGTCCACCACCTGGTCGAGGATGCCATATAGCACCGCATCGGGACCCAGGGCGAGGAACTCGGGCATGGCCTCCATCCGGCGCCGGACCCTTGCCAGGTCCGGGGATTCCGCGTGCCGGACCGTGACCACGTAGTCGGCGCCGACGAACACGTGGATCTCGCCGAAATCCACCTTCTCCACGTCGTCCAGGTAGCGGGCGGGCCGCAGCACCAGAAAGACGCACTCGCCGTAATGCTCAAGTTTGGCGCGCTGGTGCCCGGCGAGCGCATCCTCCACGGCCAGGGAGTTGAGGTCGAACTCCTCGGCCACGGACCGGAGTTCGACGGCGTCCGGCCGGTACATGCCGATCCACGCCATTCCCTCGCGCTGCCTGAGGACGAAGTACGTCTCGTCGAGGCCTTCGGGATCCGCTGTCCGCAGCCCGTCCACGTACACCGCGTTGTCGATAATGGTCATGCCGCGCCTCCTTTGGACAGAACTTCGCCAGCCTGGACTTCGCCGGTCAGGACTTCGCCGGACGGAACCCCGCGGGAACCGCCCGCCCGTTGATGCTCCCAGTCATCCAGGAGGGCCGGCATCCTGGCAGCGAGGAATCGGTAGAAGCTGCCCATTTCCGTCACCCGGGAACGGGCGGCGGATCCTGCCGGCAAGGCCTCGGCCGTCGCGTCCGTCAGGGCTGCGAGGCTTTGGTAGATGGGGCTCTTCCGCATCGAGACGACGTACCACTCGTCGTCGTAAAGGGCGTACAGGTCGCGGCGGCTGCCGGGCTGGGAGACCCGGTGGACGAACCCCACGGTCTGCAGGTACCGGACGGCGCCGGACACCGCTGCGGCGCTCACTCCCAGCCTCTCCGCAAGCTCGGCCGCCGTGAGGCTTCCGTCCTCGGATGAGACCAGCGCCATCAGTGCCCTGGCAGGCATCTTGGGGAAGCCGGCCGCCGCGAAGGCCGCCGCGGCCTTTTCGGCCGCGGCGTTGATCTCAGCTTCCCCGGCCCTCATGCCGTCCCCGTTTCCCGCCGCCGCATGCCAGTGACGGCGACGACGGCGGCGAGGACTGCGATGGCGAGCATCCACCACGCGCCGCTCCAGTCCGTCGTCGAACCGTTGGGCACCGGGGTGTGGGTGAACGGCGAGAGGTCGCGGATGCTCTGGTCCATGCCCACCATGCCGCCGAAGATCCCCGTGACCACACCGGCTGCCAGGAGCGCCCACCCCACTGGGATGGTGGCCGCGGGCCAGAGGACGAACACCAGCGCCGGGACAGCGAGGTAGATCAGTGCGGCGGGAAGCTGCGCCGCGGCGGTCTCCCACACGGCCCAGCCGTCCATGGAGGTGTCGCCCGATCCGGTCAGGGAAGCCCAGGCGCCCAGCCCCGTCAGGAACAGGACAAGCACCACCGACGCCGTGCCCAGCACCAGGTAGCCGGCGAGCCAGCGGATCCTGCTGACCGGGGCGGCGAGCAGGAGTTCGGCGGTGCCTGCCGCCTCCTCCTGGCGGAGCCGGAGGATGGCCTGGAGTCCGCAGGCGGCGGCCAGGATACCGGCGATCGAGAACAGCACGGAGACCAGGAGCTGGGTCAGGGACACGCCCTGGGACTGCAGCATCGCGCGCAGGGCAGCCGTGACGTTGCTGCTGGCAAGGTCCGCGTTGGCGATCGCGCCCGCCAGCGAGCCTGTCAGGAGTCCCGTGGCCAGCCCGCCCAGGCTCCAGCCGACGATTGAGCCGGCCTGCAGCCGGACGGCGAGTGTAAAGGGGCTGTTCAGTCCGGGGCGCGCTGTGGCCCTGCCGGGCAGCGCTCCCCAGACGCTCGCGCCGCTGTCCCGCCGTTCCAGGAGGGCCCAGGCGGCTCCGAGGCTTACGGCGGCGAGCGCCAGCGGCAGGAGCAGCGGCCACCACCGGTCGCCGGTGAAGGCGAACGTCTGCTGGCCCCAGCCGATCGGTGAGAACCAGCTGGCCGGGCCCGCCGTCATCACCGTTCCGCCGGCGTCGGGCGTGCCGGTGGCGTCCCCGATGCCCCGCAGGATGTACGCGAGGACAACGAGCGCCGCGGAGAACCCGTTCGCGCCGCGGGAGGTCCCCATCAGCTGCGCCACGAGGAGGCCCACGCCCAGGAAGGCCAGCCCGACGGCGCCAACAGCGGCTCCCGCTACCCGGGCACCGGCAGGATCGAGCCCCGCCGCCGTGAAGCCGGCGAACACCGCCAGGGCCACCAGGACGTTGGCTGCGGTGCCGTGTATCAGTGTGGCCACGGCCGGAGTCAGGCGCCCGGCCGGGGTGGAGGCGATCAGCTCGGCGCTCCCGGTTTCCTCCTCGGCCCGTGAGTGGCGCACGGCCAGGAAGGTGCTCATCATGCCGGCCAGCAGGGCCAGGAAGGAGAAGATCTGGAAGAACGTGAAGGCGCCGATGCCCGCCCCGCGGGCCAGGCCGCGGAGCATCAGGATGGCCGGGGTGGCGATGGCCACCTGCAGGATCTCGGCGCGGCTGGAATCCTCGCCGTAGGTCTGGTGGATGGCGGTTGCGGAGAAAAGGGCCAGGGCGCCGATGCCCAGCACCCAGATGGCCAGCTGCCAGCGGTCACGCCGCAGCCGCTGGCCCCACAGGATCCGGAGCGCGGCCATCTTAGCCAAGACCCCTCGTACCCAGCAGGTGCCGGTGCCGGGCGTGCTCGGGCTCTCCCCCGGCCGCCCCGTCGGCCACGGATGTGTCACCGTAGTGGCGCAGGAACAGCTCCTCCAGCGACGGCGGCGTGATGGTCAGTCCCTGCACGCCCAGGGAACCAAGTGCCGGAAGCACCTCGGCGATCCGGTCCGAGTCGGCACCAAACCTGATCCTGCCGCCGTCGGCCGTCAGGTCATGGACGGCGGCCAGCTCACCCAGGGCGCGGGTGTCCAGTCCGTCAGCCGCGAAGGAAACCTCGGTGCGGGTGAGGTGGCGCAGCGAGTCAAGCGTTCCGCCGTCCACCACCTTCCCGGCGCGGATGATGCTCACGCGGTGGCACAGCACTTCCACCTCGGAGAGGATGTGGCTGGAGAGGAGCACGGTGGCACCGCGTTCGACGGCGGCGAGCGTCTCCGCGCGGAAGACCGCCTCCATGAGCGGGTCAAGGCCGCTGGTGGGCTCGTCGAACAGGTACAGCTCGGCGTCCGTGGCCAGGGCGGCGATCAGCGCCACCTTCTGCCGGTTGCCCTTGGAATAGGCGCGGCCTTTCTTGCCGGGGTCGAAGTCGAAGGCTTCGCAGAGGCGTGCCTTGCGCTGCCGGTAGTCCCTGCCCTCCGCGGTCCGGCCGGACGTGCCGCCCCGGAGGCGCGAAAGCAGGTCGATGGTTTCGCCGCCGGACAGGTTGGGCCAGAGCCGCACGTCGCCGGGGACGTAGGCCAGGCGGCGGTGCAGTTCCACGGACTGCGTCCACGGGTCAAGGCCCAGGACGCCGGCCGTGCCGGACGTGGCCTTCGCCAGGCCCAGCAGGACGCGGAGGGTGGTGGATTTGCCGGCGCCATTGGGGCCGAGGAACCCGTGGATCTCCCCCCGCTGGACGTCAAGGTTGAGTCCGTCAAGGGCCCGGACCCTGCCGAAGTGCTTGTGCAAATCAACGGTCTGGATGATGGTTTCCATACTTCGAACATTACTCAGATTCACAAATTTGTGAATACTGCAAATGCGCAATCCCGCACCCGCCCTTCCAATGCATATCAATATGGATATATAATTGCTGCATGGCACGGGCAGCAACAACAGCGGATACGTTCAACGCGGTGGCCGAGCCCCGCCGTCGGGAAATCCTGGACGCCCTCGCCCAACGCGAACGGCCGGTCAACGAACTCGTGGAAATCCTCGGCCTGGCCCAGCCGCACGTGTCGCGGCACCTGCGCGTGCTGCGCGAGGTGGGTGCGGTGGACGTGCGCGACGAAGGCCGGCAGCGGGTCTACCGGCTGAATCCGCAGGCGCTGAAGCCCATCCACGACTGGGTTGCCAGCTACCAGCACCTCTGGGAGGAGCGCTTCGATCTCCTGGAGGACGTGCTGGAGGACCTCAAAGAGCAGGAAAACTAAGAGAAGGAGCAGGGCAATGGCACAGGCAAGCAGCAGCACCATGGACGTCACTTTCCCCAGTGACGAGGAAATCCTGATCACCCGCACCCTCAACGCACCCCGGCACCTCGTCTACAGGGCCTGGACCACGCCCGAACTCGTCAAGAAGTGGTGGCCGGGCCGGCGCGGCGAGATGACGGTGGCGGAGATGGACTTCCGGGTGGGCGGCGCGTGGCGGTACGTCATGGTGGCGCACGGCGAATTCGAGGTGGGCTTCCACGGCACGTACCGGGAGATTGTGCCCAACGAGCGGATCGTCAACACGGAGGTCATGGAGATGCCGGGCGTGCCGACGGACAGCGAGGAGGGCGCCGTGGTCAACACGGTCACCTTTGAAGAGGCCGACGGCGGCGCCACCACGGTCCGGATCCGCACCGACGCGGGCAGCAAGGAAGTCCGGGACATGATTGCGCAGTCCGGCATGGAAGGCGGCGTGCGCGAGCAGTTCGAGATCATCGAGGAGCTCGCGGCGACCCTGGCCTGACAGCCCCCGTCTAAAGCAACGCGGGGTCACTTCCGGCCCGATAAACCATGATCATTGGGCCGGAAGTGACCCCGCGTTGCAGTGGCAGGACCTTGTTACACTCCACGGTGTGACAACTCCCACCCGCCTCGCCGCGCGCCCCGCTTCAAGCCCCCTGTACGCGGCAGGATTCGTCACCGCGTTCGGGGCGCACAGCATCGCCGCGGGCCTGGGCGCACAGAGCGAAAACATCGGCCTGACGCTGCTCAACCTGGGCATCCTCCTGGCCCTGTACGACGTCTCCGAAGTCTTCCTCAAGCCCGTTTTCGGCGCCCTGAGCGACCGGATAGGCGCCAAACCCGTCGTCGTCGGCGGGCTCGTGGGGTTCGCCGCCCTGTCGCTGATCGGCCTCTGGGCGGCCGACCCGCTGATGCTCGCGCTGGCCCGGCTGGGGCAGGGCGCGGCAGCGTCCGCGTTCTCGCCGGCGTCGTCTGCCATGGTGGCCCGGATGGCGCGAGGCGGAAAGGCCGGCACGTACTTCGGCAGGTACGGGTCCTGGAAGAGCCTGGGCTACATTACCGGCCCGCTGCTGGGGGCAGGCCTGATCTGGGCCGGCGGGTTCGCCCTGCTGTTCGGCACGCTGTCGGCACTCGCGGCGGCCACGGCACTGTGGGTGCTGCTGGCGGTGCCGCACCTGGAACCGCTCCCCCGCCAGCGCTACACCGTGCTGGACCTCGCGCGCCAGGTGGGCGAGCGCCGGTTCCTGGTCCCCACGCTGGTACTGGCAGCGTCGACGGCCGCGCTAGGTGCCGCCGTCGGATTCCTCCCGGCGCTGGCCACCCGGCACGGCCTGGACGCTGTCGCGGGCACGGCCGCCGTCAGCCTGCTGGCGCTCGGTTCTGTGCTGACCCAGCCGCGGATCGGCAGGCTGCGCGACCGGAACGGCATCACCGACAACAAGGGCACGACGGCGGGACTCCTCCTCATCGCGGCAGGCGTCGCACTGCTGGCGGTCGCCCCGGGACCGGTCACCGTCTTTTTCGCCGCGGCGGCGATCGGCGTCGGGGTTGGCGCGGCCACGCCCCTCGGCTTCGCGCACCTGGCGGACACCACGCCGCCGGAGCGGATGGGCCGCACCATGGGCTCCGCCGAACTCGGCCGGGAGTTGGGCGACGCCGGCGGGCCGCTGCTGGTGGGCGGGGTCGCCACGTTGACAGCCCTGCCGTTTGGCCTCGGAGCCCTCGCGCTGCTGATCGCGGCGGCGAGCCTCCCCCGCCTCGCCCCGGTCCAGCCGCCCCCAGCTGGGTGAAGCGCGCTCCCAGTTTTCTGTGACACCCTTAACCGATGACCTTTTCACGACAGGCCCCGGCCCGGACCCAGCTGCGCCCCGCCCCGGGCACCGGCTTCATGTTCGCCTTCGCCACGCTGGCCTGCATCGTGGGACTCATTGCCACGTACTACTACTTTGTCCAGACCACCACGGGCCAGTTCATCGACGAGTCCGCCCTGGTTGAAGCCGTCGACATCCACGGCCCCGCCGGCAAGGCAGCCACCGAGTTCCTCGACTGGCTGCCCACCATCTCCCTGGTGATGGCCGCCGTCGTGGTCCTGTTTGTCACCGTGATCCGGCGCCGCTGGACTGCCGCGGGGATCGCCGTGGCCGCGTGCATCGGCGCGAATGTGGCCACCCAGGTGCTCAAGGACGTGCTGCCGGCCCGCCCGGACAAGGGCGTGGTCACGCTGGAGCTCAATTCGCTGCCGTCCGGGCACACCACGCTGGCTGCGTCCGCGGCCGCGGCGGTGTTCCTGATGGCGTCGCCGCGCTGGCGCCCGATGGCAGGTTTTGTGGGCGGCACTTTCGCGATTGCGTCGGGCGTGTCCACGCTGATCAACCAGTGGCACCGGCCCGCCGACGTGGTGGCCGCGTTCCTGCTGGTGGGCGCGTTTATGATCCCCGCCGGCTGGCTGATCCTGCGGCACGACGGAGCCTGGAATGTGTGGGACGGTTTCGGCAAGCATGTGGGGTCGGCGAAAATCTGGCTGACCCTGCCGGTGGTGATCGGCCTGGCGGCGGCCGGCGTCGCGGTGTATTCGCTGGCCAGGATAGCGCCCGGCCCGGCCCAGGAAACCAGCACCACCAACTACTTCTGGGCGGGCATCGCCCTCATCGTGATCGCCGGGTACCTGGCCACGGTGGCCACCACGTCGCTGTTCGCTTATGCCGCACGACGGCGGGACTCACCGAGGCGCTGACGGCACCCTTGCGGGCCGTCCCCGCCCAACTAACTAGCATCTAACGTCGTCATTCGCGTGCTTCGCGACGTTTAGATGCCAGCTACTTTTACCTGAGTAGCTATGACTGGGCGGTGAGTATCAGGGCGTCCATGGCCCGTACGGCCCTCTTCAACTGCTCCCCACTGACCGGGCTGTAGCCGTAGCCGGCGCGCGTCTTCATGGCCAGCAAAGTGCCCAGGTGCTTTGCCTTTCTCATCAGGCGACTCTACTTTTGCGGACCATGTTGCGCAGCCAATCCGCGTCGCCCACTATGTTCAATCCGTCCCGGGCTATGGAGTCGAAAACCGGTGCAGCCGAAATTTCGTTTGTCCTGTAGACCAGTGGCCGGGCATCATTTCCGGTCCAGGCCGCTATCTTCGCTGCCAAGCTGGCTATTCTTGCATCGGCCAGGTCATCGTCGACTTCATTCGGCAGCGCGATGAAAATATCCACGTCGCTGTCGGTTCGCATGTCGTTCCTTGCGGCGGAACCGAAGAGGACCACGCTTGCCGGAACGAATTCCCACGAATCAATCTCGCGGCGGATGCGGTCGAGGAGAACCGACTTGGCTGCGACCATGGCCAGAATCGCGTCCGCCAGCAAATGCTCGCGGTTGAGCCTATAAGCGTGCGTCCTGCCCACAACCTCGTCTAGGACTATGCCCTGATCCGTGAGCCGCTGCAGCGCCTTGCGGACCCCGGCGAGGGAACCGGGCTCCGGGAGGAGCTTCTGAATGCCGGGCGCAGTAAAGGCCGCCTCGGCTCGACCGAGGACGTAGAGCACGCCCATGTCGAGTGATGGACTGATTGTAGTGAGCGGATTCTGCAATCTCACAAAACACCTCCAGACACACTATTGTACGCCTACACGTACAATAGTACGTCCAACGTACCAACATTGATGTGATTTTCTCAGGGGTTTCGGAACATCAGAGAGTGCGCAGCCCGCCGGTTTGTTGCGGAACATGATCGGGAATGACGGCCTGGTGACGCGCGTTGACGAACCGCGTCGCCCGACTGGAAGCACCAAATCCGCGCCCATAGTGTCGTTCCATAGACACCACCGGGGAGAGGCAAGAAACGTGAACAGTCCGCGCATCCACATCCTGCACGAGAACGACGACTGGCTGCCGCCGCTGCACGCTGCCCTGGACGCGGCGGGCCTTCCCTACACGGACTGGTCCCTGGCCGGCGGATCGATTGACCTCACGGCGCAGCCCCCGGAGGGTGTGTTCTGGTCGCGGCTCAGTGCATCGTCACACACCCGCGGCCACGGCGCGGCGAAGGACTACGCGCGGGCACTGTACCGCTGGCTCGAAGCCTCGGGACGCCGCGTGGTCAACGGCAGCCGCGTGGTGGAACTCGAGGTCAGCAAGGCCGCGCAATACGCCGCCCTCGCGGCCGCCGGCTTCGACGTTCCCCGGACCACCGTGGTGGTGGGCCGCGGCGACCTGAAGTCCCGGGCACGGGAATTTCCGACGCCGTTCATCACCAAGCACAATCAGGGCGGCAAGGGGTTGGGCGTGCGTCGGTTCAATTCGCATGCCGACTTCGACGCGTATGCAGACGGGCCCGACTTCGAGGAGCCGGCTGACGGCATCACCCTCCTGCAGGAGTTCGTCGAAAGCGCGGCGCCGTTCATCAGCCGCGCGGAGTTCGTGGGTGGCGAGTTCGTGTACGCCGTCCGCGTCGACACATCCGGCGGCTCGTTCGAACTGTGCCCGGCCGAGGCCTGCGCCATACCGGAGCAGGGCTTCGCGCCCGCCGCGTGCGAGGTGCCGGCACAGAACGACGGCGGGGCGCTGGCGCTGGCGGGCACCTTCACCGCGGGCGGTGCAGCGGCCGCTGGCGCAACGTCCGCGCCGCCGCTGTTCGTCAAGCGCGACGACATCACCGCGGGCCACCCCCTGATCGTGCGGCTGGGCTCGTTCCTCGCGGCCCAGGGCGTCGAAGTGGCCGGCGTCGAATTCTTCGAAACGGACGACGGCCGACTGATCCCCTACGACATCAACACGAACACCAACTACAGCCCCGACGTCGAATCCGCCACCGGCAACGCCGGCGCCACCGCCGTGGCCACATTCCTCGGCCGCGAACTGGCCGCCCGCTACTCCACCGTTCCCGCATGAGCGCGTCGGTGGTCCACGCCGGTGGGGTCGTGGACGCGGCAGGGCTGGCGGGACACGGCGCGCCTTCAAACCTGGCCGATCCCGCCGACCTGCACCCGCTCGTGGCCCGGGTGGCAAGGATCTCCCGGACAACCCTCAAGTCCCAGATGCTCGTCACGGACAGCCAAGGCGTACCGCATGGCATCATCGCCATGCTGCGGGAAGCGGGCGCACTCAACCACCTGGCGTCGTCGAAATACGGCGGGGCAGCCCTGGGCAAGGCAGAGGACCGCCGGCTGCACGAACACCTTGCGGCGGGTTGCCTGAACACCTGGCTGGTCTGGGCGCAGCACGCCTCGATCGCAGCACGGGTTGAAGCAACACTTCAGGACGGGGAACCCGGTCACGACCTGATCGACGCCCTGCTCCGGGGACGCATCTTTGCCGGGGCGGCGCTCAGTGATGTCCGCCACTATCCGAAGCGCTTCATTGCCGCCCACCGTGCCAAGAGCGGCTGGCGGTTCCGCGGCACCGTGTCGTGGGCCAGCGGCTGGGGTCTGAACGAGGTGCTTCTCGTTGCGGGCATTGATGCGGAACGCCAGCAGGTGGTCCTGGCCCTGGTTCCGATCAGCGAACGGTTCACGGCCACTCCCCTGCAGCTCGCGGCGCTGGATGGAAGCCGCACCGTCCGGGTCAATCTGGATGACGTCTTTGTTGAAGACTCGCTCGTCCTCAGCGTCATACCCCTTGCGGCCTGGCAGTCCAAGGACGACCAGACGGCGGTGGACGCAAAGCCGCACCTCTTCGGCCTGGCCAGCGCGGTGCTCGCCGAGCTGCGGAACGAACCGCACAAGCTGGCCCGCGACGCCGCCGCAACCTGGACGCCACGCATCGCCGACCTCCGCTCCCGGGCTTACGGCCTGGCTGATGCTGCGGATGCGTCGGAGCACTACGACGAACGCCTCGGGGTCCGGGTGCAGACCGGCGAGGCCCTGAGCACCCTCTCCAAAGCCCTCCTGGTGGCACGCGCCGGCCGATCACTGGAACGGGGCGACTCGGCCCAGTACTACCTGCGGTCGGCGCACTTCCTGCTGGTCCAAGCACAGACCGACGCCGTCAGGGCCGCGCAGCTCGCCACGTTGGGGTAGCACTGTTCCGACGGCGGCAGGCGGGAAAGTGCGAGAGCGTCGGTCCAAAACCTGCAGCAAGTGCGAGAGCGTTGGTCCAAAACCTGCAGGAAATGAGAGAGCGTCGCAGGGGGCGTCAGCGGACCAGGTGCCGCTCCCTGCCGGCGCCGATCCCGTCCCGCAGCGTCGCGAATTCGTACTCATGCTTGTGGATGCCCTTGCGTTGCAGCAGCGGCACCACCTCGTCGGCGAAGGTCACCAGGCCGTCCGGGAACTGGTCGATCATCAGGTTGAACCCGTCCGCGGCGAGGGACCTGAACCACAGTTCCATGTCGTCGGCGACCTGCTCCGGGGTGCCGATGATGATCCGTGAGCCGTAGCCGCCAAAGTCCCGCAGGATCTCCCGGATGGTCAGGTGCCGGCGTTCCTGGATCCAGTCGAGGAACGTCAGCCGGTACCCCGTGGACGTGGGGTGGGCGTCGGGGTCCCACGGCTTGTCGAGGACGTCCGCGGGGATGGGCTCATCGAGCGGCAGCGTGGTGGCGTCGTGCGCGATCACGTTCCCCAGCGAACGCAGGGCGTAGTCGTCCGGCACCCTGGACTCGAACTCGTCGAACCGCGCCCGCGCCTCGGCCACAGTGCTCCCGATCACGAGCGACAACCCGGGCGTGATCCTCGGGACGCTGCCGTGCCGGCCCGCCGCTGCCGCCCGGCTTTTCAGGTCGGCGTAGTTCTCGATTGCCCGCGGCAGCGTGAGCTCGACGGCGAACACCCCCTCCGCGTGCCGGGCTGCCAGGTCGCGGCCCTGCTCGCTGCCGCCGGCCTGGAAGATCACCGGACTGCCCTGTGCTGAAGGTTCGACGGCGGTGCTCCCCGTCAGCTGGAAGAACTCGCCGTGGTGGGTGTACCGTCCGTCGTGGGCTGCGGCGGTCCAGACGGCCTTGACGGCGTCGACGAACTCGCCGGCCCGGCGGTATCGCTCCTGCCGGCCCGGCGCCTCCGGAAGCCCGAAGTTCGCGGACACGGCCTTGTTGTAGGTGGTGACGACGTTCCAGCCCAGCCGTCCGCCCGAGATCGCGTCGGCGCTGAGCAGCCGCTCGGCCAGTTCCACGGGGTCGTTGTAGGTGGTGGAGGCCGACGCGATCACGCCCACGTGCTCGGTGGCGCTGGTGATCAGCGAGGCCAGGCTGATGGGTTCCAGCGGGTTTCCCGGGCGCGGGTTCGGGTTGTGCAGGGCCGGCTGGTCGGCGAAGAAGACGGCGTCGAGCAGCCCACGCTCCGCTGCCCGGGCCGCACTGATCCAGTGCTCCGGCTCGATCAGGGTGGCGGGGCTGCCTGCGCTGAACTGCCACGCCGCGGGCCGCTGCCCGAAGCCCTGGAGGTTGACGTTGAGGGTCAGCTTGTCGCTGCGGTCAGGCATGGGAGGCTCCAAAGGCGAGGGGTTTATCGGTCAGGTCGTAGCTGCGCGGGGGCAGCCCGAGCAGGGCCCGCAGGGAAGGCGCATCCCCGGGCACGGTGCGGCCCCGGACGGCGTTGCCCGGGTCCGCCGTCGGAATCCCGCCCGCTGTCGGAGTTCCCGCGGCCCTCGGGACCACAGCCAGCACATCCGCAAGCTCCCGAGGCGTCCGGACAGCAACGAGCTCGGCTGTGGCGCCGCCGTCGTGCGCCAGGCCCGACGCGGCGACCAGTCCCGGCCGCCCGTCCACCGGGGAAGCAGCCCAGCGGCTGTACAGCCCCGGGTCCTCCAGCACCACAAGGTCCACCAGGCCGTGCGCGGCGTCGAGTTCCTCGGCCGTGGACACGTGCCAGAGTGATACCGGCTCGCCCTGCGGGCTGGTCGGGGAATTAAGGGCGCCGTAGACGCTGAAGTCCGTTCCGCGGTGGTCGACGGCGCGGATCCCGTCGGTGCGGGCGTAGACGCCGGAGTCACGGTCGGCGACCAGCGACTCCGCCGGCCAGCTGTTCCACAGCGCGCGGATCACCCGGATCCGTTCCGCGGTGTGCTCGGCCGTCTGACCCGCAGCGGAACCGTCGCCCCGGAACACCACGCCGCTCCGTCCGCCGCTGAGGTGGTCCACGGACAGGAACCGGCGGGCCGCGTTGTACGGGTGGTCGCCGCGTCCGTCAGAAACCGAAAGGACGGGCCACCCCGGCAGCCTGACGCTGAGGGCAATCGCCAAAGCCGCCGGATCGTGGCGCAGCGGGCGGCCCCCTGCGCCGATGACCAGCGCGGCACCAACGTTGCCGGTATGGGCCGCAAGGGGACGGACGACGTCGGGGTCCCCGGCTGCGAGGCGGCCCGGCAGGCCGTCCAGCAGCGCAAGCAGTTGTACGGGTGCGCCGGTCATGCCGCGGAACTCCTCACGTGGGTGCCCGGGATCGCATCGAGCAGCGTCCGGGTGTAGTCATGGTGCGGGGCGTTGAGCACCTGGTGGGCGGGCCCGCTTTCGACGACGCGGCCGTCCTTCATCACCGTCACGTCGTCCGCAATGAGCCGGACCACGCCGAGGTCGTGGGTGACGAAGACGTAGCTCAGGCCGAGTTCGGCCTGCAGGTCGACCAGGAGCTGGAGTATCTGTGCCTGCACGGACACGTCCAGGGCGCTCACCGCCTCGTCGAGGACCAGGACTTTGGGGTTGAGTGCGAGGGCACGGGCAATGGCCACGCGCTGGCGCTGCCCGCCCGAGAGCTGCGCGGGCAGCCGGTTGAGGTAGCTGTCGTCCAGCGAGACAGCGCGCAGCAGTTCGCTGACGCGGGCCGTCAGCTCCGCCCGGTTCGCGGCCACTTTGAAGGACTTGAGCGGCTCGGCGATGATCCGCCCCACGGTGTAGCGCGGATCGAGGGAGGTGTACGGGTTCTGGAAGACGAACTGCAGGTCGCGGCGCAGCTCACGGAGCCGGGCGTGGTTGAGCCCGGTGATCTCCCGCCCGCCAAGGAGGACGCTGCCGCCGTCGGCCGCTGCAAAGCCGGCGAGGATGCCCGCGAGGGTGGACTTTCCCGCGCCGGATTCGCCCACGATCGCGTGCGTGGTGCCGGTCCGGACGGTGAGGTCCACGCCGGCCAGCGCCTGGAACGACGTGTGGGAACGGCCTTTGCGGACTGCGTAGGTCTTGGTGAGCGAGGTCGCCCGGAGCACCTCGCCGGCGGCCGGCGCGGGCGAACGGTCGACCCCCGGCGTGGGCTTCAGCCGTCCGGCGTGCCGGGCGGGGGCAGCGTCCAGCAGCCGGCGGCTGTAGTCGTTCCCGGGGGCAGCCAGGAGCTCGCGCACCGGGCCCTCCTCCACGATGCGGCCGCCCTGCATCACCAGGATGCGGTCGGACCGGTCCAGAGCCACGCCGAGGTCGTGGGTGACCAGCAGGATGCCGATGCCCAGCTGTTCCCGGAGGCTCTCGAGGTGGTCCAGGATGACGCGCTGGACGGTCACATCGAGCGCGCTGGTGGGCTCGTCCGCCACGATGATCTGCGGCTTCCCGGCGAGCGCGATCGCAATCAGCGCCCGCTGCTTCATGCCGCCGCTGAGCTCGTGCGGGTACTGGTTGAAGACCCGCTCGGCATCCGTGAGCCCCGCGGTCCGCAGGCTCTCCAGCGCTGCCGAGCGGTGCCGGTCCTTGTCAGTAGGCTCGGGTTCGTTGAAGCGGACCGCCTCCACCACCTGCTGGCCGATCCGCTTGACCGGGTTCAGGGACGTGTTGGGATCCTGCGGGATGAACCCCACGTAGTTGCCGCGCACCCGCGCCAAGCGCTGGTCCGGCCAGCCGGTGACGTCCACGCCCGAGTAGGCGATGGAGCCGGAGCGGATCCGGGCCGACGGCGGCAGGAGGCCCAGCGCGCCCTGGATAAGGGTGGTTTTGCCGGACCCGGACTCGCCCACCAGGGTGACCACCTCGCCCGGCTTGACCTCCACGCTGACGCCGTCGACGGCGGGAGTCCAGGACCGCCGTCGTCCGCGGTAATCGATGGACAGGTCGGTGATCCGCAGCAGCGGCTCGGCCTCGGCCTGTTCCGGGACGGCCTCTTCGGTGATGGTGGCGCTCATCGGTGCTGGTCCTTCCGGAGGGAGGTGCTGATGCGGTGGGTTGCGATCACAACAAGCGCGAGCGCGATGCCGGGCAGGATGGAGATCCACGGGTGGACCGCCAGGTAGTCGCGGCCCTCGGCCACCAGGAGGCCCCACTCCGGTTCGGGCGGCGGGGCGCCGTATCCGAGGAACCCGAGCGAGGCGACGGCCAGGATGGACGTGCCCACCTCCAGGGCGGCCAAGGCGAGGACCGAGTTGAGCGCGTTGGGCACCACGTGCCGGACCACCACCCAAAAACGCCCGACGCCGAGCCCGTAGGCCGCGCGGACGTAGTCCTTGGTGACCACGCCGATCACCTCTGACCGCATCACCCGGGCGAAGGAGGCGATGGAGGAGATGCCGACGGCGATCGCGATGTTGTGCGTGGAATAGCCCAGGACCGAGACGATCACCATGGCCAGCAGCAGGCTGGGGATGGACAGGAACACGTCGATGACGCGCATAAACGCCGTGTCCACCCAGCGGCCGAAGTAGCCTGCCGCCAGGCCCACGATGGTGCCGACGCCGAAGGCGATGAGCACGGCCACCAGGGTGGCTGTGAGCGTGGTGCCGGCGCCGTAGATGGAGCGGGCCAGGAGGTCACGGCCCAGGCGGTCGGTCCCGAAGGGGTGCCCGGCGCTGGGCGGCGCGAAGCTCAGCGAGGGGTCCCCTTCGTAGGGGCTGTGCGAGGTGAACAGGCCGGGGGCCACTGCCCAGCCGAGCGCGATCAGCACCACGATCCAGGCGAGCACCAGAACAGGCTGGCGGGTAATGTCGGCCAGCCGTGTGCCCGCGTTGCGGAGAAGGACGCCCGGTTTGGGAGCACCGGCTGCGGGCGGTTTGGGCCCGGCGGTAACAGGTTGGGGACGGTCGAGTTGGATGGTCATGGCTGCCTCACGCTGTACGGACGGGCTGGGCGGTGAGGGTGGCCCTCAGCCGCGGATCGAGCAGTGGGTAGATCAGGTCGACCACCAGGTTGATGAGCGCGAAGCTGGCAGCGACGAACACGATGATTCCCTGCACCAGCGGCACGTCCAGGGTGTTGATGGCGGACTGCGTCAGCCGGCCCACCCCCGAGCGGGCGAACACGGTCTCAGTGATCACGGCACCGGCGATGAGGTTGCCGAAGGTGATCCCGGCGATGGTGAGCGCCGGGAGGCTGGCGTTGCGGAAGACGTCGCCGATGATGATGCCGCCGCGGGTGGCGCCCTTGGCGTAGCTGGTGGTCACGTAGCCTGACTGGAATTCATCGGCGAAGCTGCGCACCAAGAGCTGGGCGATGGGGCCCGAGACGGGGACGGCAAGGGTGATGACCGGGAGCACCAGGCTCTGCCAGCCCTGGTCGCCGAACGCGGGGAACCAGCCCAGGGTGAAGGAAAACAGCTGTAGCAGCAGGATGCCGAACATAAACACGGGGATGGAGACCGACGCCGACGGCAGCGATTCGACCAGGTTGCGGAGCCAGGGGCGGCGGGTTCCGGTGGCCAGCAGGGCGATCCCGAACCCGAGCACCACGGCCAGCGCCAGCGAGCCGGCCGCCAGGATCAGGGTGTTCGGCAGGACCTCGAGGAGGGACTCGGAAACCCGTCGCCCGGACCCCACGGAGTTGCCGAAGTTCCCGCTGGCGGCGGCGGCGAGCCTGTCGAGGTACTGGACGAACACCGGCTGGTTGAACCCGTATTGGGCGGCCACCTGGTCGCGCACCTCCTGCGGGATGGTGTTGAGCTCCGCGGGGTCGAACAGCAGGTCCACCGGGTTGGCGGGAAAGACAAACAGCAGGATAAACGTGATGGTGAACGCGGCCCACACTACAAACAGCGCGCGGCCCAGCTTGGACAGGACATAACCGAGCATGGGGTTTATCCCTCCTCTTCTTCAGCAGGTGTTGTCAGGGCACGACGGCGGTCGGCGCCGGGAAGCAGCGGGACGAGGCCCAGGTTTTCGCGCAGCGTGGCCCCGGCGTAGTCCTGCTGGAACAGGCCGCGGCTTTGCAGGAGGGGCACCACGTGCCGGGCGAACCGTTCGAAGTCCACGGCGGTGTCGGCGGGCATGATCGTGAACCCGTCGGCAGCTCCGGCCCGGAACCAGCGCTCCAGGTCGCCGGCGATCTGCTCCGGGGTGCCAGCCAGCAGCCGGTGACCGGCGCCGCCGGCCGACCGGGTGACGAGGTCCCGGACTGTCAGGGGTCCGGCGGCGATGAGGGCCCGGGTGCTGCGGAAGAATCCGGCCGACGCCGGCGGGCGGGCTGCGGCGTCAAGGGTTTCGAGGGTGATTACGGAGTCCAGGCCCAGGCCGTCGGCGTCGAGGCCCAGTTGGTGGGCGACTCCGGTTGCCGCCGCGTCGAGGTCCGTGGTTCCCACCAGTTCGTCGATGCGGCGGCGCACGTCCTCGTCGCTGTCGCCGATCAGCACAATCACGCCGAGGGAGGTGAGGACCTGGCTGGGGTCACGGCCGGCGTCGGCGGCGCGGCGCTTGGTGTGGGCCCGGAACGCGACTGCCTCGTCGAGGTCCTGCCCCGCGGTGAAGACAACGTCTGCCCAGTTGGCCGCGAGCGCCAGGCCGCCGGGTGAGCCGCCGGCCTGCACCAGGACGGGGCGGCGCTGCGGTGACGGCGGCACGGAGAGGGCGCCGCTGACGCTGAAGAATTCGCCGCGGTGCTCCACCCGCCCGATCAGGCCCGGGTCGGCGAAGCGTCCGCTGGCGGGGTCCGCGACGACGGCGCCGTCGTCCCAGCCGTCCCACAGGGACAGCACCACCCGGGCGAACTCGTCAGCCTGGCGGTAGCGGTCCGCCTTCTCCGGCGCGGTGGCGTAGCCGAACGCGGCCGCCGCGTGCGGGGCAAGAGTGGTGACGATGTTGAAGGCCGCGCGTCCCCCGGTCACGTGGTCCAGTGCCAGGTACCGGCGGGCCAGGTTGTAGGGGCTGTTGTACGTGCTGCTGCTGGTGGCGATGGCGCCCAGGTGCTTGGTGCCTGCAAGCAGGTCCGCGAACAGGATGGTCGGCTCAAGGCCGGATTCCGGGTTCCCGGCGATGGACGTGCCAAGGCCCGGCGAGTCGCCGAGGAAGACGGCGTGGATCTTCGCCTCCTCGGCGATGCGGGCCAGTTCGCGGTACCGGCCGACGTCGACCCACGCCAGCGGGTCACGCCCGGGCAGGCGCCACGCACCGCGGAAGTGGCCGGGCGTCATCAGGGAGAGGTTGAGGTGGAAGGTGCTCATCGCGACCCCGCCGCCGCGTGCTCCAAGAGAGGAAGCTCCCCGCCAGCAGGCTGCCAGCCCAACCGCGGCGCCACCTCCGTAGCAGCCGCCTCCAGCAGGCGCTTGTGCTCGTCAAGCGAGGGCACCGCGGGCGGGAAGCTGACCAGGAGTTCGGTTGCAGCTGCCACCCCGGCGTCGCTCGCGAGACCGTCGGCAATGTCAGCCGCCGTGCCGAACCTGGTGTGGTCCCGGACCAGGTATTCCTCCGGAGTGACGTCGGTGGCGCCTTCCCGGCCGAGCGCCCCGAACCAGCTCTGCCAGCGGCGGGCTCCGTCCACCAGTTTGGACAGCGCCTGCTCCCGGTTCCGGTCCGGATAGATGGCCCGGGACACGAGCACCCGGGGCTCCACGCCGGCAGGCAGCGCGTCCCGGTAGGCCTCGACCAGGACGGCCTGGGCTTCGGGGCTCTGCTGCCGGTTCCAGTCGGTGGCCCGCGACAGCTGCAGCCCGTCACCGGCGGCACCGGCTGCCCGCGCCTGGGCGAGGGCATGCTCCGGCGCACTCGAGGTGGCCTGCCAGATCCGGCCGCGGACGCCGGCTCCCGCCGGGTGCAGCACCTCCCCCAGGCTGTTGAGCGCCGCACCTTCAAGCACGTCATGGAGGCGGGAAACGCTCTGCTCCCACGCCTTGTGGCGGCCACCCAGGTCCTTGCCGAACGCCTCCCACGCGCCAGGGAACGGACCCGCACCGACGCCGAGCTCCAGCCTGCCGCCGCTCAGAACGTCGAGGGTCGCAGCATCCTCCGCCACCTTGAGCGGATCCTCGAGCGGCAGCACCAGCACCCCCGTGCCGAGCCGGATGCGGCTGGTGTGCTGGGCGACCGCGGCGAGGAGCACCAGCGGGGAGGAGACGTGCTCGTTCCCCTGGCGGAAATGCCGCTGGATGACCCAGCCGGAGTCGTACCCCAGCTCCTCCGCCCACACAAACAGCTCCACGGCCTGCCGGTAGGACTCCGCCGGGCTGAGGTCGCTGTCCAGGTGCAGCAGGAACCCCAGCCGCTTGCCGGCCAGCACACCCGCACTCATTTGGTGCGCAGCCCGGTGCCGTGCACGCCGTGGGCGTCGATGAGCTCCAGCTCTTCGTCGGTCAGCGGCGCGAAGCCGGGAGCCTGCAGGTTGTGGTGCAGCTGCTCCACTGAGCTGGCACCGATCAGCGCGGTGGTGACCTCGGGCCGGCGCAGCACCCACTGCAGGGCCAGCTGCGCCAGCGACTGGCCACGCTCGCGGGCGAGGTCGTTCAGGGCGCTGACCCGCGAACGGTATTCGTCGGTGATGTCGTCCACGGACAGGAAATCGCTGTTCGCGGCGCGGGCACCCGCCGGCACGCCGCCGTCGAGGTACTTGTCCGTGAGCAGCCCCTGCGCCAGCGGCGAGTAGGTGATGAGTCCGACGCCGTCAGCCGCCGACTGCCCCAGGATGTCCTCGATCTCCACGCGGCGGTCGAAGATGGAGTAGCGGGGCTGGTGCAGGACCAGCGGCACTCCGGCTTCCTTGAGCAGGACGGCCGCCTGGTGGGCGCGTTCCCGGGAGTAGTTGGAGATGCCCACATACAGTGCCTTGCCGGAGTGGACCGCGCTGACCAGTGCACCGACTGTCTCTTCGAGGGGCACGGAAAGGTCCGGGCTGTGCGAGTAGAAGACGTCAACGTAGTCCACGCCGAGGTCCTTCAGGCTGTGGTCCAGGCTCTGCAGCAGGTTCTTGCGTGAGCCGCCGCGGTGGTACGGGCTGGCGCTGATGGGGTTGCCGGCCTTGGTGGAGATGACGATTTCCTCGCGCCAGGCACCGAGGTCCTCGCGCAGGAGCCGGCCGAAGTTCTTCTCCGCGGCCCGGGCGGGCGGGCCGTAGCGGTTGGCGATGTCGAAGTGGGTGATGCCGGCGTCGAACGCTGCGAGCAGGATTTCACGCTGGGTCTCGTAGGGGGTGCGGTCGCCGAACTTCTGCCAGAGGCCGAAGGAGAATTCGGGCAGGGTGAGGCCGCTGGTGCCGGCGCGGCGCCAGTTCAGGTTGCCGTGGCGGGTTTCGGCGGGGTGGTACGTCATGGGGGTGCCTTTCAGTGGGTTTGGGGGGTGAAGTCCGACGGCGTGACTCACCGTTACCGGCGGAGGCCTGCCGGGGTGAGCTCGTCGGGGATGCGGCCGTTGTCGCGTTCCAGGAACGTGGTCCCGGGCGCCACGGCGCGGTCGATCTGGTCCAGGACGGCGTCGCTGAGGATGGTGGCAGCGGACTTGAGGTAGGCGTCCAGGTGCTCGCGGGTGCGGGGCCCGATGATCACCGAGGAGATGGCCGGGTGGTTCAGCGCGAAGGCCAGCGCGAGGTCCGGGACGCTGATCCCGGCGGCGTCCGCGATCTGACCCAGCTGCTCAGCGGCGGCGAACTTCAGCGCGTTCTCCGGGGCGCCGACGTCGAACCTTCCCTCCCAGACGCGGGCGGCACGCACCGAACCGGACTGCGGCTGGCCCTCCCGGTAGGCGCCGTTCAGCCAGCCCGCGGCGAGGGGGCCGTAGCTCAGTACGCCCAGCCCGTACTTGCGGGCCACGGGCAGGGTGGTCCGTTCCACCAGCCGGATCAGCGCCGAATACGGCACCTGTTCGGTGAGCGGCGGGGTGAGGTTGTGCTGCCGGGCGAGCAGCTGCGCCTCCACCACCTGGTCGGCGCCGAACGTGCTGGTGCCGTAATAGCGGATCTTGCCCTGCCGGACGAGGTCGTCCAAGGCGGTGATAGTTTCGAGGAGGTCGGTGTGCGGGTCGGGCCGGTGCGCCTGGTAGAGGTCGATGTAGTCGGTTCCGAGCCGGCGGAGGCTGCCCTCCACGGCTTCGAAGATCCAGCGCCGCGAGTTGCCGGCGTGCAGCGGGTTCGCACCGATCTGGCCGTGGAACTTGGTGGCCAGGACGACGTCGGCACGGCGGCCGGCGATGGCCTCGCCCACGATTTCCTCGCTCAGGCCCTGGTTGTAGACGTCGGCGGTGTCGATGGTGTTGATGCCGGCGTCCAGGGCGGCGGCGATGATCTCCAGCGATTCGGCGCGGCCGGTGGGGCCGCCGAAGTTCATGGTGCCCAGCGTCAGCCGGCTGACCCGGACGCCGCTGCGGCCAAGGTAGCCGTACTCGGCAGGGCGCGGGGTTGTTGATTCCTCAGACATGTTCAGGTCTCCTCAGGTTCGGTGGGTGCGTGCAGCAGGGCTCAGAACAGGCCGTTGGCGGGTGGCGGCTCGTCGGCCACCAGCCAGCCTCCGACGGCGGCCGCTTTCCAGCCGCGCGGGTTGTGGTTGGCCACGGTCCGGGCGTTGCGCCAGTGCCGGTCAAGGTTGTGTTCGCGCCGGGTCAGGGTGCCGCCGCCAACGTCGAACAGCAGCTCCCCGGCTGCAAGGGCCTGCTCCCCCGCGCCGACATAGGCTTCGGCAACAGCGATGGTGGCCCGCAGGCCTCCCGCTTCAGACGGCTCGCGCCAGTACGCGTCGAGCTGCTCGGCCGCGAGTGCTACCTGGGCCCGCGCTGTGAACGCGGCGGTGGCGATCCGGCCCACCGCGAGGCGGACGTAGGGATCGTCGGCGCTGCGGCCCGCCGTCGAGTGCTTGATGGGGCGGGTGACGCCGCGGACCACCCGGACGGCGTCGTGCTGGGCGGCCCCGGCGATCCCGGCGAGGGTGGCCGCGAGGAACAGGTGGGCCAGCGAACCGTGCGGGTGCGGCGGCTGCGCTTTGAACGGGTCCACCTCGTCGGGGTCGACCAGGACGCCGTCCAGGCGGGTGGTGCCGCTCGCGGTCAGGCGCTGCCCGACGGCGTCGAAATCGTCGATCAGGCCCACGCCTTCGCTGTCGGTCGGCACGGTGAAGGTCACCACGCCGCCGTCGTCGTCCACCGCGTTCCCGGAGAACCAGCGGGCGTGGAGGCCGCCTGTGCTGTAGAACTTCTCCCCGGTGACCCGGAAAGCGGAGCCGTCCCGGGTGAGGCGGGTGGAGACCGAGCCGGGCGTGCCGGTGGCCTCGTTGCGGGTGCCCGCGAACAGGTCGCCGGCCAGGACGCGGGACAGCGTGCGCTCCCGCTTCGCCCCGGTCAGGGTTCCCGTAGCTAGCCCGTCGGCCACCAGGAAGCCGGGCCGCAGGGCCTGCGCCACGTTGGAATCGGCGGCCGCAATGTCGACCACCAGCTCGATGAGTTCGCGGACGGTTGCCCCGGCGCCGCCGTCCTCTTGGGGGACCCGGTAACGCAGGATGCCGGCCTCGGCCAGGCTGCGGACTTCCGCGAACGGATGCGTCCGGTCGATGTCCCGCCGCGCCGACGTTTCCCGCAGCCGCTCCAGCACCGGCGCGATGGCCGTCCGGATCGAAGCGGTGGTCACAGCAGCGTCCACCGAAACCTCCGGCGTCCGCTCCGCCACGCTCACAGCCCGTCCGCCTGCGTCGGGGCGGCGGTTTCGCCGCGGCCGCGCAGGGGCGGCGGGTTTTCGCCGCGGAGCACCCGGAAGGCGCGGTCGAGGCCGGCGATGAGGTCCTCGGCGTCCTCGATCCCCACGGACAGCCGGATCAGGCCGGGGTGGATGCCCGCCTGGTCACGCTCGGCCGGGCTGAGCTTGGAGTGCGTGGTGGTGGGCGGATGCAGGATGAGGGAGCGGACGTCGCCCACGTGCGTCATCCGGGTGAACACCTCCACCGCGTCGTAGAAGGTCCGGGCAGCCTCCAGCCCGCCGGCCAGGGTGAACGCGAACACCGACCCCTGGCCGCGGGGCAGGTACTTCTGCGCCAGCGGGTAGTACGGGTTGGACTGCAGCCCGGGATAGTCAACGCCCGACACCTCGGGCTGCTGTTCCAGCCACGTCGCCAGGGCCAGCGCGTTCCGCGAATGCCGGTCCACCCGGAGCGAGAGCGTCTCGATGCCCTGCTGCAGGAGGAACGCGTTGAACGGCGACAGGCTGGGGCCCAGCCGGCCGGCAACCACGGCCCGGGTGAACGCGAAGTTCGCCTTCACGCCGAACTTGTCGATCCACGTGGTCAGGTCCCCCGTGCCGGCGTGGATCGGCTCGTGCAGGTGCGGGTACCGGTCCGGGTGCGCGGCCCAGTCGAACCGGCCCGCGTCCACCACTACGCCGCCGATCGAGTTGCCGTGCCCGGCCAGGAACTTGCTGGTGGAGTGGAGCACAATGTCCGCTCCGAAGTCGATGGGCCGGAGCAGGTACGGCGTGGTCAGCGTGCTGTCGATGGCAAAGGGCACGCTGTTGGCGTGCGCCGCGTCGGCGATCGCCTCGATGTCGATCAGGTCGTTCTTCGGGTTGGGGATGGCCTCGCCGTAGAACAGACGCGTGTTGGGCCGGACCCGCCGGTGCCAGTCGTCGGGGTCGTTGGGACGCTCCACGAATTCGACGTCGATGCCGAACCTGCGGAAGTTGCCGCGGAACAGCGCCCGGGTCCCCTCGTAAATGGAGGGCGCGCTCAGCACGTGGTCGCCCGACTTCAGCACGCCCAGCAGTCCGGTGCTGACGGCGGCCTGGCCGCTGCCCACCAGCGTGGCGCCGACGCCGTGGTCCAGGGCGGCGAGCACCTGCTCCACCGCAGCGTTGGTGGGATTGTTGATCCGGGAGTAGACGTAGCCCGGGTCCGCGCCGGCGAAGCGCGCCTGGGCGTGGTCGAAATCGTCGAACACAAACCCGGCGCTGAGGTACAGCGGCGTGATGCTTGCGCCATGCCCGGGGTCGCCCCGGTGGCCTGAGTGGACCTGCTCGGTGCTGAAGCCGAAGGTGTGGTCGGTGTGGGTCAGCGTGTTATCTGGCATGGGCTTGCAGATCCCTGCTTTCGTGTTGTTCGGGCAGCACCTCAAAGAGTGAGTCGAGCAGGCCGGCAAAGTCGCCGGCACCGGCCCGGACGCGGAGGAGTGTGTGCTCCGGTGCGGTGTCCTGCAAAACCTGGGCCACGTCGTCGGGCGTGCCTGCCACCACGACGCCGGACGGGCCGGCCACCGTGGGCACTCCCCCGTTGGTGACCGCATGGGGCAGCGGCCCGTGGTGCCATTCCAGGGCGTCGAGGGCCTCACGCCGGGAACCGGCCGGGAGCCAGGTCAGCGTGCTGTAGGCGGGAGCGTCAACGCCCTCCGGCAGACTGGAATCAGGCCCGACGACGCCGTCCACGGGCACGCCCGGGGCAATGGAGGCGGCCTCGGCGAGCAGCAGCGTCCGGTGCGCGGACGGCAGGGGTACGTTCAGTGCGCCCGCCACCGAGTAGATCTCCCCCGCGAACGATGCCGGGACAAGGCTGTGCGGGTCGGCGAACCGGCCTGCCTTCCGGTCACCGATCAGGGCTTCCTCCTGGAAGCTCGCCCCCAGGCGGCGGAGGACCTCCACGTACTCGGCCAGGAGCCGGGACGGGTGGCCGGCCGCCGTCTGCAGGCTGCCGCCGGCACCGGAGGTGACGGGGTCCAGCCCGGTGCCGCGGAGGAACAGGCCCACCCGGCCGGCGGTGATCCGGTTCAGCGACTGGATCCGGCGGGCAAGGTTGTACGGCGCGTTCCGCGACGTGCTTGCGGTGACGATCAGCCATGGCGGCGCGCAGGCAGGCCTGGTGACAGTTCCTGTGGCGCCCGGGCCACGGACGCCCGCGGAGAGTATCCCGGCGAGGATGCCGGGGTCCAGGCCCGGCCCGCCGCCGTCGGCCGCTTCCGGCAGCAGGAGCGAAACTGACCGGGCCGCCGCAAGGGCGGCGGCGTCGCGGGCAGCAGCCAGCAGGTTCTGGACGGCCGCGGCATCCGGAACGTCGGCGGCGGGAAACTCAACGATCAAACGCGGTGCGGCGGTCATGATGCTCCTCCGGAATGCCCGGCGGCGGCGAGCACGGGCGCGCCGCCGCGCACCGGCGGCCGGACGATGGGCTGGACGGGCAGGTTCAGGTGCTCGCGGAGCGTGCTGCCCTGGTACTCGGTGCGGAAGAGTCCGCGGCGCTGCAGTTCGGGGATGACATGGTCCACGAACTGGTCAAAACCGCTGGGCAGGGCGTCCGGCATCACGTTGAAGCCGTCGGCCGCGCCGGCCCGGTGCCAGCGTTCGATGTCGTCCGCGATCTGCTCCGGTGTGCCCACCACAATGCGGTGGCCGGCTCCCCCGCCCAGGGCGTGC
Organism: Arthrobacter sp. BE255; assembly: GCF_031457335.1. Classification (NCBI taxonomy): domain Bacteria; kingdom Bacillati; phylum Actinomycetota; class Actinomycetes; order Micrococcales; family Micrococcaceae; genus Arthrobacter; species Arthrobacter sp. BE255. Next base: position 1,013 of record NZ_JAVDWK010000022.1, on the reverse strand, counting down.
AGCAGCTGCCGGTACGTGGGTTTGTCGCGTTCGATGATGCCCAGCACCATCCGGTAGAACGTCTGCGACCCGGCGGCGGCCTCCGGCTCGGGCAGTCCTTCGCGGCGGACGGGCGCGTCCAGGTCCACGTTGTTCAGGTCGAAACCGAGCTGCCCGCTGAGCCGGCCGAGAGCGTACCGAAGCGGCACCAGCTCAGCCAGCAGCCGGCGTCGTTCCTTCGCCTCCGCCTCGGTGCTGCCGATGACGGTGGACAGTCCCGGCAGGATGGCGATCTCCTCCGGACGCCGCCCGAATTCGGCGGCGGCGGCATTGATGTCCTGCCGGAACGCGAGCGCCTCGTCGAGGGTCTGCGCCGCGGTGAAGATGACCTCCGCGTGCTCCCCGGCGAGCCGGATGCCCGCCTTGGAGGCGCCGGCCTGCACCACCACCGGGCGGCCCTGCGGCGACGCCGGGAGGGCCGCTGTTTCCGGGTGGCCGGCTTCGGGGTGATGGGCTTCGGGGCGATGGGCTTCCGGGCCACCCGATTCCTGGGTACGGGCCCACGCCGACACCACCTGCGCCGTCACGTCGCTGGCGCGGGCGTACCGGCCGGCGTGCTCGGGTTCGCCCGAGCGGCCGAAGTTGGCCGCGGCAGCAGCCCCCGCCGTCGTCACCACGTTCCAGCCGAACCGGCCGCCGCTGACAGCATCAATGGAGGCCAGCCGCGCGGCGAGCTCGCCGGCGTCGTTGTAGCTGGAGGAGAACGTGCCGATCAGGCCGACACGGCTGGTCTCCGCGGCGATCCGGGCCAGCAGGACGCTGGGTTCGAAGCTGTTGCCGGGCCGGTGCTCGAGGTCTTTTTCGATGACCGGGCCGTCGGCGAGGAACACGGCGTCCAGCTTGGCGGCCTCCGCCTTCCTCGCGATGCCCACGTAATGCTGCGCTCGTCAAGTTTTTGAGACAGTTCTCGTTGTTGTTGGTTAGGCGGCCAGGGGTTCCTGAACGGTTGTTTGGTAAGCGGTGTGGGCAGTTAC
>NZ_JAVDWK010000021.1:0-32143 GCF_031457335.1 Arthrobacter sp. BE255 | reverse complement strand
CACTATTGAGTTCTCAAACAACAGACACACCCGGCACCACCACAACCAAACAAACAGCCGTGGATCGCTCCGGAGCAACCTCTCAAACTTACCCGATCCCGGGGAGCTTTGCAAACCGGCGTTTCCGCGATTTCCTGCCCCGGCGAACCGGCCCCACCCGCATCCGGCACGCTACAAAGCGAACCATTTTCAGGCTGTTGAAGAAAGGGGTTTGTCGCTATTTTCCCGCATCAGCGGCGGCGACTCAGAAAACAATACACGCCCCGAACCCCCACCGCAAATCCAGCCCCCAACGTGCTGCCAACCCCCGAAACCCCCGAAACCACAGGGATTCCGGAGGCCACGCACCCCCCAGGCAGTCCGAACCGGCAGAGCCACTTCCTATGGAGTGGGTCACACCCCTGGAGGACCTCGGATCGGGCCGGGACCAGCCCAATCCAAGTGATTGCGTTCGTGCGGCTGCCGGCGTGATCATGAGATTGGGACAGCGCACTGACCTACGACTGGTTCAACACTTGGAGTGGTCCTAGGGCCGCAGGATCGACACACGGAATCAGCCGAATGCGTCCGTGCCGTTCAAGCAGGCCGGGTCCTCCCTCGCGCTTGAACCCGACAGCGGCGGGACGCTGGCCCCGTTCGACTACCGATGTGTACCCCGGGGAGGGCCTGTTGGCCGGTTCACCGGTCCCGTGATCGACAGGATGCTGACGGCGACCTTCACCGACATGCTGGCCGCCACCGAGAAGGCCGCCCTCGCGAACAGGTAGCCCGCAGAACCGCTCCAGAGTCCGGGCGTGGCGGCACACCGCCTGCTGTACGTTGGACCGAAAGCCATAGCGGCGAACGGGATGTGAGCAGATGGACGCAGACGTCATCATCATCGGCGGTGGGCTGGCCGGGCTGGTGGCCAGCAACGAGCTGGTCCGGGCAGGCAAGCGGGTGGCCATCCTGGACCAGGAGAACGGGGCCAACCTGGGCGGCCAGGCGTTCTGGTCCCTCGGCGGCCTCTTCCTGGTGGACACCCCCATGCAGCGCCGGCTCCGCGTAAAGGACTCCTTCGAGCTGGCGTGGCAGGACTGGCAGGGCTCGGCCCAGTGGGACCGGCTCAACGGCGAGCATCCCGAGGATGAGTGGGCCCAGCAGTGGGGGCGCGCCTACGTCGAGTTCGCGGCCGGCGAGAAGCGGCCTTGGCTGCAGGAACAGGGCGTGAAATTCACCCCGCTGGTGGGCTGGGCTGAGCGCGGCGACGGCCGGGCCGGCGGCCACGGCAATTCCGTCCCCCGTTTCCATGTCCCGTGGGGAACCGGCACCGGGATCTCCGAACCGTTCGCCGACAAGGCCAGGGCGGCGGCAGGGACCGGCCGGGTCAGGTTCCACTTCCGGCACCGGGTGGACGGCTTGGTGTTCGACGGCGGCACGGTCACCGGAGTGCGCGGCACCATCCTCGCACCGGACGATGCTCCCCGCGGCGTGGCCTCCAACCGCGACAAAGTTGGGGAATTTGAGCTCCGCGCGCAGGCAGTGGTTATTGCCACCGGCGGGATCGGCGGCAACCACAAAGAGGTGCGCCGGTGGTGGCCGGACCGCCTGGGCACCCCGCCGCGGACCATGATCACCGGCGTGCCGCAGCACGTGGACGGCCGCATGCTGGGCATCGCGGACGACGCCGGCGTCCGGCTGGTCAACCGCGACCGGATGTGGCACTACACGGAGGGCATCCGGAACTGGAACCCCATCTGGCCGGACCACGCCATCCGGATCCTGCCGGGGCCGTCCTCCCTGTGGTTCGACGCCCTGGGCCGCCGGCTGCCTGCCCCCGGGCTGCCCGGCTACGACACCCTGGGCACCCTCAAGCTGCTGCGCACCACCCCGGACCTGCAGCAGCACAGCCACTCCTGGTTCATCCTCAACCAGCGGATCATCGGAAAGGAGTTTGCCCTCTCCGGCTCCGAGCAGAACCCGGATGTCACCAACCGCGACCGGAAACTGCTGCTCCGGACCCGGCTGGGCCGCGGGGCCTCCGCACCGATCGAGGCGTTCAAGGACCACGGCGCGGACTTTGTCATCGCGGACAACCTGGCCGGCCTGGTCAGCGGCATGAACGGCCTCACCGAGGAACCCCTGCTCGATTACGGGCAAGTCCAGCGGCAGGTCCTGGACCGCGACGCCGAAATCACTAACCCGTACTCCAAGGACGCCCAGGTGACGGGCATCCACAACAGCCGCCGCTACCTCGGGGACCGGCTCTTCCGCACCGTGAAGCCGCACCGGATCCTGGACCCGGCGGCCGGACCGCTGATCGCCGTGAAGCTGCACATCGTCACCCGCAAAACCCTCGGCGGCATCCAGACCGACCTCACCGGCCAGGCGTTCGCGAAGGACGGCTCCCTCATCCCCGGCCTGTACGCCGCCGGGGAGGCGGCAGGGTTCGGCGGCGGCGGCGCCCACGGCTACAACGCGCTGGAAGGAACCTTCCTGGGCGGCTGCATCTTCACCGGCCGGACAGTGGGGCGCTCCCTGGCGGGCAGGCTTTAGCCTGCCCCCGGTGGCCCGCCCTCCCAAGCCGCCCGCCGCCGTCGCACTCCCTGCATACCAGCCGCCACTGGCTAGTGGTTAGTGATTACCAGAGCAGCTCGAGGTTTTGCACGTCGATTTCCGGCCTGCCAGCCAACCATGTCGCCAGCGCTTCGTCGAGGTCTGATTCGTGGCCGGCGAGCCCAAGTCGCTGCGCATCCACCGTTGCCGGAATGTGGTCGTGTCCTTCCTGGGGTGCACCGTGCGAGCATTTCGAGCACATCACCCGGATCCCGGACCAATCGTCGAGACCGAGCCCGCGCTGTTCAAGAAGGTCCGTCAGTGCCTGTAGATCGTCGGCGCCGGCACCGACTACCTGGGCTTGCCAGGTCGGCAGGTCGGATTGTTCGAGACGCCCCAGTTCGTCGAAGACCGATACTTCCTGTCCGTCGAGCCATCGGGTCCCCTTTGGGTTCGCCATCGTCCAGGACGGTGTCGCGGAACCGATGCCCGGACTCCGGCAACGGAACGCTCGCGATGATTGCATGGGCCGGGCTCCTCCGCCAGCACCAGACAACCTCTGTGTACCCGGCCGAAAACAGCACCTGGTGAGGGAGGCTGGGCTGGTCCGGGTTGAGCCGGACCGGAGCCATGCCGCAGTCGGCGTCGATGGGCCCGGCTCCGGCCCGAAACCTGTCCAGTCCGTAGGCAGCCCACGCGCTCCTGGCCGTCGACCAGTCACCCAGTGCTGTTGCAGCGATGCCCAGGTTCCAGGCCGCGGGGTTGACACCGTTGAACTCCTCAGCATCCTCCTTCGTGAAGAGGTCCAGCGCCCGAGTGTTGCGGTCGAGGCTTTCCGGCCAGTTGGCAAGGGCCTTGGACAGCAGACCGGCCTGGAACCAGCTGTAATAGGACTTCGGAGTCAGCTCCAGCAGTTCGGAAGCCAGCACTGCCGCTAGGCGGGCGTCTCCTGCATCGTCCGCAGCTTTCCAGTCTGACCACACGTCGTGAGGTCTCCGCTTCTTCCTAAATCCCATCCAAGTTCGTTCCATCATCCGAACAATATGCAGCTCGCCCTGCTCTGCCCGGATGCCACGCGCTGGGGAGAATAATCCACCCGACTCTCACGTGCGCTGGATCCTGAAGTCAGTTCGGCCACCGGCCCGCATAGCCGCCCGCCGCCGTCGTACTCCCCTCTAAGCCTGCCGCCGCCAACGGTCCGCGAACGTGTTTCCTGCAGCCCGACCCTGCACGTAACAACCTCGTTCACCCGGTAAACTTATGGAGGAATTGTTCGGCCCGCAGAGCCCGGTTCCATCCCCCTCCTCCTTGAATGGAACAACTCCCCCATGTCCTCCGCGACTTCCGCGCCGGCGACCCAGCGTTTCCCGCTGGCCGCCATGATGGTCCTGGCCACCATCGCCTTCACCGCCATCACCACCGAACTGCTCCCCTCCGGCCTGCTCCCCCAGATCAGCACCGGCCTGAACGTCTCTGAACCGGTGGCCGGCTACCTCGCCGCCGCGTACGCCGCCGTCATCGTGGTCACCGTGGTGCCCGCCGCGCGACTGCTCGGCAAGGTCCCTAAACGTCCCCTGCTCGTGGCGCTGGTCCTGACGTTCACCATCAGCAACGGCCTGGTGGGCCTCGCACCCGATTTCACCGCCGCGATGATCGCGCGGCTCGTGGGCGGCCTGGCCCACGGACTGCTCTGGACCACCATGGCCCCCTACGTCGCCCGCGTGGTGCCGGCCGACAAGGTGGGCAAGGCCCTGGCCATCGTCTTCAGCGGCAACAGCCTGGGCCTGGCCATCGGTGCGCCCCTTGGCACCGCGCTGGGCACTTTCCTCGGCTGGCGGGCGGCGTTCCTGTCGCTCGCGGGTTTCGGGCTGCTCCTGGCCGTCCTCGGGTTCTTCCTGCTGCCGTCCGTCCGGCGCGCCGCCGGCGAAGCCCGGCCCTCCATGCGCGCGGCCATCGCACAGCCCGGTGTGAGGTCCGTGGCCATCGCCTGGCCGCTGCTGGTCCTGGCCCACTTCGCGCTCTTCACCTACATCGCCCCGTACATCCGCGACGCCGGCCTGCCCGACTACGCCATCACCGTCTCCCTCACCGTCCTCGGCGTCTCCGGCCTGCTCGGCATCTGGATCGCCGGGCTCACCGTCGACTCGCACCCGCGCCGTTCGCTGCTGATTACGACGGCGGCAATCGCCGTCTCGATGCTGGCCTTGCCGTTCGTGGGCGGCAGCCTTGCCTTCGCCCTGGTGCTGATGACGGTGTGGGGCGCCGGGCTGGGTGCGATCGGCATCTACAACCAGTCGGCCATCCTCCGCGCCGGCCGCGAAAACAAGGACGCCGCCAACGGGCTCACCGTCCTCACCATCCAGCTGGGCATCACCATCGGCGCCCTCTACGGCTCGGCGGCCCTGGTGGTGGCCGGCCCGCTGCTGGTCCCGGCCGCGGCCGCCCTTCCCGTCATTGCAGCCTTGGTTATTGCCTGGGCCGGAAAGACGGCGGCATACCCGCCGGGCCCGCGCGAATCGGTCTGGAAGAGCCCGCGGCCCATCGAGGAGCGGGCAGGCAGCCGCTAACTGGACCGCCGCCTGACATACCTAGAACTGCTATGCTCCAATGCCTTACAGTTCTAGGTATAGGAGGTGCCATGCGCATCGATAAGGACCTGGTCGCCGCGTCGGCAACCCCGCTTGTGCTGGGGATACTGACGGAGGGCGACCTGTACGGCTACGCGATCCTCAAACGCGTGAGTGAGCTCTCCGGCGGGGGCATGCAATGGACCGACGGCATGCTCTATCCGCTGCTTCACCGGCTGGAACGGCTCGGCTACGTGTCGTCGTTGTGGGGCACCTCCGAGGCCGGGCGCCGGCGCAAGCACTACGCGATCACGCCGGCAGGCCGGGAGGCACTCGCCGACCGGCAGGAGCAGTGGTCGGTCGTCGCCGCGGCACTGCGCCAGGTGTGGCAGACGGCCCAGCAGCCTCCCGCCCCGGCCGCGGGATGGGCATGATGGAGCAGCACGTGGAACTGGAGGCCCAGATCGCGCAGTGGCGCGGGTATGTGCAGCGCCGCCAGGCAATCTCCGCCGCCGACATCGACGAGCTGGAGGACCACCTGCGCGGGCAGATCGCCGACCGCCAGGCCACCGGGCTCGACGACGAGGAAGCGTTCCTCGTCGCGATCAAACGCCTGGGCAACCTGGACGCCGTCTCGCGCGAGTTTGCCCGCGAGCACTCCGACCGGCTCTGGAAGCAGCTCGTGCTCGTCCCGGAGGGTTCCGACGACGGCGGGGCGCCTCCGTGGCGCGAGCTGGCTGTGGTCCTCGCGTTCGCCGTCGGGGCCGGCATTGCGGTCAAGGCCGGACTGGCCTGGCTCGACGACGGCGCAGCCACGGCGCGCAACCTCGGCCTTTTGGTCTTCCCGTTCCTCGCTGGCTACTTCGTGTGGACCCGACGGCTCACGCCGAGGGTGGCGGCGATGCTGTTCGTCCCCTTCGCCGTGCTGGCGGTCGTTGTCAACGTCTACCCCTTCGCCTCCGGCGGTTCCACCGAACTGCTCGCCATCCTGCACGCCCCGGTGGTCCTGTGGCTGCTGGCCGGGGTGGCGTACGCCGGCGGGAGGTGGCGTTCGGACCGCCGGCGCATGGACTTCGCCCGGTTCACCGGTGAGCTCGCGATCTACTACACGCTCCTTGCCCTGGGCGGTGCCGTCCTGGTGGTGCTCACGTTCATGGCGCTGCAGGTTGTCGGCGTCGACCTGGAGCCCATCGTGCAGGAGTGGATCCTGCCGTTTGCGATGCCGGGGGCGCTCATCGTCGCCGCGTGGCTCGTCGAGGCCAAGCAGAACGTCGTCGAGAACATCGCCCCCGTCCTGACCCGGGTGTTTACGCCCCTGACGGTCGTTATGCTGCTGACCCTCCTGGGCGTCTTCGCCGCTGCCGGCGGAGTCGCCGACGTCAACCGGGACCTGCTGATCCTCATGGACGCGATCCTGGTACTGGTGCTGTGCCTGCTGCTCTATTCGATTTCAGCCCGCGATCCGCTCGCACCGCCAAGGCTGGCGGATGCCCTGCAGCTGGTTCTTGTCGGCGCGGCCCTCGCGGTGGACGCCGTGATGCTGACCGCAATGCTGACCCGCATCGCTGAATTTGGTTTCAGCCCCAACAAGATCGCCGCCCTCGGCCTGAACCTGCTGCTGCTGGTGCACCTGGCCCGGGCGGCCTGGCTCGCCGTCGGATTCCTGCGCGGTCGGCGCGCCTTCGCACAGCTCGAGCGCTGGCAGACGCGGTACCTGCCGGTCTATGGGGCCTGGGCGGCGATTGTGGTGGTGGTCTTCCCGCCGCTCTTCGGCTTCGTCTGATTCACCGCCCAAGGGATGCCTATTGGCTAGGAGGCCGGGCCGTCGTCGCGTTTCGTCGGCCGGTAGCCAGCAAGTTCGGCGCGGATGTCGCCTTCCTCGTGCCCGCCCTTCTTTTTGCCGAACGGCAGCGCGTTGAGCAGCGGATGCACAATAGCCATCACCACGAGGCCCCAGGCGAGTCCGACGACGGCCGAGCACAACGTGTTGACGAGCCAGGCCAGGAAGCCGCCCACCACTGCAATCCCGGCGAAGGGGTGCTCGAGGACATGGACCAGGTCGTAGGGCGCGTGCCAACCGAGGTCGTGTGCACCTTGCAGCATGATGTGGCCGCCCACCCACAGCATGGCGATTGTCCCCACGAAGGTGATCGCGGCCAGCACGGCGGGCATCCCCTTGACGAGCAGCTCGCCGGTGCGCTGGGCGCCGGCGGAATCCTTGGCGGCCAGGTGCATGCCGATGTCGTCCATCTTGACGATGAGTGCGACGGCCCCGTAGACGGCCACCGTGATCACCAGGGCCACAACCACCAGGATGATCGCCCGGGACAACAGGGAATCCTGGGCCACCTCGTTCATGGAGATGACCATGATCTCGCAGGAGAGGATGAAGTCGGTGGTGATGGCGCCTTTGACCACCTTGGCCTCGGCCCCCGGGCCGCGTTCAACCGCGGGCGAATCTTCGCCCGCGGCGTGGTGGCCGCGGAGCTTGTGCCAGACCTTCTCGGCGCCCTCGTAGCAGAGGTAGGTGCCGCCCGCCATGAGGATGAACGGGATGGCCCAGGGGACGAAGGCGCTGATGAGCAGCAGGGCCGGAAGGATGATCAGCAGCTTGTTCCGGAGCGAGCCCCAGAAGATCTTCTTGATCATGGGCAGTTCGCGGGACGGGTCCGCGCCGGACACGTACTGCGGGGTGACGGCGGCGTCGTCGATGACCACGCCGGCGGCCTTGACCCCTGCCTTGGCGGCCCCGGCCGCGACGTCGTCCACCGAGGCGGCCGCTATGCGGGCCAGGGCTGCGATGTCGTCGAGCAGGGCGACGAGACCGCCGCTCACAGGCCGGCCCCGTGCTGTTCGAGGGCGGACGGCTGAGTGTGGATACTTCGGTCGTGGCGCGAGATTGGCATGCTCCGAGTCTATTGCGGCGGACAGCCGGGCGAACAACCCCCGTGTCATCTCCGCTCCAAGTTCACCTCCCCTCCAACTCCAGGCACCCGGCGCGCAACCTGCCCTCCCTAGCGTGGTCGGGTCACCGGCCATCAGCCGGTCCCCGTCACCCCAGGAGGAACCACCCATGCGCCCAGTCCTGACTGCAGCGGCAGCCGCCGCCCTGATCGCCGCCCTGGCGAGCCCCGCCGTCGCCGCCCCGGAGAACGAAGCCGGCACGCCGTCGTCGAACGCTGCCGGAACCGCCACATCCGCGATCAAGGTGAACGAGCGCAACGGCTCCTTCGACCTGCAGAGCCACCGCGGCGGCCGCGGCGAGTGGACCGAGGAGTCCCTGGCCGCGTTTGCGAACTCCCTGGCACTGGGCGTGGGCACCCTGGAGCTGGACACACACCTGACCGAGGACGGCAAGATCATCGTCTGGCACGACGACACGATCCAGGCCACCAAGTGCGCGGACACCGCCCCCGCCACCGCCGGCGACCCCGAGTTCCCGTACGTGGGCGACCGTGTGGCCGGGCTGTCCCTCGCGCAGGTCAAGACCCTGAACTGCGGCTTCGTGCAGCTGCCCGGCTACCCGGAACAGGACGTCATCGAGGGCAATCGGATCGCGGAGCTCACGGACGTCTACCAGCTGGTCCGCGACGCAGGCGCCGCCAAGGTCCGCTTCAACGTGGAGACCAAGGTGGAGGCCACCCAGAGCGGCGGCGCCGGAATGGAGTCCCTCACCCGCGCGGTGGTGTCCGGGATCCAGGCCTCCGGCATGGCGGACCGGACGACGCTGCAGTCCTTCGACTGGTCCTCGCTGAACCTCGCCAAGGAGATCGCGCCGGAGCTGCCGCTGGTGGCTCTCTCAAGCGGCGACGCATGGATGGGCGTGGGCCAGCCCGGCGCCAGCCCCAACCTGGGCGGCATCGACATCGACGACTACGACGGTTCCCTCGCCAAGGCGGCCGCCGCGCAGGGGTACGACGTCGTCTCCCCCACCTTCCGGTCCGTCACCCCGGCGATGATCGCCGAAGCCCACACCCTGGGCCTGCCCGTCATCCCGTGGACCGTGAACACCGGCGCCGACATGGAACGCCTGATGGACCTGGGCGTGGACGGCATCATCACCGACTACCCCACCCGCCTGCGCACCCTCATGGAGGAACGCGGCCTGAAGCTGCCGAAGGCGTACGGGGTGCAGGGGTAACAGGCCGACGACCGGCCAGCGTTTCACGCCAAGAATGATGCAAAACCGGCTCCCGCTTTCTATAGTGCGGGAGCCGGTTTCTGTATATTTTAAAAGCGTCAGGACGGAGGCTTCAAATGCGGGCCAAAAGCTCTGCCTTCTTCGTCTCGAATTCTTCGGGCGTAAGTACACCTGCGTCACGTAATTGGCCGATTTTAGCTAGGTTTGCGTAGACGTCCTCCACTTCCTGGGCCGCAAAAATTGCTTCAGGTTGGCTTTCAGGAGCCCGAAGGGCGGAGGGTGCGATACGGTCCCTGGCGGCATCTACGAAAGCCTTACCCAGTTGCTTGGCGACGCTCGTGATTTCCGCTTTATTGCCCGACACGAAGACCGTGACAGAGCCCAGGGCAAGGCCGGAGTTCCACTGTATGGATGAAATCTTAGAGAAGGGAAAATCTTCAGATACCTGCTTCAGGACGCCGTCTTTGAGGAAGAACATCCGGCGGTCCGACAGCACCAGGATACCGAGACCTCCCGCGTACTGGCCGGTCAGTATCTGGTCAACCTTCTCGCCCTCCCAAAGATGGGATTCAAGCTTCCGGAACTCCCTGTTGCTCCCCCACGTGACCCCGGCTTTATCCTTGGCCTGCTGGATGTCGTCACGAAGCTGCTCTGCTGCCATGTTGCCCCCATTTTTTCTGCCGCCGGGCGATCTCCCGGGCTGGAGTCCAGCTAACTGGAACGCTGAATTTCGGTCAATACCAGAATGCGACAATCCAGCTCAACGTAGGCGCAAGGTTTACCGAGGATTCTCATAATTTAGCCAACCGCATTCCTGGAGAGCAAAGAATGACTGAGTCGAATAGTTAAGTTCTCAGGAGGAAGAATATTTTGAAAAACATTACGGCGCTTGCTGCCAGCACATTTCTCTGCCTTGCCTTGGCCGGCTGCGGTGGTGGATCTCCGCAGGCAACGCCCGCCGTGACCCATGTGGTCACGGAGACGGCTACGGCAACCGTGACAGCGACAGCAACCGTTCCGGCGGCTCCCACACCAGCCGCCGTCGTCGCCCCGGCAGCTGCTCCAGCTGTTCCTGCGACCGCGCTCATTCCCGTCAACGTTGTGGGGATGAACGCTGAGGCACTCGATGACGACCTGTCAGCGTTGGGGTTCCAGAAGGTCATCTACAACTCTGATACCGGCAAGACCGTTCTTTTGCTCAGCAACTGGACTGTCACAGGGGTGGATAATGCCGGAGCCGAGCAGGCGACTTCCAAAGCAGTTGTTGTCCACGTCACCAAGTAATCAATTCCAGGCGAAATGAATGGCTCATGATTCGTCTCTCGGCCCGGCAGCGGCGTGATGGACACTGCCGCCGGGCTTTCCTCTGCGTTGAGCTTCGCCAGCCCTGCATGCCCAGCCTCGCCGCCAGGGCGAAGGTAGGCTACGGGAAGCGAGGCGTGACAGCGGAACTAGGGGGAACCAATGGACGGCCAGGGCAGAGCTATGTGGCAATGCGGAATCTGTGCAGAACAACATGACGGACTCGCGACGGTCTTCGGGGCTGAGGCTCCGGATCACTGGCTGCAGGCGCCTCCAGAGGCACGTGCGGCCGGCGAGCTGAATGCCGACATGTGCGTGCTGAACATCGAAGGCGAGTGGCAGTACTTCCTCAGGGGACACATCGAAATCCCTGTTACCGACGCCCCCGGAGACGTCTTCGCCTGGTCCGCGTGGGTCTCACTGAGCGAGGACAACATGCAACAGATCGCCCACCACTGGGAAAATCCGGCCCGGGCGTCCCTGGCGCCGATGTTCGGTTGGCTGTGCAACGAACTGCCCTATGAGACGTCAACGCTGTCGATTCCGGCTTTGGTGCACACCAGGGAACCGGGGCTGGTCCCGTTCATCCAGCTCGACCCGTCGGTGGACCACCCGCTGGTCAAAGAACAGCGAACAGGGATAGCGCTTCACCGGCTGGCGGAAATCAATCAAGTGGTGCTGGGATAGCCCCCGGCATCACCTGCCGGTCTTGACCACCGTGAACAGCACCGCGGAGTCCTCGTCGGCTTCCAGGCTGTGCAGGCCTTCCGGCACGATCAGGAGATCACCGGCCTTGCCCTGCCAGGACTCGCCGCCCGCCTTCAGCCAGACTGATCCCTTCAGCACAAAGACCGTGGCTTCGCCGGGGTTCTGATGTTCGCTGAGCTGCGTTCCGGCACGGAAGGCCATCACGGTCTGGCGCAGGCTCTTCTCATGGCCGCCGTAGGCAGTGTCGGCCGCCCTCCCGCTCGGGGCAGCCACAGCGGCCGTGATCTGCTGGCGGGCCAGGGCATCAATCGATATCTTCTGCATGAGGCAAACGTACGCGCGGTGGGCCGTTTTGCCGAGGGCCAACTGTCGCGCTGAATCCACGCCGGTTGCCCCGGGCGGTGCTACTCGAAAGTCCAGGCCGACGCCGGGCCGCCGGCTGCCTTCCTCACGCGCCGCCTGCGCAGCACGGCTACGAGCGTGGCGGCGCCGGCCAGCAGCACAGCTGCCGTCCCCGCGGCCACCGCAGGGAGGCCGGGACCCGGCGCGCCGCCGTCGGACTTCACGGGAGACCCTTGGGGCTCCGCCGCGGCATCTGCCGCTGAACCCCCGGCCTGCGCGGGCGAAACCGGTCCCGCAGACGCTGCCGGAATCACCGTCAGGGACCTGCCGCCCCGGTTCACCACCACCACGGTCCCGTCGGTCCGGACAACCATCCGGCCCGGATCATCCCCGGTGGGAACCGTCGTCGACACAGACGCCGATCCCGCCGGGATGACCGAGACCGTGTCGTCCAGGCTGTTGGTCACATACACCGTCCCGTCCGGAGCGGCCACAACCTCCTGCGGTGCCTTGCCCACGGGGATCCGGCGCGCCACCGCGGTGCCGCCCCGTTCGATCACCGCGACGTCGTTGGTGAGGATGTTTGCCACGTAGACGGTCCCGTCGGGAGCCGCCGCAATTCCGTGCGGGTGGGCCTTCGCCCCAACATCGATGGTGTGCGACGGGGCCGGGGCGCCGGCGGGCACCACGGCGACAGTGCCCTCCAGTTCGTTGGTGGCGTAGGCGGTCCCGTCCTTTGCCACGGCCACCTCCACCGGATTCGGCCCGGCCTGGATGGTGCGCTTGATCCAGGCCTCGCCCGGCTGGACCACGGACAGGGAGCCCTCGGACGGGTTCACCACATAGAGCGACCCGTCCGGCCCCGCCGTAAGCCAGTGGTGCCCGGACGTCACCTTGATGGCCAGGGCCGCTTCGTTGGCGCCGGGCGCCACCACGCCCACCTCGGCCTGCCCGGACTCATCTGTCTGCGCCACGTAGAGCGTCCCGTCCGGTGTCACGGCCAGCGACGACGGGAAGCGCCCCGCGTGGATGGTGCGGGACGGCAGTGCCTCCCCCGGCGGGTACACGCTGATGCCGCCGGCCCAGTCGTAATCGCTGACGTACAGGGTGCCGTCCGGCCCTTCCGCTATTCCGAGCGGCTGGACGCCGGTGCCGATCATCGGCCCCGCGTCCGTCCCGTTGTCGGCGGCCGCCGGAACGCTAACGACGGCGGGCACGAGCAGGAGCGCCGCCGCGGCAACCAGCGCCGTCATCGCGGCACGCAAGGGCGTGTTTGTCCGGTGCTGGATGTGCGTTTTTGAGGCCGCGGCGGACACGCGGCGCAGTGGCATGATTCTCACGATGTTTCCCCCAAAACTGTGGCCGGCCTGCGGCAATCCTCCGATCCTACCTGCCGCCTGCCCTCCCTCTGGGCCTCACATCCGCCTCAGGGAGCCGCCCGCTATAGTCGCTGGGTGAGTGGAAAGACATACCCCCTGGCTGGCAACGTTCGCATGCGGGTCCTGCGCGCATCCGACGCCGAACGGATGACGGACGCCTACCGGCTCAACCGGGACCACCTGGCGCCCTGGGAACCGGAACGGCCGGAGGAGTTCTTTACGACGGCGGGGCAGGCCAGGGTCGTTGCGTCCAAACTGGCCCAGCACGCGGAGGGTTCCGAAGTTCCTTTTGTCCTGCTGGACGGGGACCGGGTTGCCGGTGCGCTGACCCTCACCGGAATTGTCCGCGGACCATTCCTCAGCGCCCACCTCGGGTACTGGGTGGACAAGGAATACAACGGCAGGGGAATCGGCTCGGCTGCCATCGCCGCCGCGGTTGGATTCTCGCGCCAGGAGCTGGGACTGCACCGCCTCCAGGCCGCAACGCTCACGCACAACGCGGCCTCGCAGAAGATCCTGAAGCGCTCAGGGTTTGAGGAAATCGGGCTGGCGCCCAGGTACCTCAGGATCGCCGGTTCCTGGCAGGACCACATCCTGTACCAGCGCATTCTCTACTGAGCCTGTCCCGTTGGGCGCGGCGGGCTGCCGGGGAATGAGCCAACCGTGCCGATGAACAGCACCAGGCCGATGACGGCCAGCCACAGGATAAGTCCCATGCCGAAAGCTTGCGGCACCTGTGACCAGCCGGCGGGATATGGGCGGCGTACCCTGAAGCTATGGAATCCGAAGCGCGGGATCTCCTGCTCCGCACTGGCAGCCCCCTGGTTAGCCGGGTGAAAGGGGCCTACGAAAATCTTCCGCTGCCGGGCCCTGTCGTGGCGGCGATGGCCGCGGACCTCCTCCTCGGCCGGCTCCGTCCGATGCCGCTCCCCGGCCCCCGCTCCATGCACCGGGTGGTGGGGGCAGGGCTGGTGGTCGCCGGCGTCGGCCTGAATATCTGGGGCCTGGTTGAGCGGCGCCGCCGGTCCCCGGGTCCCTTCGCGCTGGAGCGGCCGGAGGAGCTGGTGGTCACCGGCCCGTATGCATTCACCCGCCACCCCATGTACGTGGGCTGGTGGCTCATTCAACTGGGCGCGGGAGCCGTGGCCGGATCTTCCTGGGTCCTCGTGATGCTGCCCGCCGAGCTGCTGGTGGAGCACCGCTTTGTCCTCGGCGAAGAGGCCATGCTGGCCGAACTGTTCGGACCGACCTACCGCGAGTACGCGCAAAAGGTTCCGCGCTACCTCGGGTTGCCGCGGGCATAGGACGCCCGGGTGGGCATGCGGACTTTTTCCCGGTTTTCGTTCCTCCTCCTGTGCGTGCTGGGCGCGGGGATTCTCGGTGTGGCGCCGCCGGCACCTGCTCTTCCCGGTGCCGCACTCTCACAACCCGCGGCGCCCGAGCAGGCCTACAGGGCGCTGGACTCCTTCTTGCAGGACCAGCTCGACGCCGTGGGGATCCCGGGTGCCGCCGTCGCCGTCGTTCAACATGGGGTCCAGGTGCATTCCGCCGCGTTCGGCCGCGCCGATGAGTCCGGGCGGCCGATGACCGCCCAGACACCGGTGCTGCTGGCCTCCACCAGCAAGTCCCTCACGGCCATCGCCGTGATGCAGCAGGTGGAGGCCGGCCGCCTGCGGCTGGATGAGCCGGTGCAGACCTACCTGCCCTGGTTCACGCTCGACGACGGCCGCTCGTCCAAAATCACCGTCCGGCACCTGCTCCACCAGGCCAGCGGCATGTCCTCGAAGGACACGGCCTTCGAAGCCTCCGACGATCAACGCCCGGAAGCCCTCGAGGAAGGGGTCCGGGCCCTCACCGGCTCCCCGCTGGCTGGCGAGCCCGGCGCGGCATTCCACTATGCGAGCGCCAACTTCAACGTCCTGGGCGTCCTGGTGCAGACGGTCTCCGGCCAGCCCTTCGGGGACTACCTGACGCAGCACGTCTTCGGACCGCTGGAGATGTCGCACAGCCATCCCACCCGGGCTGCGGCACGCGCTGACAACGCAGCCGCCGGCTACTCCCGGTGGTTCGGATCGTTCTGGCTCAGGACCGACGTCCCCGCACCCACCGCCGGCCTGCCGTCCTCCACGCTGTATGCCTCGGCCGAGGACCTGGGGCATCAGCTGGTCGCGCTGCTCGACGGCGGACGGTACGGCGACGCCCGGATCCTCCGGCCCGAGAGCGTGGCGGCGATGTTCGAACCGCGGGTACAGGTGGACGGGTCCAAGGGCTACGCCATGGGCTGGTTCACCCGGCCGCTGTTCGAATCCGCCGATCCGGCAGCGCCTCCCGTCCCCGACGGCGCCCTCCCGCGGCTCGTTGAACATCAGGGCGAATGGGGCAACAGCCACACCTACCTGGCGATGGTTCCGGAGTCCGCCCTCGGCGTCGCCCTGGTCATCAACGGCAACGACACTGCCGCCCCGTCCCGCCTGAAGGCCATCGACACCAACATCCTGCGGATCCTGCACGGGCACTCCCCCGTGCCGGCGGTGGTGTTCGAGGACTGGCTGCAGCGCTACAGCTGGGCCGTCTCCGTGGTGCTTCTGCTGGCGGAGCTGCTGAGCCTCTGGCTGGCGCTCCGGTTCCTGCTCCGGAGGCATCCCGCGCCCCGGCGACGCTTTGCACCCGTGGCATGGGCCGCCGTCGCACTCGCCCTCGACGCGTTCGCCCTCTGGCTGTGCCTGATCTACGCCCCGGCCCGGTTCGACACGCACCTCTTCGTCATCGTCCGGCAGTTCCCCGACGTCGGCATCTCGCTGGTGCCGATCCTTGCCCTGGCCCTCCTCTGGCCGGTGCCGCGGACAGTCTGGCTGCTAGCCCGGCTGCGCGCAGGCAAGCTGGAAACGGCCCGTTCAGGCTGCGGCTAAGCCGGCGTAGCCTGAGGCTATGGAATCCGAAGTCCGGGATCTCAGGCTCCGCACCGGCATCACCCTGCCGTGCCGGATCGAGGGCGACGCCGGTGCCGAACCTGTGCTTTTGCTGCATGCGTGGGGCGAGTCCCGGCGCAGCTTTGACCGCCTGATCCCCCTGCTGAGCGGCTTTCGAATGTACGCGCCTGACCTTCGCGGCCAGGGCGATGCCGACAAGCCCGCGGACGGGTACTCCCTGGCGGAGCAGGCTGAGGATGCCGCGGCGATCCTGGACGCCCTCGACGTGCCGCGGGCCGCCGTCGTCGGCTCCTCCAGCGGCGGCTACGTCGCCCAGCAACTCGCCGTCGTCCATCCTGAAAAGGTTGGGGCGCTGGTACTCGCGGGCTCGCCCCTCAGCCTGCTCGGGCGGACCGACTTCGCCAACGAAGTGGACGCGCTGACGGACCCCCTCGACGAGGACTGGGTCCGGGATTCGCTGTCCTGGTTTCCGCTGGTGCATGAGGTGCCGCGGTGGTACATCGAAAACCTGGTGCGCGACGGCCTCAGGATGCCTGCCCATGCGTGGAAAGCCATCCTGAGCGGGCTGTGCGACGCCACCCCGCCCACGGAATCGGGAACTCTCCTGGCGCCTACGCTGATCCTGTGGGGAGCACAGGACAACGTGCTGCCGCGCGCCGACCAGGAAGCCCTGGCGGCCCGGATAACGGGCGCGGTGCTGAAGGTCTATCCCGACGTGGCGCATGCCGTTCTGTGGGAAGTCCCGGAACGGGTGGCCAGCGATGCGGCGGCGTTCCTCCGTTCTTTGGGCTGAGGCGGACTGCCTGCGCAATCGATGAAGTCCGTTCTCTTCCTTGATATGCAAGCCGTCACTTGCCTATAGTGGATTCATGGTTGATGTCTTCCGAGCTCTCGACGATGAGACCAGGCGCACCATCCTTGACGAACTGTCAGTGCGCGACGGCCAGACCCTGTTCGAGATCTGTTCCACGCTCACGATGCGTCATGGCCTCAGCCATACACGCCAGGCGATCTCGCAGCACCTCGGCGTACTGGAGGCCGCTGGCCTCGTCGAGACGGAGCGGCGCGGACGCTCCAAGTTCCACTACTTCAACCCCGAGCCACTCGCCGCGATCACTAACCGATGGCCCACCAGAAAGAGGACCGAACCATGAAAATTGCCCTGACAAGCCTGTTTGTCGACGACCAGCGGGCGGCCCTGGCCTTCTACACGGACGTGCTCGGTTTCACGAAGCGCCATGACATCCCCCTCGGCGATGACTTTTGGCTCACCGTTGTCTCACCCGAAGCCCCTGACGGTCCTGAGCTGCTTCTGGAACCGTCGGGCCATCCGGCAGTAAAGCCGTACCGGGACGCCCTTGCCGAAGACGGCATCCCGCTCGCTCAATTCTCTGTGGCGGACATCGAGGCCGAGCACGCCAGGCTCACCGGCAAGGGCGTGGTGTTCACGCAGCCGCCGACTGACATCGGCACCGCTGTCGTGGCCGTCTTTGATGACACGTGCGGCAACCTCATTCAGCTCGTCGAAATGAAGCGGGACGAGGACCACGCCGACGCCAGCTGAGGAATCGCGGGGCGGACTGCCCCAGCACACTTCGTGCTTGGCACACCCCGGACAGCGGTTATCACGTGAAAAGCCGCGGATACCTTCGAGGGAGAAGGTATCCGCGGCACTTCAAACGGCTTGCGCGAGGCGGCTATTTCTCGCAGGCAACACCGTCGCGATCCCGATCAAGTGCCGTGCTGTAGCCAGCCTGCCCAGCGTACAACGGCGCCGCACCTGCAGCCTTGGCTGCGGTGCAGTTGGCGTAGTAGGCGGCGGCGGGGGCCGGCGCAACGGGAGCCGGCGCCTGGACTACAGGGGCAGGCTTCGCGGCCTGCTGCGCTGCCGCCTGTTCGGCCGCTGCTTTCTGGGCAGCAGCTTGTTCGGCGACCAGCTTCGCAGCAGCCGCATCTGCCGCAGCCTTGTCAGCTGCCGCTTTCTCTGCCGCAGCCTTGTCGGCGGCCGCCTTATCAGCGGCGGCTTTGTCAGCTGCGGCCTTCTCGGCGACCACGCGCTTCGAGTCAGCCTCAGTCATCCACACCAAACGCTGGTCGCTGCCCGCGGTGCAGATAAGCGTCTGGTCGTTGTACTTGCGCGTCTCGGCTGTGGTCAGGCACGCCGAGTTTGCCGGATTCGTCGGGGTTGCCGTGGGCGTAGCCGTTGCGGACTTTTGGGATGTACTGGCCAGGGAAGCCTTGTCGCTACTTCCGCCCGGGGCCGCGGTGGCACCAGCCACGCCCGCGCCCACAATCAAGGCGACAAATCCGGCAATTGCCACGATTCCACCGGATTTTCGGTGCGGCAGGCCCACCCAGGACCGACGTTTGAACAGCAAGGCATAAAGGCCAGTGAGCAGTGCAACCAGGCCGAGAATGAACATCGCCATTCCCACTCCGCCGGCAATGGCGAAAGGTATCAGGACCAGCAGCACTATTGCCGCGACGATCCAGAAGAGCACGGTTGGTTTCCAGCGGCCTTTTTGGACTGCAGGAGCATATGGATTGTTTGTCATTTTCCCCCCAGGGATGTTTGTGATGGATATTCAAAAGGTGTGAATAATTCTCAAGTCGTGTGGTCAGCTTTCGCAGGCCACGCCGTCGGAATCGCGGTCAAGCGCGGGCCGGTAGCCGGCCTGCCCCGCGAAGATCGGGGCCGCGCCGGCTGCCTTGGCAGCCGTGCAGTTGGCGTAGTAGGCGGCGGCCGGTGCTGCAGGAGCCGGCGCAGGGATAACAGGGGCGGGAGCAACCGGGGCTGGTGCCGGTGCCGCCGCCACCGGCGCGGGCGCTGCTGGTGCAGCTGCCACCACGGGCGCGGGCTCAGGTGCCGGAGCCGGCGCCGGCGCAACCGGCGCCTGTTCGTTGGTCGGTGCCAGCTGGCCGGCGCAGTCACCCAGGATCCGGGCCATCGCATCATGCTCCGCCTGGGTCACCCACAGGCTGTACGTGGCCTTCACTGAAATCTGCCGGGCGACGTACTCGCACCGGAAGCCCTTGTTAGGCGGCAGCCAGGTGGCGGCGTCGCCGTCGCCCTTCTTCATGTTGGTGGGACCGTCCGTCGCCTGGAGGTTCAGCGGATCGTTGGCGAACGCCGTCCGCTGTTCCGCGGTCAGCTGCTGCGCGCCCTTCTGCCACGCGTCGCTCAGGGCAACAACATGATCGATCTGGACGGCACTGCTGGTAGCGGCACCCCGGAGGAAGCTGATGTTGGTGCCCGTGTAGGGGTCCGCCAGCGTTCCGGACTGCACCTTGCAGGGGACGCTGTTGGTGTACCTGATGGACGTCAGGTCACGTTTGAGCATGTCATTGCGGGTGTCGCAGCCGTTCCGGTCAACGTCCGCCCACGCCTGCCCGAACAGCGCGCGGTCGTATCCGGTCTTGGGTGCCCGGCCCTTGATGGGCAGCGTCGCCAGCAGGTCAATCGCCTTGGTGGCGAAGGCAGGCTGCGTCTTCGGTGCCGTGACGTTGACGCCGTTCGCCACAACAAAGGGGGTGTCAGGATCCAGCGGGGCGGACGACGGCGACGGCGCGGCGTTGGCCCCGGCACTCGCCTCAGACGCTGCCGCCGAAGCCCCTGTCGCCGATGAGGCGGCCTGCGGCCCCGCCGTTGTGGTCCCCGGCGACGCTGCGGAGCACCCGACAACAAATCCCAAAGAAACCGCCACGGCGACGGCCGCTGCGGTCCGCCTGGTTCCGGCGATAAATGTTGCGGCGCGTGGTTTCCTGCGCGCCGGACCCAAAATGGTCCCGTAGTTCGACAATATTTCCCCCAATTAAATAAAGGGCCCGGCGATTAGCCGGGCCCTTTGCTTAAGCCAAATTACTGCTGCTGAGGAGCCTATTTCCCGCGCAGCCGGCAAATCCGAAACTGTGCTTTTCCTCGGGCAACTTTGATTGAGTCTTGAGCCGATCTTGATGGTTCCTGTCGTAGGAATGATCCCGTCCTTCACAATCGCTGGTGGATGCCAAAGATTCGCGGCAAGCCATGTATGGGGGCTACCGCCGGTACGCCGCCCATCCCACGGGCGTTTACTCGGCTCCGCCGTCTCCGGCTCCCTCACCTTTGCGGCTCCACGTGAGCGTGATGGTGAAATTCGAACTCGTGCTCGCAGCCGCGATGAAGGCTCCGGCCTCGGCGTGCAGGTCCAGGCCGAATTCGAGGGTGACCTCATCGGGTTGGTTGGGCAGGTTCGTAAGCTCGTCGATGACCCCTTGGACTGCGGGGCGGACGTTGCTGAGGGCCCGCTCGAAGGTCTGCTGGGCCCGCGCGAAAACGCCCGTAGGGCTGTCCCCGCCCCGGGTCACCACGTTGCCAGGGGCGTCAGCAACTTCCACGAGGACGGTGCCGCCGTCCGCGGTGGGGAATTCAACCAGCCTTGTCATGCCCTGACCGACCCTTTCTCATCTGCACCGCCAGCACCAGGAAAACGGCGCCGCATGCCGCGACAACCATGCCCTGCACCATAAAGCCGATGCCAATCACAGCCGACTCCTCCAGCCCGGCCCACACCAGCGGCAGGGATCCGGCGGAGACCAGCAGCACCCACCCCGCCATGGCGCGTCCGCCGCGGATGGCCAGAATGCCGGCCCAGGCTCCAAAAACTGCGTGCGCCAAGCTGCAAACGAGTGCCGCCGGCTGGGCCTCGACTTCGAACCCCACAAGCCCCATCAGCGCCTCCGCGCCGACGGCAACACCCAGCGCGGTCCGGCCAAGCACCGTCCGGACAGGGAGTCCCGAAAGCAGCAGCAGCGAATAGCCCGCCGGCGCCAATACCCCGTACATGAACTGGATGGTGCCCGACCCGCGGTTGTACCACCAGTCGTTTTCGTCATACCAAAGCAGGTAGTTGTAGAAAACCGCGAGCAGGCCTCCGGCGATCGCCAGGAGTAATCCTCCGGATCCCAGAAGCCGGAAGTCCAGGCCCTGCGGTTCCTCGGCCGGTTCAGCGGACGGACGGTCCGACGCCGGGACGGCGCCGGACCGTTCCGTCTTGGGGACCCGCGTCGGTCGGTCAGAGCGGCTAACGGGCGGCGACGGCGGAACCGGCGACGGGCGGTCCGTGCCGCTGATTGCCTGCGACGGCGGGACTGGCGACTGTCGGTCAGTACGGCTAGCTGGCCTCCCGGGCGGTTCCGCCGCGGCTCCAAGGTGGCCCCGCGCCGCCGTCGTCAGTCCATCCGGGTCCGCGGCGGCCGGATCCAGAGCTTCGAGCTCCGCCGCGACGTCCAAGACCGCTTGCCAGTTGCCGCTCCCGGCATGGTAGTCGAGTTCGGCCTGCAGGTCTGCGATCCGTTGGCGCTTCTCCGCCCGTTCCTTGCGGGCCGGGGCATCGGCAAAGGCAGGGTCATCCTGGAGCTTGGAAAATTCGCTGATGGCGGTGGACCAGTCCTCTGCATCCTCGGCTTCGACGGCCCGCTCATATGCTTCGGCGCGCTCCTGGCGTTGTGCCGCCGAGAGGCGGAGTGCTGCGGCGTCGCGGTAATCGGGATCGAGGGTCAGCAGGTCATCAAGGAGCTCAAGGACCAAACCGTAGTGCTTGGCCCGCAGCTCTGCGGAGGCCTGGACGTAGAGCGCGTGCAGCTGGGCCTGCCGCGACCTGAGCCGGGCATGCTCACGGGCATCGTCCTGCAGCCGGTCCGGAAGCTCGTCCAGCCGGTGTTGCTGGCCTTCCGGTTCCTGGCCCGCCTGCTGACGGGCGGGCGGCTTCGGCGGGGCCGACAGGGTGAACAGCTGCGTGGATCCGCCCCTGACGTAGAGTGCCGGCGTGACCCACTCCAGGGTTCCGTCCGGGCTGGCCATCACGGAAATACGGCCGATCCGGGCTGCTTCGTCCACGCCGCGGCCGCTGGCGATGGCGGCGTAAAAGCCCTGTGCAAAGGCGATCGCGGCGACGTCACTGATGGCGAACTGCATGGCGGCCACTGCGCTGATGCCGCTGCGGACCAGAGTCGATGCGGTACCGGAGAACAGGTCCTTCTGTCCTGACTCGCCCGACGAACACGAGTTCAGGACCACCAGCCGGGGCCGGGGCGCGGCAACACTCAGCAGGGCCATAAGACGGATGGCGCGCACCATGGCGGCGCGGCCGTCCGCACCGACAAGGGCAATGCGCCCCTCGTCGCTGCGCGAATCGTAGTCTCCGTGCCCGATGAAGTGGACAACGTGCCACGGGCCCGCCAGCAGGCTGGACTGAATGTCCTCCCACGTTCCGCCTGGCGCCCAGACCAGCTCGATCCGGCCCTCGGAAATGGGACCATCGAGGGCGGCGGCGAGGTGCCGCTTTTCGGCCTCCCCATCCAGCGACGGCAGGTCCCGGGGAGCCGCGACCAGCCCAAGGATGCGCAGCGGCGGCACGATCTCCAGGGGTTTCAGGTTGTAGTCCGGTGCCGGAATGTGCCGCAGGAGCGGTTCGGTCTGGCACAGGTAAGTTTCCGTCTCCGGGTCAAACAGCATTTCCCACGGGAGCGCCGCGAGTTCCGGCGCCGCCAGACGCAGCACCACCCGCAGCTGCTGGCCGCTATGCTGCGCCGCACCCAGGCTTGCACGATAGGTGCCGTAGACCTCCCGTGTGAACAATGCCTGGAACAGCTGCTGGCCCACTCCGCGGACGGGAAGCTCAGCGACGGGGGTGGTCCGGCGGGCCGCCACCGCCGAGGCCAGGACCGTGGATTCCAGCTCGGTCCGGCGCTCCAGGATGCCGTCCACATCAAGCCGGAAGACACCGGAGGCGTTGCCGCCCGCCGGAGCCTGGACCACGCGTACGGAGTACTCGCCCGGCTCCGAACCGGCTGCAAGTTCCAGCTCTATGTCGCCGTTCATGGCTGCCTTTCCAGCGATGTCCGGGCGTCCTCAGGGGGCGTCCGCCGTCGCTTTCTTAGAGGAACGGGGCCCACACCTACAGAGTGGCCCGGGGACCCGGACACCACAAGGACGAGTTTGTGATGTGCACCTCGGCCCCCGGCTGTTAAGCAGGGTAGCCCCGCTCGTTGACAGCCCCTCCGCGCCGGACGTGTACTTAAACTGGCCCATGCACCAGCGGGCCAAAAACCACGAAGCGGCCCGCGCTTCCGTGTGGCCGCCGCTCAATAATGGAGGTCGCAATGGGACAGGCACGCGAGGTCATGGACCGGCTAACCACGGCCATGGGGGAAAAAGACAAGGACACCCTGACGAAGTGCTACGCCGCTGACGCCGTGGCATTCACCCCCGACCAGGGCGAGATCAGGGGCCGTGATGCCATCAGCAACTACCTTTTCGAGTTCTGGGTGGCCTTGCCGGACGTCAGGTACGAGTATGCGGACAGGCATGAGGCCGGCGACGTGGCGATCGATGAGGGCATCATCGTCGGAACGCATACCGGGCCGCTGAGCCTGCCCACCGGCGAAAACCTGCCGCCCAGCGGCCGGGAGGTCAGGGTCAGAAGCTGCGACGTCGCCCGGGTGGAGAACGGCGAAATCACCAGCCACCACTTCTACTTCGACCAGATGGAGTTCCTGGGACAGCTCGGGCTGCTGCCCGAGTCCCTGTCGAAGCACTGAGCGACGTCGGGTCCCCGGCAGGCCGGGGGCGCCGCCGCTAGTCCTCGATTCCGGTGCTGACGCTGAGGTCGCGCCACCGGTCCAGATCGGCGCGTTCTGCCTCCGCGACGGCGCCGAAGGCGCCGAACGCGTCCTGTCCGAGCACCAGCAGCGACGGCGGGTTTCCGATTTCGACGACCGTCAGGATGGCTTCCGCGGCCTTGGCCGGGTCGCCCGGCTGGGTGCCGTCCATCGTGTCGTTCTCCTTGCGCCGCTTCCCGGCCGTGTCCGCGTAGTCCGCGATCGGCGTCGCCGACTGCGTCAGTGAACGGCCGGCGAAGTCGGTGCGGAACGCGCCGGGCTCGACGACGGTGACGTTGATCCCCAGCGGCTTCAGCTCATTGCGCAGCGAGCCGGACAGGCCCTCAAGTGCGGCCTTCGTGGCCGAGTAGTAGCCGGACCCGGCGGGAGTGATTCGCGCCCCGATCGAGGAGATGTTCAGGATGGATCCCGACCTGTTCGCACGCATGCCCGGGAGGACGGCTTTGATCATGTCCACGGCGCCGAAAACGTTCGTGTCGAACAGTTGCCGGATGTCGGCGTCGTCCGCTTCCTCCACCGCCGCGCGGTAACCGTACCCGGCATTGTTGACCAGCACGTCGACGCCGCCGAAGCGCGTCCCGGCCTCCTGCACCACCAAGCTGATCTGGTCCCGGTCGGTGACGTCGAGGGGCAGGGCCAGCGCAGTGTCCGGATAGGCGGCCGCGATGTCCTCCAGCGTGGCGGGGTTCCGGGCGGTGACGACGGCGTTGTGCCCGTGGGCGAGCACCGCCTGGGCAAGCGCCCGGCCGAGTCCGGTGGAGCATCCTGTGATGAGCCAGGTGGCCATGGGGTGTTTCCTTTCGTAGTGACGGGCGGTTCCTACTGTTCAGGTAACCGCAGAACAGGTAACCGCAGAACGGTTCCCCTGAACAGGTCCTGTCAGGGCATGGTTCGGGCGGTGCGGCGTGCGGCCTGTTCGGCGGGAACGATGAGTACCAGGGCCACGAGCAGTGCCGCTGCCAGCATGATCGATCCGCCGGTGTAGGCGACGGCGGCGGTCCCGGCGAGTGAACCCGCGTTGGCTGAGACCGCCACCAGGACGCCGACGCCGAGGGCGCTGCCGAGCTGGTGTGAGGTGTTGACCAGTCCGGAGGCGGCTCCGGCGTCGTTGGCGCTGGCTCCTGCGATGCCGGCGGAGGTGAGCGGGGCGAACCCGAGGCCCTGCCCGACGCCGATCAGCACCATGGGCAGCGCGACGCCGGGAAGATAGGGGGTGCCGGCGGTGATGGTGCTGAGCAAGGCCATGCCGGCAAGGGTCAGGGCAAGCCCGGCGGCCAGCAGGGCGGCGTTGCCGAAACGGTGCGTGAGCCGGGGGACGGCCAGCGCGACAAAGAAGTTCACCACCGTCATGGGGAGGAAGGCCACGCCGGCCTGCAAGGGGTTGAAGCCGTAGACGCCCTGCAGGAACTGGGTGGTGAAGAAGAAAAAGCCGATCATGGTGCCGGCGAAGAGAAGCCGTGCGGCGTAGGCGCCCGCGCGTTCCCGGCTGGCGAACAGGTGCAGCGGCATGATGGGCTGCTTCGCTGTGCCTTCGTTGATGACCAGCACGGTCAGCAGCACCGCGGCTGCGGCGAGGGCCGTAACGGTTTCCGGGGCGGCCCAGCCGGCGTCGGTGGAGTTGACGATCGCGAAGACGAGGGCGCCCATGCCCAGGGTGGAGCACAGGGCCCCGATGATGTCGAAGCGGCCCGTAGCCCGCTGGGACTCAGGGATGGTTTTGACTGCAGCGAAGATCATGGCGGCGCCGATGGGCACATTGACGAAGAACCCGGCCCGCCACGACACCCATTCGGCCAGGGCGCCGCCGACCACCAGGCCGAGGCTGGCGCCGATGCCGGCCACCGCGCCGTAGGCTGCCACGGCGCGGGTCCGTTCCCTGCCGGCGTTGAACGTGGCCGTCAGCAAGGAGAGCGAGGAGGGCGCGACGACGGCCGCGCCGACTCCCTGGAGCGCCCTGGCGGCGATCAGCCATGCTTCGTTGGGGGCGAGGCCGATCAGCAGGGATGCGACGGCGAAAACGGTGAGGCCGGCGATGAACACTGTGCGCCGGCCCAGAATGTCGCCGAGGCGGGCGCCGAGCAGCAGCAGGCCGCCGAAGGCCAGCGTGTAGGCGTTCTGCACCCAGGACAGCCCGGTGGTGGAAAGGCCCAGCTCCGCATGGAGCCTGGGCAAGCCGGTGAAGATGATCGAGGCGTCCAGAATGATCATGAAGTAGGCGACGAGGATGATCGCCAGGATCGCCGCGGGACGGACCCGGGTGGGCGGCACGGCTGTGGTGGTGTTCATGGAGCAAGCCCACCACTCCGGGATAAACCGCGGCAGTGCCTGTTGTTCCATGTACTGGCAGGCCACCCTTCAGCGGCCGTCGCGGCAGGCTGGGGTGTACTGACAGTCCCTCCCGCTGCTCCGTCGCCAGCCGTAGCCTGAAAGCATGGACAGTCGAAATGATGTGAGCGAGTTCCTCCGTTCCCGGCGGGCAAAGGTCTCCCCCGACCAGGTGAACCTGATCGTCGGCGGCAACCGGCGCGTACCGGGCCTGCGGCGGGAAGAAGTGGCCACGCTGGCCGCCGTCAGCGTGGACTACTACGCCCGGCTCGAACGCGGCAACCTCTCCGGCGTCTCGGATGAAGTGCTCGAATCCATCGCCCACGCCCTGCGGCTGGACGAAGCCGAAACGGCACATCTTTTTGCCCTCGCCCGCGCAGCCCAGCCCGGACCCGCCCGCCGCAAGCGGGCAGCCAAGCCGCAGGAGCTGCGGCCCAGCCTGCAGCGGTTCCTGGACGCCGTCACGGGCGCCCCCACCTGGGTGCGCAACGAGCGGATGGACTTCATCGCCGCCAATGTGCTGGGCCGCGCCCTCTACGCCCCCGTCCTCGCCGACCACGTCCAGCCGGCCAACACCGCCCGTTTTATGTTCCTCAACCCTGAAGCACCCACCTTCTTCCCGGACTGGGAACAGAACGCCAACGACGTCGTCGCAGTCCTGCGCGGTTCCGCCGGCCGGACGCCCCATGACCGCAGCCTCTCGGACCTGGTCGGGGAGCTCGCTACCCGGAGCGAGGAATTCCGCACGCGCTGGGCCGCCCACAACGTCCGATTCCACCGGACCGGGCTCAAGCGCATGCACCATCCCGTCGTCGGGGACCTCGAACTCAGCTACGAAGCGATGGAACTGCCGGCCAACCCCGGCTGGACAATGTTCGCCTACACCGCCGAGCCCGGCTCGGCCAGCGACGAACGCCTGAAACTGCTCGCCAGCTGGGCCGCGACGGCCGCCAGCGAACTCCCTGCGCCAGCCTCCCTCGATTAAGCTTCCCGCTCGACGAGGGCCTTGAGGTTGGCGAGCTCCTTGCGCGCCTCTGAGCCGCTGAGAATGGCGCGTTCAACTAGCCTGCCCACCAGGCCCAGCCCGCGGGGCCAGTGTGTTTCTGCCCGAAGCCGCAGCCGGGTGCCGTCGGCTTCGGGCAGAAGGCGCGTGTCGACGTCGAACTTCAGTCCGAAGTAGGCCACCGTCCTGGTGACGATCCGGTGCGGCGGGTCCGCGGACAGCACCGTGGTCCGGGCGGTTCCCGGGCCCCGGGTTGACGTGTAGGTGGAGCCAGGCTGGTCTCCGGGACCGTCAATATCGGCGATGACAGGCGAGCCGGTCTGCCATTCGGGCAAGCGCGCCGGGTCAACGTACGTCCGCCAGACATCCACCGGCCGGGCGTTGATCCAGACGGAGTGTTCGAGGGCGCCCATGTGTCCTTACCTTGCAGGGCCAAGCCCGCGCGGGCGCGCTGCTCGCGCGGGCTTGTGGTCGAGGCCTACTTGCGCTGGGAGATGTTCAGAATGTTCCCCTCGCTGTCCAGGAACCAGGCTGACCTCCCCCAGTCATTGTCGGCAACACCGTTCTCCGTCTTCAGACCGGGGAAGTCGTAGTCTTCAAAGACGACGCCGCGGCCCCGCAGTTCCTCCATCTCGCGGTCGAGGTTGTCGGTTTCCCAGCCCATCTGGGTGTTCTTGGCCGAGCCTGCATTATCTGTCTGGTAAACGAGGAAGCCTGTTCCCTTGCCGCAGCGGTACATCACACTGTCATCTTCCATAGATTCGGAAGGTTCGAGTCCCAGCTTGTCCCTGTAGAAATCCTTCGCCCTGCTGATGTCCTTCGCCGCGAGGACAGCCATGATCTCCAAATCCTTGAGCATGATGATTTCCTTCTGTGCCATTTCCTTGCGTTGGTGGCGGTGCTCTCCCCCGGTTGCGGTCCCGGAACGTCCTTGTCCGGGGCCGCGTGGCCGCCCGTTGCGCCAAAAGCCGGGGCGGCCACCTGGGACCCTGCACGCCGCGCCAGCCATCACAAAGCGCAAGGGTCCCCGATGCTTATGTGGCCATTATGGAACCGAATCGCGGCCACGGAAATAGGGAGTTCCTACCCGCCTTGCGCGGGCTTCAGGCCTTTGGCGTAGGCGGCCTGCCCCACGTGCTGCAGGCAGTCGGCAATGGTGCTGACCAGCCGCACCCCGACGGTGACGGGCGGGTCCCAGCGCGTGTCGACAACCCGGTCCAGGTCGCCGTCGTCGAGGGTCCGGAGGAATGCCACGGTCTGCCGGTGGACGGCGTCGTAGTACTCGAGGAGGAGGTCCGGACTGGCCCTGACGGCATCCACCTGCTCAGTGGAATGGCCGTAGCCGGTGTCGCGTGCGCGCAGGGGCAGGTCGAAGCGGGCCACGAATCCCTGCGCCGTCCAGACCTGTTCGACGCCGGCGGCGGAGCCCACCTGAGCGTCCTCCACCCGGCTCAGGTGCCAGATCAGCCACGCAATGGAGTTCCCGGTGCCGGCCGGGCGGCGGACCAGGGACGCGTCGTCGAGCCCTTCAAGCGTGGATTCCACGGTCTCCCGGATCCGGCCGAAGGCGTCCAGCAGGAGTTCGTTCGACTTCATCGGGTCCCCTTTCGGTGCGCTGTTTTGGGCTGAATCCCATGCTTGCACGGGTGCCCCTTCGCCGGATAGCCGCGGGATAATGAAGGCCTCACCCATCAGCGCTGGGGCGACTAAGGATTCCACCATGAGAAAAGTCAGCGTCACCAACAACGTGTCCCTCGACGGCGTCATGCAGGCGCCCGGGCGGTTCGATGAGGATACCCGAGGAGGCTTCGAGCGCGGCGGCTGGGCCTTGCCGTACAACGACGAGGTCATGGGACGCGTCATGGGCGAGGGCATGTCCCAGACAGGCGCCCTGCTGTTGGGGCGGCGCACGTACGAGGACTTCGCCGGCTACTGGCCCCGCCAAACGGACAACCCCTTCACCGATCTCCTGGACAACGTCCAGAAATACGTTGCCTCAACGACGCTCACCGAACCTCTGCCCTGGAAGAACTCCACGCTGCTTCAGGGTGATGCTGCCGACGCGCTGGCCAGCCTCAAGGAGCAGCCGGGGCCGGACATCGCCATTCTGGGCAGCGGCGAACTGATCCAGTCACTGCGGGGCAGGCACCTCATCGACGAGTACGTGCTGCTCATCCACCCGCTGATCCTGGGGACAGGCCGCCGGCTGTTCCCGGACGGCCCGGAGTCGGGACTCCGGCTCACCAACAGCGTGACGACGACCACCGGCGTCGTGATCGCTACGTACCGGACCATCTGACTCGCGGTTGGCCCTACTTCCGGATCTCCGCGCGGCGCAGCCGGATGATGTCCTCCAGGACGTCGTCGGGAAGCGGGTGGTCCGGGGTGAAGCGGATGGTGCCCTTCGACAGCGAGTATCCCTCCAGCCGGCCGGCGACGGCGTCAATCACCGCGGGCGAGAACGGGAAGACGGAGAGGTGCTTGGCCGCCGCCACGACGCCGATGAGCGGCTTGCCGTCCAGCTTCAGGGCAGGCATCCCGTAGCTCATCCCTTCCTCGGCTTCCGGCACGATGGTCCGGGCAATGCTGATCACGCGCTGAAGGGAGCCACGCTCAAGCTCGGGCAGATCGGCCAGGGAATCATCAACGGCACCCATGGCGCCCATTGTATTCCTGCCCATTCTGTTGGCGCCTGCGAGCACCTAGAGTTTCGACAGGCTCGATCATCGAAAAGGGCAGGGCGAAAGGTGCCTTGAAGCCATGGATTACGTCAAAGACCCCCGCGTTGACCAGTACATCGACGCACTCCCGGTATGGCAGCAGGACATCTGCCACCAGGTCCGCGACCTGGTCCATGCCGCCGACCCCGAGGTCGAGGAAACCATCAAGCGGACCGTCCAGCCGTACTTCGTCCTGCAGGGCAACGTCATTGCCCTCCTCGCGGCGAAGGACCACGTCAACGTCTTCCTGTACGACGGCGGCATCACCCCGGACCCGCACAACATCATCACGGCGGGGCATGGCAACAAGACCGGCCGCATGATTTCCTACCATGAGGGCGAGGCCATCAACGAGGATGCGCTGGTGGAGATGTTCCGGGCGATCATCGCCAACAACCGCGCCGGCGGCTGGCGGAAGGTCAAGGCCGGGCAGTAGCCGAGTGGCCAGCTCTGTTGGCGGAATAGGCGTCCGTCGCGGGGCACTTTGGTGGTGTCGGCGTCGGACATAACGACGGCGGCCGGCGAGTCCGTGTCGAAGTGCCCCATTTTGGAGTCCATACCTGTGGCCTCAGCGAACAGGCGGTGTGAGGTGCGGGACATTTGTTGCCTCCGGAGGCTAGGCGGGAGCATAATGGTTAGCAGAGCTAATTAGCAGTGCTAAGTATCTGCGGGAGGACACCGAACCCCAATGACCACCACCACAGAAACGGACCACGAGTCCGCGGACAGCATCCAGCCGGACATCCTGGCGATCGACCTTCGCACCGCCGTGATGCGAACATCCCGCCGCCTGCGCATCGAGGCAACCGGCGATGTCATCACGCCGGGCCAGTACACGGTTCTGGCTCACCTGCGCACCGGATCCCAGACACTCCGCGAACTGGCGGAAAGCGAGCACGTGCAGGCGCCGTCGATGACCCGGATTGTCAACGCACTCACGGAGCAGGGGTTCGTGTCACGGTCCCCCCATCCGGAGGACGGCCGCCAGATCCAGGTACGGATCACGCCGGCCGGCGAGACCGTGCTGGCCGAGGCCCGCAGCCAGCGCACCGCGTGGCTGGCCCACCGCGTTGCCGGGCTCAGCGAAGAGGACCGCCTGGTCCTGAGCCGGGCCGCGCACATCATGCAGGAGATGAGCGCCCGATGAGCGCGATGTTCCGGGCACTTGAGAACCGCAATTACCGGATTTGGGCGGGCGGGGCGCTCGTCTCCAACGTCGGCACCTGGATGCAGCGGATCGCGCAGGACTGGCTGGTGCTGACAGTCCTCACCGACCACTCCGGCACCGCCGTCGGCATCACCACCGGGCTGCAGTTCCTGCCCAGCCTGCTCCTGGGTCCCTACGGGGGCGTCCTCGCGGACCGGTACCGCAAGCGCGTGATCCTGCTGTGGACCCAGGTGGCCATGGGCCTCTGCGGGCTTGCCATCGGACTCCTGGTGGTGACCGGCAACGCCCAGCTGTGGCACGCCTACCTGGCCGCGCTGTGTCTCGGCCTGGCCAGCGCCATTGACGCTCCCACCCGCCAGGCCTTCGTCTCCGAACTCGTGGGGCGCGAACACATCACCAATGCCGTGTCCTTGAACTCCGCGTCCTTCAACACCGCCCGGCTCACCGGCCCCGCCATCGCCGGCGTTCTCATCGCCTGCGTGGGAACAGGACCGGTCTTCCTGCTCAACGCCGTCAGCTTCGCAGGCGTCATCATCTCGCTGCTCCGGATCCGCACCACTGAATTGACCCTGTCCACCCCGGCAGCGCGCAGCAAGCACCCGGTGATGGATGGCCTGGGCTACGTGCGGCAGCGGCCCGACCTGGTGCTCATCCTCGTCATGGTGAGCGTCATCGGGGCGTTCGGGATGAACTTCGCCATCACCAACGCGCTGATGGCCACCGTGGAATTCAGGGCAGGCCCGGGGGAATTCGGCCTTCTCGGTTCCATCATGGCCGTCGGGACGCTCACCGGCGCCCTGCTCGCCGCCCGCAGGTCCGGCCCGCGGCTGCGCTACCTCCTGGGCGGAGCCATCGGAGTGGGCATCTTTTCGCTGCTGGCCAGCGCGACGCCGTCATTCTGGCTCTATGCCGCCGTACTGATGCCGCTGGGCCTGGCCTGCATCACGTTCCTGAACAGCTGCAACACCACCATCCAGCTCTCCGTGGAGCCGCAGTTCCGCGGGCGGGTGTTAGCCCTCTACCTCGCCATCCTGCAGGGCGGGACTGCTGTAGGGGCGCCGCTGCTGGGGTGGATCGGCACGGAATTCGGCGCCCGCTGGTCGGTGGCCGCGGCCGGAGCCATCGTGCTGCTGACCGGCCTGTTCGCCGTCATCGCTGTCAACCGCCGCAGCCCGCAGACGTTCCGGGCCCAGCTGCGGACCGCCTTTCCCGGGCGCCGCGCCACGGCCTGAACCCGCAGGAAGTGATAGAGCGTCCCGGAAAAACCGACAGGAAGTGAGAGTGTCCCTATGTTGTTCGTCAAGGGGTTTGGGGTGTTTTGGGGTGGTAGAGGCTGCCATCGCGGAGCATGGCGAAGAGGGTGT
>NZ_JAVDWK010000020.1:0-64979 GCF_031457335.1 Arthrobacter sp. BE255 | reverse complement strand
CCTCTTCGCCATGCTCCGCGATGGCAGCCTCTACCACCCCAAAACACCCCAAACCCCTTGACGAACAACATAGGGACACTCTCACTTCCTGCAGGAAAATGCCGGTCCCTCTCTCACCTGGTGAGAGAGGGACAGGCAAAAACGCGCATTAAGTGAGAGAGCGTGCCAGGGTTAGCGGCGGCCGCCGAAGCCGCCCCCGCCGCCGGGGCCCTCGGACGCGGTGTACTCGCCGGCCGTCACGGTGCCAACCTGGTCTGCGCCGTCGAGGGATCCTTCGCCCACCCCGGCGCTGACCGTGGCGGTGCCGCCGGTGTAGACGGTGTACTCCTCGCCTTCAGTAATGGCGGCGGAGGAGAACACCAGGGAAGCCGTGGTTTTGGTGGTCACGAAGGCACTTACCACGTTGCCCGCGGAATCGGCGATCTGCACCACGGTGCCGGCCGGGACGGCCGATCCGAGCGTCACCTGCACGCCGGACTGGGTGGAGGAGGTGCCCGGTGTGACCACCATGCCAACGCTGCCGGCTGCCGCCACGGTGCCGCCGGTGACGGTCAATTCGCCGTTGACGTCCAGGGCCCCATTGCCGGAGTTCGTGGGGCCGTTGACCACCACTGTGCCGCCGGAGATGCTGGCGTTGCCGTTGGAGTCCAGTCCGTCGCCCTGCGAGTTGATGGTCAGCGAACCGCCGGTGACTTCCACCGTGTAGTCGCCCACGGCCATCTCGCCGCCCCCGCCCATCCCGCCACCGGAAGCGGAGGTGGAGGCCCCGCCCGAGGCATTCACGCCGTCGTCGTTCGCCGTGACGTTGGCCGTTCCGCCGGACATCACGATGTGCTGGGCCTCGAGGCCTTCCTCGGACTCTTCCACGGTGGCGACGCCGGCGGCGATGGTGAGCGTGTTGAAGGCCTTGATGCCGTCGTCGCCCGCGCTGACGTTGAGGGTTCCGCCGTTGATGAGGACCCAGCCGCGGCCTTCGTCCTCCTCGTTGTCGGACTTGAAGCCGTCGTCGCCGGCGGTGACCTGGTAGGCGCCGTCGAGCAGGACCGCGTAGTCCTTGCCCACGATGCCGTCGTCCGTGGCGTCCACGGTGACGTTGCCGGCGGCCAGCACCAGGCCGTCCTTGGAGGAGATGCCGTCGTTGAAGTTGCCGTCCACAGTCAGCGAGCCGGTGCCGGCGATGGTGAGGTCCGCCTGGGAGTAGAGGGCGGCGTTCGGGGCGTCCTCGGCGGTGTCCGAGTAGGCGGAGGCGTCGCTCAGGGAGTTGGACGTGCCGTCCTCCAGGTACACGATGGCCTCGTTGGCGTTTTGCACCACAAACGGCGAGCCCGTGGAGCTGGAGACCTCGGCGCCATCCAGGATGATGCGCACCACGTCTTCCTCGCCGGCGGCCACCACCACCTGGCCGTCGGACAGCGAACCGCTCAGCCGGTAGGTGCCGGCCGCGCTGATGGTGACGGTGTCGCCGTCGACCTTTACCGCGTCCGACGACGTTCCGGAGGCGACACTGCTGGCACCGTCCGCCAGGGTCACGGCTACTTCGGCAGCCGCATCCCAGGTGAGGTCATCGGCGTCGTAGTGGGTGTCCGCGGCGAGGGTGTCCAGCGACACCGCGGCCTGGGCGGTTCCGGAGGTGGTGGACGAGTTGGCGGAGGTCCCGGTAATGGACGTGCCGGTGCCGGTGCCGGCGGCGGAGCAGCCGCCCAGGCCAACGGCGAGGGCGAGGGCGGTGACGGAAAGGGCGGTGCGGAAGCGGTTCATGGTGTGTTCCTTTGAAATCTGCGGGGGTGGGTCAGGCGGCGGGGCGGAGGTTCATGGTGCGGCGGAGCGTGCGGTTCCAGCGGTTGGCCGGCAGCTCCGGGCAGAGCGCCGCCATGCCGGTGGCGAACTTGGAGATCCTGGAGGGCCGGACGCCGTGGGCCCAGAGGTGCCGGTCCAGCGGGCCGGACGCCGAGCCGGACTTGGTTTCGAGGATCACCGCGCCGTCCAGGACCCAGGCCTGTTCGCCGGGGCGCTGCCAGGTGACGTTGGTGTCGATGGTGGCCCGGCTGCCGGATTCCGGCAGGTAGAGCGTGGTGCGGTGGTAGCGGGTTTCCAAGACCGGCCCGAGGGGTCCGGCGGGAGCCCCGCCCACCGCCGTCGCAAGGGTTTCGTGGACGTAGTCCAGGCCTTCCGCCGTCAGCCGGGACCGGTCCGAGAGCTCGTAGGATATGCGTTCCTTGACGGTGGCTTCGCGGGCGCCTTCGGTCTTGACCTCCAGGAAGCTGATGGCGCTGTCCACGTACGTCCTGGTGCGGACCTTGTAGCGTCGCCGGCGGCCGTGGGCGGCGAGGAGGTAGCTGTCCAGCTGCGCGGTGTCGAAGTAGACGGAGTCGTAGGCGAAGCAGCGGGAGCCGTCCATCTCCAGGACCCGGACCTCGCCGTCGAACGTGGCCAGGAGCTCCTGCGCCAGGTCCTCGGGGACCACGTACTTGCGGTCCACCCGGGTCTGCAGCGCGGCTTCGGCGTTCAGCTCGTCCAGCCCCACGGCTGGCAGCCCGCTTAGGCCGCTGACGACGCCGGCGCCTGCGGGGGCGCTCATGCCGCACCTGCCGAGGCGTGGACGGGGTCGGAGGCGTGGACGGGAGCGGACGACGCCGGTTCGGATCCGCCGGCGTCGGGCGTCGCCAGCGGGGCGGGTACCGGCGGCAACGGCTGGGATGACGAATAAGGTGCCGGTTCTGCGTGCCGGGGCGCCGCCGCCGGAAGATAGGTTGCGGCGGCAGGGCGGGGGTTGTAGGCGTAGCGGACGTCCACGATGGTTTTGTCGTTGACCAGGTCGAGTTCCTGGATGGTGGCGGAGTGGACCTTGCCGTGCAGGACTTCCTCAAGCCGGGCGTACAGTTCGGCATCCTCGGCCAGGGCCCGGTCCAGGATCACCGTCTGGTGCCGGTGGGCGGGCAGGACGCGGGGGTGGTCACCGACGAACATCACCAGCAGGATCAGGCCCATCAGCGACGCGGTGAGCCAGATCGGCTCGATGCCGAGGCCGGCGATCAGGCCCAGTGCCAGGGCCGAGAAGTAGTAGGCCACCTCGTGCTGCGACAGTTCGGTGGAGCGGAGCCGGATGATCGACAGGACACCGAAGAGGCCAAGTCCCAGGCCGAGTCCGGCAGCGGAGCCGGACAGCGCCGTGGCCACGGCCAGCACTCCCACGTTCATGCCCAGGTAGGACACCACCAGGTCACGGCGGCGGTGGCGGCGCAGGTAGAGGACGAACGTGAGGATGCTGATGGCCGCCAGGTCTGCGGCAATGAAAATAAGGGAAGTCATCGGATTCTCCGGAATCTGTTGGTGGGCTGTCCTTTACGATCCACGGCCAATCTGTGCAGGTGCTGTGACGGGACCTAGGCAGGAATATGAGTGCCGGTTGGGGCGCTGCAGCGATTCAGCTTCATCTAATCCGCCCAGAGCTTACGGCTGCGGAAGCCTGACGCCAGCAGGGCAGGCGAGCGGACAAAATGTGGGTCCGAGCCTGGCGGCATCGGATCTGCCGCCTTCGCTGTACATACGATCTATTCCCGGTCCGTCTTGGTGGGCTTCGTCAACGCGCTGCTCGGGTCTCGTTTTTGATCATCGTATTCGGCCCGCCGAAGTTCGCCAGTGGCGCGCCAGTTCGGGTGGTCGCCATCGTCGCAGTCACCTTTATTGCCGTGCTCGCGTCCATCGGTGTTCCCACTGGCATTGCTGCTGGGCTACCGGAGAGCACAGCCTGGGCACATTGCCAATTCTCACAGCACTCAGAAAAGCCGCCCGTTAGGGCGGCTTTTTGGGTGGCGGGCTGTGGCCCTGGGGTTATTGAGCGCGGAGGGCGACGAGCCAACCGGCCCATTCGCGGGCCGAACCGCTGCTCCATACCCAGGACTTGCTGCCCGAGGAACCGGCGGCTGCCTGAAGGCCATCGTCAAGCTCCGTGCGCTTACCACCGAGGTCATACACTTCCGTCATGCCTGACGGGCCAGTGATGGCGATAGTGGTGTTGCTTGAGTTGATGGCGATTGCGCCAACGAGCATAGCTCCGGCGGTCGTTGTGGTGACTCCAGTAACCGTGCCCGTGGAGGCAGCGACGGCTGACGCGGCTACCGAGGCTGTTGTGTCCAACGGCGTTGTGGTGTTCACTCCCGTGTAGCAGCTGATGCCGCCACCGCTGGCGACCGACCCTGCCGTGGTCCACGTGTAGCTGGCAGGTTCGGACGCACCCATGACGTGGTAGTAGCCATACAGATGCGGGTTGGAGATCGACGTGATTGCGGCAAACTGGGTCCAGCCGGTCGGGGCCGCTGAAACGGTCGAGCCGTTGATCGCCAATGAGGCGACACAGACCTGGCCTTCCGCGGCCGAAGCGGGCTTGGAAATGGTGTGGCTCGTGGTAGCCGTGGTGTTAACCAATGTGCTCATGCCCTGGCGCTGAATCCCGCCTGTCTGAGCATTTGTGGTGACGGTGAGACTTGTCGACGGGTTTGAAAGGTTCGTGGCGGCGTCGTAAGCCCTGACCGTGTACGTGTAAGCAGTGGCCGGCGATAGACCTGAGTCGGTATACGTGCGGCCCGGCTGATCAGCAACTTGTGTGCCGTTGCGATAAACCCTGTAGCCGGTGACGCCGACATTATCGGTAGCGGCGTCCCAGGCCAGGGCAACCGTAGTCGTGGTTTTCGATGGTGAGGATAGGTTGGCTGGGGTGCTCGGAGCCGTGGTGTCGGCGACGGCGCCGTTGTTGACGTCAAATGGCACGATCAGGACGCCCGAGGTGGTGGAGTTACGGCCGTGCTGGTCATTGCATTCGGCGCGCAGGAACAGTGTGTGCCTGCCATTGGTCAGCTGCCTGGTGTCGATACCAATCGGGGCATCGTACTCTCCGCTCGCCTGACGGATGATTCTACCGGGAATGTTGTTATGGAAATCTGGGTCGATGCGGACTTCATGGGCCGTGACGGGCGGGTCGCCAGCGTCGCCGTGCCAAACCATCTTGACAGCGGGGGACCATATGCCGCTGATGGGAGCATCAGGAACTGGAACGGTCATGAGGTCCGCTTCACAATAGCCGCCTACCGCCAGATCGTTGCCTGGCGCTGAATACCATCCCTTACCACGCAAGTAGGTATCGCGGGAGATGTCCTTGACAGTGCGGGTGGGCGAGAGATCGACGTAGTACTGAAAATTCATGCTGGCGGTCATGCGGGCGGTGCTTGTCGTGCCGTTGGCAGCAAGGTCTTTGACGTCAGAGAAGAAACGCAGGCGCGTTTCTTTGAGACCATCGGTCGTGAAAATGGATGGGTCGACCGTAACCTGGCC
This sequence comes from Arthrobacter sp. BE255, assembly GCF_031457335.1. NCBI lineage: Bacteria > Bacillati > Actinomycetota > Actinomycetes > Micrococcales > Micrococcaceae > Arthrobacter > Arthrobacter sp. BE255. The sequence goes on along the minus strand of NZ_JAVDWK010000020.1, from coordinate 59,651 downwards.
CCAACGAGTGCACGTCCCTGGAGTGGAACAGGTCCAGCCTGCTTGGTAGAGCTTGGACTGCGTCGTCTCGATCGAGCTATCTTTCATGACAACCGATACATATGGCGTGGCGGTACTGCCGGTATTGACCTTTTGGAGGCCGGGATCATGTAAAACCATGCGGATGTCGAGCCTAAAGGGTCCGGTCATGGTTTCGCGTTCGGGGATACAAGCCCCCACGTGGATATGACCGTGGTCCGTACCGGCAGGAGCCGCGCCCTCGGTGGGCAACCACCAGGACTGGGAATCAACGAAGTGACGCTTTTCGGGATAACCCTCACAGGTGACGGGGTTGGGGGTATCGGCCACGGCGGGAGCGGGGGCGCCGAGTGCGGTGGCAGCCACGAGGAGTAAGGCTAATACGGTGCGCGTGGGTCGTTTGATATATACCGATCTCATCTGCATAAATGACTCCGTTCGATAATTTTTCCCGTGGCGGTCCCGGCCCTACGAGGGTCCTGAGATGTCATTCCATCAGTATCAAGCGGCAGACTGACCTTTACGCCGAGGCTTTAGCGTCGCGTGGCCGTGTCCCGGTTGCCGGCCTTCGCGGGCTGCTTCCCGGCAACCTGGCTGGATCCGTTCCTCCCGTGCACCGCTGTGGCCGTGCGCCGCGAAAAGAGAAACCGCTGCTGCACGGCGTAGCTGACGGCCAGGAGGGCGATTTCAGCGAGGATCTTCGCCGGGAGAGCGGCCACGGACAACGCGTCCAGGGCGTAGATGAGGCCGTAGTTGGCGGCCAGCAGGACGATCACCAGGCTGAAGTAGCGCAGGCCGGCAGCAGCGGCGGGCCGGTCCCGTCCGTGTTCGAACACCACACGCCGGTTGACGAGGAAGTTCACGGCCGAGCTCACGGCCCGGGCACCCACGACGGCCAGCAGCAGCGAGTCGGTGACCAGTGTCAGCAGCAGGAACACCACGGTGTCCACGAGGAACGCTGTGAAGGATGACGCCAGGAACTTCAGCAGCGGGGCATAGATCCGGACGGAGTCCGCCAGCGGCCGGAAGTGCGAGCCCGAGTTGTGGTCCAGGTAGACGGTGGCGATGTCCACGGTGGAGATGGCGTAGCCGGCGTGCTTGGCTTCGAGCAGCAGGTTCAGTTCGTACTCGTAGCGCTCGCCGCGGATGGAGCGCAGCCACGGGAGCATGGCTGCCGGGTAGCCGCGGAGTCCGGTCTGGGTGTCGGAGATGCGCTCGCCGGTGGCCAGTGTGAACAGCAGCCGGGTGGCGGTGTTGCCGAATTTGCTACGGGCGGGGACGGCGCCGGTGAAGTTCCGGGTTCCCAGCACCATGGCCGGCGAGCCGGGCTGCACCGCTGCCGCCACCTTAAGGATGTCCACGATGGTGTGCTGGCCGTCGCTGTCCGCACAGACAACGTTGCGGCCCGGCAGGTGGTCCGCGATGAACCCGAACCCGGTCTTCAGTGCGAAGCCTTTTCCCCGGTTCCGCGCGTGTTCGATGACGTGGCACCCGAGTGCCTTGACGCCGTCGAACACGTCCTTGTAGCCGGGGCCGCTGCCGTCATCAACCACCACCACGGTGGCCCACGGCTCGGCGTCGCGGATGGATCGGATCAGGGCGGGCAGCTGCTGGTCCGGCTCGTAGGCCGGGATCAGGATGATCATGGCCGGCCCTAATCCGCGATGTAGAGGATGTCGGAGGTGCCGCGTTCCTTGTTCTCACCCAAGGGGTTGTTGACCAGTTCGCCGTTGAAGTACATGGTGGAGGATCCGCCACCGTCGATGTTGTACGCCGTGGTGGCGCCGAGGCCCTGCATGATTTCCGCCAGCCCGGTCATGGTGACTCCCGCGCTGTAGCCGGGGCTGCGGCCGTCCACCACCACAAACACCAGGTGGTTTTCGTCGATGATCCCGACGGCGGTGCGCGGCTGTTCGCCCTGGATGGAGTGGTTGCCGAAGTTGGTGTCCACCTCCACGTCCTCGATGCCGTCGGCCACTTCGCCGTTGTCCAGCAGGGACGGGCCGAAGGAGAGTGTGTTCCAGACGCCGTCGGCGAGAAGCTGCTCGGCGGTGGTGGTGGTTTCGTCGTAGACCTTGACGGTGCCGTCGCGGTAGAAGGCCATGCCCTGGCGGGCGCCTTCGTCGCGGAACACCACGCCGTTCCGGATCACGATGCCGGTGTCGCGGAAGCCGTAGTAGTCGCCGTTGATCGCGAAGATCGCGTTGTTGGCCTCTGCGATGGCGGACGTGGTTTCGGTGATGTTCTCACCGAAGCTGTTGTTGGCGAAGGCGGACTGGAGGGTTGTGGCGTCGTCGAGTACGACGTCGGCAACGTAGTAGGTGACGGTGCTGTCGCCGCTGCCGGTGGTCACCGTGGAGATGCTGATGTTCGAGCTGTCCGAGACGTAGGACGTATCGCTGGTGACGGCGGCAGTGGTGGAATCGGTTGTGGTGTCGGCCGTCGTGCTCTGGCCGGTACCCGACTGGCTGGCCTGGTAGGCGGAGACGTCCGAGATCTCCACGTGCTGGATCACAAACCGGTCCAGCGCCCAGGCCGTGGCACCTCCTGCGGAAAGCGTAAGGGCCACGGCCCCGGCGACGACGGCGCGCCGGACCCGGCTGCCCTTGCGTTGTTTGTTCTTGAGAGGAGTCATGCATCATTTCTAGGCAGCCAAGCTATCGCTTCGATTTGCCGGGTATGTGCTGAGCCTGTGAAAGAGGCCGGGCAGCGCAATGGCCGGCCCAACCGTGGTTGAGCCGGCCATGCGTTGGCCAATTGATGCCAGCGGGTCAGACGGAGGCGCCCTCGAAAGCGATGCGCTTGGCCGCTTCCTTCGCTTCGATCTTTTCCGCTTCGGCCAGAACCTGTTCGGCTTCGTCGCGCCGGACCACCACAACCCCGTCGGCGTCTGCCACCACAATGTCGCCGGGGGAAACCACGACGCCGTCAATCGCCACCGGGAGCTGCAGCCGGCCGGGGCCGAACTTGTAGGGTCCGGCGGGCGTGACCGAGCGGGCGAAGACGGGGAGTCCGCAGTCCGCGAGGGCGTCGGCGTCGCGGACGGCGCCGTCGATCACAAAGCCGGCCAGGCCCATGTTCTTGGCGCGGAGGCCGATCATGTCGCCGATCAGGGCACGGGACTGGTCCCCGCCGCCGTTGACCACAATCACGTCGCCCGGCTGGGCCTCGTCGAGGGCCTTGTGGATGTAGAGATTGTCGCCCGGCCGGGTCCATACCGTGTAGGCAGGTCCGGCGAGCTTGGCCCCCGGCCAGGAGGGCGACAGGGCCGACGCCACGCCGATGCGTTCCTGGGCGTCGCCGATGTTCGCTGCCGGGATGGCTGCCAGGCGGCGCACCAGCTCAGCGGTGGAGACGGGGGAGGTGTGTTCTGCCTGCATGGTGTCGCCGGCCTTTCTGCTGGTGTCCACGGTTACTGCTGCTTCAGGAGTTCATCGATGACCGGCTTGATCAGGGTTTCGCGCTCTTCCCACATCTTGCTGACCTCGGCGGCTGGGACCCAGGCCGGCTGCGTGGCCGCGCCCTTGAGCTTCTCCTGCACGGCCGGCGTCTCGGCGGCCTTCTTCAGCGACGACTCAAGCTTGGCCACAACTTCCTTGGGCGTCTTGGACGGGACGGAGAGGGCGAAGTTGCTGGCCATCGGCTCGACGTCGTAACCGGCGCTCTTCATCGTGGGCACGTCCGGCACAAACGTGCTCGGCTTGTCCTCGATGACTGTCAGGAGCTTGATGTCTCCGGACTTGTACTGGCCGAAGAAGCTGGACACGCCGCCGAGCGCGAAGTCCACCTCGCCGGAGACGATAGCCGCCACCTTGTCGGCCCCGCTGTTGTAATGCACGATGTTGAAGTCCAGGCCCAGCTTGTTCTCCAGCAGGCGCAGGTTGATGTGGTCGTCACCGGCGCGTGAATCGGTGCCCACGGTGATCTTGCCCGGTTCCGCCTTGACGGCGTCGAACAGGTCCTTGAGGGTCTTGTACTTGCTGTCCTTGTTGACGCCGATCACCACGGAGTTGGTGGCGAAGGAACCAATGGGCGTGAAGCTGCTGCGGTCGAATGCAGCCTTTTTGCTGGGGTCCAGGTAGCGGCCCAGGATGGAGGGGATGTTGGTGTTGCCGAAAGTGAGGCCATCCGGCTTGGACTGGGCGACGTAGTTCAGGCCGACCACCTGGCTGCCGCCCTCCTTGTTGACCACCTTGATGTTGGCGCCGAGATCCTCCTGCATGGCTGGTGCCACGATGCGGGCCAGGATGTCGTTGCCGGCGCCGGCGGCCGAGGGGACGATCCACTCGATGGTGGAGCCCGCCTTCGGGAAATCTGCGGCGGCGCTGCTGGTGGTGCTGCCGGCCTGTCCGCCGCAGCCTGTGAGGGCCAGGGCAACTGATGCGGCCAGTGCGGTGGTGGTCAGTGCGGTGAGTTTCTTCATTTCGCAAGCTCCTTTGGTGCGATGGGGGTGATGGTCTTTTTCTTCAGCATGGAAGCAATGAGGGGGCGGACTGCGCCGAACAGGATGGCCAGGACAATCACGCCGATGAGGGTGAGGCTGATGGGGCCCTGCAGGAATACGTTGTAGTCGCCGCGGGAAAGCGCCAGTGACCGCTGGAAGTTCTCCTCCAGCAGCGGGCCCAGGATGAGTCCCAGGACCAGCGGGGTGAGCGGCACTTTGACCAGCTGGAAGATGTAGCCGAGGATGCCGGCGCCGAGCATGATCAGGATGTCGAAGGCGCTGCCGTTGATGGAGTAGGTGCCGAGGAACATAAACGCCAGGATGGCGGCCATGAGGTAGTGGAACGGAACCTTAAGGACGGCGATCCAGACCCGGGCCAGCGGGACGTTGAGTACCAGCAGGATCAGGTTGCCCACGATGAGGCTGGCGATGATGGCCCAGGCAACGTCGGGGTTGTCGCGGAACAGCAGGGGCCCGGGGATCAGGCCGTTCATGGTGAACGCGCCAGCCATGATGGCCACGGTGGCGGAGGTGGGGATGCCGAGGGTGAACAGCGGGATCATGGACGAGACGGCGAGCGCGTTGTTCGCCGCTTCCGGTCCGGCGATGCCTTCCACGGCGCCCTTGCCGAATTCCTTGCTGCGCCTGGAGATCCGCTTTTCGGCGGCGTAGGAGGCCAGCGATGTTGCGGCGCCGGGGGAGCCGGGCAGGAGGCCCATAAAGAAGCCGATCACTGATCCGCGCAGCGACGGGAAGGCCGAACGCTGCAGGTCGGTGCGGGTGGGCAGGAGCCGGGCAACCTTGAGCGGGCTCGGAACACCGAGCGGACCCTTTTGGGCCTGGCCGAGGACTTCGCTGAGGCCAAAGACGCCCATCACGATGGCCACCAGACCCAGGCCGTCGAACAGTTCCGGCATGTCAAAGGTGAAACGGGCAATGCCGACGCCGGAGTCCACGCCGACGGTGGCGATGCCCAGTCCGGCCGCGGCGCTGAGCAGGGCCTTGGCCGGGTTGGAGCCGGCGAAGCTCGTGATGAGGGCGAAGCCCAGGAGGGAGACCAGGAAGAGTTCGGGTGCGCCGAATTCCAGGGCAAGCCGGCTGAACGGCGCCACCACCACGAAGCCGATGACGCCGATCAGGCCGCCGACGAAGGAAGCGAGTGCTGCGATCACCAGGGCGGGACCGCCGCGTCCCTGCTTGGCCATCTGGTAGCCGTCGAGCGTGGTGGCGATGGAGGAGGCCTCGCCGGGAATCCGGAGCAGGACCGCCGTCGTGGTTCCGCCGTAGGCCGCACCGTACAGGATGGCGGCCAGCATGATGATCGCGGAAGTGGCATCCAGGCCGAACGTGACCGGGATCAGGAGTGACACGGCCGCGGCCGGGCCGAAGCCGGGAAGGACACCCACGAGCATGCCCAGGACACAGCCGAGCAGTGCGAACAGGAGGTGTTCGGGGGTAAAGACGGTGGCCAGGCCGCCGAGGAGCTGATCGAATCCCATGGTTACAGCCCCAGTCCGGCAAGGAAATCGATGCTGGCCGTCGGCAGGGCCGTTCCCAGCCAGACCTCAAAGACCAGCCGTGACGCCAGCGCGGAACCCACAGCCACCAGGGCCGCCATCCACAGCTTCCGCTTGCTGACGAAGAACAGGATGGTCCCCAGCATCAGCGTCATCACAACGGTGTAGCCCAGCAGTGGGAGCAGCAGGGCGGCGAGGAGGATGGCGCCGGAGATGATCCCCACACGTGCCCACCCCTGGCGGTCCGGGAAATCCGGAGCGTCGGGTTCGTCGCTGTTGTCGTCGTCGAGCAGGGATACCAGCGCGGATTCGGATTCGTGGTGCGGCGGCAGCGACTCCACGGTGTCGCCGGTGACTGCTGCCGGGACGGGTGCCCGGCGCGCGGCCACCAGCTGGAGGGCCCAGAGGACACCGGCCACCGCCATGAGCGTGCCGGCCACTGTGGGAAAGAACCCGGCCCCCACGCCGGAGGTGTTCGTCAGCCCGTAGCCGGCGCCGACCACAGCCATGGTCAGGCCCCCGGCGACGGCCGCTGCGGCCACCGTCCATTCAAGCGCAACAGGTGCGTTGAGGGTTTGCATCTTCGTTGTCCGCCTCTCTGCGGCAAAGTGGAGAAAATAGGGGAAGCAGGATGAGCCCTAAAGCAAACTTGCAACCTTGCACAGGATTGCATGTCCGTGAGAGAGTGTCAAGCATCACAGTGTTTCAAGCAGGAACCTCAGGGAACCTCAAAGGAGAGCCAGAGTGGGTTTTAAAGCAGTAGTGGCCAGCAGTACGGTCCAGCTCAGCGCCTCGGAGGAGCGCGTCATGAACGTCCTCATGGGCGATTACATGTCAGGAATTCCCGCCGCGGAGGTTGCGGACCGGGCCAAGACCCACGAGTCGACCGTTGTGCGGCTCGCGAAGAAGCTGGGTTACCGCGGCTACCCGGACCTGCGCAACGACCTGCGCAAGGACGAGGCTGAGGTCCACGAGCAGCACGGCGGGATCATGCGAGGGGATACCGGCTACGACCTGTCCGCGTTCGTGGCAGATGAGATCGTCGCCCTGAAGCGGCTGCCGCACTTTGTGTCCCAGGAAGACCTGGACGCGGCCGCCAGGACCCTGCATGAATCCCGGACCATCTATCTGTTCTCGAGGGACGATGAGAAGCCCACCCGTGACCTGATGGCCCGGCGCCTGCGGCGGCTGGGCCTGACCACGGTGACGATGGGGACCGCGCCGAAGGATCTGGCCGAGCGGTTCATCAGCTTCGACGAAAACAGCACACTCATAGGCTTTGCGTTGCGTGAGGCTCCGATGCAGCTGGGTGCCCTGGTGTCCGAGGCTGCCCGGCGGGGAGGCAAGAGCATCCTGATCTCGGACGTTCCCGGCTACCATTTCCGCCCCAGCCCCGACCACCTCATTACCGCCAGGCGGGGCGACGACGGTGAGTACCGGACCCAGCTGATCCCCGTTCTCCTTGCCTATGCCCTGCAGCTGGCGGTCTTCCACCTGGACCCTGCCCGCTACCGGGCTGCCAGGGACGGAATCGAGGACCTGACCCGCCTGCTGGGCGGAGCGGACGAAATTCCGCTGCGGGCGTGAGTGCCGCCAGATGGCGGCGGGCGCTCAGCGCGCAGGCGGTCCTGGCCCAGGCCGCGTGGGTGGGAATCCGGCTCATCATCGGATACCGGGCCCTTTCCGAAGGCGCGGACCCCGTGTTCCTGGGCGTCCTGGCGTCGAGCTTCGCGCTGCCCGCGCTGCTGACCGCCCTGCCAGCGGGCCGGCTGGCCGACAGGTTCGGCGGCACCGCCATGGCCTTCATCGGGTTGCTGATGGCGGCCGCGGGTACGGTGCTCATGCTCGCCGTGCGGGGACTTCCCGTCCTGCTGGCTGCCAGCGCCATCATCGGCCTGGGGCACCTCATGGTGATGGTTGGCCAGCAGGCATTCGTTGCACACGTCAGCACTGAAGGATCCACTGACAGTGCGTTCGGTACGCTCACCGCCGCCGCTTCCATCGGCCAGCTCATCGGTCCGCCCGCCGTCACGCTCGTGGCCTCGCTGGGCATCGCAGACGGGGCTGCGCCCGACACCACCCTGGGGCTCCTGGTCTGCCTCGGCTTCAGTGCCCTGGCCACGCCCGCCTACTTCTTCCTGCGGCGGACCGACGCCGGCCTTCGCAAAGGCCGGCACACGACCGCCGCGGAGCCCGTCAGCGTGGCAGGTGTCCTGAAGGCGCCGGGACTGTGGCGCTCGCTGGTGGTCAGCGGGGCCGTGCTGGTGACCGTGGATCTGATGTACGCGTTCGTCCCGGTCTGGGCCACCGAGCAGAAAGTCAGCGCCGCCGTCGTGGGGATGCTGCTTGCCCTCCGGGCTGCCGTCTCCGTCGCGAGCAGGCTGGGCCTCACCCGGCTGATTTCGCGTTTCGGACGCAAGGCAATGTTGATCGTTTCCATCGGCGCGGCTGTCCTGTCACTGGCTGCCCTTCCGCTGGTGGGCCCCTATGGCGCCATTGCCGTGATGATCGGGCTGGGGCTGGGGCTCGGCATCCCCCAGCCGCTCACCATGGCCTGGGTGGTGTCACTCACCGCATCGTCGAGCCACGGGGCGGTCCTGGGACTGAGGATGACGGTCAACCGGCTGGCGCAGATCACGCTGCCGATCGCCGTTGGCTCCGTTGCCGCGCCCCTCGGCGTGCTGGGGATCTTCTGGGCCAACGCCGCGCTGCTCCTGGGAGCCATCGCGGTGGTGGCAGGGTCCGACGCCGGCCAGCCGCCCGGGGCGGATCCCATCACCTGACAGCTGGCTGGCCTCCGTCGGAAATGTTCGACGCCGGCCTGCCGCCGTCGGAGCTTACCCGTCGTAGTGCGTGCGCGCGGGTCCCTGCCCCAGGGAGTTGACCACGGCCGCGGCCACGTCGTGGAGCTTCGAATTGCGGGTGCTGGAGGCGGTCTTGAGGATCTCGAAGGCATCGAGCTGGCTGCAGCGGTTCTGGGCCATGATGATGCCCACGGCCATGTCGATCACAGTGCGGGATTCCAGCGTTGCCCTCAGGTTCGCTGCCGTCTCGCTGTAGTGCGCGAACCGCACGGCGAGGCGGAGGGCGAGGGATGTCTGGCTGACGAAGTCCGCCGCGAATTTGAGTACGCGGCCGTCAAACCGGTTGGGCCGCCGGGAGTACAGCAGCAGGGCGGCCTTCGTGTCCCCCTCAAGCTCGAACGGCAGGGCAAGGACCGAGCGGACCCCCTGGCCGAGGACGGCGGCAGAGTACTCCGGCCAGCGGTCGTCGTCCGTGACATCGGGGATATGGATGGTGGCCTGCTCCAGCGATGCGGCCATGCCGGGGCTGTCGGTGCACTCATACTCGATCTGGCCGATGGCCTGGGCATCCGGCCCGCTGCTGGCCACGGTGGCTGCCTTGCGCTCCCGCAGCAGGGTGATGCTGCAAAGGACTTCGTCGTCAAGGTCCGAGAGGCCCCGCACGGATACGCGGGCGAGCTCGTTAAGGAAGTCCTCAACATCGGAGCTGTTGAGGACGAGTTCATGCAGGTGCTCGGTGATGGATGTATCGGTTTTTGCTGTTGACTCGCTGGCCACGATTCTTGGTGCCATTCGCTCAGGTCAAAACGAGCCGGCAACGTCCCGCCAACCTCGAAGGGGGACTGGCGGTATGGGTCGCTGGATCGACGAACTTTCCAACGGCCTGCTGCTAAACCGATAACCAGAAGTATATACACGCTCTGGCCTGTGGAAACGTCACTTGGGAGGTACGCGCGGCACGGTTACGCACCGCTAGGTTTGTGGGCCGTGACGTGGCTAAGGAAGACGATCTGGCCAGGATCCTTGCCGCAAAACTGAGTACCCGGTCCGCAATCCAAGAGGTCACCGCCCGGGCTGTGCCCAAAAAACCAGTACTGCTACGCGTTGTTTGCGCTCTCGGCGCCGGGGAGTAGGGGCGTCATCGATCAGCCGGAAGTAAGTTCCCTTAGTGGTCCCCGATGGCTGTGCGTCTCACCGTCAAGCCTTTACCCCAGCCAAAGGAGTCTCACTCATGCGCAAAATGACGAAGAAGAACAAGGTCCTGGCAGCCGCCGGAGCACTTGCCCTGGTAGCCGGCGGCGGCGGCGCGGCCTACGCCTACTGGACCACCACGGGCACCGGTTCGGGCACTGCTACCAACTCGTCCGGCGGCGGCACGGTCACGCTGCATGCCAACTTCACCGGCGGACTTACCCCGGGGGACAGCCGCGCGGTGGATTACACGGCAGACAATGCCGACCCCAACACCAGCACCAAGGTGGGCGTCCTGACCGCCACCGTGACCACGAACGTCGCGGGCTGCCTGCCCGCCTGGTTCGGCGTCACAGCGGTCACCAGCAACACCACCGTCGCGGCGAACTCATCCGGCACCTCTGTGGGCAGCGGAACACTGACGTTCAATGACAGTGCAACCGTGGACCAGAGCGCCTGCAAGGGCGCCATTGTGACCATCACCGTCGGCAGCGTCTAACAAGCTTCGCCGGCGGGGGAGGAGACGAACCTTCCCTGCCGGCGAATTCCACCTCCCGCTCGAGTCAGACCAGGCCAGAAGGGCTAGACGTGCAGAACGAATCTGGGTACTTCCGCACAGCCATGCGAAGAACCACCACCGCAGTGAAAGTGCTGCTGGTGGGGCTTCTGGTCATGCTCGTTTCGGCGGGCACCATCTTCGCGGCCGGCCAGGGCGGGAGCCAGGGCAACAAACAGGGCGTCACCATCCAGGTGAATCCCTCCAGCCGGACAGTTGACCGGGGAGAACCGGTCAGCTATTCCGTGTCCCTCACCGCCGCCAACGGCTTCAGCGGCAGCATCACCCCCACTGTTTCGGGCCTTCCGGCCAATACGACGGCGGCCTTCGCACCGGCGTCGGTGACGCCGGGTTCCGGTAAAACCGCCACAGTCGTGCTGACCGTCGCCACCTCAGCGACCACACCGGAAGGAAAGTCGGACCTGACCATTGCGACGGCGGCCGGCGCCAGCCAGGCGGCCGGCGTTGTGGTCCAGCTCTATGTCCAGTCGTCCAAAAAAACGTTCAGCATTTCCGGGAACCTTGGTGCCCCGCTGACACCGGGAGCCACCATTCCGCTGAATCTCTCCTTCTCCAACGCCAACAACAAGAGCCTGGCACTGTCCAGCCTCTCGGTCTCCATCGCCGGCATCACACGGACCCAGGCTGCGGTTGCGGCGGGGCTCCCCTGTACAACGGCGGACTACGTGGTGACCAATTACAGCGGGGCCTATCCGCTCACCGTTCCAATGGGGTCCAAAACACTCCAATCCCTCAACCCGGACTCAGCACAGTGGCCCAAAATCGCCATGCTGGATACGGCGCTTAACCAGGACGGCTGCAAGGGCGCCACGCTCCAGCTCGCCTACTCCGGAGCAGGGGAGGGGAACTGACATGACCGAAACACCGAAAAAGACGTCCGGACGGCTGGCTGCCAAGACTGCGGCAGCAACCGTCGCCCTCTGCATCGCGACAGGCGCGGGCGCGGCCTACGCATACTGGGCATCAACGGGAGCGGGAACAGGATCCGCCACCAACGGCACCATGGCCACCGTGACCGTGGAAGCGCTGGTGGCCGGCGACAGCCCGCAAGGCACACTCGTCCCGGGCGGCACCGCCGATGTTGCCGTCCGGGCGCAAAACCCCAACAACTTCCCGGTCAAGGTTTACGCCATCCGCGGCAACGGGGCCGCGACGGCGGACGCCAACCACCCCGGCTGCACCACCACGGGCGTGACGTTCGTGGATCCTGCCGCCCCGCTGGCTCCCACAGTCACCATTCCGGCAAATTCGTCCGTCCTGATCGCCTTGCCGGCGGCCGCCGCCATGTCCACTGCATCGTCGTCCGGCTGCCAGGGTGCAACGTTCAGCCTGCCCGTCACCTTGGAGGCACGGAAATGAGCCGCCCCAGCCAGACCCCCCGGCGTTCCGAGTTCCGGCCGGGCAGGCACGCCCGCATCGCCGGAGTGGTGGCCGCAGCCCTCGTCATTTCCTGGGGCGGCCCCGCGGCGAACGCGTTCTGGCAGACGCTGGGCAGCAACGCCGGCACTGCCAAGGCCGACTCCATCCCCGCCGTAGCGGCCCCGGCTGCGTCGGTTTCCTCCGGTGCCGCTGCGGTCAGCTGGGCGCAAGGCACGACGGCGGCGGGACGCCCGGTTGCCGGGTACACCGTTGCGCGCTACTCGGCTGGGACCGGCGGCACCAAGGTTGCCGCCGCGGGTGGCTGCGCCGGAACCGTCGCCGCCCTGACATGCACCGAAGCAAACCTGCCGGGCGGCACCTGGTACTACACCGTCACGCCGGTACTCGGCGCCTGGGCTGGTCTGGAATCAGCACGCAGCGGGGGTGCCGTAGGAGATTCCACCCCGCCGGCGGCACCAACGATCGTTGCTCCTTCACCCGTCAATATCGCGAATGCCGCCAGCGCTCCTGTGAGCGGCACCGCCGAAGCCCTTTCCTCGGTGACAGTCACCGTCAAGGACGCGGGTGCAGCGCACACGGCCTCACAGACGGTAACCACGAACGGTTCCGGCCAGTGGACGGCAGCCAACTTCGACCTGACCACCTTTACCGATGGCACCATCACCTACTCGGCGGTGGCCACTGATGCGGCAGGCAACGCCAGCGCGCCCGGGACGGCGACGTCGACGAAGGACACGGTTGCGCCTACGGCCAAGGTCACCCTCGTCAACAGCGGCACACAAGGGACGGCCGAAAAGGGCGACACGGTTACCATCCAGTTCTCGAAGCCCATGAATCTCCCGTCCATATGCAGCACATGGGTGACTGGCCAGCAGCCTCCCGAAGCATCAGCCAATGGCGACGTGGTGGTAACGATTACCGGCACGAACCTGACCGTGAGCCGGACATTGGCCGGCTGCACCTTCAACATCGGGACGGTTTCGCTGGGGGCAACTTACGCAAACTCGGGCAATCTCACCTTCGAGGGAAATGGTGGCAATGCTTCGAAGATCGCCTGGAACAACAGCAACCAAACCCTCACGATCACGCTGGGACAGCGAGCCGGCAGCGCCAAACCAGGTGTGGGTACATCGTCCCCCACCGTGGCGCCACCGCCCGGGGTCAAGGACCTCAACGGCAACCAGGCTGTGAGTGCTCCTCCGGCAGCGGCGTCCAGGTTCTAACGACCCTTCAAGCTAATGCCAGCCTCCGGATCCCCTCCCGGAGGCTGGCATTGTGTTGCCAACTGTGGGCAGAATGAACCACGCGTTGGCGTTGCCGGCGACGGACCCCGAGACCAGCGGCGATGGCGCCGCAGAGGGACGTAGACATGACCAGACTGCTCATCATCGGTCCGCCCGGCTCCGGCAAAGGCACCCAGGCCGAACATATCGCGCGGCATTTCAACATCCCCGCCGTCTCAACCGGCGAGATCTTCCGGGACAACGTCGGCCGGGAAACTACGCTGGGCAAGGAAGCCTCCAAATACCTGGACGACGGCCTGTTTGTGCCCGACCACCTGACCAACGCCCTGGTGAAGGACAGGCTGCTGGACGCCGACGTCCAGGCAGGCTTCCTGCTGGACGGCTACCCCAGGACGGCGCCGCAGGTCACCGAACTGGACAACATGCTGGCCGCCCGGGACCAGCGAGTGGACGCAGTCATCGAACTCCAGGCCCCGGATGCCGAACTCGAACAGCGGATGCTGAAGCGCGCCCAGGACCAGGGCCGCAAGGATGACACCGTGGACGTCTTCCGGCGGAGGCTGGATCTCTACCACCGCGAAACGCATGAGGTAGTGTCCGTCTATGCGGGCCGGGGCCTGCTTGTCTCCGTTGACGGCAGCGGGAGCCCCGGCGAAATCACCGAAGCGGCCATCGCCGCCGTCGAGAAATTCCTCGCAACCTAGGACAGGAATACTCATGAGAATTGCGGTGACCGGCGGGAGTGGGAAGCTGGGGCGGCATGTTGTCCGCAGGCTCACGGCGGACGGGCATCAGGTGCTGGTCCTTGATCGTGCGGGGGACCGGAGCCCGGGCCTGGCCGTCGTGGACCTGCGCGACTACGGGCAGGTGGTGGATGTGCTGCTGGGACTGGATGACAGGCACACGGGTTTTGACGCCGTCGTGCATCTGGGTGCCGTCCCGGCGCCGGGCATCCTGCCGGACGCTGCAACGTTCGAGAACAACATGCTCTCCACCTACAACGTGTTCCAGGCGGCCCGCCGGGCCGGGATCAAGAAGGTGGTCTACGCCTCCAGTGAGACGGTGCTGGGACTGCCGTTCGACGTCGACCCTCCCTACATTCCCGTCGATGAGGAATACCCCGCCCGTCCGGAGAGCACGTACTCGTTGGTGAAGCACCTCGAGGAGCAGATGGCGATTGAGCTGACCCGGTGGGATCCGGAGCTGAGCATCGTGGCGTTGCGGTTTTCCAACGTGATGGACGCGGCGGACTACGAACGCTTCCCGTCCTTCGATGCCGACGCCACGCTGCGCAAATGGAACCTCTGGGGCTACATCGACGGCCGTGACGGTGCGCAGGCGGTGGCGCGGGCCCTGGAAAACGGGCGGCCCGGGTTTGAAGCGTTCATCATCGCCAACGCGGACACCGTGATGAGCCGTTCCAGCGCCAGCCTCGCCGCCGAGGTCTTCCCGAACGTGACCGTGACAAGGGAACTCGGTGAGCACGAGACCATGCTCTCCATCGGCAAGGCGCGGAGGCTGCTGGGCTTCGAGCCCGAACACAGCTGGCGGGCCTACCACCCCAACAGGACCACCCCCACAGAAGACTGACGGCCCAGGCCACTCCGGCGGGCGTTTCCCTCAAGGCAAACCACGGATTTCCGTAGCCGGCAAAGGGTTGGCGCAGGATTGGCGAAATTCCGGTTCGCGGCATGCAGCTGGCTCCTATTCTGGTGGTGGGCGGGGCCTCCCCGCCCGCCAATAACCGCCCAGCCGCCCTGCAAGGACCCTAAAATTCCTACACCACGCCTGCTCCGGCCCGCCGCTGCCGCGATGCTTGTTTCCGCCGTCGCCCTGACCGCCACCGGTTTTCCGGCAGCCGCTGTTGCCCCGGCCAGCGAGCCCAGCGTCCGCTACCTCGTCCGCTACGCCGCCGACGCCGACGTTGCCACAGAAACTGCAGCCATCCGCTCCCGCGGCCTTGGCGTGGGCAGGACGTTTTCGCACGCCGTCCGTGGCGCCGTTGTGACCGCAACGCCGGCTCAGGCCGAGGCGCTGTCCCGTTCAGGGCGGGTGGTGTCCGTGGAGGCAGACGCGCCGGTCACCATCTCCGAAACGCAGCAACCGGCGCCCTGGGGACTGGACCGGGTGGACCAGCGGGCCCTGCCACTTTCCGGCTCCTACAGCTGGACCGCGGCCGGTGCCGGGGTCAGCGCCTACGTGGTGGACACCGGCGTCCTCGCAACCCACACCGAGTTCGCCGGCCGCATCACGGCTGGCTGGACGGCGGTGGCCGACGGCCGCGGCTCCGGGGACTGCAACGGCCACGGCACCCACGTGGCCGGAACGGTGGCCGGGACCACCTACGGCGTGGCCAAGGCAGCGACAGTGGTCCCCGTCAGGGTCCTGGACTGCAACGGCTCCGGCTACAACTCCGACGTCGTCGCCGGACTCGACTGGATCGCAGCCAACCACGCTGCGGGCACTCCGGCCGTGGTCAACATGAGCCTCGGCGGGGCGGCCAGCGCAGCCGTGGACGCCGCACTCCAAAGCGTCATCAACGACGGCGTGGCCGCCTTTGTGGCCGCCGGCAACTCCGCCGTTGACGCCTGCGGCAGTTCCCCCGCCCGCGTTCCATCCGCCGTCACTGTGGCAGCCAGCGATTCCGCCGACCGGCAGGCCAGCTTCTCCAACTACGGCTCCTGCGTTGACCTCTACGCACCCGGGGTGGGCATCACGTCCGCGTCCTACACCTCCACCACGGCGACCGCCTCCATGTCCGGCACGTCCATGGCCACGCCGCACGCTGCGGGCGCGGGGGCTGTCCTGCTCGCCCAGAATCCGGCGCTCACGCCGGCGCAGGTTGCGGCGGCGCTGGCATCCGGCTCGACTGCCGGCGTCGTCAGCGGCACCGGAGCAGGCACGCCGAACCGCCTGCTCTACTCTGCCGGCGCGGCCCCCGTGTCCACCCCTCCGCCCGCCCCAGTGCTCCCCGCCCCGACGGTTACGGCCAAGTCACCTGGCGCGAATTCGACGGCGGTCCCCGTGGCCAGCAACGTCTCGGCCACCTTCAGCGCCGCAGTCCAGGGCGTGGGCAGCGGAACATTCGTCCTCAAGAATGCCGCCGGCGCCGTTATCCCGGCCGCAGTCACCTACACCGCCACAACGAAGACCGCCACCCTGGATCCGGCGTCCAACCTGGCAGTGGACTCAACGTTCACGGCAACCCTGGTGGGCGGAGCCGCCGCCATCCGCGACGCCGCCGGCACCCCGCTGGTTACCACCTCCTGGACCTTCGTCACCGGTCCGGCGCCCACGGTGACGGGCTTCGTCCCCGGCAGCAACGACCTCCTGGTCAGGCGTTCCAACAACGTGTCCGTGACGTTCAGCGAAGCGGTCCAGGGCGTAACAGCATCCACGTTCACGGTGAAGAACGCCGCGACCGGCGCCGTTGTTGCTGCCGCAGTTTTCCGGAACGGCACCAGCAACCAGTGGATCCTTGACCCGCAGCTGGCACTCGCCGCCAAAACCAAATACACGGTGACGGTCACCGGCGGCGCTGCAGCCATCCGGGACCTTGCCGGCAACCAGCTGGCCACCAGGACGTGGCAGTTCACCACGGGTTCGTTCTGACGCCTTCTCCGCCACGGCAAAAGGAGGCCGACGGCGGCAGTTGCCTGCCGCCGTCGGCCTCCTTTGCGTTACAGACGCAGTGGGCAAAACTCAATCAGCCCAACGGGACAATCTCATAGCCGTCGGTCCTGGCTACCATCTGCCGGCCATGGTTGCCGTTGAACTTCAGCCACATCACCGACGAGTCCGCCAAAACTGCCTCAACTTCGCCGGTACGGACGACGCTCCCCCCAGAGCGGAGTTCCACCCAGCAGCCAATCAGCTGATGCCAGTCTTCGGTTGCCTCGTCCACGGTTCCGGCAGCCCTCAGGAAACCAGTTCGCGGGTCATCCCGAAAGGAACCTGATCCGACAGGGTTGCGGTGTAGCGGCCCGGGGCGATACGGGTCACCAGGATGCCGTGCGTGCCGGTGAGGAGTGCCACTTCCTGGAGGCGACGGACGGCAGCATCAAGCTCTTCATCCAGAAGGTGCCGACTGGCGACATCTATCTCAATGCGGTCTATGGGGGTAGACATATCGGTTCCTTGTTAATAGTTGGGGCAGGGTTCTTGGTTACTCAGGCTTGACTGCGGAAACGGGGACCGGGCGATCCTTGGCCTGGTCCGTCGTCCCTGCGGGTGCCTGGGATTCCGAGGTGGCCGGCGGGGAAGTCCTGAGCTTGAACCGTTTCCCGATGGCGCTTCCTCCGCCGCCGCTGCGGTTCTTGTTGAAGATATCGAACCCGACGGCGAGCAGGAGGACCAGTCCCTTGATGAGCTGCTGGTAGTCGGTGCCCAGGCCCAGGATGGACATGCCGTTGTTCAGCACACCCATGATCAGGCCGCCGATCATGGCGCCGGCCACGGTGCCGATGCCGCCCTGGACTGCCGCGCCGCCGATGAACGCCGCGGCGATGGAGTCCAGTTCGAATCCCGTGCCGCCGGCGGGCTGTGCCGAGTTGAGCCTGGCCGTGAATACGAGGCCTGCCAGTGCCGCCAGGACGCCCATGTTGACGAAGAGGCGGAAAGTGACGGCTTTGGTTTTGACGCCGGACAGCTCAGCGGCGTGCAGGTTGCCGCCGATTGCGTAGGTGTGGCGGCCGAAGACGCTGTTGTTCATCAGCGCCGTGTACACGATGACCAGGACGGCAAGCACGATCAGGACGATCGGTGTGCCCCGGTAGCTTGCGAGGAGGAACGTGATGACCAGCATGAGCAGGGCAACGAAGGTGGTCTTGGTCGCGAACCAGGCCATGGGTTCGTTCTCGAGGTCGAACTTCTTGCGGATCCGGCGTTCCTTGAGCGCCTGGATGAGCAACGCGACCGTGGCACCGACGCCCAGGATGACGGTCAGCCATTCGAGCACTGATGTGCCCCCGGAAATGTCCGGGAGGAAGCCGCCGCCCAGTGCGCGAAGTTCGGAGGGGAACGGGGTGATCTGCTGGTTCTTCAGGGTGATCAGCGTCAGGCCGCGGAAGATCAGCATGCCGGCCAGGGTGACGATGAACGCCGGGATGCCGACGTAGGCGATCCAGTATCCCTGCCAGGCGCCGACGAGGGCTCCGACCAGGAGGCAGGCCGGGATGGCCAGCCACCAGGCCCAGCCCCAATGGACCATCATGACGCCGGCGACGGCGCCGATGAAGCCGGCGATCGATCCGACCGAGAGGTCGATGTGGCCGGCGATGATGACCATGACCATGCCGATGGCGAGGATGAGGATATAGCTGTTCTGGACTACCAGATTGGTGACGTTCTGCGGCTCGAGGAGGATGCCGTTGGTCAGTACCTGGAACAGCAGGACGATCAGGATCAGGGCAACGAAGATGCCAACCTGCCGGAGGCGGCTTGTCAGGAAGCCGAGGGATTCTCGTAGGGCGGACATGGTCCTATTCCTTCTCTTTGGTCATGTAGTGCATGAGGGTTTCCTGGGATGCTTCGGCGATGGGCACCTCGCCGGTGATGTGGCCGGCGGACAGGGTGTAGACCCTGTCGCAGATGCCGAGGAGTTCGGGCAGTTCCGAGGAAATGACAATGACCGCTTTTCCCTCCGCCGCAAGCCTGGCGATGATGGTGTAGATCTCGAACTTGGCGCCGACGTCGATCCCGCGGGTGGGTTCATCGAGGATCAGCACGTCCGGGTCCGAGAACATCCACTTGCTCAACACCACCTTCTGCTGGTTCCCGCCGGACAGTTTGCCGGTGATGGCAGCAACGGAGGGTGCCTTGATGTTCATGCTCTTGCGGTAGCCGTTGGCCACCACCGTTTCCCGGTTCTTGTCCACCCATCCGCCCTTGACCAGCTTGCGCAGCGCAGCCATGGAGATGTTCCGCTGGATATCCTCGATGAGGTTCAGGCCGTAGTGCTTCCGGTCCTCGGTGGCGTAGGCGATCCCGTGCCCGATCGCCTGGGACACGGTGGAGGTGTTGATTTCCTTGCCGTACTTGTACACCTTTCCGGACATCGCCGTGCCGTACGTGCGCCCGAAGACGCTCATGGCCAACTCGGTCCGGCCCGCTCCCATCAGGCCCGCGAGGCCCACCACTTCGCCCTTGCGGACATTCAGGCTGGCGTTGTGCACCACCATGCGTGTGTGGTCCTGGGGATGCCTGACGGACCAGTCCTCGATCCGCAGGACTTCCTCCCCGATCTTCGGGTCCCGGTCCGGGTAGAGGCTTTCCAGGTCCCGGCCCACCATGCCGCGGATAATCCGTTCCTGCGTGATCTGGCCTTCATCGAGCCGCAGCGTCTCGATGGTTTTGCCGTCACGGATGATGGTAACGGCGTCCGCGACTTTGCGGATTTCGTTGAGTTTGTGGCTGATGATGATGCTGGTGATGCCCTGGCCCTTCAGATGCAGGATCAGGTCCAGGAGATGGCCGGAATCCTCGTCGTTGAGCGCCGCTGTGGGCTCGTCCAGGATGAGGAGCTTGACTTCCTTCGAGAGCGCCTTGGCGATTTCCACCAACTGCTGCTTGCCCACGCTGATGTGCTGGACCGGAGTGATGGGGTTTTCGCTCAGGCCCACCCGGGCCAGCAGTTTTGCCGCCTCCAGATTGGTCTTCCGCCAGTCCACCCAGCCGTTCTTGGCCTGCTCGTTGCCGAGGTAGATGTTCTCGGCGATCGAGAGGTAGGGGCTCAGGGCGAGCTCCTGGTGGATGATGACGATGCCGCGTTTCTCGCTGTCGTTGATGCTGGAGAAGTTGCAGGGCTCGTTTTCGAAAAGGATGTCCCCGTCGAAGGAGTTGTGCGGGTAAACCCCTGACAGGACTTTCATCAGGGTGGACTTCCCCGCCCCGTTTTCTCCGCAGATGGCGTGGACCTCGCCCCGGTTCACGTCCAAGGTGACATCCTGCAGGGCCTTCACGCCCGGAAAGGTTTTGGTGATTCCTCGCATTTGAAGAATGGGTGTGTTCATCGTCAATTCCCACTGACTGGTTGGAAAACTGGACCGGCCTGCGGCTGCAGGGGCCTACGGGAAGGGGTTGCGGCCAGCCGTGCGGCCGGCCGCAACCCCGCAAGAAGAGTTACTTGACGTCGGCGTCTGTGTAGTAGCCGGAGTCGATGAGTTCCTTCTTGTAGTTGTCCTTGGTGATGATCACGGATTTGAGCAGGTAGGCCGGAACCACCTTGACCTTGTTGTTGTAGGTCTTGGTGTCGTTGACCTCCGGTTCCTGGCCCTTCAGCAGGGCGTCGACCATCTTCACGGCCTGGGAACCCAGCTGGCGGGTGTCCTTGAAGATGGTGGAATACTGCTCGCCGGCGATGATGGACTTCACGGAGCCCTTCTCAGCGTCCTGGCCCGTGACGACCGGCAGGTCGCCCTTGGCGTAGCCGCCCGTGCTGGTCAGAGCCGAGATGATGCCGATGGAGAGGCCGTCATAGGGGGAGAGCACGCCATTGAGCTTGGTGCCGGAGCTGTAGGCCGCAGTGAGGATGTCCTCCATCCGTTTCTGGGCCACAGGGGCCTGCCAGCGCAGGATGGCTGCCTGCTCGAACTTGGTCTGGCCGCTGGGGACCTTGAGGGTTCCGGCGTCCAGGTACGGCTTCAGCGTGTCCATGGCGCCGGTCCAGAAGAAGTTGGCGTTGTTGTCATCCGGGCTGCCGGCGAAAAGCTCAACGTTGAACGGGCCCTTGCCCTCCACCTTCTTGCCGGCGGCATCAACCAGGCCCAGCCCGGTCAGCAGCGACGTTGCCTGCTGCACGCCCACCGTGTAGTTATCGAACGTGGTGTAGAAATCAACGTTCGGGGTGCCGTTGATGAGGCGGTCGTAGGCGATGACCTTGACGTTCTGTTCCTTCGCCTTGGCGAGCACGTCGGTCAGCGTGGTGCCGTCGATTGCGGCGATAATGAGGGCCTTGGCACCCTTGGTCAGCATGTTCTCGATCTGCGATACCTGCGTGGGGATGTCGTCGTTGGCGAACTGCAGGTCAGTCTTGTAACCAAGTCCCTTCAGGGACTTTTCCACGTTTCCGCCATCGGCGATCCAACGCTCGGACGTCTGGGTGGGCATCGAGATACCCACCAGGGATTCGCTGGGATTCGCAGTGGCTTCCGGGGCGGCTGTTCCGCCCCGGCTTCCGCACCCTGTGGCACCCACAGTGACTGCGAGGACGACGGCGACGGCGCCCAGGAATTTCCTAATTCTCACGATTTCTCCTCCCGCGGAAGCTTGTCCGCGAAGTGGTGCTGGGTCGGCAGGCGTCTGCGCTTGCCGGTGGAGCGGTACTGCCTTGCTGTGCAGGGCACCAGCCCTGGACATCTGAAGAGCTGCAAACATTCAGGCGCGGAGTTCAATGTGCCGGAACTGCAGTTCTGGAAGGTTTCTCTCTTTGTTAGCGCTAACACGAGATGCTACTGCAGAGTAAACTGTGAGTCAAGTCACGTTTTAGTCAGGCGCGGACGCGGTGTCCAGCCGGAACTCCGCGCGGCCGTGGCGCACCCCGTTGATCTGGAGTTCGAGGGCGTGCATCCCCGGGTGGTGGACCCGGGTGGTCATCGGCCGGAAGGCGTGGCGCTTCGCCAGCATCCTGGTCTCGCCCGCGGCAAGCGTCAGGGCTGTGAGCTTGAAAATCTTCACGGACTGGGTTCCGTTCGCCTTGCGGTAGTGGACTGCATAGTCCACCGCCAGCCGGGCATCGCCAGTGCCGGTGTTGGAAATCTCGAATTCGAAGCCCAGGTCTTCGGGCATGGCCACAACGTCCCGGTCCAGCCGGAGTTCCGTGACCGCCACCGACGCCGGTACGAACCCTTGGAGCGCCAGCGCCCCGGGGTGGGCCTTCTTGACCAGGGTCCGGAGACCGTGCCTGACCACCCACGCGGTGTTGGCGTCCGGCGCGGCCAGCCACCCGGCCGCCGTCGCCACCACAACGTCCGGCGCATGGCGGGCCAGGTCGTTGAGGTGGTTGGCCACAGACCGCCGGACATACTCGGAGCGGTCACGGTACAGGGCATCGAGGATGGGGAGGGTCGCCGCCGGCCGCTGGACCAGGGCCGGGACCCGGACAGCCCAGGGGAGATAGGCCCGGGTCCCTTCGCTTGCAAGGCGGCGGACATGCTCGTCGGGGTGTCCGGTCCACTCCAGGATGGCCTGCAGTGACGTGTCCGGATCGCGGGCGAGCAACCGCCGGATGGCAAACTCGCCCGTCAGCCGGGGAGTCAGTTCAGCCAGGAGGGCCAGGCAGTCTTTGAAGTCCGGAGTGCCGCCTGATTCGAGGGCCAGGGTGACAGCCGCCTCGGATACCGGCCAGAGGACCCAACCGGTAAAACCAGGGTGGTCCAGCGCGCCGCGGAAAATGGCCGCCGCCGTCTCATATCCGGGACGCGGCAGGCGCCGCAGATCATCCAGGAGCGCTCGGCAGACATGGTCGGTGCGTCCCCGCAGGCTGAGCCCGTCCAGTGTTGTGCCGGCGATACCGAGGGCAGGCCACTGTGTGCCCGGTGCTGCTTCTGCCATGATGCCGGCCAGCGCCTGCACGGAATGCCTGTTGATCAGCTCGTTCATCGCACCCATTCCGTCAGGCTATCGCGCGGCGATGATGCAGGAGGAACCGGTGCCCACGTTTGGGGGCGGGGCCGGCAGCCAAACGCGGAAGAACGGGGATAATCTTCACCTTAGGAAAGTCGTCAACTGCGCAGGGATGGAATACACGTGGCACAGCAGTCAGGACAGGGAACATCCAGCAAGGCCCCGAACTGGTGGCGCAGGTTCCATGACAAGTTCGTCGTGGAGGAGCGCTTCATGGAACCGGAGGCGCGGGCGGCACTCTATCGCTGGGCCGTGCTTCTGGTGGCGGTGGGAGCCGTCGTTTTCGTGGCCACCCTCATTGGAGTCCTGCAGCACGACGGGCTCGCGTCGGCGGACGAGTCCGCGCGGAACTGGCTGCTCGGCCTCCGTTCGGAGTTGCTCACTGCCGTGATGATCTTCCTGGCAGTGGTGTTCGGGCCTGTTGCGCTGCCTATTATTGTCCTGGTGGTCATCCTTGTGTGGGGATTCGCAGCCAAGCACGCCTGGCGCCCGATGCTCCTGGCCGGCGGCATGATCTCCGGTGTGGTGATATCGCAGATCATCCTGCAAATCGTCAGAAGGTCCCGTCCGCCGGTGGAACTGATGCTGTTCGGCGCCGATCACACTTTCTCGTTCCCTTCCGGCCACGTCCTGGGCGCCTGTGACTTCCTGCTGGTGGGCACCTTCCTGATCTTCTCGCGGCGGGAGAACACACGCACTGCCGTGTTCGGCTTTGTGGGCGCCGGCGTCGGCATAGTGCTGGCGGCGCTCAGCAGGCTGTACCTGGGGTACCACTGGCTCAGTGACGCCCTGGCCTCGCTGTCCCTCTCGCTGGTTATCCTGGGTGCGGTCATCGCCCTGGACACGTGGCGCACCGCCCGGATCCCGGGCGAAAGGATCACGGGCGAACTCTCCAAAGCCGACGCGCCAGGCGACTAGCCATGGCATCCGAGGCTGACGTCCGGAGGATGTGCCTGGCGCTGCCCGGCGTTTCGGAGCGCAGCAGCTGGGGCCAGCCGGCCTGGTTCGCCAAGACCCTGATGGCACGCATCTGGGAAGACGGCGTGCTGACGGTCAAAACGGACGAGCGCGAGGCACTGGCCGGCACTGAGCCCGGCACGTACTTCTGGACACCGCACCACGAACGCTCACCGCAGCTGGTGCTGGTCCGGCTGGAGCGGATCGGCGCCGACGAGCTGGGGGAGCTGCTTGAGGAGTCGTACCGGCTGGCTGGAGGACGCGGGTTCTGACCGCAGCCGGACAGGCTATGAATCCGGGCGCAAACGTGCCCGTTTCAGGGCCCGGTAAAGCCTGGCGTTTGCTGCCTCAAGCTCAAGGACCATCGCCACTCCGGCCAGGTTGAGTCCTTGCTCAAGCAGTTCCCCGATGCGCAGCAGGACAGCGATGTCCGAGTCGCTGTACTGCCGCGTGCCGCCCGGTGTCCGGACCGGTGTCAGCAGTCCCCTCGTTTCGTAGAGCCGGATATTCTGCTGGCCAGTGCCCGTCAGCTGGGCCGCCACGGAGATGGCGTAAAGTGCCCGCCCGGCGCTGGGCTGTGGTCGACCGGGCTGGGGTCGACTGGGCTGCGGGGTTCGGCCGGATGCCGGCTCTGTCATGACTGCTCCAAAAAATCCTCAATGAATCCCTTGCCTCAGTTTGGCACGGGTGCTATAAAAAATCTATATCCAGCACCATAGATAAGTGGGTGCGGATATGAACCCAAAAACCAACATTTGCATGCTGAAGGAGTGGGAAATGATGTTGATGCGTACGGACCCGTTCCGTGAGCTGGACCGGCTTACCCAGCAGGTCTTTGGAACCGCGGCACGACCTGCGGCCATGCCGATGGACGCCTGGCAGGAGGACGGGGAGTTCGTTGTGGCGTTTGACCTTCCGGGCGTGAACGTGGACACCGTGGACCTGAACGTTGAGCGGAACGTCCTGACGGTCCGGGCGGAGCGTCTTGACCCGACCCAGCCCAACGTCGAGCTGGTCGCCGCCGAACGGCCCCGCGGTGTGTTCAGCCGCCAGCTGATCCTGGGCGACACCCTGGACGCGGACAAGATCAAGGCCAGCTACGACCAGGGTGTCCTGACACTGAGGATCCCTGTGGCCGAGCAGGCGAAACCGCGCAAGATCGAGATTGAAACAAAGGGCCAGCTGCACGAGATCGGAAGCTAGCCCCTCGTATCATCGGCCATCCGGCCGGCGCGGGCAGGGAACCCTGCCCGCGCCGGTGCCGGATCGAACCTGACCGTCTACGAAGGCGTCCCGCATGGACACACCGCACTGGGAGAAATCTGACAGGGAAGTTCCGGACGGCGCCTCCCTGCCGGACCACTACGCAGCCCTGCGGGTCCGGCCGTCGGCCAGCCAGCAGGAAATCGCCCGCGCCTACCGTGCCCTGATGCGTAACCTCCATCCCGACGTCGACGGCGGCAGGCCTCCGGAGAGCGCGGCAGGCGAACAGGGCGCGGCCCGGAACGACGACTTGCTGCTCATCATGCAGGCATTTGCCGTCCTTCGGGATCCGGGCCGCCGCGCGGCCTACGATCGAAGCCGTGCCCGCAGCCAGGCGGTTTCCCACCGGGGGCCGGGCCCGCAAAGCATCCCTGTCCGCCACGTCCGCAGCCATACGGACAACACCATCAGAATCACCCCGGTCCGATGGGAAAGCGGACCGTGGGCCTGACCCGCCCATACAAAGGAGGAGCACCACCATGAGCGAGTGGCGCCGCTACGATTCACACCTGATGCCCGCTTTCCACGAGCGCTTTGAGCAGCGCTGGGGCCAGGACACTGCACCGTTCCTCGACCCGGAGGCGCACGAGGAACCTATGCCCCGGGCCCAATGGATCAACCCCTCCACCGGTGCGGCCCTCGCGGTGGTGCCGGTGTGGACGGCGGACGAGGGCCAGCAACGCTCGTTCGGTGTCTTCTATTTGCCGCCCGCCGGCGACATCTGGGTGCTCCGTCCGGGCTACACCGGATACCTGGAACCGGCCGACGGGGACACTGAACACCTGGTCACGCTGCGGAACGATGCCTACCGCAAGGCCGTGGCACATGCCAAGGAGTTCCTGTTCGGCTCACAGTGAGCCGGCTGTCCCCATAAAACCAGGGCCCGCGAAACCCGGGCCCGTGGAGCTCCGCCCGACCACACCCGGCCAGGGAAATCCCGGCCTGCCACCCGGAGGGGCGCCGGCCACGTCCGGACCGCTGCCCAGCAGGCTGCGGGTGAGGGTTTCGGCATCGGCCATGAGGTCCTCCACCGCGGCCTCGAGGTGCGCGTCGGACACCGGTGCGTCTTCCAGCGCTGCGGCCACCACGGCCCGGCGGACCAGTTCTCGGGCAAAGGACGCCGTGGTGCCCTCGGTGCGTTCAGCTGCGGCACGCAGTGCTTCCGGGGTGAAGTCCACCAGCCGGCCGTACAGTTCCAGCAGCCGGACCCTCTCGGCGTGTGCCGGGAGCGGGATTTCGACGGCCAGGTCCACCCGGCCCGGACGCTGGGCCAGGGCCCGTTCAAGCATGTCGGGCCGGTTGGTGGTGAGCACAAACGCGACGTCAGCGTCGTTGTCGAGGCCGTCCATGGCGTCCAGCACCTCAAACAGCAGCGGCTGCGGACCGTGCCCGAAGCTCCGGTCCTCGGCGATCAGGTCGCAGTCCTCCAGCACCACGATGGACGGCTGCAGCGCCCGGGCCATGCGTGCCGCGTCCGAGATCCTGGCGAGCGAACCGCCCGAGAGGAGGATCGCCGTCGACCCGGCACTCTGGCTCAGCAGGTGCCGGACCGTGTGGGTCTTGCCCGTTCCAGGCCGGCCGTAGAGCAGGATGCCGCGCTTGAGGTGCTGGCCGTGGTCCTTGAGCGAGGCGCGGTGGGTGGCGATCCCCACGGTGTGGTCGGCCACCTTCTGCAGCAGGCCGGCGGGCAGGATGACGTCCGACGCCGGCAGGCTGGGCCGGTGATGGAAGGTCACCCCTGCGGCGCTGGGTCCGTATTCGGACATCACGAGGGAGATGACCTGGCCCTTGAGGACACTGTTGCTGTCCATCCTGTGCCGGAACTCTGTAAGGAAGCCTGTTGCGGCTTCCTGGCCGGCTGCCAGGACTTCCAGGGAAGCAGTCTGGCGCCCGGACCGGGGGTCGGCATCGCGCTGCAGCACCGCCAGCGGCCGGCCGCCGAAGCTGAAAAGCCACAGGCCCAGCGCCACAGCCTGCCGGTGCTCATCCGGGCCCACCGCCAGGTTGGCATAGTCAGGCTGGGCAAGCGGAAACTGCGGAAACAGCAGCGACTGCTGGACCATGTCACTCAACGACTGGTGGTGCCGCTGGCCGCCGCCGCCGATGCCCACCAGCCGGCCGGCAGGGTCCTGCCCAACGAGCTCCGCCATCACAATGTCGCCGTCGACAAAACGGTGGGGCGGGATATTTTCCACCACGACCGAAAGCTCCGCGGCCGGCACGCCAAGATGCTCGGTCAGTGCTTGAAGGAGCTGCTTGCCGGGCTGCTGCCGGTGGTTTCCGGACTGCGCCAGCTGGACCAGCGCGGCAAAATCATCGATGAACTTCCCCAGTTTTTCATCCATCCCCAGACCCTAGCAGGAGGCCCTGGGTTGCTACTCGTCAGCCGCCCGGCCGTGTGCCATTCTGAGGGGTACAGTTCCTAACCCAGCTAAGGAAGTTGGCACCACCGTGCATATCACCGCCAAGGATTTGGCAGCCCTCATCCCGTCCGGATTCACCCTGGGCGTGGCCACCGCGGCCTTCCAGATCGAGGGTGCGTTGGAGGAGGATGGCCGCGGCCCGGCAGGATGGGATGTTTTCGCGTCCAAACCGGGAGCCATTGTTGAAGACCACAGCCCGGCGATCGCCTGCGACCATTACCATCGGATGCCCGGCGACGTCGCCCTGATGAAGCAGTTGGGCGTGGACTCCTACCGCTTCTCCCTGGCGTGGCCGCGGATCCAGCCCACCGGCAGCGGAGCCGTGAACCGGGCGGGACTGGATTTCTACGACCGCCTCCTCGATGAGCTGCTGGCCAACGGGATTTCGCCCATGGTCACGCTCTACCACTGGGATACCCCGAAAGCGCTGGACGATACCGGCGGCTGGATGAACCGGGACACCGCCTTCCGGCTGGGCGAGTTCGCCGCGATCGCCGCTGAGGCCTTCGGCGACAGGGTGGCGCGCTGGGCCACCATCAACGAACCCGCCACGGTCACCACCAACGGCTACACACTGGGGCTGCATTCGCCCGGTGAGTCCCTCATGCTTAACGCTTTCCCCACCGTGCACCACCAGCTGCTGGGCCACGGCCTCGCCGTGCAGGCTTTGCGGGCAGCAGGGGTCCCCGGCGAGATCGGCATGACCAACGTCTACTCGCCGATGGTCCCCAACTCCATCAACCCGCTGGACAAGATCAGCGCCGGCCTGATGGACCTTGCCCAGAACCGGCTGTACGCGGACCCGGTCCTGTTGGGCAAGTACCCCGACCTCATCCGCGCCGCGAAGATCTTCAGCTCCTTCGACCACCCTGACGAGGACATGGAGATCATCTCCCAGCCGCTGGATTTCTACGGGCTGAACTACTACATGCCCACCAAGGTGGCCGTAGGCCCGGGACAGGGCGCTGTTCCGGCCAGCATGGCCGAAGCCATGGGCAGCGACCTGAGCGCAATGGGCAACGGCGGCACCCCGTTCCACGTCGAAGCCTGGCCCGAAGCGGACGTCACCGCCTACGGCTGGCCCGTCAAGTCCGAATACATGGGTGTCGCGCTGAAGGAAATGGCGGAGCGCTACCCGAACCTGCCGCCCGTGATCATCACCGAGGGCGGGGCGAGCTTCGAGGACATCATCGTCCGCGACAAGTCCACCAACACAACGTTCATCCCGGACGAACGGCGCCTGAAATACCTTTCGGACCACCTGGAAGCGGCGCTGAAAGCCACAGCCCCGGGCGGGGAGGCCGAATCCGTGGACCTCCGCGGCTATTACGTCTGGTCCCTGATGGACAACTTCGAGTGGTCCGCCGGCTACAACCAGCCGTTCGGCCTGCTCCACGTGGATTTCGAGACACTGGAACGCACGCCCAAGGCGTCCTACTTCTGGTTCCAGGAACTGCTTGAGGAACGGAACCTGGTGGCCGCGGCGGCCACCGCCGTCGCGCAGGCTGCCACCCCGGAATCCGACTGGACGGAAGGGAACGACGACGACGTGACCACCCTGGGTGCCACCGCCTAGCGGGGTGGTGCTCGAGTCCGGCGGCGGGTCGTTGCGGTGGGTCCGGCGGCGCTAGAGGAGGTCCAGGGACTTCAGCTGCTTGGCCATGCCTGCGCCATCGGTGGAGTAGATCCACGGGACTGCCGACGCGCTGTGATCGCCGTCTTCGGAGTGCCCGCCCGCAAACACGGCCTCGCTGACGGAAAGCTGCCGGATGGCAATGGCGGCGACCTTGTCCGAGTGCTCCTGGGCGAAGCCTGAATAGATCTGTTCGTCGTGCTGGCCGTTGTCGCCGATCAGGAGCCAGCGCATGTCCGGGAACTCCTCAGCGAGGCGTTCGAGGTTGCGGTGTTTATGCTCCTGGCCGCTGCGGAACCACCTGTCCTGGGTCAGTCCCCAGTCGGTAAGCAGCAGTGCCCCGGCTGGATACATGTTGCGGCCGAGGAAGCGTGCCAGGGTGGGGGCTGCGTTCCACGGCCCGGTGGACAGGTAGATGACGGGGGCCTCAGGATGCTCGACGGTGAGCCGGTCCAGCAGGACCGCCATCCCGGGCGTGGCCATCCGGGCCCTCTCGCTGAGGACAAAGGTGTTCCACAACGCGAGGAAGGGGCGGGGCAGGGCCGTGACCATGACGGTGTCGTCAATATCGGACACGATGCCGAAGGTGGTGTCCGGCGCGATCACCTGGATGAGCGCCTCCACGGGCTCAGTCCCTTCGGCGCGCAGGACGGCCGTGTGCCAGCCGGGGGACAGCCGGATGTCCACCACAGTGTCGATCAGGCCGCCGCGGTCCGCCTTCACCGTGGTCACGACATCTTCTATGGTGACCTGGACGTCGGTGAACTGCACGGGAACGCTGGTGAAAGCCCGCCAGCCGCGGACGTTCTGGTTACCGTTGCGGGCGGCATGTTCGGCCCGGCTGCCGGGTGCCGGCTCCTTGGTGAGCAACACGCGGCCCAGGACCCGCACCCACTCAGTGGATCCGTAACCCTGGTACGCGATGGTCTTCGGCACGAAGTTCCAGCGCTTTGCCAGCTGCAGGCGGACACCGTTAACGCCGTCGGAGAGCCAGTGAGCCAGCCGGAAGGCGCGGTTGCCGGCCAATGATGATTTCTGCGGGGCCCTGTCCATGCCTCCACTCTGCCACAGGCGCTGCGGTGAACGCCCAGCGTGACTTCAGCCGGCGCCCAGGATCCAGCGCAGGGTCTCGGCGTTCCGCACGGCGTTCCCGCCGCCGTCGTTATTGAAGTACACAAACACGTCCCGCCCGCCGGCCGCCCATTCCCGGATGCGGTCAGCCCACCATCCCAGTTCCCCGTCCGAATACGAGCCGCCGTAGAGGTGCTGATGGTCCGGGCCGTGCAGCCTGACGTAGACAAAGGGCGCCGTGGCGCGGAGGATGCACGGCAGGTTGGCTCCGCTCATGATGCAGTACGCGGCCCCGTGCCGCTCCAAGAGCCCGTATATGTCCGGGTGGTCCCAGCTGGGGTGCCGGAACTCCAGGGCCACGCGGATCCAGCGTGGCACTTTGGCGAGGAAATATTCCAGCCGGGCGTCATCCCTGGGCAGCTGCGGCGGGAGCTGGACCAGCAGGACCGCCCTTTTATCACCGAGTTCATGCCAGCACCGGGAGATCCGTTCAAGCCAGACCTCCGGCGCGTACAGTTTCTTGCCGTGCGTCAGCCCGCGCGGGGCCTTGACCGACATGGCGAAGCCGTCGGGAAGCCGCCGCCGCCAGCTGGCGAAGGACGTGTCCCCGGGCCACCGGTAGAAACTCGCGTTGAGTTCCACGGTGCCGAAGCGGGAGACATAATGCTGAAGCCTGTCCCGAACGGGGAGCCCGGGCGGGTACAGCACGTTCTCCCAATGGTCATAGCTCCAGCCTGACGTTCCAATGTGGATGGCCATGTCAGCTGAAATGGGTCGTCAGCGTGCCGCCGCCCGCGGATTCCACGATGGCAGCGGCCACGTCGCGGAGCTTAACGTTGCGAGTGCTGGAGGCGGATTTGATGAGGTCCATTGCCTCGTCCTGGGTGCACCTGTTCTGCCCGATGATGATTCCCACGGCCGTATCGATCACCGTGCGGGAATCGAGGGCCGCCTTCAGGTTGGCAGCGGTGTCCGAATGCTGGGCCAGCCGCACGGCAAGCCGCATGCCTTTCGAAGCCTGGGACACGTAGCTGAGGGCATGCTCCACGGCGTTGGCGTCGAAGGCGCCAGGACGGTCCGAGTAGAGGTTGATCCCCGCCTTGGCGTCGTCCCCGGACAGCTCGAACGGTACAGCCAGGACCGACCGGATGCCGTGGTTCAGCACCGTGGCAGCATATTCCGGCCACAGGGTTTCGGTCCTGAAGTCCCGGATGTGGACGAGCACGCCTTCCCTGGCGCATTGGAGGCAGGGGCCGTCGCCATATTCGTACTGGAGCTCATCAAGCAGGCGTGCCCGGTCGCCGCTGCTGGCCACCGTGGCTGCGGTCCGGTGGCGGAGCAGGGTGATCCCGCAGAGAACTTCGCCCCGGGGGCCGGAGAGGTTCTCGGCCGAATACGTTGCGAGTTCATTGAGGAAGTCCTCAACGTCCTGGGTGTCCAGGAGGAGGTCCTGAATTTTCTCGATGACCAGGCTAGTGGATGGCTGTTCCAAGGGTGCCTCCGGTGTTGCGGGCCGGAACCGGGGAACCTGGCCTGCTGGCGGCCACCACCGGTGGCCATAGGCAGCTGCTTTACCCTGATTTCAGGCTACACCCGTGATCCTCCGGCCGGCCGGGCACGTGTGTGGCAGGGTAGGGAAATGGCGCGAATTGAGGATTATGCGGTAGTCGGCGACCTCCACACCGGAGCGTTGGTGAGTACTGCCGGGTCCATCGACTGGCTGTGCCTGCCCCGGTTTGACTCCCCGGCCTGCTTCAATGCCCTGCTGGACACTCCGGATGCGGGCCGGTGGCTGCTGGCTCCTGAGTCCGGCGGGACGTGCACCCGGCGCAGCTATCGCGACGGAACCCTCATCCTGGAAACGGAATGGGAAACGCCGGACGGGACTGTGCGCGTCATTGACTTCATGCCGCCCCGCGACGAGGTGGCAGATATCGTGCGCATCGTGGAGGGCGTCAGCGGCAGTGTCCGGATGCACGGCGAGCTGGCGCTGCGCTTCGATTACGGCCACATTGTGCCCTGGGTCCGGAAGGACAAACACGGGATCCATGCGATTGCGGGTCCTGACGCCGTCTATTTCGTCACCGGGGCCCCGCTGCACGGCGAAAACCTGCACACGGTCAGCGACTTCACGGTCAGCGCAGGGGAGCGGATCCCGTTTGTGCTGACGTGGGCACCAAGCCACGTGCGGCGGCCCACCACTGTCGACGCCGAGGAAGTGCTGGGTACCACGGCGGCCTTCTGGCGGGGCTGGACTTCCCAGTGCACGGTCACCGGGAAGTACCGGGACGCGGTGGTGCGCTCGCTGGTGACCCTCAAGGCCTTGACCTACGCGCCCACCGGAGGCATCGTCGCCGCGGTCACCACGTCGCTGCCGGAACAGCTTGGCGGCCCGCGCAACTGGGACTACCGCTACTGCTGGCTGCGGGACGCCACCATGACGCTGCAGGCACTGTTGGCCGCGGGCTACACCAAAGAGGCCGCAGCCTGGCGGGACTGGCTGCTCCGGGCCGTTGCCGGCGACCCCGCGGACCTGCAGATCATGTACGGAATCCATGGCGAGCGCAGGCTTCCGGAAATGGAATTGCCGTGGCTGTCCGGCTATGAAGGCTCCAGCCCGGTGCGGATCGGCAACGGCGCGGCGGAGCAGTTCCAGCTGGACGTGTGGGGGGAAGTGCTGGACTGCCTGGCCCTGACCCGGAATTCCCTGCTCAAACACACCGACGAGGCCTGGGATGTCCAGATTGCCCTCATGCAGCACCTGGAAACCATCTGGGACCAGCCGGACAACGGTCTCTGGGAGATGCGCGGACCGCGACGCCACTTCACGCATTCGAAGGTCATGGCCTGGGTGGCCGCGGACCGGATGGTGAAAGGCGTCCGCGAGTCCGGCCTGCCCGGTCCGGCGGAGCGCTGGGAGGCGCTCCGGGACACCATCCACCGGGACGTGATGGCGAACGGCTTCGACGCGGTGCGCAACACGTTTGTGCAGTCCTACGGCCGGCCGGAACTTGATGCGAGCCTCCTGCTCATCCCGCGTGTGGGGTTCCTGCCGCCGGAAGACCCGCGGGTGGTGGGGACCATTGACGCGATCCTGGATGAGCTGACCGAAGACGGGTTTGTGCTCCGCTACCGCCCGGCCGAGAGCGACGATGGACTTCCCGGGGATGAGGGGGTGTTCCTGGCGTGTTCGTTCTGGATGGTGGAGGCGCTCCTGGGGGCGGGCCGCCGTCGGGAAGCCACCGAGCTGTTCGAACGGCTCCTGGAATTGCGGAACGACGTGGGCATGCTGAGTGAGGAGTGGGCCGTCAGGGCGGGGCGCCAGCTGGGCAATACACCCCAGGCCTTCAGCCACTTCGGGCTTGTGACTAGCGCACTGGAGCTGCATCAGGATACGGTTCGCCGGAGTGATGCGCCCATTCCGCCCGAGACGGGGAATGAGTCGTGACTGCTTGCAATTGGGGGATTGCAGCACTTTTCCCCAGCAGAACCAGTAAGTATACTTACTAACACTTCACGGCGTGCTCCAAGCACAGCGCAGTGACTGACGGAGGAGTGGTTTGAATGGCCGGTTATTTTGAACTGGTGGATGCAGCTGACGGTGGCTACAGGGTCAGGATGTTGGATGGGGCCGGGGACCTGATGGCGATATCGGTGACATTTCCCACCAAGCGCGCCGCGGTGGCCGGCGTGGCCATGGCACGCGAAATCGCCGGAACGGGGCTGATCCGGGACCGCAGCCGCGACGGCGCGGGGACGGTCATCCGCGAACGTGTCCGGCCGGTGGTTTCCGCCAAGGAGGAGGCTGCGCCCCGCATCAAAAGGGTTTCGGGGACCACACGGGCCGCAGCCGGCTGATGGACCCCCAGCACCTGGGCGCGGCGGGAGTGACGGGTCGACGCCGGGGCGTCCTGTTTGACGTGGACGGGACCCTGGTGGATTCCTCCTACATCCATACGCTGGCGTGGTGGCAGGCATTCCGGCAGCAGGGCCACGACGTGCCGATGGCTTCCATCCACCACTGCGTCGGCATGGGCGGCGACCGGCTGGTGGACAGCCTCCTTCCGCACGGCAGGGACAAAAACGCCGACGCCGACATCATGGCCAGCCACGCCGCCCTGTTTGCGTCCAACTGGGCCGTCCTTCGCCCCTTCGACGGCGCGAGGGACCTCCTGGCGCAATGCCACTTCGGAGGGCTGGCCGTTGCCCTGGCGTCGTCCGCCCGGACACAGGACCTGGCGGCAACCCGGCGGGCCCTCGGCTCTGATGCCCACATCCATGCGGCCACCAGTGCCAACGACGCGAAGGCCAGCAAGCCGGCCCCGGACATCCTGGTGGCCGCGCTGGAGGCTGTTGGCGTCCAGTCTGCCGATGCCGTGTACGTCGGCGATGCGGTGTGGGACATGCAGGCCGCGGCAGCTCTCGGTATGCCCGCCATAGGACTCACCTGCGGCGGAACAACTGCTGCTGAACTAAGGGACGCCGGCGCCGCGGAGGTCTACTCGGGTCCGCGTGACCTCCTGGACAATCTCCAGTCAAGCGCCATTGGAAGGCTGCTTGCGGCGTCCTCCACCGCGGGTTAACCGGCGGGCTAACCGGCCAGTGCGCCCCCGGCCTGCTTCAGGAGCGGGCCACGTCCACCACGCAGAACCGGTTCCCGTCCGGGTCCGCGAGCACGATGAAATCGGGATCTTCGGGGTACAAGTCCCAGTCCACGCGTGAGGCGCCCAGGTCCAGCAAACGGGCCACCTCGGCGTTCTGGTCGTCGGCGTAGAGGTCAAGGTGGATCCGCGGACGCTCCTGGACGGGCGTCTCGCTGAGCATCAGGGCGAGCCTGGCCCCGTTGCCGCCGTGCGGGACGAGGACCACCCAGGTGTCGTCGCCCTCCTCGCGCGGGACGTAGCCCAGTGCATCGCACCAGAACGCGGTGGCACGGGGAACGTCCTCCACTCCGAGAACCGTGGTTCCGATGGTCAGCATGGTTGTATGCTTCCCCCATCTGGACCGGCAGGCAAGCCCCGGCGGCTGTCCGGGCATGGCTCAACTCAGCACAGCGCGTTCAGCGTTTGTTCCGCCAAGTTTGCGAGGTCAAGGACCAGCGGGTTGACGTTCAGTGTGGGCGGTTCCGGCGGAAAGGCCACGGCGATGCTGAACTGCCTCAAACCGTCTTCGCTGGTCATGGAAACGGACCCGTAGCCATCGATGTCGCCGGTATGTCCGTGGTACAGCCGGTTGGAACAGGTGTCGTTCCATTTCATCAGCCCGAAGCCGTAGTAGTCGCTGTCGCGCCGCAGCATCGAGGTCCGGCTTTCGTCCCGCAGTAGTTTCCCCTGGAACAGGGCGGCGTAGAAGGTGTTCAGCTCGGACACGGTGGACACTGCGCCGCCCGCTGCAAACTCTGACAGCCAGGCGGGCTGGGTTACGTCCAGGCGCTGGCCGTTCACGGTGATGTAGCCGTGGACCATGGTGGCCGGGGCTGCACCGGGCAGGGGAAGGCCGGTTGACGGCAGCCCCAACGGATCAGCAACGTCCTCCTTCAGGACTGCATTGATGCTCTTGCCGCGGAACCGCTGGACGATCAGGCCCAGCGCCGCGTAATTGGAATTGGAGTATTCGAAGCCCTGTGCGAGCCGCCGTTCCCACGGCGCCGTGGCCGCGAGCGCCAGTTGCTGCTCCAGGCTCAGTGGCCTGTTCATAACTTCCGGCAACGGCCCCGAGGCCAGCAGGGGAATGCCAAAATCAGGCAGCCCGGTTTCGTGGATCAGGAGTTGGCGCACCGTTACCGGGCCAGGCGGATGAAGGACGGTTCCGAATTCTGGGAGGTATTTGCTGACCTGCTCGTCCAGGCCGATTTTGCCTTCCTCCACCAGCTTCATGACGGACACGGCCACCATGGACTTGGTGATGCTGCCTACCCTGAAGGGGTCGGAGACCGTGGCGGGTTCACGGGTGTCGAGGTCCCGGACGCCGGCGGCATGGGTCCACGTTTTCCCGCCGCCTTTCACTTCGATGACGACAGCCGGGGCGCCGTCTTCGATCATCGAGCGGCTGAAAGCCTCCAGTGCGGCGTAGATATCCTCATGCCGATCCGGTGGGAGGGGTTCAGGAGTGCAGCTGCCCAGGGCAACGGCCACCAGCGCTGCGGACACAGCCGCCGCGATCCTGTTCCTGATGCGGTGCCGCCTGGTTCCGGGCATGTCGCTGACCCTTCGGGCCGGCGCTTCGGCAGGGACCTGCAGTGCCGGCACCTCAATGCTCCTCGGACTTCAGAACGCGGTCAATGGCCCCGGCACCCCGAAATCGCCGGAAACGCGACGAGGTCGCCGGAAGCCCTCCCAGCGAACTGGAAGGCTTCCGGCGACCTCGGCGTCGGAAAGGACTAGGTGAGGCGGATCTGGCGGTTCATGTCCTTGTACAGCAGGTACCGGAACTCGCCGGGGCCGCCGGCGTAGCAGGCCTGCGGGCAGAACGCGCGCAGCCACATAAAGTCGCCGGCCTCCACTTCAACCCAGTCGTTGTTCAGCAGGTACATGGCCTTGCCCTCCAGGACGTACAGGCCGTGCTCCATGACGTGGGTCTCCGGGAACGGGATGACCCCGCCCGGCTGGAACGTCACGATGTTCACCTGCATGTCGTGGGCCAGGTCGGACGAATCCGTGAAGCGGGTGGTCTTCCAGGCGCCGTTGGTATCCGGCATCGCGGTGGGTTCCACCTCGGCGTCGCTGGTGACGAAGGACTTGGCCTCGTAGCCTTCGAGCCGCTCGTAGGCCTTGCGGATCCATTGGAACGAGACGATGTCGTCCGAGACGTTCTCCAGGCCCCACGTGGAACCGGCGGCCAGGTAGGCGTAGCCGCCTTCCTCCAGCTGGTGCAGTTCGCCGTCGAGGGTCAGGTTGACCTTGCCCTTGGTGACAAAGACGACGCCTTCAACGCCTGCTTCGAACTCGGCTTTCGGGGCGCCGCCGCCGGGGCCGATCTCCACGATCAGCTGCGAGAACGTGGTGGCAAACCCGGAGATCGGGCGGGCCAGGATCCACGAGCGGGTGTTGGAGAAACCCGGCAGGGTGCTGGTTACGATGTCGGTCATGACGCCCTTGGGGATGACCGTGTAGGCCTCCGTGACGATGGCCCGTTCCGTGGTGAGGTGGGTCTGCGGCGGCAGTCCGCCCTGGGGGTAGTAGT
The DNA here is from genome assembly GCF_031457335.1 of Arthrobacter sp. BE255. Taxonomy (NCBI): domain Bacteria; kingdom Bacillati; phylum Actinomycetota; class Actinomycetes; order Micrococcales; family Micrococcaceae; genus Arthrobacter; species Arthrobacter sp. BE255. The sequence continues at coordinate 22,326 of NZ_JAVDWK010000020.1, read as the reverse complement.
ACTTGCCCATCATTGGATCCTTTACTTCGAAGTGGAGTGTGCCAGCCGCGGGTGCGCCAGTGCGGTCAGCTGGGGAAGTTCGACGCCGGCCAGCGCCTGGACCTCTTCGGTCCCCACCGCGCCGCACTGGACGCCGCGCAGGACGAAGGCGGCCAGGGCGCGGGCGGTGGCGGGTTCGTCCATGACCCCGCCTTCCGTGCGTTCGACGTAGTTGCGCAGGCGCGCCGCGGCGGCCGGCAGCCCCTCGCGGTAGAACGCGTACGTGGCGGCGAAACGGCTGGGCAGCTGGGCGGCGTGCAGGTCCCAGCCCTGGTAGTAGCCCCGCTCCAGCGAGCGGCGGACCAGCCGGCCGTGCAGCTTCCAGGCATCTTCGACGGCGTCGCCCACCGGGATGATGTTGGTGGAGCCGTCGGAGAGGCGGATGCCCGTGCCGGCGACGGCCAGCTGCATGACCTCCTTGGCGAAGTCCGCCACGGGGTGCTCCATGGACTGGTACTCGGCCGAGATCTGCAGCGACGCTGAATAGTCGTATGTGCCATAGTGCAGTCCGCTGATCCTGCCGGGGACCGCGTGCGGCAGCTGCGCCACGGGGGAGGTGCCGTCCGGGCCGAGGATCAGCTGCGGTGTTTCCACCTGCACCTCGAACCGCAGCCTTCCGGCCGGTAGCCCATGGACTTCCTCCAGCCGCGACACGGCGTAGTCCATGGCCTGGACCTGCGCCACGGTGGTGACCTTGGGCAGGGTCAGGATCAGCCCGGCCGGGAGCTCGCCCGCGGACGCGAGCCCGGAGACGAAGAGGTCCAGGGTGCGCAGGCCGCGGGCCCTGGTGGGGGCCTCGAAGCATTTGAACCGGATCCCGATGAACGGCGGCGCGGAGCCGGCCGCGACCGCGGTGGCCACGGCGGCTGCCGCGGCCACTGCGGCGGCGTCCTCGGCGTCGTCGCCGCGGTCGCCGAAGCCGTCCTCGAAGTCGAGGCGGAGGTCCTCGATTGGTTCGCTGTCGAGCTTCGCCTGGACCCGCGAGGCTACTGCCCCGGCGAGTTCGGCGTCCTGGCCCAGCAGCCGGCCCAGCCGTTCCAGGCCGCCGTGCGCCGCCGCCGTCGTAAGCGCCTGGGCGCCCCAGTCGGCAGCGAACGACGGCGTGAACCGGTCGGCGGGGACGTAGACGGTGTGGACGGGCTGGCGTGAGCCGTCGTCACCCGGGTAGTTCCGGTCCAGCAGCCGGTCTGTCGCGGCCAGCTGGGCGTCGATGTGGGCGGTGTCCGCCGCGGAGAGCGACGGCGTGGGGGAGACCGCCATCGCTCAGCCCACCAGTTCGTAGGCCGGGGTGGTGAGGAAGTCCGTGTAGTCCTCGGACAGGCAGATGTCAGCGATCAGGTCGCTGGCCGGCTTGTAGTAGCGGCGGAAGGCCTCGTCACCGAATTCGGTGCGGAGCCGTTCCGTTTCCTCGCCCAGGATCCGCTCCACCAGTTCCCGGGTGACCGTGTTTCCGGTGTCGGCGAGGACTGACTTGTTGCGGATCTGCTGCCACACCTGCGAGCGGGAGATCTCCGCAGTGGCGGCGTCCTCCATCAGGTTGTGGATGGCCACGGCACCGTTGCCCGACAGCCACACGGCGGTGTACGCGACGGCGACATACAGGTTCAGCCGCAGCCCGCCTTCGGTGACCTGGCCGTCCGCGGAGGCGATGTCCAGCAGCTGGCCGGCGGTGACCGAAACCTCGGGGCGCTGCTTGTCCAACTGGTTGGGGCGCTCGCCCAGGACGGCGTCGAACACCTCGCGGCAGGTGGGGACCAGGTCCGGGTGGGCCACCCAGGAGCCGTCGAAACCGTCGTTCGCTTCGCGGGTCTTGTCAGCGCGTACCTTGGCGAAGGCCGCCTCGGTGACCTCGGGGTGCCTGCGGTTGGGGATGACTGCAGCCATGCCGCCCATGGCGAAGGCGCCGCGCTTATGGCAGGTCTTGACCAGGAGCTCGGTGTAGGCGCGCATGAACGGGGCGGTCATGACCACGGAGGCGCGGTCCGGGAGGACGAACTCCTCGCCGGCGTCGCGGAAGTACTTGATGATGCTGAACAGGTAGTCCCAGCGCCCGGCGTTCAGGCCCGATGCGTGGTCCCGCAGCTCGTACAGGATCTCGTCCATCTCGAAAGCTGCCGGGATGGTCTCGATCAGCACGGTGGCGCGGACCGTGCCCTGGCCCAGTCCCAGGAAGTCCTGGGCGAAGACGAAGACGTCGTTCCAAAGCCGGGCCTCGAGGTGGCTTTCCATCTTGGGCAGGTAGTAGTACGGGCCGTGGCCGTTGAGGACCAGCTGCTTGGCCACGTGGTAGAAGTGCAGGCCGAAGTCCACCAGCGCACCCACGGCAGGTTCGCCGTCGATCAGCAGGTGCTTTTCCGGCATGTGCCAGCCGCGCGGGCGGGCCACCACAACCGCCAGCGGCGCGTCGGTGCGGAGCTTGTATTCCTTGCCTTCTTCGGAGGTGTAGCTCAGGGTCCCCTGGGCGGCGTCACGGAGGTTCAGGATGGAGTCGATGACGTTGCCCCAGGTGGGGGTGCTGGCGTCCTCAAGGTCGGCCAGCCACACCTTGGCGCCGGAGTTCAGGGCGTTGATGGCCATCTTGGCCGGGCTCGCCGGGCCGGTCATTTCAACGCGGCGGTCCTGCAGGGCCGCAGGGGCCTCCGCAACTTTCCAGTCGCCGTCGCGCACGTCCTGGGTTTCCGGCAGGAAGTCCAGCTTGCCGGTGTCCGCTACCCGCTGGCGCTTGACGCCGCGGGCGGCGAGGAGCTCGTTGCGGGTGCCGGCGAAGCGTTTGTGGAGTTCCTCCACAAACGCCAGGGCCTTGGGGGTAAGGATCTCCTCCGCGCGTTCGATCGGCCGGGGGTCTGTGACTGTGATGGCCATTTCTGGTCCTTTCGTTGGCTGCGAATCAGGCGTTGGCGAAGGCGGCGGCTTCAGTGTCAGCTGAAGCCCCTGCTGCATCCGTGGCCGTGCTGGCTGCTGCGGTTGCCGCCGCCGCGTGCGCTGCCGCTGCTACGGCGGAAGCGACGTCGGAGGCGACGTGGGGATCGAAGACGCTGGGGATAATGTAACTGGCATTCAGTTCATCATCAGCCACCCGGTTGGCGATAGCCTCTGCGGCGGCAACCAGCATCTCCGGCGTGATGTCGGACGCGCCGGCGTCCAGGAGTCCGCGGAAGAAACCGGGGAACGCCAGGACGTTGTTGATCTGGTTGGGGAAGTCGCTGCGCCCGGTGGCCACCACGGCCGCGTACTTGGACGCGATGGACGGGTCGATTTCCGGCGTCGGGTTGGCCATCGCGAAGACGATTGCCTTGTCGGCCATCGAGGCGACCTGTTCCTCGCCGATCACGTGCGGGGCGCTGACGCCGATGAAGACGTCCGCTCCCTTGAGGGCCTCGTGCAGGGTGCCGGAGAAGCCTTCCTCGTTGGTGTTCGCGGCGATCCAGGCGCGGTGTTCGTCGTTGTACTGTTCGCCTGAGTGGATGGCGCCGGAGCGGCCGGCGGCAACGATGTGCCGGGCGCCCTGGGCCTTGAGCAGCTGGATGATGGCGGAGCCGGCAGCGCCGACGCCCGAAACCACGATCTTGACCTCTGAGAGCTTCTTGCCGACCACGCGGAGCGCGTTGACCAGGGCGGCCAGGGTGACGATGGCCGTGCCGTGCTGGTCGTCGTGGAAGACGGGGATGTCGAGTTCGTCGCGCAGGCGCTTCTCGATTTCGAAGCAGCGCGGCGCTGCGATGTCCTCAAGGTTGATGCCGCCGTAGACGGGGGCCATGGCCTTGGCGATCATGATGATCTCCTCGGTGTCCTGGGTGTCCAGGCAGACCGGCCAGGCGTCCACGTTGGCGAACTGCTTGAACAGGGCGGCCTTGCCTTCCATCACGGGCAGGGCCGCTGCGGGGCCGATGTTGCCCAGGCCAAGCACGGCGGAGCCGTCGGTGAGCACGGCGATGGTGTTCCGCTTGACGGTCAGGTTGCGGGCCGCGGCGGGGTCCTCGGCGATGGCCAGGCAGACGCGGGCGACGCCGGGGGTGTAGGCGCGGGAGAGGTCGTCGCGGTTGCGCAGGGCAACTTTCGGGACGACCTCGAGCTTGCCGCCGAGGTGCATCAGGAAGGTGCGGTCGGAGACGTGCTGGACTTTGACGCCGTCGAGCGCGTTGAGGGCGTCCTTGACGCGGGCGGCGTGCTCGTCGTCGGTGGTGTTGCAGGTGACGTCCACAACCAGGGTTTCGTGGTGGGACTCGGTGACGTCCAGGGCGGTAATGGCCGCGCCGGCTGCTCCGACGGCCGCGGCCAGTTCGCTGGTTGCGGAGAAGCTTGACGGTGCTTCCACGCGCAGGGTGATCGAATTTCCGGGGCTCGGGTTCGCCATTGAATGTCCTCCTGTTAGGCCCGTCGCCGGGCTCGTTGCTGAGCTAAATGTTTTCGTATTATGGATATTATTATCTACTTTGTGGAAATACAAGCCTACGTGGTTCGTCGACTGGCGTGTGGCCGTGATGTATCTTGGGAGTTCTAGGGCAATTCTTTTCACGATGCGGATAAGAGTTGTCGAAAATCGAGTCCTCAGGAGACTGGTTACATGGCTGAAAAAGCCCCGGGAGGCGTGCAGTCCGTAGAGCGCGTCTTCGAACTCTTGGAACTGATCACGGATGCCGGCGGGGAAGTAACGCTCAGCGAACTCTCGTCCTCCACTGATCTGCCGCTCCCCACCATCCACCGGCTGCTGCGCACCCTGGTCACGCTGGGGTATATCCGCCAGCTGCCCAACCGCCGGTACGCGCTGGGGCCCCGGCTCATCCGGCTCGGCGAAGGCGCCAACAAGCAGCTGGGCGCCGTGGCCCGGCCGCAGCTGAAAACCCTGGTGGACCGGCTGGGGGAGACCTCCAACATGGCGGTGCTCGACTCGGACATGGTCATCTACGTGGCCCAGGTCCCGTCCCTGCACTCCATGCGCATGTTCACCGAGGTGGGCCGCCGCGCCCACACCCACGACACCGGCGTGGGCAAGGCGATCCTGGCCCAGCTCGACGACGACGTGGTCCGCGGCATCGTGGCCCGCACCGGAATGCCCACTCCCACGTCCAAGAGCATCGGTGACATCGAGTCCCTGCTGGCCGACCTGGGCAAAATCCGGGAACGCGGCTACTCCATCGATGAGGAAGAACAGGAGCTGGGCGTGCGCTGCTTCGCCATGGCCGTGCCCAACGCCCCGACCCCCACGGCAATCTCCGTGTCCGGGCCGGTATCCCGCGTGGACCAGTCCTTCGGTGAACGCGCCGTGCCCATGCTGCGCGAGGCAGCCCAGGCCATCTCGGACGAGCTCAACCGCAACTGAGCCCAATCCAGCTGGACCCAACCGGACCTGGCGCGTCCCGCCGTCGGACGTTTCCGGCATCACAACCAGCGCGAACGAACAGTTGAGGCCCCGGAATCCGCGGATTTGGGGCCTCAACTGTACGTTCGCGCTGTTGTTGGCGGGTGGTTAGTGGTCAGACTTCGACGACGACTCCACCGGGACTTCCTTGCCGTCGCAGTCGATCAGCTTGCCGCCTTCGTAACGGTCGCCGTCGGCCAGGCACTTGAGGTCCTCCTCGCGGACCACGCGTCCGGTGCCGGCCACAAACACCGACTGGTTCTCCGAGTTCCCTGCCTTCAGGTGGTTGAAGAGCAGGTTCAGCACGATGGCCATCACGGCCGCCGAGCTGATGCCGGAGTGGAAGATGGTGCTGAACCACGACGGGAACTGGTCGTAGAAGGCCGGCGCGGCGATGGGGATCATGCCGAAGCCGATGGACGCCGCCACGATGATCAGGTTCATGTTGTTCCGGTACTCAACCTTGGACAGGGTGCGGATGCCGCTCGCGGCCACCGTTCCAAAGAGCACGACGCCGGCACCGCCCAGGACGGGCGTGGGCACCGCTGCGACCACCCGGCCCAGCACGGGCAGCAGCCCGAGGACCACCAGGATGACGCCGCCGGCGGACACCACGAAGCGGCTCTTGATGCCGGTGATGGCCACCAGCCCGACGTTCTGGGCGAAGGCGCTCTGCGTAAAGGAACCGAAGAGCGGCGAGATGGCGCTGGAGAGCATGTCCGCGCGCAGGCCGTCGCCGATGCGCCGGGAATCCACTTTGGTGCCTACGATCTCGCCGACGGCGATGATGTCCGCCGAGGTTTCCGTCAGCGTCACCAGGATGACGATCAGCATGGAGATGATGGCCGCGATGTGGAACGTGGGCGGGCCGAAGGCGAACGGCGTGGGGAACGCGACGATTTCGCCCCGTGCCACCTTGGAGAAATCGGCCATGCCGGTGACGAAGGCAATGGCGGTGCCGATGATCATGGCCAGCAGGATGGACAGCCGCGAGATGGTGGCGCTGCCCACCTTGCTGAGCAGCAGGACGATGCCCATGGTGGCGGCGGCGAGGCCGATGTTGGCGACGCTGCCGTAGTTGGGTGCCTTGCTGTTGCCGCCCATGGCCCAGTTGGCGGCCACCGGCATCAGCGTCAGGCCGATGGTGGTGATGACGGTGCCGGTGACCACCGGCGGGAAGAACCGGATGATCTTGGAGAACAGCGGCGTGATGGCCAGGCCGATCAGCGAGGCAACGATCACCGAGCCGAAGACGGACTGGATGCCTCCGCCGCCGTGGACGATGGCCACCATGGTGGAGACGCCGGCGAAGGAGACGCCCTGGACGAGCGGCAGTTTGGAACCGAAGAACGGGATGCCCACGGTCTGGAGGATGGTGGCCAGGCCGCCCACAAAGAGGCATGCGGCGATGAGCAGGCCGATGTCCTGGGAGGACATGCCGGCCGCGGCGCCGATGATCAGCGGCGGGGCGATAATGCCGCCGTACATGGTCAGGACGTGCTGGAAGCCGTAGGCGAAGCTGCTGCCAATGGAGAGGCGCTGGTCTTCGGGACGGTCAGAGGGCTGGCGGCCTGGCTTGGTGGCCTGGCTGGCGGACTTTTTCTTGAGGTTCATTGCAGACTTTCTGGTTCATGGCAGACGTCTTTGTCTGGCTAACGTGGTCTGGCTAAAGGTGTGGGGAATTGCCCGGTGGTCGAGCCTGCTCAGGCTCGACCACCGGCGCGGGTCAACGGCCTAGCAGAAGCCGGCGATGCCGGACCAGGCGATGTCCGCCGGGGTGGCGTCGTCGCGCTGGACCGTGGCCTCGATCAGGCCGTAGGGGCGGTCCGCCGCAAAGAAGACCTCGTTGGGGTTGTCGAGGCCGAACGGCGAGAGGTCCACCAGGAAGTGGTGCTTGTTGGGCATGGAGAACTTGATCTCGTCGATCTCGGCGTGGGCTTCCAGGACCTTGGTGCCCATGTCGAACAGCGTCTGCTGCAGGGCGTGGGAGTACTTCTCGGTGAACCCCTCGAGCAGGAGGCCCTTGACGTCCTCGTAGCTCTTGTTGAAGTCCAGGGTGCTGAAGTCCGTCCCGGTCTTGAAGCGCCAGCGGGCGGAAACGTCGGTGGCCAGGATGCGGTCCGTGGTTTCCGGGAGGGTGGTGTATTTGTCCTTGGGGTAGCCCACAAAGCCGGACTGGGTGGACTTCAGGACGGTGAGGTCCTTGAGTCCGGAGATCAGGTGGGCGGCGGCGCCGTCGCGGACCAGGACAGCGGTGCGGACTTCCTGGCCGTTGCGCACGAACGAGTGGTCATGTTCGCTGCCGTGGGCCTGGATCCGGTCCCAGCTGTAGGACTCGGCTTCCCAGCGGCCGCCGGTGACCCAGTCGAAGCTGGAGGTGAAGTGTTCGCCGAGGCGCAGGAGGAAGGCCTCGGGGGAGCCGACGCCTTCGCGGGCAAAGGCGTAGATGGTGTTTTTCTGGGTGTCAGTGGCCACCACGTGGGCGTTGTCGCCCTCAAGGTGTGCGGCCTCGAAGTCGCCGCGCAGCTGCGAGGTGACGTTCAGGTCTTCGATCTCGTGGCGGTCGGTGTCGCGGGTGATCTTGACGACCCGGACTTCGGCCTTTCCGTACTGGTTGTGGCCGAGGATGATGTTGCTGCTCATGGTCAGATTCCCAACTTCAGGTATGCGGGACAAGGTCCCACATAGAAATTAAGCGCGCGTTTCCCACGCGTTTCTAGTACCGTCGGCCCAACAAAAAATGAGCCGACATCAATTGATGCCAGCTCATTACGACCCTGCCTGCTGCTCCCAGGTTACGTGACTTGCGCCACGAGTTGGTTCCCAGAATAGCCCAGCCGTGCGGTGGTGTACATCACAATCTGAAAAATCAGTTTGTGACCGACCGCCGTCCAGGCCATTGACGAACTGCGGGACGGCACCCTAGGATATTTCACATAGCAAAAGTTCCTTTCCACTTTGCGGAATCGATGAAGTACTGCCAACCACCTCGGAGGAGGATCAGATGTACCAGCAGGACACAACGCCGGTTGCACCGGCACAGACGGCGGCACCCTCAGTCCAGGAGTTCTACCTCCCCCTCGGAGGCGGAACGGATCCGGACTTCTACCTGCCCGCAGACCGCGAGCACATCCCCGGCCGCTTCTCGCGCTGGGTCCACGCCCTGCCGGGCTTCGGCGGCGCGCGTTCCTGACAGGGCTGACGACACGCATCTTCGCTGACGACACTCAAAAGGCCTGGCGACACCCGAATACGGGTGTCGCCAGGCCTTTTCCGTGTCGCGGGGGCTTTCGCGCGTCGCCAGTGTGCCGCCGGGGTCAGGACCCGGGCCGTCCCGGCCACTCCCTGCCGGCCCACGGGTCGTAGTCGGAGATGAGCTCCTCCTGCGGCGGGCGCTCCGCTTCGGGGACGTGCTGCAGGTTCACCCGCACCCGGTACCAGAGCGAGCTCGATCCCCGCATTCCGTCCACGAGCACGTCGGCGGGGTGCAGGGCCGGTACGACGGCGGCATGCCGGGTCTTCCATTCGTCGAGCGCCGCGAGCGCCTCGGGTTTGGTCCTGGTACGGGCTACCTCGATGAGCGGCATCAGTGAATGGCGGCGGCCGGAACCGTCGCCGCCGCGGGGCGGCTTTTCGGCAGGGCCGAGTTCGGCGGCCAGGGCGAGGAGCCCATCGAGTGAGCCCACCGCGTCGTCGATGCCGGTGTGCGGGTCGCCCACCTCGGCGTAGCGGCCGGGCACCGTGCGTACGGTGAACTGTTCGGGGCGGGTGGAGCGGACCTCGTCCCAGGTGAGCGGCGTCGAGACCCTGGCATCCGGTAGTGCCCGGATCGAGTACGCGGATGCCACGGTGCGGTCCTTCGCGTTCTGGTTGAAGTCGACGAAGACACTCTCGCCGCGCTCCTCCTTCCACCACCGCGCGGTGGCCAGGCCGGGAGCACGGTTTTCGACTTCGCGGGCGAGGGTCTCGGCGGCGAGCCGCACGTCGCGGTAGGACCATTGCGGCGCGATGCGCACCAGGATATGGAGCCCCCGTGATCCGCTCGTCTTTGGCCACCCCACCAGTCCGACGTCGTCGAGCACCTCCCGGGCGACATAGGCGACGTCGACGATCTGTGACCAGCTGACTCCCGGCATCGGATCGAGGTCCACCCGGAGTTCGTCGGGGTGCTCGAGGTCCTCGGCGCGTACGGGATGCGGGTTGAGGTCGAGGCAGCCAAGGTTCACCACCCATGCCAGGCCCGCAGCATCCCTGATGACGGCCTCCTCGGCCGACGTCCCCGACGCGTAGCGCAGCGTGGTTGTGTCAATGAAGCCGGGGTGGTTTTCGGGCACCCGCTTCTGGAAAAACGGCTCAGCGTCGATGCCCTTCGGGAAGCGCTTGAGCACCATGGGCCGGCCTCCGGCGCCGCGCAGCGCACCCTCCGCGACCGCGAGGTAGTAGCGCACGAGGTCGAGCTTGGTCAGCCCGGGCTCAGGGAACACCACTTTGTCCGGACTCGAGATTCGCACCTCGGTGCCGTCAATGGTGAGGATCTCGGCCGGAGTCTTGGACGGGCTCATGCCGCCACGCTAGCAACGATCGGACGAAAGTGGGATAGGCCCGTTTCGACGGTTCCCTGCACGCTCGACGTCGCTGGACATCGTGTGGGCAGGGAACCGTCGAAACGGCGAATCCAGCCCTACCCGTTCACCAGCCGGCGCGCTGCGGCGGAGTGCTCCGCGATCAGCCCGGCAACATCCAGTCCCGGAATCTGCCCGTCCACCACGCGCCACTGCCCGCCCACCATGACCCGGTCCGCCCGGTCCGCCGCGCACAGCAGCAGCGCGGCGATGGGGTCGTGGCTGCCGGAGAAGCGCAGGTCGTCCAGCCGGAACAGGGCCAGGTCCGCCTGCATCCCGGGCGCCAGCTGCCCCAGGCCGGGGCGGCCCAGGACGGCCGCGGAGCCCCGCGTGGCCCAGCCCAGCGCCCGCTCCACCGGGACATCGGCCCCGTACCGGAGCCGCTGCAGGTACAGCGCCTGCCGTGCCTCGAGGATCATGTTGGACGCATCGTTCGACGCCGATCCGTCCACTCCCAGCCCCACGGGAACTCCCGCGTCCTCCAGTTCCAGGACGCGCGCGGTGCCGGATGCCAGCCGCATGTTGGAGGTGGGGCAATGCGCGACGGCGGTGCCCGCGGCTCCCAGCCGGGCGATCTCGGCGTCGCTGAAGTGGATGCCGTGGCCCAGCCAGGTGCGGTCCGTCAGCCATCCCACGCTGTCCAGGTAGTCAACGGTGCGCAGGCCGAACATCTCCCGGCAGAAATTCTCCTCGTCCAGGGTTTCGGCCAGGTGGGTGTGCAGCCGGACGTCCAGCCGTCCGGCCATCAGTGCGCTTTCGGCCATGATCTCCTTGGTTACCGAAAATGGTGAACAGGGGGCGAGGGCTATCTGGATGACCGCGTCATCGCCGCGCTCGTGGTACTGGCCGATCAGGCGTTCGCTGTCCTCCAGCACCACCTCGGGAGCCTGCACCGTCGACTGCGGCGGCAGGCCGCCGTCGTCCGTTCCCAGCGTCATGGAACCGCGTGTGAGTGTGGCGCGCATCCCGAGCCGGCGGACAACGTCCACCTCCACATCAACAGCGTGTTCGAGGCCGTCCGGGAACAGGTAGTGGTGGTCGGCCGCGGTGGTGCAGCCGGAGAGCAGGAGTTCGGCCAATGCAACGGTGGTGGCGAGTTCCAGGTCCTTGGGCGTGAGGCGCGCCCATACGGGATACAGGTTCTGCAGCCACGGGAAGAGTGGGGCGTTCGCCACCGGACCCCAGGCACGGGTGAGCGTCTGGTAGAAGTGGTGGTGCGTGTTGATCAGGCCCGGCAGCAGGACGTGGTTGCCGGCGTCGAACGTCTCCCCGCAAGGCGCCGAAGGCTGCTGGCCCGCGGCAAGGACCTCGACGATGACGCCTCCGCTGACCACCAGGCCGCCCGAGGCGTCCAGTGCATTGGCGGTGAAGGCGGCCTGCGGGTTTTTGATCCAGAGCCGGGTGGCTGTGCTGTGAGGGGGGATGGCGTTCATGGGATTCCTTTGGCTGGAAGGGGCAGTAGGTGATTCCAGCTCAGTGAAGCCCTGTCTGCTGATCCAGGTGGCCGCGGCTGCGGGCAGCGGCGGTTGGGGATCAGCGTAGGGGCGCTGCGGGCAGCCCGTCAATGGCCGCCAAATGTGACTGCCGGGCGTGAAGGCCATGAAACATAGATTTCACATTGCGAAATTAAATTTCCAGAAAACTATGGCGCAGGCCACACCGTGGTGCTAATCTCGAACTTGCCAAAGGCGGGCACCCGGACTTCGGGAAGCTATCTACCAGGCGCAACTTAACCTTCACAGCACATGCTGAAGCCTGGTAACCGTCGCATCTGGTTCTACTGGTCCCGCAACGGGATACCGGCTTCCAAGCAAAGGGAGTCGCATCATGAGTACCACCGTCACGGCCGAACAGTATTTGGCCCGATCCATCCAGTTGGCCACGGCCAACGTCCTGAACAGCGGGGGCCCGTTCGGGGCCATGATCGTCACGGCTGATGGCCAGACGTTCGACGGCGTCAACCGCGTCACCGCCGACAACGATCCCACCGCGCACGCCGAGGTCACCGCGATCCGCACCGCCTGCCGGGAACTGGGAACGTTCGATCTCACCGGCGCAGTCCTCTACACGAGCTGCGAACCATGCCCCATGTGCCTGGCGTCCGCACTCTGGGCCCGCGTCCAGCGGGTCGTCTTCGCCGCCGACCGGCACGATGCCGCCTCCGTAGGCTTCGACGACGCCGTCTTCTACGAATACTTCGAGAACCGGAACCGCGATTCCCTGATGCCGGTGGCCAAGCTCGCGCTGGACGATCCGCAGGCACCCACGCCGCTGGAGCCGTTCAACACCTGGAACACGCTCGAATCCAGGATTGACTACTAGGGCCCGGTGGCAGACATGACCATCCTGGATCATTCCCACGAGGAGCATTCGGCTCCGAAGCCCGCCCGCACTTCGGCACGCACTGCAACGCCGGCCCCCGAGGCACCGCAGGCGCCAGGCCAGACGCCCAACACACCCAAGTCGCCGGCGTCGAAAGCCCTGGACCGCTTCTTCCAGATCACCGAGCGCGGCTCAACCATCGCCCGCGAATTCCGCGGCGGCCTGGTCACCTTCTTCACCATGGCCTACATCGTGATCCTGAACCCGCTGATCCTCGGCGGGTTCGCGGCGGACAACGCCCCCACCGACGTGGCCGGCGGCTGGCTTTCCGCCGCCCAGGTGGGAGCAGTCACCGGGCTGACGGCCGGCGTCATGACCATCCTGTTCGGGCTCGTCGCCAACCTCCCGTTCGGGCTGGCCGCCGGGCTGGGCATCAACTCCTTCCTCGCCGTCTCGGTCATCCAGGAAGTCACCTGGGCCGAGGCCATGGGGCTGGTGGTCATCAACGGCATCCTGATCGTCCTGTTCGGCATCACCGGCGCCCGTACCGCCATCTTCCGGGCCGTCCCCAAGGAACTTAAGGCCGCCATCACGGTGGGAATCGGCCTGTTCATCGCGTTCATCGGGTTTGTGGACTCCGGCTTCATCCGCGCCACCGTGGCCGGCCCGCCCGTCCAGCTGGGCGACGGCGGCTCCATCACCTCCGTCCCCACCCTGGTGTTTGTGGTGGGCCTGCTGGCCATGGGCATCCTCGTGGCCCGCAAAGTCCAGGGCGGCCTGCTGATCGGCATCGTGGCCACCACCTTCCTGGCCGCCGTCGTTGAAGCCTTTATGAAGATCGGCCCGGCCAGTGCCACCAACCCCGGCGGCTGGCACCTGAACACCCCGGTCCTCTCGGGCCAGCTCGTGTCCGCCCCGGACCTGGGCCTGGTGGGTCAGTTCGACATGTTCGGCGCGTTCGGCCGGATCGGCGGGCTCGCCGCCACGATGCTGGTGTTCACGCTGGTCTTCACCAACTTCTTCGACGCGATGGGCACCATGACGGGCCTGGCCAAGAGCGCCGGCGTGGCCCACAAGGACGGCACGTTCCCGCGGCTCAAGGCAGCCTTCATCGTCGAAGGCTTCGGGGCTGTGGCAGGCGGCGCAACGTCGGGCTCCTCCAACACCGTATATATCGACTCCGCGGCCGGGATCGGCGAAGGCGCCCGCACCGGCCTGGCATCGGTGGTCACCGGCGTGCTGTTCCTGGGCTCCATGTTCCTCACCCCGCTGACCAGCGTTGTTCCGCTGGAAGTGGCCGCCGCTGCCCTGGTGGTGGTGGGCGCGATGATGATGGCGCAGATCCGCGAGATCAAGTTCAGCAAGTTCTCCGTGGCCCTGCCTGCCTTCCTCACCATCGTGACCATGCCGCTGAGCTACTCGATCGCCAACGGCATCGGCGTGGGCTTTGTGTCCTGGGCGATCATCGGGGCAGCCTCCGGGAAGGCAAAGAAGATCCATCCCCTCATGTGGGTGGTCAGCGCCGGCTTCCTGGTGTACTTCGCCCGCGGCCCGATCAACCTGCTGCTGGGCGCCTGACCGGGCGCCTGACCGCATTTCACTTCACAACCGCCGGACCGGTGCTTGGTCCGGCCCCCGATAGGAACGACAATATGGAAACCACCGCCGCGCCGGAAGAAGGAGTGCCGCCATGCTGGACCTGATACCTTCGCTCAGTTCCTGGCCGCCTGCCTTGGCCGGAGAGCGGTATGCCGTGGCCACCGTTGTTACGGCCACCGGTTCGGTGCCGCGGCCGGTGGGCACGTCCATGCTGGTCGCCGAGTCCGGGGCTGTCCTGGGCAGCCTGTCCGGCGGTTGTGTGGAAGGCGCCGTGGTGGCGCTCGCCCTCGAGGCAATGCACGACGGCGGCACCCGCCACGGGACCTTCGGCTACAGTGCCGCGGACGCCTTCGCCGCCGGACTCACCTGCGGCGGTGAACTCGGGATCCACATCGAGCCCGCCGGCCGCAGCCTGCGCGATGCCCTGGTCCGGCTGGCCGCCGTCCCGCCGGGGGAGCCCGTGGCGCTGGTCCGCCGGCTCGATGCCGACGGCAGCGGCGCCGTCGTTATCCCGGACCCGGCCACGTTCAGCGTGGCCGGGTCCGCGGAAGCCGCCGCGCTGCTGGGACGGGCGGGGCACCCAGCCCTGGACCGCACCGGCGTGGTGCAGCTCGAATCGTTCGTCCGCGGCGGTGGCTCCGGCGTCGTCACGATGGCCGCCCCGGGCATGTGCCCCACGGGATCCGGCCCGGCAGCCCCGGACGAAGCGCGCCACCCCGTCACCCTCTTGGTGGAAACCCGGCTCGCCCCGCCCCGCATGCTGGTGTTCGGCGCCAACGATTTCGGCGCAGCCCTGGTGCCGGCCGGCAGACTGCTGGGCTACCGGGTGACCCTGGTGGACGCCCGCCCCGCTTTCGCCGGCCAGGCCCGCTTCGCCTGCGCCGACGACGTCGTCACGGACTGGCCGCACCGGTACCTCGCGGCAGAAGCCGCCGCGGGCCGGCTCGACCGGCGCACTGCAGTCTGCGTGCTGAGCCACGACCCCAAGTTCGACATCCCGCTGCTGGAGACGGCGCTGGCCCTGGACCTTGCCTACGTCGGCGCCATGGGATCGCGCCGCAGCCACCTCCAGCGGGTGGATGACCTCCTCAACACCGGGGTGCTGCCCGAAAGGATCGCGCAGCTGCACTCGCCGATCGGGCTGGACCTTGGCGCCGTAACCCCGGCCGAGGTGGCCGTATCCGTCACGGCGGAGCTCATCGCGTCCCGCAGCCGGAAGTCCTCCTGCACGCCGCTCCGTGAAACCTCCGGACCCATCCACGCGCCCGCCGCACCGCCGGCGCCCACCCACATCAGCCAGCAGGAGATCGCATGGACATGAACACCATCGAGGCGGTGGTCCGCACCACCGACCCCGCCGACTGGCGCGACGGCGACGCCTGGCTGGCCGGCGGCACCGTCCTTTTCTCCTACGGCAGCTACGCGTTCGGGCCGGAACCGCTCAAACGCCTACTGGACCTGGGATCCGCAGGCTGGACACCCGTCGCCGTCACGGACGACGGCATCGACCTGGCCGCAACCTGCACGGTAGCGGAACTCTACGCCCTCCCGGAATCGCCGGACCTGGCCCGGCGGGACTGGCCCGCGCTGGACCTTTTCCGGCCCAGCTGCGACTCCTTCGTGGCGTCCTTTAAGGTCTGGAACATGTCCACGGTGGGTGGAAACATCTGCACGGCACTCCCGGCCGGACCCATGACCTCCCTCTGCGCCGGGCTCGACGCCGTGGCCACTATCCTGGGTCCCGGCGGCACCACCCGCACCGTCCCCGTGGCCGACTTCGTCACCGGGGACGGGACAAACAGCCTGGCACCCGGGGAGCTGCTCCGCAGCATCCACCTCCCGGCGTCGGCCCTTGCCTCCCGCGTGGCGTTCCGCCGCCTGTCGCTGAGCAACCTGGGACGCTCCGGCGTCCTGCTCATTGGAAGGCTCGACGGCGGCACCTCCCTGGTCCTGACCGTCACCGCAGCGACCAAACGGCCCGTGCAGCTGCGCTTCCGGCACCTGCCGGACGCCGCCGAACTGGCGGCCGCGCTGGACGACGCCGTCCCACAAAACCTTTACCACAACGACATCCACGGGCTGCCGGCCTGGCGGCAGGACATGACGTACCGCCTCGCCGAAGAGATCCGGGCCGAGCTCGCCGCGCCTGAATCGGCGCCGCGCGTGTCCGGCGACTTCTGGCCGCCGCAGGTGCGCAGTTCGCCGTCGCCGCACGAGCCAACACAGCAGGAAGGGGCCTGACGAATGGCCATCGAGATCAACGGCATTCCGGCGGAAGCCGGGCCGCGCCCCGGGCAGTGCCTGCGGACATTCCTGCGGGAGCAGGGCAACCTTGGCGTCAAGAAGGGCTGCGACGGCGGCGACTGCGGTGCCTGCACCGTGCACGTGGACGGCACCCCGGTGCACAGCTGCATCTACCCGGCCGTCCGGGCCGAGGGGCACGCCGTCACCACAATCGAAGGGCTGGCCGGGACGTCCGGCGCCGCGGGCGGGGAACTGCATCCCGTCCAGCAGCAGTTCCTGGAGCGGCAGGGCTTCCAGTGCGGATTCTGTACCGCCGGCATGCTGATGACCGCGGCCACGTTCACCGACGAACAGAAGGAGAACCTGCCCCGCAACCTCAAGGGCAACCTGTGCCGCTGCACGGGTTACCGCGCCATCGAGGACGCCGTCTGCGGGCACGCCGGCCACCCGGATCCGGCCGGACCGGGTTCCGGCATCGCGGGCGAGGGCCAGCCCGAACCGCGGCCCGGCGGGATGGGCGACGACGTCCCCGCCCCCGCCAGCCGTGCCATCGTCACGGGCACCGCCCGCTACACCCTGGATGTTCCCGCCGGCCAGCTGCCCGGGCTGCTGCACCTGAAGCTCCTGCGCTCGCCGCACGCCCACGCCCGTGTCCTCGGCATCAACACCGAAGCGGCGCTCAAAGTGCCGGGAGTGGTGGCCGTATTTACGCACGAGGATGCCCCCGCGCAGCTGTTCTCCACCGCCCAGCATGAGCTGTACACGGACGACCCGGACGATACCCGGGTACTGGATGACGTGGTGAGGTTCCGCGGGCAGCGGGTCGCCGCCGTCGTCGCTGAATCTGTTCAGGCCGCCGAAGCCGGTGTCCGGGCAATCACCGTGGAGTACGAAATCCTCGACGCAGTGTTCACCCCGCAGGATGCCATCCTGCCGGGGGCACCCACCCTCCACGGGGAGAAGGACGCGACCACGGCACGGATCGCCCGGCCGGAGCGGAACGTGGTGGCCGAACTCCACTCGGAACTGGGCAACGTCGAGCAGGGTTTCGCGGCCGCCGGTTTCGTCCATGAGCAGACGTACCAGACCCAGCGGGTCCAGCACGTCGCGCTCGAGACCCATGCCTCCATCGCCTCGGTGGACAGTGGCGGCCGGCTCCAGGTCCGCACGTCCAGCCAGGTTCCGTTCCTGGTGCGCCGCACGCTGTGCCGGGTCTTCGGCCTGCCCGAGGACCAGGTCCACGTGGTGGCCGGCCGCGTGGGCGGCGGTTTCGGCGGCAAGCAGGAGGTGCTGACCGAGGACATCGTGGCGCTCGCCGCCCTGAAACTGGGCCGGCCCGTCCAGCTCGAACTCACCAGGACGGAGCAGTTCACCGCCACCACCACCCGGCACCCGTTCAGCATTAAGCTCAAGGCCGGCGCCAGCGACGACGGCCGGCTGACCGCCCTGAAACTGGACGTCCTGACCAACACCGGCGCGTACGGCAACCACGGCCCGGGCGTGATGTTCCACGGCTGCGGCGAGTCCCTGGCCGTCTACAAATGCGACAACAAAAAAGTGGACGCCCAGGCTGTCTACACCAACACCGTCCCCTCCGGCGCCTTCCGTGGCTACGGCCTGAGCCAGATGATTTTCGCGATCGAATCCGCCATGGATGAGCTTGCCATCGGGATCGGGATGGACCCGCTCGAGTTCCGGCGCCGGAACATGGTGCGCGAAGGCGACGACATGCTCTCCACCCATCCCGAGCCGGAGGAGGACGTCCACTACGGCAGCTACGGCCTGGACCAGTGCACCCGCCTGGTCCGGGATGCCCTGGACCGGGGTGCGGAGCGGTACCGCTCCGCGGGGCTTGATGACCTCGGCCCGGACTGGGCCACCGGCGAGGGCACCGCGCTGTCGATGATCGACACGGTGCCGCCGCGGGGCCACTTCGCCCATGCGAAGGTCCGGCTCCTGCCGGACGGAACGTACCAGGCCGACGTCGGCACGGCCGAGTTCGGCAACGGCACCACCACGGTGCACGCCCAACTGGCCGCCACCGCGCTGGCCACCGAGGCTGCGCGGGTTGTGGTGCGTCAATCGGACACCGACCTGATCGAGCACGACACTGGCGCGTTCGGTTCGGCCGGCACGGTGGTGGCCGGGAAGGCGACCCTTGCCGCCGCGGAGGAACTCGCCGTCCGGATCCGGGCGTTCGCCGCCGGGATCCGGCAGATCCAGTCCTCCGGCTGCGTCCTCGACGGCGACACTGTGGTGTGCGAGGGAACGCCCGTGCCGCTGGCGGAACTGGCGCACTCGGCTGCGGAAGCCGGCGTCGAACTCGCCGCCGAGGGACGCTGGGGCGGCACGCCGCGGTCCGTTGCTTTCAACGTGCACGGCTTCCGCGTTGCGGTGAACCGCGGCACGGGCGAACTGCGGATCCTGCAGAGCGTCCAGGCCGCGGACGCGGGCGTGGTGGTCAATCCGCGGCAGTGCCGCGGCCAGATCGAGGGCGGGATCGCGCAGGCGCTGGGGGCCGCGCTGTACGAGGAGGTGGTGGTGGACGACGCCGGCCGGGTCACCACGGACATCCTTCGCCAGTACCACATCCCCACCTTTGCCGACGTGCCACGGAGCGAGGTCTACTTCGCCGACACCAACGACAAACTGGGCCCGCTCGGCGCCAAGTCGATGAGCGAAAGCCCCTTCAACCCGGTGGCTCCCGCCCTGGCGAACGCCATCCGGAACGCCACAGGAGTGCGGTTCGCTTCGCTGCCCATTGCGCGGGACAAGATCTACCTCGGGCTGAAGGAGGCAACGCGGGGTCACAAAAAGCCCAAAGAAGCGGCCCGGGCGGGCAGGATCTGACCCCGCGTTGCATATAGTCGTGGGATGGAACAGCGCAGATTAGGCAAGACCGGACGGAACGTCTCGATCGTGGGGCTGGGCACCTGGCAGCTCGGCGCTGACTGGGGAAACGTGGACCACGGACAGGCACAGGCGATCCTGGCCGCCTCGGTGGAAGCCGGCGTCACGCTCTTCGACACGGCCGACGTCTACGGCGACGGCAAGAGCGAGCAGGCCATCGGCGCGTTCCTTAAGGACAATCCCGGGCTGGACATCACCGTGGCCACCAAAATGGGCCGCCGCATGGACCAGCAGCCGGAGAACTACACCCTGGCCAACTTCCGCCAGTGGGTGGACCGGTCGCGGAAGAACCTGGGCACGGACAGCCTGGACCTCGTCCAGCTGCACTGCCCGCCCACGTCCGTCTACAGCAGCGCCGAAGTCTACGACGCGCTGGACACCCTGGTCTCCGAAGGCGCCATCCGCAACTACGGCGTCAGCGTGGAACGCACCGACGAGGCACTCGAAGCCATCCGGCATGAAGGCACCGCCTCCGTCCAGATCATCCTCAATGCCTTCCGGCTGAAGCCACTGGACGAGGTCCTGCCGGCGGCGAAGGCGGCAGGGGTGGGTATCATCGCCCGCGTTCCGCTCGCCTCCGGCCTGCTCACGGGCAAGTACACCAAGGAAACGACCTTCGCGGACAACGACCACCGCAATTACAACCGCAGCGGCGAATCGTTCGACGTCGGGGAGACCTTCTCCGGTGTGGACTACGAACTGGGGCTGAAGGCCGTGGCCGAGTTCGAGCAGCTGGTCCCGGACGGGGTTGGCACGACCCAGGCGGCCATCGCCTGGATTGCTGCCCAGGACGGCGTCACGACTGTCATTCCCGGCGCACGGACCGTGGACCAGACCACGGCGAATGCTGCCGCCGCCGGCGTTTCCCTCAACGGCGAATTCGACGAGGGCGTCCGCTGGATCTACGACCACTACTTCCGCGAGGCCATCCACCCCCGCTGGTAGCCCGCCCGTCTTGGCGCGAACTGGCAGTAAATGACCTTAAACCGCGTGTTTGACGTCATTAGCTGCCAGTTCGCGCTTCGAATCTAACCCAGCAGGTGGAGCTGTTCCGGAGTGTCGACATCCTGGCCGGTGGACTGGTCGCTGCAGTCCACCCCATCCACCAGCTCCGGGTGCGCCTGCAGGAAGCCGCGTGCCCCGGCGTCGCCAACCACGGTACTGGCCACTGCGTCCCGGAGTCCGACGTCGATGAGCAGCGGATGCCCCCGGCGCACCGTACCGTCCGCACCGCCGTCGCCGTAAGCGGCTGCGGTGATCCGGCCCGGACGGTGGGCGGCCAAGAGGCGCCCCACCGTCCGGAGGGTCAGGCCCGGCTGGTCCACCAGCGCAATCAGCAGGTGGTCCCGGGGGTCCGCCGCGGCGTTGCCCAGCAGGAACGAGCTGCCCATGCCGGACTGCCAGTCCATGTTGACCACCGTCCGGTAGCGGTCCAGCTCGGCGATGGACGCGACGTCGGCGGCACCGGCGCCGAGCACCACCACCACCTCACGGCAGCCGCCGTCGAGCAGTGCCCCGGCGATGGATTCGACGAGCGGCCGGCCGCGGTAGGGGAGGAGGGCCTTGGGCCCCTTCCCCAGCCGCCTGCCGGCGCCGGCCGCAAGGACAACCGCGGTGGTCCTGGTCTCGGACATGTTCCCCATAGCCATACCCTAGCCGCCCGGTCAGTGATTGGTCGGGGACACCTCAGGCGTCGCCGCCGGCCCCTCCGGTGGTGCCGGCGTTGACGTCCAGGAGCTTGTAGCGGTCCATGGCGTACTGCGGTGCGCCCTCCTCCACCTCGCCCCGGGCCGCAAGCAACTGCAGGGTCTTCACCACGATGGAGTGGGTGTCGTTCTTGAAGAAGCGGCGTGCGGCTGCACGGGTGTCGGAGAAGCCGAAGCCGTCCGCGCCGAGCGAGGCGAACTGGTTTGGCAGGAACTGGCGGATCTGGTCCGGGACGGCCTTCATGTAGTCCGAAACCGCCACGACCGGTCCCGTCGCATCGGCCAATTGCCTGGCGACGAACGGGATCCGGGCGGGTTCGCCGGGGTTCAGAAACGCTTCTTCCTCGGCGGCCATGCCGTCGCGGCGCAGTTCGTTCCAGGACGTGACGGACCAGACGTCGGCGGAGACGCCCCAGTCCTCAGCGAGGATCCGCTGGGCTTCCAGCGCCCAGGGCACTGAGACTCCGGACGCCAGGATCTGGGTCCGGGGACCGTCGATCTTGGCCGGAGCCAGAAGGTAGATGCCCTTGAGGACGCCTTCAACATCAAGCTCGTCGGGTTCGGCGGGCTGGGTGATCGGCTCGTTGTAGACGGTGATGTAGTACATCAGGTTCCGGTCAGCCGAGTCGGGTCCGTACATCCGCTCGATGCCGTCGCGGATGATGTGGCCCATTTCGTAGCCGTAGGCGGGGTCGTAGGTGACCACTGCCGGGTTGGTGGCGGCGAGGATGGGAGAGTGGCCGTCGGCGTGCTGGAGTCCTTCGCCGGTGAGGGTGGTCCGTCCTGCGGTGGCGCCGATGATGAAGCCGCGGGTCATTTGGTCCGCGGCTGCCCAGAAGGCGTCGCCGGTGCGCTGGAAGCCGAACATGGAGTAGAACACGTAGACCGGGATCAGCGGCACGCCGTGGGTGGCGTACGCGGTGCCGGCGGCGGTGAAGGCTGCGACGGCGCCGGCTTCGTTGATGCCGGGGTGGATCAGCTGGCCCTGGGCGGATTCCTTGTAGGCCAGGACGAGGTCCCGGTCCACGGACAGGTAGTTCTGGCCGCCCGGGTTGTAGATCTTGGCCGTGGGGAAGAACGCGTCCATGCCGAAGGTCCGCGATTCATCCGGGACGATGGGCACAACCCGGTGTCCGAACTTCTTGTCGCGGAGCAGGTCCTTCAGCAGCCGGACAAAGGCCATGGTGGTGGCCGCCTGCTGCTTGCCCGTGCCCCGCTTGGCCACGTCGAATGTCTTTGCCTCGGGAAGTTCAATTTCCTGGTGGTTCGGCCGACGTTCGGGGACGGCGCCGCCCAGCACCCTTCTCCGCTCGAGGAGGTAGGCGATCTCGGGGGCATCCGCGCCGGGGTGGTAGTACGGCGGGCTGTAGGGGTCCTCTTCCAGCCGGGCATCCGAAACAGGGATCCGGAGGTAGTCGCGGAATTCCTTCAGGTCGTCCAGGGTGAGTTTTTTCATCTGGTGGGTGGCGTTGCGGCCTTCGAAGTGGGGTCCGAGTCCGTAGCCCTTGACGGTTTTGGCGAGGAT
>NZ_JAVDWK010000019.1:0-69645 GCF_031457335.1 Arthrobacter sp. BE255 | reverse complement strand
GAACTCCCGAACCCCGCCGGCCAGCCCCAGTTGGAGATGGGCGCCGGGTAGCCGGCATCGACAGTGCCTGCACCCGTATCACCACGGGTCACGCGGATGTACTGGCCGCCTTTGAAGAAGTAGGTTTTAGGGCCCGAGTACAGGGCCGCATCAATGCCCGAACTCCCGAACCCCGCCGGCCAGCCCCAGTTGGAGATGGGCGCCGGGTAGCCGGCATCGACAGTGCCTGCACCCGTATCACCACGGGTCACGCGAAGATAGCGATTGCCGTCAAAGAAGTAGCACTTGGAACCTGAGAACAACGCAGCATCGAGGGTCATGAACCGACACTGGCATCGGATGCGTTACGGCGGCGTTACTAGAACGTTGTGAGCCCAATCGGCCAGATCAATTGCAGCTTACAGACAGCCTTCTTGCGACCAAGCTTGCCAAAAAAGTAGCCAAGTTCAAGTATCACGTTTTGGCGACACAGGCTTTTAGATAGCCCCTTGGAGTCGCGGGGCCGTCCGTAACCCAACTATCTAGATGCAAACCAAAAAGCTTGCTTGCTGGCTGCCCGGTGGCTTGGTGGCTTGGTGGCTTGGTGGCTTGGTTACAGCGTGCACTCGAGCTGGAGGCAGTTCAAAATGCCCTGTTTTCTGGGCCAGCTTGGTTACTATGGCCAGCCGAGCTGGCCCAGAAACATGGCAAAAAGGCGCTGGGAAGCTATGCGACGATGCGAAGAGGAGAGTCTCCACGTTTTGGATCGCTGACAATGATCGATCCGCCGTTCCTCTGTGTTTCGATGAGAAGCCGGTAGACCTGGATCGCCCTGTTCACGACGGTGGTCTTATTTACTTCTTCTTCTTCAACAAGCCAGCCCAGGTCTGCCGCAGCGCGGCGTCCCAACTCGACAACCAACCTACGTGGTCGATCTGCTGGCCTTTCTTTGCTTTCTGGCTCTTTAGCCAACAACTTGTGCATAAAGTTCTCCCTTTTAGCTGTGAGCCGGCAAGCGCATACCTGCCGGGTTATCGCTAGGAGACTCGGCCCTCAACAGTCATCCCACTCGATTTGAGTAGGCACGCCAACGAAGAAGTTCCTTGTCTGCTCCACGCGACAGTTTAAAGTTCCTGGGTTCATCTAGTGTCACCCCTGCAACTAGAGATTGCAACGTCCTACATACCTAAAAGTGTACTTCCTATGGCACTAGGAGTGAACCCCCAGCTAACATGGAGGTATGACACGCTTACTCAACCAGTGCGGACGCGGTAACCGCGGACCACCGAGCTCAACTGAGACAGCGCGGAGGAGGCTGCGGCCGCTCACGCGTAAATGGATATACCTACCAAGTGGGAGATGAAAGCAATGACGCCATTACAGACCTGAGAGGAACAAAAGCATGTCAAATCCGGAGTGGGAAAAAGAGCCGAACACCGATATTGAACTCGGCGGAGGGCTCAGGGATCCCGATAATGAGCAGAGCTTCAAACTGGCGCGGTTGCACGGCGAGCTCGAAGTGGGAGGGATATCGGCGCGGGGCGGCGTCGATGGACCGGCGGGACTTGCACCCCTGGTGCTCGTGATCGCCGCGATGATCGCAGGAGGGATCATCTGGGCGGCTTCTTCTAACTGGCCGGCGGGCGCCTCGGCGATGGTGGGCAGCCTGGTCGCCTATATTATTTTCGTCCTTAGCCATCGCGAGGAGGGGCGGGACTAGCTTTGGGAGGGGCCTCCGGGAAGCGACGCGATGGTTCCCGGAGGCCCTCCTTTCATCGTCAGGAAAGTTATTCCTGAGGCGACCTGCAGGAGAGTCCTATCAGCGGTCTAAACCCTTCTGGACCTGCTTAGTGGGTTCGTGTGCTGCACGAGTCTTCCGTGCCTTTGGCGCCTTGATACTTGCCGCCAGTGCAGCACCCGGCGGCGTTGCCTGGTTGCGGTCTGCAGTGATTCTGGCCTTCACAGCTTCCCGGTCGCCGACGTGGTCAAGGCTCCTGGCGAAGGCTTCCCGACGTTCCGCCGAATCGTATGTCGCGGCGTCGTCTATCAGCTTTGCGGGCTGGGCGTTCTCGGCATCTACGTTTTGGTGTTGGGCTTTGTCGACCCGTTCGGCTTCTGCGAGAAGCTGGCCGGCTTGAGTGTTTTCCTCCGCTGCCGCTGTCCGTTCTTCCTGGGCCTTTGAACGTGACGCGTCATTCAGTGCGGCCGCACCGCTCGCTCCCGTTCCCAGAGTGTCGACGTCGATCCCGTAGCGCTGCTGTACCTGCTCGCGGATGGCGTCAGCAGCAGAGCGCGCCAGAGGGTCCTGGCCCTTCCATGCTGTGGCCGTCTGGTGGACTCGGACAATGTCCTCCGCTTTGGCGTTGTCCCACCAGCGGGCATCCAGCGCGGGCGCTAGCTGTGCGCGCGCGGCTGCGCGTTCGCCCTCGAGGCGTGCCATCAATTCGCGCCCCTGTTGGTCTTCGACTGCTGCGGCTTCGCGCGCTGATTTTTCTCGTGCCCGGGCCAGCTCTTCACCGATCCGTCCCGCGGCAGTCAAGCCCGTGCGGAGCATCGTTTCTACAACCTCGTCCAGTCCGTCTGATTCGCTCATGCTCTACCTTCCTGGTGCTATCGCTCGATGTCCGGGCGGTCGTTTCCGGTCCGGGTCGTTGTCGGAGTTCTAGGGCGTTCGTACTTGGGTGGCAGGACCGATCCTGGCCTGTTTATTGGTGACATTCCTTCGCGCCCACGCCGTACCGTTTCGGCCAGCCCGGCGTCCACCGCCGGTGTGGGGGTCACGTTCGCTGGTTCCTGCTTCGGCACCGGTGGAAGTGCGTTGGCTACCATCACCAGTTGCGTGCGGACGATGGCGTTGATCTGCCGTGAGCGGCGCAGATCGTTGTTCGCCTGGTGCATGTCGTGAATGGCTTTGGAGACGTTGAGCAGCTGCCGCAGCATGATCGTCTGGGCGGCGGTTCCGGATCCCGTTGTGGCGGCCATCAGCAGCAGGGAAGCTCCACGGGCCGACGGTCCGAGGGTCTTGACGGGCTTGACCGGGTACCGGCGCAGCTGGGCTGTCTTGGACAGTTCGGTTGCCGCTGCGGCCAGCGGGCCGGGCACCGTCTCGGTTGCTGTGGACCAAGCGGCGAATGCACCGGCGGTTTCGCGTGCGACGTGCGCCCAGGTGGCGTGATCGTCCAAAGGTACTGAACGCAAGGTTTCGCGCAGCCGGGCGACTTCGTTGCTGTACTTCTCCCACAGTTGGGGATCCGGTTCGTGGGCT
This sequence comes from Arthrobacter sp. BE255, assembly GCF_031457335.1. Taxonomy (NCBI): domain Bacteria; kingdom Bacillati; phylum Actinomycetota; class Actinomycetes; order Micrococcales; family Micrococcaceae; genus Arthrobacter; species Arthrobacter sp. BE255. The sequence goes on along the minus strand of NZ_JAVDWK010000019.1, from coordinate 66,401 downwards.
TCACGACCGATAACGACTGAGCGGCGGCCGCGCGCTGCAGCTTCCCATTCGTGTACGGCTTCGCCTGCGGACTGCGGGGTGTCCTGCCACTCACCGCGGAGCTTGGGCAGTGCCAGATCTTTGGCGAGGTGACCCCCGCCGAACCATACGGGCCGGCCACCTTTGACGGGACGTTCGGCAACGCTGTATCCCACCACGACATCATCGCGTCCGGAAGCGTACCGCGGCCTGATGAGCGCACCAGTCCGGCGAATACGACGGACAAATTCTGCTTCATCCTTGGCGGACGTGGCGCAGGCACGGACCTTTCGTTCCAGGGAGCGCCGTTCGGGCTCGGGAGCTCCGCGCCGCTCGGATGCTTCGCGCTCTCCGGGGCGAAGTCCGCGCGTGGAGTGCGTGCGGGAAAGTTCTTCCAGACCGTATTTCTTCTCCAATTCGCGTGCCACTTTTTGCGCCCTGGGGAAGTCCTTCCAGCTGTCCCATTTGGTGCCGTCTTCACGGACCATGGACGCGGCGATGTGGATGTGGTCGTTCCCTGCTTTGCTGTGGCCGTGGCGTATCGCCACCCACTGGACCGGTGCACGTCCGCCGGCCTCGGTGAATCCCATTGCGTCCATGAAATCCTTGGCGATTTCGCCCCACTTCTGGTCAGTCAGATCCCCCTCTTCCGCACGCAAGGAGAGGGAGCAGTGCCAGACGTGGCCACCGGTGACATCGACTCCAAGAACATTCTTGGCTTCGTCGAGTTCACGGGCGATCGCCTGTGCTGCGGTGGCGTTAAGTTCGTCATCGTTGTGCCACGCCATGATCGACGGAGAACCGGCAACGAGGTGCGGGTCTGTGTGTTCATTGGCGCGTCCTGGCCCTGCAAGGTAGGCGATGAGTCCCTGCATGCGGGTGCCCTTGGTGATGTTGGGAATCATCAGCGCACCATCGTGTCGAGCATGCCATTGATGCGGTCAGCGATGGCCCGGACGCGTGTCAGCACCACGCGCGCAGCTTCGGGAAATTCATCGGTGGCGTTGGCGTGCCGGGCGAGCTGGTTGACGTTGTTCGACAGGGCCGCGAGGTAGCGGCGGGCCGCCATGAACTCGACCGCCATGGCCCGTCGTTCCGCCAGTGACTCTGAGTTCTCGGAGTACAGCGCCGCGCTGACAAGGATCTCGGACGGGCTGCGTCCTGTGCGTTCTTCCAGGACGGCAAGCTGCGCCCGTTCCCTTTGCGACATCGACACCCGAACGTACTGGGTATCTCCGTCAATATTGGCCCGCCGGCGGCGTGTGAAACGGGGGGGCGAATTCTGATCTTGGCTCATCCGTTGCCCTCCCCCAATGCCCAGCGCAGCGCCCCGGGATCTCCGGGCCGACACTCAAGTGTCGCCGAACCAGGACCGCAGGGCGTGGATCGACACGCGGTTATGGCACATAACCACATAGCTTGCTCCGCACGGCTTGGCCTCAGTGGTTTTTGCGCGGTGTGGTGGCGCGCCGGTAAAACCTCCCCGACTGGCTGGGCGCTCTTGGGTAGTGTCTGGGTATGAACATCGACGACATTGCCGCTAAAGCGGCCGCTAAGATTGACGCTGCCAGGGACGCGAAAGTAAACGCTGTGAAGGCAGCCGCCGCCAGCGGCCTGAAACTCCAGGAGGCCGCTCAGCTGCTTGCTGCCGCCGAACAAAAATACGCCAAGGACTACCAAAACGCCCTTCGCTCGGATTGGACCGAATCTGACCTGCGAGGGTTCGGTCTCGACGCTCCGACAAAGAAGGCCGGCGGACGTCCCCGCGGAACTAAAAACACCCGCCAGTCAAAGCACGGTGACAACGGTGCACACGAACATGAATTGACTGACGCTGCAAGCTCCAGCCACCAGTAACCTCCTCGTGAGCGACGACAAGACGTCACCCAGCAGTAGCTTTCCCGCTTCGGAAAAGCTACTGCTGCCCTCGGCCGCAGATGAGTACGAATGGGCTGGCCGCATCCTGCAGCTCCTGGACAATCACGCGCACCTTAGCCACGGCATCAATCACAATATGAAGGTCCGGCCTGGGTCTTCGCTAATGGGTGACGACAATATCTCCCCGGCGCTTCCACTGTCGTACTACCTTCGCTATCTGCTGACCGCAGCGGCGGACAACTTCAGCGCCATCCGAAGCATGTCGATAGCGAGCGAGAATGATTCACACATAAATCTCGCCCTACACCCATTCGCTCCCTACACGCTCGTCCGAAACGTAATTGAATGCGCTAGCACCTGCTACTGGGTTCTCATGCCCACGAGTAGACCCAAAAGGATCCACCGTCACGCCATGCTGGAACTTGATGATGCGAAAAAGAGTCTCAGTGCTGTGACTCAGTACGGCGGTTCTGGCGAAAAAACCTACACGCGGCGGGTCCAACTTATCCAATCGATGATCGCCCACTACCCGGACCACATCGCTTGGAAGAACGTTACCCAGGGGTTCTCCGTAACCGGTGCCCTTCGTGAAGTCGGAACGGCCTCCGCATTCGCATCCGTTAACCCCCTTGGACACTGGCAACTGGCCAGCGGAATGGCACATGGCAAACGCTGGGCCGGGCTAGCCCTGAGCGACAAAGAACCGTTCTATGACGGACCGAATGACGACACCTACATGGTCACTGGCAGTTACAAACACCTTTGGTGGCTCATGAACACGGCGAGCATGACTCTGAGCGAAGCGCACAGGCTTTTCGTTGAACGGGCAACTGCTCACTACCACTAGGTCAATTGGCTGGAACCAAGTCACACCCCTCGCCCACATGGGCACGGCAAAAGCTAAATCCTTCGGGCTTTTCCCGCACACATATGGACGACGGGACCCCCATGACCGGCTGCACACAATCGCCAGTTCACCTGTGTCCGGCGCGTCACCCCGTGTGACCGGCGATCATGCACAACCTCGTACGGAGCGACCCCATTTTTCCCCCTGAAGTCGTCGCCCCCTCTGTCCCCGCCCGGACTACACGTCTCTTGCCGTCCAGGCCGAGCCATCCATACGCGAGAACGCAAGGCAGCCAGCGGCGTAGCCGGGATCTTCGTCCGTGTCAGGCTCAGTCGGCGTGTGGGAATTCGCTCCATTGACGAAGGAGTTCCAGCACCGTCTCAAGCTGGGCCGTGTAGGAGAGCGGGTATTGTTCAGCAAGTTTCGCGTACAGCTCAGCGGCCTCGTTTAGCACTTCTGAGGCTTCCGCCACCTCACCACTTTCACCCAGGCGTTCTGCATGATTGGCCAATGCTAAAGCCAGGTCTGCGGTGTGTCCGCCCGGGATCTCGTCCTCCATCTTCCGAGTTCTGAGAACGGCATCAGCAGAGTTAGCAAGTGCCCGACCGTGCTCGCCCACATTCGATAGTCGCTTGGAGAGACTTATCATCGCGGCAACAAGACCGGGTTCATAACCATTTGGGTACTTGTCGGCAAGCTCTTCGTAGACTTGCGTCGCCTCGACACCCAAATCGACCGCCTCAGCTTCCCGCCCTACCGCTGTCAGGACGTCAGCATAGGTATTCAGGGCGTATGCGCGAAAATCGCCGGTCAATTGCAGTGACCGGTAGATATCCACTGCTTCGCCAGCGGCGCCCACGGCTTTATCGGGCTTACCCTCCGATACTAGAGCTCTGGCATGAGTCAACAAAGAGCCAGCCAAGCTCCATGCGTATCGGTCGACCTCGGGTTCAGCCTGATATAGCGCGCGAGATAAGGCGACAGATTCCTGGGTCTGAGACGATCCGAGGCCGTCGGCTTCCGTGCCGCTTGCTTCTGTTGAAGCGGAGGCCATTTCCGTTCCGCTTGCCTTTATGGCGAAGTGTGAGCGTGATTGATCTACCCCCGCCTGGAGGGTCGCGTTCCAATCCTTCAAGAAGGCTTCTGAGGTGGCGAACACTCTTCCGTGCGAAGCCTCCAGGATCACGCTCGTTACGGCGGGAAGTGAAAGGGCATGGCGGCCAAATTGCCTCGACAGGGACGCTATAGTCCTAACACTCTCCGAGACGTCAGCTGCGGCCGCAGCCGCAGCTGACGTCTCGGCGATATATGCCGAGTTTGAGGGTTCCGCCGCCGCCTTATCCTTGTTCTCCTCGGACTTGGTTTCTGCGGCTTTCGCCTCCTGCTCCTGCTTCGTCTCGCGGTATACGGGCCTCAACAGGAAAGTGTTCGCTAGATCGCCCCAAAAGTCCTCACGAAGCACTGCCGGTCGCATTTTCACGATGTTCCTCCTTGCCAATACCAGGAATTATTCCCCCAGCCAGGATTGTCACCAAGGCAAGCCATCCGAGGCCTTGGAGGAAGTCACCGGTCCGCCCTGAGAAGAAGTATGCCGTCGTCCCTCCAAGGAGGGCGAAAACCGGCGCCGCTATGGCGTGGACGAGCAGTGTCCTGAGTAGAGCAGGTGCGTGCGCTTCACGAGCAATCATGGACAAGCAATTGACAGCGAAGAGGCCGCCTATAAGTAGCGCTCCCCCGCTCGCTCCCGCCAGGAATGACTCGTCCCACTGCATAAATGTCCCTTTGAATAGGTGTTTTCGTGACTACAACCTGCCTCTGTGTTTATATCAGCAGAACAGCCACCACACCTTTCTCAATTGCTTTACTCGTCGTCTTCGAGAGCTTCAGCCTTGATGGTTCCGGCGGCGATGCGTTCCTGGGTCTCTTTGTAGGCGCGCTCAAGATAGTCCGCCAGGTCGTCCTCACTGACGCGCCACATGCGCCTCGGCCCGAGCTGCGCCGCCCTCAGCTCGCCACTTCGCAGCAGCGCATAGACCATCGGTTTACCCAGGTTCAGAATCTCGTGGACCTCATCTATCGTCAGCATCTTCGGGAACGGCAGCGACGCGCGGATCTCCGTCTTGTTCATTTCGTCATCCCACTGAGCCATAGCTACTTTCCTTCGTCTCGCTGCCGCATCTCATCCATCGTCCGCTGCCCGCGCCGCAGCCCGCCCGCCGGCACCGGCGGCCAGGGCTTGCCGCCGTTGTACTTGCGCTGCAGCCGGTTTACTTCACGCATGGTCGCCCTAACGATAAGGTCCGAAACACTGGCGTCGCCCTCCTGCAGGCCGGCTGCCTTGAAGGCGGCCCGGACCTGTCCTGCTTGGTCCTCGGTGTAGTACGGCGTGAATGCCGGAACCCTCTTCGGTTTCTCCATCAAAAAAGTCTCCGCCTAGACGGCGCGCAGCGCGCGAGGCCAAGGGTGCAGGCTGTCCAGGTAACCCTTCCTCAGCGACATGGAACCGTCCTCGTTGAAGCGGACATCGGAGTGTTCGTGGCTGCCTCCGGCATGTGCGATCGCGGCCAGGACAAGGTCAAGGTTTTCCCTGTCCAGCCCCGGTACGACATCGCGCAGGATGACCGGAACGCCCTCGGCCACCGACGCCGCCAGCAGCAGGAACCGGCGTTCCCCGCCGGAGAGTACACCGACCTCGTCCGGGACCGCTGCGAAATCGATCCATGCATTCACTTGTCCGGGCCCTTGGGGCTCGTTGCTTGTGTAGACCCATGGGTTACCGGGGGCAGCAAACTTCCCGCCAAAGCCCCGGATCAGCAGCTCAGTGGCCGCCTCGATCGTGTAGACGCCTTTTGCCCAGGCGCGGAGGTCATCTGCGTGCGTCATTGTCGTGTCCCTTTGTTTGTGGTCTATCAGCGGCCGGCGCGGTCGAGGGCGGCCTTGGCTTGGGCGATGGCTTGCTTCGCTTCGCTCACCGCACGTCCTTGTTCGGCGGTGGGTCCGGTACCGGGCCGCCAGTCAGAACGGAGCTCGTCTTCCGCGTCGCCCAGGAGCGCGAAAGCGCGCGCCCGCATTTCTTCAAAGCTGGGCAAGTTCTCGGCCATTATGGATCCTGTCATCGGAGAGGTTGGAGCAGGGCCTGTCGAGGCCAGCGTATCTGCTGACCCCGACAGACGCAGCGGTTTAGAACGGGGGTTCGGAGTCGGGGCCAGTGCCCCAGCTCCCGCCGGCATTGCTGGTAGCGGGGATGCCCCACGGATCATCCTGCGGGGCTGACTGGGCTGCCTGGTTGCCGCTCCCCTGGCCGCCGAATCCACCGCCGGCTTGTCCGCCCTGGCTGCTGCGCTGGGTCCGGTTGACCTTGGCGTTGGCGTACCGAAGGGAGGGGCCGATCTCATCCACCTCGAGCTCTATCACCGTGCGCTTTTCCCCTTCCTTGGTTTCGTAGGACCTGGACTTCAGCCGACCGGTAACGATGACGCGCATGCCCTTGGTCAGGGACTCGGCCACGTTCTCGGCAGCTTCGCGCCAGACAGAGGCGCGGAGGAACAGGGTTTCGCCGTCCTTCCACTCATTGGACTGGCGATCAAAGGTCCTGGGCGTGGAGGCGACGGTGAAGTTTGCCACCGCGGATCCCGAGGGGGTGAACCGCAGCTCGGGGTCGTTGGTGAGGTTCCCGATTACGGTGATGGTGGTTTCGCCTGACATGTTCATGACCTTTCGTCGTGAGCTGGTTAGGTGGTGCGGTTCTGCGGGCTGATAGGGGTCCGTGGCGGGGACATTGATGTCGCCGGAGGGGTTGGCGTGGAGGCCGAACCATTCCTGGTCTTCATCGAACTGGCGGGAGCTGATGGTGAAGTCCCGCGGAGTCAGGGTGTCCATGCGCTGTCCCCTACGACCCGGTGAGGATTGTGGTGTGGTGCATGGCGGCCTGGACGAGTTTGTCCCTGCGGAGCCCTGACCAGTGGTCCTGATCATCGGAGTTGTTCACGACGACGGGTGCCTGGGAGTAGCCCAGTTCTTCGGTGATGTACGCCAGGGCTGCCGGCACTTCGGTGATGTCCACGGCCGTGTAGGTGATGCCCTTGGAATCGAAGTAGTCCTTCGTCCGGTCACAGTTCGGGCAGTTGGGCTTGGTGTAGACCGTGTAAGCGGTAGGTGAGGAAGTCATTTTCAGTACCTGGTTTCGTATCAAATGAGTTTCGTTCGTCTGGCTGACTTGCTGCTTCAATTCTATCAATCATTCAACTGAATGAATAGTAGTTTCGACGCTAGATCTAGGCATTTTTTGGCCCATGTTTTTTTGCAGCTTAGGTCACTGGAGTGGCGGGCCCGTCAACTGACGGGCGTCAGCCCCCGCGCTCCTGGTCCTCGGAATAGAGCTGCAGTAAGAGCCGCCACTCCCCCGCCCCGAGGTGTTGGTCGCCGCTGCCGGCCCGGACCTCACGCCGGTCGTCCACGGCAAAGTCCTTGAAAAGTAAGTTTGCTTTCTATTAGATTGGGGTGAGCTTCTCCGCACGTCCCCCAATTTGCGGAGCCGGCGCTTAGGAAGACCCCGCATAACTTGACTCGTGCTGCGGGGTTTTCCGCTGTCTGCACCATTCGAGAAGTACCGCAGTCCACAGGAGAGAGAGATCTTAATGGCCCAGGGTGATATCGAGACGTACTACGAAGACGGCGTGTGGAAGAACAAGCGCGAAGGAACAGGCCGGGCGTTCGGCGCCGGCTACGCCACCAAGGATGAAGCGGTCGCCGCAGGCCGGGAAGCGGCCCAGGCCGACAAGGTGGAGCACGTGATCAGGAACCAGGATGGCCAGATCGGCTCCAAGAACAGTTACGGCAACGATCCCCGGAACATCCCGGGCTGAAATCAGCAGGGGCCCAGCTCCCCGTTAACCCGGAAAGGAGCCGGCGTGTGCCGGCTCCTTTCGGGTTTCTCTGCAAGAAATCTATGGATCAGTCTAGCTGAAGTGACGGCCGCGTTCTTGCCCGGCATCGTTGCTGGAGCGCGGCTCCTGTTCTATGTTCCTGGTTGCTGGCGCCGACGGCGGTCCGCCGCTGGTGAGTGGATACGGTGGTTCGCCCTGGGCGGCGGACCGCCCGAATTCTGGAAGGTTCCGGGCCTTCCGGCGGTGAGTGGGCTGGGCCTGTGCCGGGCGGGGTTCGGGATCCGCCGCCCGGCACAGGAGCCGTGGTCTATCCGGCCGTCTCGGCCTTTTCGCCGCTGTCGATAATGATCTGTTCGACCTCACTTGCCGTGTATCCCCAGAGGACCAGCTGGTTCAGGTAGTCCCGGTGGGTTTGGCCGGGTGAGCGCCACGAGTCCTTTTGGATGGTCTTTTCATACCCGGCGCAGATCAGCGCAATCAGTGCGAATTCCGGCCGTGCGGTGGTCTTGGCGACGTGGTCCCTGAGGGGGTTCCACGCCCACTGGTTGGACTCTTCGAACTTCACTCCGGCCATCTCGGCTGCGACCTTGCCCTCGTATCCGCTGGCGGTTTCGGAGTGGTGGGTGATCGCGTGGACGGTGAAGTATTGCCAGCCCTTGGGGGCCTGTTTCTTTGCCAGCAGGTTCTTGACCCATTCGCGCCGGACCACAGTTGCGGACTGCATCAGTTTGTTGTTTTCAATCAGCGTCTTCCGTTCGGCCTTCTGCTCCTCGGTCATGGGGCCTTTCGAAGCCGATGAGGTGCCGCAGCCGCTGTAGTAGCGGAGCGTGAAGCCCAGTTCTTTCCAGCCGGTGACGACGGGGACGGCGGAGTGTTCGCCGCGATAGTCCGTTTCGATGTAGACGGCATTTGCGTCCTCGTCCGTGGCCGGTTCCCCGTCTGCCCTTTTCAGGGACGTGACCCGAAGTGTTTCGCTGTCCTCCCCGTAACCGCATTCGGGAACAACAATCGTTCCGGCCGCTTCCAGCTCTGCGGTGAGTGCCGCCAGTGCGGCGGCACGGTCGCGTTTGTCGCGCAGCTGCTGGGTGACGTGCAGGAGCATGTCGGGTTCGTCCATGATGACGGACTCGAGCTCGGCAGTGGCTTCCTCGTCTGACTCAAATTCCGCGAGGATCAAAGCTTCTTCGATGGTGTAGCCCTTACCCAGGGCGGCGGCCCCGGTCTCGCTGGACTTGGCTTTGAGGGCGCTCTCGACGGTGGTCTTGGTCCGTCCGGTCTTCTTGGCGATCGCGGCGGCCGAGACGCCGATCAGGGACAGCTGGTGGTAGGCGTCGGCTTCGTCTGCTTCGGTCAGTTCGGCGCGCTGGATGTTCTCCACCACCTGCGTAACGATGCGCTCGGCTTCCTCGGGTGAGTCGATGATCATGACCGGGATCAGGGGCCGTCCGGCTTCGACGGCGGCGCGGGTGCGGCGCTGGCCCATCAGGACGTGCACGGTTCCGTCGTCCTTGCGGTGCGCGATCACCGGTTCCATCACGCCGTGTTCCTTGATGCTGGCGATGAAATCGGCGGTCAGGGCCGCGTCCTTCCGGACGTTGATATCGACGGTCAGGGTTGCCGGGTCGAGCATTTCGAGTGTGGGTGTTGTTGCGTTCATGGTTTTGTCCTTGCAGAGACGTGGGGGGTGTGGGGCGGCTCAGGTGACCGGCCAGCTCCCCTTTCCCCCCGTTGTTTTTTGGCTGCTGGCGAAGCTTGCGGAGCTGTGCCCGTGCAGGCCCGTCTACCCGCAGGGCAAGACCCGGAAAATCTTCGGAGGAAATCAGCGACGCAGGAGCGCCGGAGAAGACTTTTACGGGGCACAGGCCCCGGGAGGAACGACAGGGGCTAGAGGGGCCGGAACGGGCACGTACAATCCGAAGGACAGCAGCCAAAAACGTCGTAGACACACCAGGGCCAGGGGGTCCGGAGCTCTGCGACGGCACGCCCTGGACCCAACAGCCGGCGGCGCCAGCGGACGCCCGTCAACTGGTTGGAGCGCAGCGGAAACCAGGGCGAGCCCAGCGAGCCTGCCTCTCCCCCTGCTCCGGAGAACCCAACGACACCGCCAACCTTTGGCTTGCCGCCGGCGGCCGCCGCCCGGCACCCGGTCGCTGCGGGATTGGCGGTCCGCCGCCGGCAACCACCAGTACAAGCCGGCCACTTGCGGCGGACCGCCCGGACGCGCAAGGTGAACAGCCACGGCTACTTATGTGGCCCTGTCGATCATTGCCAGGATCGCGCGGGTGGTTTCTTCCGCCTGACGGTGCAGCTCTTTGATTTCCTGGTCTGCCGGGGCAGCTTCCCTCTTTTCGAGCTGGACCTGCCATGTATGCAGCGCTGAGAGCAGTTCGGGCGTAAACGTCGAGTCTGCCCCGCCCTGCAGGCCGAAGTAGTAGATGGCATCCGTCATTCCCGGGTGACCGATCCACGCGGCGGTGTTGGCCGCTTTGTCGCGTTGGCCTGCCTCGTAGTGGGCTTCGTAGTCGAAGTCGCCGTCAGCATCCCAAAAGTCGGTCATGGTCCTGTCTCCTTCGTCAAAATCTGGGCGGTGGCCGGGACGTTGGTCCCGGCCACCCCGGCGGGTTTAGCTGGCGAGCAGTTCGGTTAGTTCGGCCGCGTCGGTGACCAGTGCCGCGCCGCCTTCTTTGAGGAGCCGGTGGCATCCTGCGGAGTTGGCGCTGTGGACGCTGCCGGGGACGGCTGCGACGTGCCGGGCGATGGTTTCGGCGTGGTGGGCGGTGTTCAGTGCCCCGGAGCGCCAGCGTGCTTCCACGACGCAGGTCACCCCGGCCAACGCCGCAATTATGCGGTTTCTCTGGAGGAAGCGGGACCGGGTGGGCGCGGATCCTGGGGGCAGCTCGGAGAGTGTGAGTCCGTTGGCGCGGATCGCGGCCGCGAGGTCGGCGTTTCCGGACGGGTAGTCCCGGTCCAGTCCCCCGGCCAGGACGGCGATGGTCGCCATGTCTTCTCCGGTGCTTCCGGCCAGTGCGGCACGGTGGGCGTGGGCGTCGATGCCGTAGGCGAGTCCGGCGATGACGCAGATTCCGCGCTGGGCCAGGCTGTAGGCGATGTCTCCGGTGACGGCCGCGCCGTAGCTCGTGCAGTCCCGTGATCCAGCCAGTGCCGCGCAATTGGTCGGGTCGGGGATTCCGTTGCCGATGTTGCCCCGGTACCAGAGGCCGAGGGGCGCGTCCGGAAGGTCGTCCAAACCGGTTGGCCAGTGCTCGTCTCCCGGGATCAGGAAACCTCCGCCCAGGCGCTCGATGGTCGCCAGATCCTTCTCCGGGGCCAGATCCGGGACGCGGGGCGCCCAGCGCTTCAACCCGTCGGCCAGTTCCTCGGGCATCACGTCCGGAAGGGTATGGGCGGGTTGGGCGCCGGTGGCGAACCGTAGCGCGGCGTACGCGCCGAGCCTGCCCACAAAGGTCCGGCCAACCGTGTCGTTGGGTTCGAACAGGCGGGTCAGGGCTGCCCGTGCAATGCGATCGTTCATGGTTTTTGTCCTTGCAGAGACGTGGGGGGTGTGGGGCGGCTCAGGTGACCGGCCAGCTCCCCGTTCCCCCCGTTGTTTTTTGGCTGCTGGCGAAGCTTGCGGAGCTGTGCCCGTGCAGGCCCGTCTACCCGCAGGGCAAGACCCGGAAAATCTTCGGAGGAAATCAGCGACGCAGGAGCGCCGGAGAAGACTTTTACGGGGCACAGGCCCCGGGAGGAACGACAGGGGCTAGAGGGGCCGGAACGGGCACGTACAATCCGAAGGACAGCAGCCAAAAACGTCGTAGACACACCAGGGCCAGGGGGTCCGGAGCTCTGCGACGGCACGCCCTGGACCCAACAGCCGGCCGCGCCAGCGGACGCCCGTCAACTGGTTGGAGCGCAGCGGAAACCAGAGCGAGCCCAGCGAGCCTGCTCTTGTCCAACAGCTTGTTGGACTTTCCGTACGAAGAAAAGAAGACCGACACCAGGTGCCGGTCTTCTTCTCTTCCTCTGCAAGGGAATCTGACGTCGCAGCAGCTTCGCTGCGTCGGGTTCTAAAAGTTGTGGTGTTCCTGGGCGTGCGCCGTGTCCACCGGTCCGGTCTTTTCGCCGGCCGTGAGCAGCTGCAGCTCGAGGATGTCCTCGGCCAGGCTCGCGTCAGCGGCCGGCCTGTCCTCGTCGGTCAAGATGTATTCGGTTCCCACAGCGTCCCTCCCGTTGGTGGCGTCTTTGCCCACTGTAGTCCGGGATCCTGCATGCTGACTGGGTGTGTGGCTGCGCCCGCGTCAGCGTGACCCGGCGGCCGGAGGAGCGCCAGCGGGGGAGGCCGCCCCGCCACCGGGAATGCCGGGACGGATACCTCGAAGGTGATCCGTCCCGGCCTCGGCTGTCCTAGATCAGGCGGCGCTGGTAGGAAGTGCCCTCATCGCGGGCAACGTCTGCGACGGCTCCGCGGTTGATGAGTTCGCGCAGCAGCACGGCGAGCCGGAAGTCCGAAACGTCCTCGGTGGCAAGTTTCAGGTAGCGGCCTGCCTGGGTTCCGTGGCCTTTGAGCCATTCCAGCCAGCCCATCAGGGCCAGCATGGGGGCGCGCTGCCCGGTGGGTACGACCTTCATCAGGTCGAAGGCGACAGCTTCCGCGCGGTCCACTCGCGTCCAGTCGGGGCGGGCGGTGAACTTGCCGGTCAGGGTGTCACCGAAGTTGCCGTTATGCGTGGTGATGGTGTCCCGAAACAGGTAATCACGGATGTGACGGTGCTGGAATGCTGCGGCCAGCTGACGGGCCGTTTCGGTGTCCGGCGTACCTTCGCCGTCCAGCACGGTCGCCCATGTAGCGCATGCGGTTTCCAGTTCCTCGTCCGTACCTTCCGGCGCCTGCACCGGAAGCGCCCACGCACCCAGCAGTTCCGGGTTGTAGACGTCGATATCGGGAGCGGATCCGAAATAGGTCAAGGTGGCGTTCGCGTTGCTGTCGCGGATTTCATCCAGAGAGTTCTTCTCCGGCGTGCCGTAGGTTGCCCAGTAGGTTCCCGTCACCAAGAAGACCTTCTTTACGGGCATCCGCGCAGTGGCCAGCTCCGTGCTGAGCGCGAGCACGTGAGCGGCGTAGGGGAAGCCGTAGGCCGGTTTCTCGTCGGTGTAAACGATCACGAAGCTGCCCGTTGCCTTCTCGTCGTTGGCAGCGTAGGTCGCCATCATTTGGGCGTAATCCAGTGGTGCGGCCTCTGCCGGTGCGTCCATGCGCAGGGTTGCTCCAAGGCTGCCAAAGCGTGACGTCAGCACGACAAACGACTCCTTGGGCTGGTTGCCCAGCAGGTGCGGGACGGCGGCGAGAAGGTCAGCGGAACCGGAGATGGTCAGTTTTTCAGTCATGGTTTTTGTCCTTGCAGAGACGTGAGGGGTGTGGGGCGGCTCAGGTGACCGGCCAGCTCCCCGTTCCCCCCGTTGTTTTTTGGCTGCTGGCGAAGCTTGCGGAGCTGTGCCCGTGCAGGCCCGTCTACCCGCAGGGCAAGACCTGGAAAATCTTCGGAGGAAATCAGCGACGCAGGAGCGCCGGAGAAGACTTTTGCGGGGCGCAGGCCCCGACGAAGGAGGGGCTAGAAGGGCCGGAACGGGCACGTACAATCCGAAGGACAGCAGCCAAAAAACGTCGTAGACACACCAGGGCCAGGGGGTCCGGAGCCCTGCGACGGCACGCCCTGGACCCAACAGCCGGCCGCGCCAGCGGACGCCCGTCAACTGGATGGAGCGCAGCGGAAACCAGAGCGAGCCCAGCGAGCCTGCCTCTCCCCCGGCTCCGGAGAACCCAACGACACCGCCAACCTTTGGCTTGCCGCCGGCGGCCGCCGCCCGGCACCTGGTTACTGCGGGATTGGCGGTCCGCCGCCGGCAACCACCAGTACAAGCCGGCCACGACGGCGGACCGCCCGCGGTGACCGGCCCCGAAAGACCGGCCACCCTCGGCCCTATTCGCGGCGGTCGTGCAGCGGGACGGCTCCATAGTGTCCGGCTGCGCGGCGGAACCTCGCGTCACTGCTGAAGATGAACGTTCCGCCGAACATGTGCCACGGGGCGGGTTCACCTTCCGGGGTGACCGGCTCGGCGTGGACCACGGTCTCACGGTGGAAGTGCTCGTTTTTGACGAGCCGGACGGCGGGCCGTTCCTCGGTGGCCTCGAAAATCGGGTCGATGCCCTCGCCAATGACCGTTACTTCCATGACCCGGGCGGAGATGCCCCGGTTCGAAAAGTCCGTGCCCAGGGCGTCGCGGTAGATCAGGGCGGTGATGCCCTTGGGGGCGGTGGTGTCGTTGCTCATGTGCTGGCTCCTTTGAAGTCGTGGGGCGCTGTACTGCCCGGCTCCGGCCGGGCAGTACAGCGGTTCTCAGTGCTGGTTAGGCGGCATCCCGCACGACGTAGGGCATCCGGTACCGGCTGGGTAATTCAGCGGCGGCCTCCGGCAGGTCTGCCGGGCCCTGGGCCTGCCCGTTCTTCCAGTGGAAGAACGCCTGCTCAGTGATCGCATCCCACAGGCGGGCTTTCGTCCGGTAGTAGGTGCACGTCACGTCACCCTCGCAGTACGTGGCGATACCGAACAGGTTGCCAATGCTGTCAGCGGTGCGGGTAACGGCAACCATGACGTAGGGCCATTGGCCCAAGTCCCAGCCGTCACAGCCCCAGCTGGAAAGCACGGCCCAACCGTGCTCTTCAATCAGTTCCATCCACTCGTAGCCGCCGTTCATGTGGTAATCACCCAGCACGGTCACGCCGTCGATGGTTTCCCCGGTGTCCGCGAGGGTCACGCTCTTTTTGCTTACTGCATTCATGGTTTTTGTCCTTGCAGAGACGTGAGGGGTGTGGGGCGGATCAGGTGACCGGCCAGCTCCCCTTCCCCCCGTTGTTTTTTGGCTGCTGGCGAAGCTTGCGGAGCTGTGCCCGAACCGGCCCGGCTACCCATAGGGCAAGGGCCGAAAAATCTTGCGGGATCGGCGCGGAGCGTTGATCCCTGGCTGAAGAATTTTCGGCACGCAGGCCCCCGGAGGGGGCTAGACGGGTTGGGGCGGGCACGTACAATCCGAAGGACAGCAGCCAAAAAACGTCGTAGACAAACAGGGCCAGGGGGTCCGGAGCTCTGCGACGGCACGCCCTGGACCCAACAGCCGGCCGCGAAGCGGACGCCCAAAGGGGTGCGAGCCCTGCGAGCATGCACCTGCTCCGGGCGAGCATGCACCTGCTCCGGGACTTGTCAGACTGGGTTGGTACGGTGGGATTGTCCCGCCTGGTTCCCCCAATCCCAGGCGGGACAATCTTTCTCAGAAGGAGAGCTGGACTGTGGGACTGCGAAGCTTCTTTACCCGGCGCCGGGCACCGGCCCCAGCGCAGCCCTCCGCCGTCGTGGTGGCTACGAAACGCGAGCCGCTGACGCCCGCGCAGCTGGCGGACCTGGAAGCGGCGTGGGCCGAACTGGAGCAGGCAGCCACGGAGGCAGGTGTGTCGTTCCATGCCTGCACGCGGGACGGCAGCCGCTGGCAGGACGACCCGCAGTCCGTACGGGCCATGGCGGAGACCATAAGGCGCACCCAGAAGTACACCGCCGAGGGCACACACGACGGCCCGCAGCGCTAGAAACGGCCCGTCCTTTAGGCTGGGCCCATGAGCGAGATCTCGTGAGCGAGTCCATCCCTCCGGCTCTGCAACCACCGATTGCTGTTGCCCTGGCGAAACTCGTCAAGACATTCCCCGGACCCGATGCGCTGCCAGGCGTGATGTATTCAGAACCCAAATGGGATGGGTACCGGACGATCGCCCTCATAGATTTTGACAGGGTGACGCTCTGGTCCCGGCAGGGCAAAGAGCTCACACAGGTCCTGCCTGACCTGGCCGCAGCCCTCGCAGCTCAGGTCCCGCCCGGTGTCGTCCTCGACGGCGAAGCCGTCATATGGAACCGGGATCGGCTGGACTTCGAGGCGCTGCAGCGTCGCATGGTCACGTCCAGGGCGGCCCTGCCGGCGCTAGTGAAGGAGTTCCCGGCCGCGTTCGCGGCCTTCGATGTTCTGGCCGTCGCCGGGCAGGACGTCCGCGGTGTCCCGTTCGCCGGCCGCCGGCAGCTGCTCGAAGAATTGGCCCGGAAATGGGCCGCCCCGCTGGCCCTCTCCCCCACCACCACAGACCCTGAACTGGCAAAGACCTGGCTACGGGATCTTCCCGCCACCGGGATCGAAGGGCTCGTTTTCAAGGGAGGATCGCAGACATATGACGCCTCCCGCTCCTGGCTGAAGTTGAAGCACAAGAACGTTCTGGACGTCGTGTGCGCCGCCGTTATTGGCCGTTGACGCAGCCCCAGGCGATCATCGCGGGCTTGCCCATTGATGGGCAGCTGCGGATCGTCGGCCGCTCTACAGTCCTTTCAGCACGTGCAGAGCGCGAGCTGGGCCGCCAGCTCCGCCCGGCGCAGCCCGGGCATCCGTGGCCCGAAGAGATCAGCGAAACCTCGCTGAACAGATCCAGCAAGGACAAAGGCCCGGTGCACCTGACGCTCGTCGAAGCGCTCGTGGTCGAAGTCGCGGCCGACGTCGCGTGGTCCGGCAGATCGTTCCGGCATCCTCTGTCTTTTGTGCGGGCCAGAGCAGAGCTGGACCCCGCCGCCGTCGAACTCCCGCCGCACATCAAGGACCAGTAACCCCCGTAAGTCGCGATGGACGGGTTGTGCCCACTGGCGGGCAGGTGGAGCCCCCGGCACAGCTCAAAGCTGTCCCCATTGGGTACAAGCCGTTCCCTGTCAGACCCCTCCCCCATAATGAACACTGCGGCTTAACCGGCCGCTTTTTATTGGCGTGTCTATTCGAATATATGTTCTAAGGTTGTGTTATGGGACCCGAACAAGCCAGTGCGTTGCAAGCGCAGTATGCGCGGCGTGCCGGCCCGATCGGGCTGACCGTGGAAGAGCTCGATTTCGAGCACTTCCCGGCCAAAAACGGGTATCCGGGGATCCCGGTGAAGGCGTGGATCCGGTTCCCGAACTGCGCGGAACTGGTGGACGGCGAAGTGTTCGCATGGACAGCGAAAGCGGCCGAAGTGACGTGGAAGGACGGGCCGGTCACGTACCGGACCTGGGTGTGGAGCTCGGCGGTAACCCGCCGGGAAGAAATGATGAACAGGAATTTGGGAGAGCGGACCAGCCGTGACAGCAACAGTAAGTGAAACAACCCTCAACGCTCCCGTGGACGTCCGGTTCACCCCTGCCGGACACCCTCTGGCCGTGAGGTATAACGGCCGCATCTGGGCCGTTATGGCCGATCCAGTGCACTGGTTCGCCCGGGAGGCCTGGTGGGACACCAGGCACACGGCGGCCGTGGGCAGCGGTGACCTGGTGAGCGTCGAATATTGGAGGGTCCAGGTTGGCCTGGCGTCGAACTCCGCGCTGCGTACGTTTACGCTGCGTCGTGATCCGCTGTCCAGCCAGTGGCTTCTGGAGTCCATCGCTGATGGCTATTAGGCAACGGTGAAACTGGGCCGCGAACCGGTCAGCGATCAGACGTGGGAGGCCATCAGGGCAGAATTTGCCCTGCCTTCCCTGGGGCAGGTCAGCAGCCGACTGTCCGAGCTCATGGAGGATCCGGAACCGGTGATGCAGCAGCTCGTCCGCGTCTTTATTGACGAGGGGACCTTCTGCCCAGGATTCCAGTTCCTCGCCGGCGGACAGCTCCACCCGACGGTGGTAGACCTTTTCAAACGGGCGATGGAACTGAAAATCCCCCACAACTACTTCACGGTCTGGATGGTTACACCGGCGGGCAGCCTCGGTGGATCCCGCCCCGTAGACCTCCTGGACGGCGGCCCGCAGCCTTTGTTTGATGCCCTGGAAACTCTGGGCAAGGAGCTCTCACCTGCGGCGAACCGGTCGCGTAGCGTTGGGGTATGAGCCTTCTCTACGATGACGCCGGCCTCGCAGCGGTCGTGCTGACGCGGATCGCGGCTGAAGAATCAGAAGGTCCCAGCGAAATGACGGGCCGCATGAGCGAATACATCGCGGACCTGGTGGAACGCAACGGCCCCACCGCCGCGACAGAGCTGTCCATCGCACTGGCACGCCAGCATTTCATCGCCCTGGATACCCTGGCCAGAGAGCTGAACGTCTCGGCGGGGCAGCTGCTGGATGCCTTGGAAGTGGAGCTGCTGGAAAGCCTCGATGACGGAAACTAGGCGGGCCGCCCCGCATCCGGAATGGGTGCAGATGTACCGGCAAGGTATCCCCTCGCCGAAGATCGCGGCCGCACCGGGCGTAGCCACAAGCACTGTCCGTTACCACCCCCACATCGCAGCCCAAGTAAACCCACCCATCCGGGATGAGCATCGGGCGGCGGCCGGCGATCCGGTCCAGCCTTCCACCTCGGGGCTGTGGAACATGGAACCCCGCCCGTAATCCTGTTTGAGGGACTCACCCAAGTGAGATGGTCGTCTTGATCCATCACTAATTGGAGAGGAACGGGTTTTGAAGTCCTTTTCGACCCGCATTCCCTGTCAGTCCTTGCCGGATACCCATCAGTACGGCCCTCTACGCCCCCCTAAGGCCCTGTCCGGTCCTCCATGGCCCACCACACCGCGCGGGGGGTTTAGGCCGGGAGAATGTCATATGGGCGTTTTAGGCTGGTATAGTTGTAATTACACGCATGGATTTTCCGGTTAAACGGAAAAACCCCGCCGCAGCTTTGTTACCAGCAAAGCTGAAAAGCCCTGCTTGCGCAGGACTTTTTATGGCGGGGTTGTGTGTATTCCATATGGCTTCGGAATGCACACATCGTAGCGCGGGCTTGTCCGACTTGTCACATCATGTGATACCCGACACGCCGCACCGATTGCTCCCTGCATTCGGATTCTGCGATTGAAAGGGGTACGCCTTGCGTATCACCGAACACTACAAAATCACTGGGCCTGTGCCCTTCGTCGACGTCCAGATCGAACGCGACAACCTCCTTTTCACCCATCCCACGGCCATCCGGAACGACCTCGGGTCCATTCTCGCCCCGAGCGCTATGGCGCGCATTGAAAGCTTCACCGCCGAAGTGCTCCGCTGCCGCGCAAGTCCTCACGCCGCCGACCGGGCAAAAGGCCTGAAAATGCTGCAGTCAGGGCTGAACGAACCGAACGAAACCCGGCTTGGGTACACCCAGTACGGCAGCAAGGGACACGGATGGGGCCCGGGACTCGGGGACTACCTCTGGAACGCCCTTAATAGCCCTTTGTGCCGGGATGGGCTTCTGACCGGCTTGGATCAGCTCCCGATGTTCATTCCCCGCGTCGGCCAGGATCTGATTTCAGATATGACCACCCGGCTCGTCTTCCCTGAACTCATCGACTACACCATGCACGTTGTTGCGCAGCACCCTGCGATGGCCCGAGATCTGCGGAAGGCATCGTTCACGGTGTGGGACCCCTCGACTACCACATGGACCGTCATTCAGGACGTGCTGCCATTCGCTGGCGGACGCCAGCTGCTACTCGTACCGAAGGCCTGGGTTTCAAACAAGCTCCTGATGGCAGCCAGGCCCTATTACAACCGGTTCACGACTGGTTCAGTGCAGCAGGAACGCCTCCGATACCTCGACGGAAAACCGGACATGCCGCTGAAACGAGACCTGCAGAAGGAATTCCCCGACGTGCGCGGACTCAACACCAGTCAGACGCTCAAGGCAGCCAACAACGGAACGAACCTCATTCAGCTCTACACCGAATTCGTGGACGAGCACTATGAAGCACTCGATGCCCCCAATCTCCTGCTGAAGACGGCGGGCTAGCAAAGTCGCACTTGGGCCGGCGCATGACAGTGCCGGCCCAAGCACAACCCAAGACAGCGATCTATGACGCTGTCCACCTGGATCACCTAATAAATTCGAAAGGTCCCAAAGTGGCCATCTTTTACTTCAACATCACAGGTAACCCCATCGCCTTTCGCCGCAATGAGAATGACCGATTTCTGTTCGACAAGGATGGGAACTGGATTGGTTGGTTCCCCTGGGGTGACAGCGATGCCGTAGACAAGGAAGGAAACTACCTTGGCACGACCGTTGGGACCCGCCTTCTCAAACGGAACTCCCAGCCTTACCGGGGGTATCCCGGGTATCCCGGATATCCCGGGTACGCCGGTTATCCCGGATACCCTGGGTACGCCGGATACGCGGGATACAAATCAGGATTCTCGGACGTCCCGGAGTCAAGTCTTAAAGGGTAATTCGCTGCGCCAACTGAGATGAGGGTACTTCACAACTCCTCGAAGCCGGACTGGTCGAACTTGAGGGTGCTGGCGTTCTCCGAGACCGTGCGAACTTTGCTTTCATCAAAGCCGGTTGTGTCGGTGGCTTCGATCTCAATGCGCACGACGAGATTGGTGGTCGCGCCGGTGCGAAGGTGAGAGAGGACTTCTTCGGCGATGTTTTTGAAGTCCATCGCGATTTTGTCGGCGTTGAGCGTCTTGACGCCGTAAAAGCGCGTCTTGGCCGTCGGAGACACGACTTCGGCCATCGGCCGAACCGGGGCGGCGGGCTGGTCGACGGTCGGCTGGTCGCTCGGTGTGTCGCTTGATGCCTGGGCCTCGCCTTCCCGTTGTTCGGCTGCGGCGTCGGGGCGCACGAGCAGGAGCGAGTCCGTGGCAACAGGGGCGGCACCCTTATCCTGAGGGGTCCACAGACCGACATAGCGACCAGCGGTGTCGTCGTAGCCTGTCGCCAGGGCGAAGGCGTCCGTCTGCCAAATCATCGGCAAATCAACGATGCCTTCGTTGAGCACCCGGCGGTCACGTAAGCGCGGCATATAGGGGTATTGGCTATAGAGGGTCCATAGCGTTCCGAGTGAGACGTGGCCGTCCTTCCAAATCTGCGGCACCATGCTGATAGCGTGTCGGATCGTGGCTGCGGCCTGCCGGGTGGAAAGGTCACCGTCGTTACCGAGCCGACGTGACACGCGGTCGGCGAGCGAGTCGGACTGGCCCTCGACCTTCGTCTCACGGATCACGAACGGCGCGCTGGCGTCAGGCTGTGCCGGGACTAGTGCCCAGGTGAAAGTCTGCAACAGCCTAGAGGTGACGGTCTGGTCGGCCTGGGCCTTCCGCTGCGCGGCCTGATTCTTCTGGTTCTGCGTCAGGTCGAGGTCGGCCTCATTAGCCAGCACATGAGTCCAGCCGAGGTAATCCCGCGTGGCGGTGTGGAGTTCCTCCAGCCTGGCCTCGTCAGCGGCGAGGTAAACCAGCATGTTGCGATGGATGCGGTTGACGCTGCCACGCTGCTCGGTGGCTCTGTGCGCAAAGTCCTTGGCGACAGAGTCGGCGCCGCGCTTGTGCGCCACCTTGGGATGGAGGATGACAAGCCGGGCCTCGTCAATGTCGGGAATGTCTGCATTCGTCTCGGGACAGACGTGGACTCCGGCGAAGTCGCCTCGGGCGCGGGCCTGCCCTTGTAGCCGTTTGACGATCTCTGCCGACACGTCCTCCTTGTGGAGCCGCTCCGCCTGGTCTTTGGCCCTCCGGGTGATGTTGGGCTGAAGGTCGTACCAATACTTGCCCGAGCCGGAATAGAAGTACGTAGCGCGGTCGCCGAGCTGGGTCAGCGCGGAGTGGAAGTTTCCAGGCACGTCCCCGGGGACTGCGGCACCGAGGAACACGCGCTGGGTGCCCGTGCCTTTGTGGACCGAACCCGGTGCGATGGTCGGCGCAGCCCCGAAGAAAACCGTGCGCGCGAGTCGCTTGGTCAGCGACCGCTGCCCGAAGAGCGGCTTCTCGGCATCGATGCGGGCTGGTTCAGAGTTCGCTCCGTCGACATCCGCGTCAATAATCGTCTTCCACGAGTCCTGCAGGTATTGTGTCAGCTCGGCGTTCACATTGGCGGTCGCCAACGGGATCGAGCCGGGCATGATAAGCGGCGAGGCGTCCTCGCCGGTCCACAGCGCGTGAATGACGGTGCTCATTAGCCTCAGCACACCACGGGTGCGCTGGAATCGTTCGAGGGACGACCACTCTTCATAGAGTGTGTCGAACATCTCGGGATGGATCGGGTAGGTCCGTTTGATCCGGTCCTCGTAGGCCACTTCGCGCGCTTCTCGCGGGAAATCGTCGGTGTACTTTCTGTACATCTCAACGTACGCCTTTGCGGTCGCACCGATCTCGGCGAGGGCGGCGGCGTCGGCCTGCTTGAACAGGCGCTGCTTGACTATGTTGTAGGCCTCTTCCGATGAGGCCGGACGCCACTGTTCGGCCACTCGGCGGACAACGTTCTGGAGCCGCTTGAGCGCTTCCAGGCCGTTGGCGCCACCCACCTCCTCTGCGTTCCCGGCGACGATCGTGTCTCCGGTGACTCCGCTCTCCGAGGCGGGAATGGAGACCGCCAGCAGGACACCCGAAGTTCCCTTGCATGCCTCGGTCAGTGACTGTGCGAAGGTGAACTGATCGTCGAATGTTCCGCCGGCCAGATCGTCACGGCCTACAAGTGAGCGGGCGTAGGCGACCCACTCGTCGATCAGGATGACCGCGGGAGCGTACTTCTTCAGCAGCTCGTGCAGAGCTTCGCCGGGGTGGGTTCGGTCAGCGTCGGCCTTGGCAAGCAGAGCGAAGGCCGGCGGTCCGCCGAGCTGCCAGGCCAGCTCGCCCCAGATAGTGTTGACCTGCGTTCCGTCGTCTTTGATGACACCGGACGGGCTGAAGTGGTTGCCCACGATGGCTACGCGGTTGACCCTTCTCCCGGTGTACCCGTTGGCGGTCAACAGTTCTTGGGTTTCCTGCGGGAACTCTCCGACCGGGAGTCCGGCCGCGACGTGCCACAGCGAGAGCATCGAATGCGTCTTGCCGCCACCGAAGTTGGTTTGGAGATTGATGACCGGCGAGGTGTTGTCGTCGCCCGAGAAGCGCCGCACTGCTCGACCGATCAGGTCGCGTAGACCCTCGGTGAGATAGGTGCGTTTGAAGAACTCAACTGGATCGGCGTAATCCGAGTCGACCTCGCCGCCTGTCGCGACCTTGTATAGGTCGGCTGCGAACTCTGAGGCATGGAAGTTTCCGGTCGCCACGTCGTCATGGGGCTGGAGCACTTCACGCCATGGCTTCAATCCCGACGCCTCGGGGTTGGTTACTGCGGCCTTGAGGACCTTCTTGTCGTCCTTGTCCGCTGTCACCCGGCGAAGGTTCAGCCGGACATTGCGAACTTCTTCCGCCTCCGCCGGTGCGCCGACTAGTCTGAGGAGTCGCTCCCCGGTGTCGAGTGAACGGTAGGCGTCGTCGTCGGTGAAGGTACCGTTGTGTGCCCAATTGTTGCGGACTTCTCTGAGCTCGATCGCGAACGACTCGCCTGCTTTGCCCAGCACTTGGTTGAATGGGTACCAGCCCTGACGGTGGCCGCCGGTGATATTTCCTTCGGTCAACATGCGCAACTGCACTTGCGGGTCGCGCGGGTCATAGATTTTCCCCACAGGCCCGTTGTTCTTCAGATCCTTGCCGTGGACGAGCTTTGTCCACTCAGCCCCCGTCTCAGGGGCGGCTTGGCCGATGACAGTCGAGATGAAGTCATCGAGCACTGGCGCCATTACCTGGAACATCCGGTCGATCCGGTCGCGGTTGCTCAGTGCCATCTCAGTTCGCCCTTCCCCACGCATAAGAACGCAGACAGTCCAATAGCGTGAAGTCAAACTCCAAAGCGAACGCTTTGCCGAGCTGTACAGCGTCCGCGTCCATCAGTTTGAACGTTAATTGAGTCATTCGTCATCCTCGAAGTCGAAGTGGTCTTGGGCCGCCACAGGCTTCTTCTTCCTACGACTGGCGTCAAGGATCTCGGGCCAACTCGTCACAAGGCTATTGAAGGACAAAGCGTCCTTTGTCCATCCATTACTCTCCGCAATACGGAACAACAGGTGGGCCAACTCCTTGACCAAGTCGGCGTCGACCGCCCTATCGCTCCTGCTGAGCGCCGACTGAAGGAAGTCACCTGCCGGCGCCATGCCTTCCCGTTCCAAGACTTTGATGAGGTGGTGCAGCGCCTCCCAGTTACTAGTGTGGGAGTCCTCAAGCACGTCGTAAGTCCACGGGAGGTCGGCGGGTTTGATCAGCTGCACGTTGCCCGCCCGGCTTCTGAGGATGTCGTCGCGGTCCAAAGCGACGACACTGGTATTACGGGCGCGGGCGAGGCTGTCGGCGTCGCCAAACTTGCCGACACCGTACCCATGCTGGCGGTACCAGGCGATCGCGAAACGTGAGGTGGGGTCGAAGTCTCCCTCTTGTTCATTCAGCACTTGGTCTAGAATCTCGTTGATCCTTGCCAGGGCGGCACGAACTGTCATCTTCTTGCCATCGGCCTCGAGGACTGCGGCGTATCGACTGAAAACTGCCATTCCCGGTCCGATCGCAGCCTGCGGCAAGTCCACGGGCGCAATCTGGCCTTGCTGCAGCTTTCGCAGCGCGTAGGGCAACTCATCCTCCAGCGCAGCAATGAATCCCCGCCGATCCGTGGTCGGGGCATCAGGATTGCGCGGTCGGAGGGAGAGCACGATGGACGAGGCGAGTGCGTTAGTCCCACTCGCAATCATCCGGTTACTCAGTTCGCTGCGGTTCGGCCATGTAGAAGTGATCTCCCAACCGGAGCGAATCATGCCTTCGAGCAGTGTCTCCCAGCCCGTCGATGCGTGGCCACTCTCGTCAGATTCACTCTGCTTGAACGCATACCAGACCGTGATCGGGAATTCGGTTCCGGCTGACTCGCGAGCATGCGCAAAAACTGACCTAAAGCCATCCTCAAAGAACGCCTTCGCACCGTCCTTGCCGGGGTGGCGATAGGGATTGGCCACCAACTCCTCTGCCTTTGGCACAAGCATCGTCGACAGCAGAGTGGGATGGACGGATCGAAGACTGCGCCGTAACCAAACGTAGAAGAAGTCTGAAAGGTCGGAATATCCAATGTTGTCGTAATAGGGCGGGTCAGTGCTGATTACTGTGCCTGCGTACGAGCGAGTGGCGGCGTCTGCCATGACGGCTTTTCCTTCTGGTCCCGACATAGGAACACCGTCGAGCGCCTCGGCGGTCCACGTAACCGCACCTTGCCAACTGCCGGTCCCGTCAGCGAATGGATTAGGTTCCACGAAGTCCCACGTCATCGGGAGTGCCTGGCGCGCGAAGGTGTTACGGGTGCTCTCGCGCCCGAGGAACCATGTGACGAGCGTCGAGCCTCGGTCCGCAAGCTTCGACAGAGCCATAGCAAGGTAAGTGGCTACAGCATCGGCATACATCTCCGATCCGCCATCCGAGATGACCTTTCCACGCACATTACCGATGAGATCACTCAGAGTCGTTAGCACCGTCAACTGCCTATTAGTAAATAGATCAGTCCATTTCGACATTCCATACGCCTGTACGCGGAAGCTGAGGGCCTGCTGCGGAATGTTCGCCTCAGGCACATCGGCTGGTCGGCCAACCCTCGCAGCTCCAATGTGCACAGCATCCGGAGCTGCGTACTCCCGCTGACGGTTGCCGTGCGCAACGACTGCCATCAACTGGGCAGTCAGGCGATGCGCACGCCCCTCGGAACGGATATAGGTCAGCGGCACCGAGGTCTGACAGGCAATACATCTGGCACCTTGCCGCCCGACAGTGCCGTCGGTTTCTGGTGTCGGAGCCTCTGAGGAGTCCTGTCCGATCGTAAACTCCACGCGTCGTCCCGAGGGGTGCGTCGTATCCGGGACCACGAGCGGGACCACATATCGCTCGTTCCCCTTCTTGTTCCGCAGCCACCAAGAACGCGCGAGTGGCATCTCGATGCCGCATGCCGGGTTCGGGCATGTAACTGTTCGAGTCCAGATCCAGGCCACGACTGTGGCCGAGGAACCGTCGGACAAAGTCGCCTTAGGATATATGTTGCCAATCTGTGAATCGGCCTCTTCTCGCATCCAAGCTCCGTAGGCTCGAACGTCGGCGGCTAGGCCTTCGGCGCCCTTCCAGTCCCTGAATTGCGAATCCGCAATACCTGGAAAGATTGGGGGCTGGTCGCGAAACCTGGGCGGAATCTCGATTAGCGCCTTGTTGATGAGCACGGCGACGGGATTGAGGTCTGACGCGTGCGACTCCAAGCCGAGGCGTTGAGCCTCGAGTGGGATAGTGCCTCCGCCGGCGAAGGGGTCAAGAATCCGAGGCGGGTTCCCATTTGTCGACTTCAAGATCTCAGCGTGCGCCTCGGCGAGTAGCTTCTGATCATTGAGATTCTCCCAGACCACGAGTCTCTCGATCAGGGCATGGAGGCGCTCACGCTCGGCTCGTTGCAACTCCTCTGTCGGAAACTCCTCGGGGCGAGCACTCGGATCGTCAACGAGCTGCGCGAAGAGGACAGCCCGGGCAGCAGCCAGCGGTCGCCTTGCCCACCACATATGCAGGGTCGAGGGGTGACCATGTTTGATCGACTTCTCCCGCGCCGACTCTCGGTTGATTGCCTCTAGCGGCAATGCCACCTCGATCAACTTTCGCTTATGCACTTACTTCCACAACCCATCTGAGTTCGAGCGCGGGGCTCGATTACACGACTGCAAGTTGGCGTCGCGGCTTCCTGACTGATTCTAGGGTCTATCGCTAATGAGCCGCTCATTCAGAACGGACCTGTCCCCTTGGCCCACATCTTGGTCCAGTCGCCGCGGATGCCGGTGGCGTCAAAGTCACCGAGGTCGGTTGTGGCGAAGGGATCGTCTAAGTAGCGGACTTCGTCGTGCTGTGCTCCGCGCTGGTCGACGCGGACGAGGGCGAGGCGGTAGCGCGGGACGGCGTTCTTGCCGGTCATCACTTCATTGTGGGTGACGAAGAAGTCCTCGGCCCCCTCGATGCGGGCCTTGACTTCGATCCGGTAGGTGTCGCCATTCATCGCTGTGGAGAGGATGTCGAAACCGGGGTTATTGAACGCCTGCTCGACGGGCTTGCGGCCAAGTTCGCGTTCGCGGGCCAGCACGAGCTCGACGCCTCGGCGTTCGACCTCCTTGGTCTCCTTGGCGTGCATGGGCGCGTTGGGTGGGAGGTCGTCCTCAAGCATGCCAACGGGGAGCACGAGCGCCGCTGTGACGATGTGCGGCGGCTTTGTGGACATCACCGCCTGCTGGTCGAGCAGTTCCAGGCGTTTGAGGAGGCGGATGTCGAGTTCGACAGCCTTGCGGTTGAGGCTTTCAGAGGTCTCCTTGGCCTTCTCGCCTGCTCGTTCCTTCTCACTGGCGACCGCAGCGTCGAGGAGCAGACGGTCGCGTTCACTTTCGAGTCGCTTGGTGACGAGCATGCGGGTCTTGCCGAGTTCTGAGGATCGACGCGGCTGGACCTCGGCGAGGTATTCGGGGAGCTGGTTGGCGATGATCCAGCTTTTGGCCTTGTCTTCGGCGTCCGGCAGCCACGTGAGTTGCCGGGCGGCCGTGGCCCCTGGTGTGTCGGGGGCCGCTACGCAGTCGAGGTAAGGTGCGGGCCCGGCGGGGGTAACGGTGCCGAAGCTGTCGACGTAGGCGTAGCCGAACCGTCTTGCGACGCTTGCGCCGGTGGCGTCGGCGACTTCCTCGATCACCCCAACCAGTAGGTGTGGCTCTTCGAGCGTTGAGGAGACCAGGACCGTGCCGCGGTTGAGGGTGCCGCCGAACTTCTTGATCGCCTCGTCCATCACTGCATCGTGCAGCGGATGGCCTGGGGCGAGAAGGTCTGCGCGAGCGAGTCCGTCGGGTTGTACGTGGGGCAGGTCGAAGGTGACCCTGTCGTACTTGGTCGCGATCGGGCCGTGTTTGTTGGCACGGACGTGAGCGGCTACATTGGCGATCTCATAGCGACCCCGCTCCCGCTTTACGATGCGGCCACCGAGCCGGGTAAAGGCCGCTTTGAACGCCAACTCGATGTAATGCGGCTGGAGCCGACGGGCGCGCGCCTCGTCCATCGCGGCCCGCAGCGCCGCCAAGTCGGCCTCTGCGAGGTGCTCGGAGGCGAGGGCTCGCTCGTCGAGGATCTCCTTGAGACCGTCGCCGATGGTGGCGTCGATAATCTCGTGCATCTTGGCCTTCACGTCCGGCCGCTCCCCGTATTGGATGGCCTCCAGGAGCAGGTTGCGCAGCGGGATCTCGTTGAATGCTTCTCCGAGGACGTCGAAGACTTTGCCGCCGTACGCCTTGCGCTGCTCCTCAATCTTCTCCAGCAGCCGGGAGAAGACCTCGCCCTCGCGGGTGTTGGAGGCTACGAGGTTCCAGAGGCGACAGACCTCTTCCTGGCCAATGCGGTGAACACGACCGAAGCGTTGCTCAATGCGGTTGGGGTTCCATGGCAGGTCGTAGTTGACCATTAGGTGCGCCGCTTGGAGGTTGAGGCCCTCGCCGGCCGCGTCGGTGGCCAGCAGGATCTGGCAGTCGCGGTTCTTGGTGAACTCCTCGGTGATCTGGCGCCGCTCGCCGCGCCGTACACCGCCATGGATCGCCCGGACTGCGTCCGGCCTGCCGAGCAGCGAGCTGATGCGGGTCTGGAGGTAGCCGAGGGTGTCGCGGTGCTCGGTGAAGATGATGAACTTGCGCGGCCAGCCGTTCTTGTCGGTGGTCAGCGCGTTGTCCTGGAGGATCGTCGATAGCTCGGTCCACTTGCGGTCGGTGCCCAGGTCACGGACTTGCTTGGCGGCCTTGGCGAGTCCGGCCAGTTCTGTCAGCTCGGAGTTGAGTTCCTGGACCGTCTGGGCCGCGGTCGCGGCGTCGAGCAGCTCCTCTTCTAATTCCTCGATCTCTTCGGCGTTGAAGTCGTCGGAATCCAGGCCCTCCAGGTCGACGCTACGCTCGGATTCGGAGTAGGTGCCGTTAAGGATCTCCTGCTTCTTCCGCTCCAACCGCTCGGTGCGACGTACGAGGCTCTTGTAGATCGCTTCGGGGCTGGATGCGAGACGGCGCTGGAGGACCGTGAGGGCGAAGCCGATTGTGTTCTTCCGCTTCCCGCCTATCCTGTCGGCGCGGTTCATGCCTTCGCGGACGTAGTCTGTAACCTGCTCGTACAGGTCGTACTCCAAGGCGGTCAGCTGATAGGGGACGGTCTCAGCGATTCGCTCCGGGAAGAGCTTCTTGCCTTCAAAAGTGAGGAGGTCTTCCTTGACCATGCGCCGCATGATTCCGCTGGTGTCGGCGGTGACCTTGTTCTTGCCCTCGAACCGGTCCCGGTCGAGCAGGGTCAGGAAGAGTTGGAAGTCCTCTTCCTTGCCCGAATGTGGGGTGGCGGTCATCAGCAGAAGGTGGCGGGTGATATCTCCAAGCACCTCACCGAGTTGGAATCGTTTGGTTTTCTCCAGCTTGCCGCTGAAGTAGTGCGCCCCCATCCGGTGCGCCTCATCGACGATGATCAGATCCCACTCAGTCTCCTTGAGTTGCGCTTGCAGCTCCTCGTTGCGGGAGAGCTGGTCCATCCGCGCGATCAGCAAGGGGTTGGACTCGAAGACGTTAAGGTTGACATTTGCGTCGATTAACTGGTTACTCAGGAGGTCGAATCGCAGCCCGAACTTGAAGAACAACTCGTCCTGCCATTGCTCCACCAGCCCGCCGGGCGCGACGATCAGGCATTGCTTCACGTCGTCCCGCAGGATCAGCTCTTTGATGTAGAGGCCGGCCATGATTGTCTTGCCGGCCCCGGGGTCATCGGCCAGCAGGAAGCGAAGCGGAGTGCGTGGCAGCAACTCGCCGTACACCGCACGGATTTGGTGCGGAAGGGGTCGCACGTCACTGGTCGCAACTGCCAGCATCGGGTCGAACAAGCCTGCCAGGGTGATCCGCTGGGCCTCGGCAACGATCTTGAAATCATTGGCAGAGGCGTCGAAAGAACGGCCGCCGGTCTGAGCGACCGTCAGCGCGTCCTCGTCCTTCCGGAACACCACCTGCTGCCCGAGGCCGCCTGCTGTCGTCTTGTAGGTCAACTCCAATGCGTCGCCACCGTGCCACTGAACTGCGATTACAGTGACCACCTCGGCGGGGATAAGCCCGTGGAGGCGTAGTCCCGTCTTGAGTTCCTCAAGCAACACGTTTGACCTCCTGATCGACAGCCCACCAACACGCTAGTCGAAAGGTCCGACAAATCCGCCCTTTTTGGCCCCAGCTCCGGCCCAAATATCGTCCTGCATGATTAGACCGGTAACCCGCCCGGCGACGAGACGAACGGATCCGGAACCTACTACGGCTCGCGTTCCGTCCCTCTGTTGCAGCCCGATGGGCTTGAGTTCTTCCAGAAGCACGATTGACCGTTTCGATCGACAGCCGACTCGCCTTACCAGACCGAGCCGACAGAGCCGCGGGATCGTCGGTGCTCGGCACTAATCTTTACAGCAAAGCCGACCGATAAAGGGGTGCCGTGGAACGGGATGAACGCCTGCGAGTCCATGCGACCTCAGCGCAGGCCGCAAACTGGGTCGCTCAGGCTCGCTCGATTCTGGAACGCCGTTCAATGGTCGAAAAGGCCGGGGACGAGGCCGTCGCTTCCCTGCGCCGCCGAGCTGTGGAAGTACGGACTGAAGGGCGAGTCGCCTGGCGAGTCGTGCCACTGCGTCCAGCTGACACAACGTTCCTTTATCATGCCGCACGACAAGCCTGCCTTCCGACAGTCGGGCCAGAGGAACGGAAGGCCCTCTACAGTCTGACAACGGACGCCGCTACTGCAATCGACGATGCGAAAAGCATCATAGGCATGCGCCGATTCTTCCTAGACAACAAGAAGCGGGAAACCGGTGCCGGTGCCGCCGCCTTCTTGAACCACTACCGCGAGTGGGCCCTTACGGCTGGGCTCCCCCAGCTGCTCGAGCGCCTCGACCGCCATAACGATAATCCGGTCGAGATCCCTCTTACCGCCGCATTGGCCGACTGGGTGGGGCTGCGTGGGCGGCTCGGCGATCTCGGCAGCAGTCAGCGCATGTTCCCAGTCGCGGCCGTTGCGCACTTGCCAAGTGCTGTCGACGCCATCGATGCCGCGTTGCGGCAGGAGGAGCACTTCCGCGCCAATGTTGTTACCGCGGGCGAAGCCGTTCGGAAATACGAAGTGCGGCGGCTCTTGGCCGATATGCCCGTGGAGCGACTCAAAGAAGCGACCCGAGACCGCCTGCGCATCGGACCGCTCACAGAGGCCGGCCTGAACACGGTCCAGGCTGTCCTCGACGGGGGAATCCTGCTATCACACCTACCCGGTATTGGGGCAACGACCGCCATTCGAATGCGTGGTGCTGCGCAAACGCTGTGGCAGACGACGTACGACGAGACGCCCGTCCGGATCGACATCAAGAGCCGCACCCCAGAAGCCACCGAGCTGCTTCGGCGGCTCTCAGCATGGGACGCCATACGACAGACCAGGAGCGCCACCACCGACCTGGCCCTAAAGGAGTCTCTGACTCCCCTGGCGCACGCTCTCGATCATCAGGTCAAACACATTGTCGTCCTCTCCAGTGATCGAACAGTGACAGAGTTCACCGGGGCGGTAGATGCCGTCAGCCGCCGCGCCGAGCAGATCGGCGCAGCTACGGCTGCTCGTATAGCGGCGGATCCATGGGACGACTTCTTCCATCGCCCAGCGGACTACTTTGCACTGCTCGCCGAACTTGGCTTCATCATCGAGGACGAGCAGAAGGCTCACGGCGACCTTCCCGACGACATCGTCGAGGCCGTACGCAGGCTCGAACTCAATACTCAGCATCTTTCAGCGTCGCTGCGCGGCTACCAGAGCTTCGGCGCCCGGTTTGCTCTTGTCCAGCGAAAGGTGATCATCGGCGACGAGATGGGTCTCGGCAAGACCATCGAAGCACTTGCGGTGCTCGCCCATCTTCGCTCCCAGGGTGCGCACCACTCAGTGGTGGTCTGCCCGGCCGCGGTCGTGACCAACTGGGTCCGCGAGGTCCAAGCCAAGTCCAGGCTCCGACCGCACCGTGTCCATGGCCCCGGGCGAGCGACTGCCGTCCGCAACTGGCTTCGCAACGGCGGCATCGCCGTGACCACCTTCGAAACCCTGCCATGGTTTGAACCCCATGTTCTTGGGCTCGTTGACCTGGGATGTGTTGTGATCGACGAAGCTCACTACATCAAGAATCCCAGCGCCCAGCGCTCCCAGCGGGCTGCGAAAATTATCAGCCTGACGGAACGCGCGATCCTACTGACTGGAACGCCGCTGGAGAACCGCATCGACGAGTTCCGAAATCTGGTCAGCTACATCCGTCCCGATCTTGTAGTCGATGGCAACGACCTAGTTCCGCATCGTTTCCGGCGGCAGGTCGCGCCGGCCTACCTCCGCCGCAACCAAGAAGACGTCCTCACAGAGCTCCCCGAGCTGGTCGAGGTAGACGAATGGCTCCCTCACTCGATCGAGGATGCCGCCGCCTACGTCGACGCCGTCGCAGCCGGGAACTTCATGGCCATGCGCCGGGCCGCAATGTCGTGCGGCGGCAAGTCCGTGAAAATGCAGCGCCTCGTGGAGATCGTCCAGGAAGCCGAGGACAACGGCCGACGCCTCATCGTGTTCTCCCAATTCCGCGACGTGCTCGACCACGTCGCCCACACATTGCCAGGCAAGGTCTTCGGTCCGCTCACAGGCTCAGTACCCGCCGCTGCTCGACAGGTCATGGTCGATCAGTTCTCAGCCGCAGGACACGGCGCCGTGCTCGTCTCCCAGATCGTCGCCGGCGGGGTCGGCCTCAACATTCAAGCCGCGTCGGTCGTCGTGATCTGCGAACCGCAACTCAAGCCAACTACCGAGTGGCAGGCCATAGCCCGGGCTCGTCGCATGGGCCAACTTAAATCAGTCCAGGTCCACCGCTTGCTCTCCGAAGAGGGCGTCGACCGGAGAATCACGGAAATCCTAGCCCGCAAGCAGCAACTCTTCGCCGATTTCGCTCGAGTCAGCGAGACGGCCGATAGCGCACCCGAAGCCTTCGACGTCTCCGAAGCAGAGCTGGCACGCGACATTATCGCAACGGAGCGTGAACGCCTCTTCACTCAGAACGCATCGGGCTCTAACGACACACTTTGAACGACACGCGGCGTCCTCTCCGCGGCACGGCTCGTTTCCGGTGGAACACTGCCCCAATGGAGTGAAAGCGAGCCTGCCAAGGCACCCCACTTATGGCGCACCAGCTTGTCAGCAGCAAACGTGCATCTTCAGTCCTCGGTCTGGCGTGCTATGAAGCCCGACATTCCAGGGACGGTGAATTGAATGGAACCGTATTCCGGCGCGTACACCACGCCTTTAGTGATGAGTCGTGAGCGAATAACCGCCAGTTTGTTTGCTGGCTTTTCAAGCCTTGCAGCGACCTCTCCGCTGGAGGACGGACCGTCGCCGTCTTTGGCCATAGCTCGCAAATATCGGCGTTCTGCCGGGGTTGCCTTCTGCCAGCGGGACTCGAAAAACCCGTGATCAAGGTCGATGGTGCCATATTTGATAGCCAGTCGTGCATCATCCTCGCCAATGATCTTTTGCGGTGCTGCGTCCCATGCTGCACGACCGTATGTCTGGAGGAAGAAGGGATATCCGCCAGCCGCGGCGAGCAGCATGGAAAGCGCCTCGTATGTGGTGGAGGCGCCAAGTCGGCTGATGGGTACTGTTAGTGCCTCAGCTGCGGCGTCGGGATTGAGCTGTCCAATCGTCCTGTAGAGGAAAAGCCGCTCACCGTAAGTCCTGGCTTCCGAAACCCTCCCAGGGAGGTTGGGAAGGCCGGCGCCGATCAGGTAGAACGGCCAGCCACGCTGCCCCGCAAGGTGCTGGACCGATAGCAGCGCGGTCAGGAGTTCCTCGTCCAGATCCTGCATCTCATCAATGAACAGTCCAAACCCGGACCTGGCCTTCTTCATTGCGAGGGAAACATCTTCGACGAACTCCTCGATGTCGATGTCGAGCTTGCCTGAATCCGCCCTGCCCTGCCGGGTCGTCACGGAAGCGGAGACACCCGTCACACCCAGCGTGGCGGAGATGTTGCCGATGCTCGACATAGCCCCGTTGAGGTAGGACCAGGCTGGCTTTCCACGCAGTCTGCGGGCCCCGAGTTCGAGCTCGCGGGCAAGTTTCGCACGGGTTGCATCCCTGCCTGCTTCCCCCGGCTGGGCTTCCAGCTGGATGACCAGCCAGTCGTTGCGCCGGGCCTGCTCGGCGAAGACGTTCAAGAGTACGGTCTTGCCCACACCGCGCAGCCCGGACAGAATCATGCCCCTGTCCCCCACCGTATTGGATTTGGTCCGCGCAACGAGCAGGTCGAAGGCATCGATCTCACCCTGGCGACCAACAAGCCACGGGGGCCTCACGCCGGAGCCAGGTGCGAAGGGGTTCATCGAAGGATCCATTTCATGAGTATAGAAAGATCTGGCCAGTTATAACAGTTCTTGTTATAACTCCATATCTTTCGTTACAGTTCACGTTTCCTCGGTGGCGAGGCGAGGTCCTGGACTACTGGCTCACGTGGAACCTTTGGGCGGCAGGGCTCCAGTGGTCCGCGCGGCTATTTCTGCTTGGCGTTGACTATGGAGATGGCGGCGGTTGAAGTGCCGTCCGGGTCCTTGGCTGCTTCTCCGGCGCTTGTTTCTGGCCGGGGATCTGCCGGAATGGCGGTCACGATGACTGCCGGCTGGACAGGGTCCGGCACGGGAACAACCGTGACGGCCGGAACCGCGGCTGGTAGGCCACCAGCAGACTCGGTGCCTCCTGG
Organism: Arthrobacter sp. BE255; assembly: GCF_031457335.1. Taxonomy (NCBI): domain Bacteria; kingdom Bacillati; phylum Actinomycetota; class Actinomycetes; order Micrococcales; family Micrococcaceae; genus Arthrobacter; species Arthrobacter sp. BE255. The sequence continues at coordinate 32,102 of NZ_JAVDWK010000019.1, read as the reverse complement.
CGTACCGTTCCCTGATGTGCCGCCGTCGGGAGCGCTGGAACCAGGCGTGGGCACAGCTCCCGGCCCCATTGCCGTGCCGGCGGAGGGCAGCGGTTCTACGGTGATCGGCTGCCCGCCATGTTCTGCGATATCGCTGGCAAGGGTCCCCAGCATCCCTTCGGCCTCCCAGACCATTGAGGGGTCGCCCGCTGCGATTCCCTTCACCAGGTACTGGGCCAGAGCGAATTCGGCAGACAGGGCTGCCCGGCGCAGCAGGTGGTTGTCCGGGGTGTCCCGGCGGCTGGCTGTGTAGCCGGCCAGGACGGCGTCCACGAAGTCCTGCTCGTTAGATGCCACCAGCCAGGCGAAGTCGTCCGCGGGGTCGCCGATCCGAAGGTCGGTCCATCCTGTGACGGCGGTGAGGCGCTGGCCTTCCACCATGAGGTTGTCCTCGTGCAGGTCGCCGTGCACCACACACGGATTGAAGCGCCAAAGCGAGACATCTTCCAGGGCGTGTTCCCAGCGCAGCAGCAGGGCCGGGGGAATCTTCCCGGTGGTGGCCGCCTGGTCGAGTTCATTCAGCCTGCGCTGACGGAACTCGTTGGGGGTGTAGCTGGGCAGGTCTGCGTTGCTGACCAAAGCCCGTGGCAAGTCATGGATGGCGGCCAGGGCCGCACCGATTTCACGGGCGAGTGTCTCCGGCCCTGCTGTCAGTTCCTCGACGCTGCGGATGCTGCCGGCCAGGTGTGAGTAGACAAACGTGCTCAGGGTTCCCAGCCGTACGCTGCCGGCTACCGTGGGCATCAGGAACGGAAGTTCGGCCCGGATACCGGGAGCGAATGCCCGCAGAACCAGGAATTCGGTTTCCAGCCTGGCGCTGGCCTCCGCGTGCCGCGGCGACCTTACGCGCCACCGCTTGCCTTCAGAATCCAGCAGCAGAGCCGAGTCGAAGTCGGCTGGATCATCCGGGGCAGAGCTAACGGCCGTTGGGGTCAGTCCGGGGACTGCCGCGGTTGCAACGGCTGCCAGTTCAATTGGTTTTCTTCTCACGGTTCCACGGTAGATTGCCAGTCGTCCAAGACACCGGTCTGCCGGCGGCGAGTCCTTCACGTGCTTCCTGTCTCACCAACCTCACTTGTCATCGTTGAGGCATAAGGGGCTGGGTCTACGGACGAAATAGGCTGATTCAATGCGCGCTGATGAATTTTGGATCGATAATCCCTTGGAGGGGTACCGGATCCTGAATCGAGAAAAGATCGAAGGAGTCCTGACAGGGTCCCTGGTAGGGATAACGGATGTTGATGCAGCCGTTGCCTTGGCTCGTCTCGTGCATGATGAGTTCGAGTCGTTCGGGACTGGCGGCAATCCCTACGCCGATGAGCGAATGGATGACGAGGATTCCGCCAGGGCATTGCTGGCGCTGCGACAGGTTCTTAAGCGCCTCAGAATTGAGTTCGATCCGCCGTTCAGAGATTTCCGGACATTCCGTCAATTTTGGATCAGGGAGGGTGCCGCAGACAGCTATCAAGCCCGCCGGGACATATTGATCCACTTGTTCGACGACATCCACGAACGCCTTGTCCAGCTTGAGCTCTCCACTATCGAGTCAACGCTCAGCAGTCCAATCTCTCCCCGAGGAACAACGGGGTGGCCCCGAGTCGATGAAGAACTCGCCGAACTGCGCCGACACTTCAGCCAAGCCCGAACAGAGCAAGATTTCCGCAACGTCGGCAATGACTGCGTCATCGTTCTCGAATGCCTGAGCGCGACGGTATACAACCCGAGTAGGCACCTCCAGGACGGTGAAGCCGAGCCCCCGGTCAGCAACACAAAGCAACGACTCGATCGTTACGTCGAAGTGGAGCTTGAGGGCGCGGCTAACGCCGAGCTCCGTAAACTTGCTAGAGCCACCATTGAGTTTGCTCAAGCGGTCAAGCACCGCGGGACTGGCTCCCGAAGAGATGCTGGCATCGCTGCCGATAGCGTAATCCAGCTGGCCAACATCATGCGGCGTATTCTGCCAGACCTCGTCTAACAGGAACCAGCCCTAGGCTAAAGCGCATGGAGTCTCCAAGCACTGGCTACACCTATCCCCTCATGCATCGTCCCGTTTATGGGATCGTCCTGAGTGTCCGGTGGGTCCGGCGTCTCTTCCTCACAATGTCAGGGGCTGGTGTCAACGTTGTTCATTGCCGGCGGACCTGGATGTCGGGGTGGTTCTCCTCGACCCAGTCGGCCATCCGGTTGCCCCGCAACCGGATGAACCTCAGCGAGGCTTCCTGAACCCTGATGTACTCGTCCTTCGTGACCGGCACGCCGGTGCGCGTGAAGACCGTGTCCTTATCCTCATCGAGGAAGAAAGCGATCTTCCCCTCCGGTGTCACGAGATCCTGGAAGTGGAAGAACTCCACAAACTTCTCGAACGTGCAGAAGAGTTCGAAGAAGTCCCCATAGTTCGTGGTGACGTCGGCGAGGGGGCTGCCTGGCTCCTTGGCGTAGTGGCGCCGGATGCATTCCAGGGTCAGGTCCATCCGGTCCGCAATAGATTGTCGCATTCCCCTGGCGGTGTTGAGGGTGGGCAGGTGTATTCCCCTGACGGGCCAGATCATGGCGCTGCCGATCGTGTACGGCGGGTTGAGATAGCGGCGCTTCTGCTCCTCACTCACCTCGGCCTTAGCCTGGACCAAGGCCTTGGGCCTCCCCCACGGGGTGTAGGAGTTCGTGATGGCGTCACTGCCGAACGTGATCGATTTGTCGGGCGTCTGCTCGAACATCAGGTAGTTATTCCGACGCACCTTGGGAATTTCCGAGACCGTCAGTTTGAACAGCTGCCTCTCGCATAGCTCCTTCGTCCAGAGCAGCTGATGGTCAGCCTTGAGCCGCGGACTATGGGAGTCCGGGTCCTTCCCTGGAGGCGTGGTGTCGAGAAGGTAGTCGAAGGCGATGTCGAAGACGCGCATGGAAGGAAGTCTATGTGCCCGCCTATTGCGAACCGCGGAACCTGCAGCTGAAACAGCTCTCACCGAAATCGCAAACGAGCCCGATCTTGAAGGGGCAGCACAAAGCTGGCTCCGTAGTCGTCGCAGGCACGGTGCTACTGAGTCAGCCAAGGTCCCTCCGCTACCCAGTTCTGCACCGGCCCAACCTGACCGGCAACCTGTCTCACAAAAGGATCCTTTATCAAGATGGCAGGGGCCGCTCGTCAAAATTTTCCCAAGCCCTTTCTTCCTGCGGCTTCAGGGACCGGTGGGTCGTCTCAACAATGTGTCTCACCCCGGCTATTCTCAACAAAAGGGAAAGAGGCCTTTGATGAGCCAACAGGAGTCGGTTTTGGGGAGTATTGGATACGCCAGGGTCAGCACCGCCGAGCAAAATTCGGACCTGCAGCATGCGGCCTTGAAGGCGGCCGGCTGCCACCGGATCTTCACAGACCATGGTGTCAGCGGCTCAAGCGCCAGCCGGCCAGAGCTGGACAAGATGCTCGAACACCTGCGGGACGGTGACGAGGTCGTGGTCTGGAAGCTGGATCGCCTCGGGCGCAACACGCGCAACCTTCTGGCCCTCATCGACGACTTGGAGCGCCGGGGCGTACACTTTCGCAGCGTCACCGAAGGCATCAGCACCACGGGGCCGATGGGCAGGGCCATGCTCACCGTCATGTCCGCCTTCGCCCAACTCGAACGCGACCAGCTGGTCGAGCGGACCAGGGCAGGCATGGCCGCGGCCGCCGAACACGGGCGCAAGGCCGGACGGCGGGAAGTCACCGCCGGCCACGCCAAGGTCAAGCGTGCCCGCGACCTGAAAGCTCAAGGGCTAACGCCTGCCGACATCGGGAAGATCATCGGCGCCAGCCGGGCCACCGTGTATCGCTATCTGCGTATTGAAAGCAATGAGGTGATCTAAGTGAAGCGCGTCGCCCCTGACCCAGAGTTCGTGCTGATGTACCGGAAGGGTATCCCAACATCAAAGATCGCCGCCATGGAGGACGTCGCGGAGACCACCGTCCGTTACCACCTACAAATTGCTGCCCGTGCAGAGCCTGGCATCCGGGACGAACACAAGGCAGCCCTGCCCCTTCCAGCACGACGAACGCCGGACGCGGGCCTTCGGAATCTGGCCGACATCCTCGCCTTGCACGAATCCGAGGGCAGGCTGCCCGTCACCCACGGCAAATCGGCAAAGGAACGGGCACTGAGTGCATGGCTGGTGCGCCGACGGCGGGATGCGGCACAAGGGACCCTCTCCCCCATCTATCGTGAAGCCCTGGCGGTCATCCCCGGATGGGACATGCCCTCAACACGAAAAACCGACGACGAGGCACGCTGGCAGCAACGGCTGGAGGAACTGCAAAACCTCAGGGCCGCCGGCGGCGACTGGCCCAGGCATCAGAAAACGGACGACAAGTGCGAACGCACGTTGGGTGTGTGGCTGCACGGGCAGCGGATAGATTACCGCGCAGGCAGGCTCGTCCCTACCAAGGAGAAGAAGCTGAACGACGTTCTACCAGGGTGGCGGGACGGCCGCGGCCACAGGGGCGGTCGCAGCCAGGCCAGGTCAAAAACGCTCTAACCCTGCTTCCGACCAGCTTTGATACCGACAACGGGTTCTGGACAAAGCTTGTGACTGGAAAACCCCCGTCTTCGGCACCAATCACCGCGTCTTAGAAGGTTGGTACCAAACGGTCGTTTTTGCATACAAGCTGCCGCACTGGTTATGGCACCATCACCGGGCAATATTTCGGGCGAACTAGTGGGAATCCGGAACCTTCGGATCCGCGCGGTCGGTCACACCAGTCGCGGGAAACGGTGCGATAACCGGTCTGATCTTCGGAGATTTTTGGCGCTCTTCTGTTCAGGGCATCTGAGCTGGCGGCCCGTCTCTCCGGGCCCGGGCCTCATTCTGCCTCCGACGATGCGGGGTAGAGGAAGACGTCTACGGAGTCGCCGCGGTAGTGGAACCGGACGACGCTCCCCTTCGGGAGGCCCATCACGGCATCATCACCCGAATGGGTTTGCCCGCCGACGTCTGCAAAAAGATCGACCCCGGGCGGCACACAATTGGCGCCGTCAACAAAAGGACCGGAACGATCGATGAGCATGAAGCACCGGTAGCCCCGTCCGTCCACGAAGAACCAGGGTTCGAATCCCCGATACTGTTGATAGCCGCGGAAGCTGGATTGGCCGGCAGCTTCCCCCCAAGGGAATTCCAGCGTTGAGAGGAACGACAGCATTGTGAAAACGGCGCTGTCAGCCTCGTCTGCGATCGGACGCAACGTGGCATCGGGATGCGGTCTAACGATCCATGCCACGGTGAACACAGCGGCAACAAAGACTGCCAGCGCGGTGGCCGTAAATGAGTAACGGCGGACTTGTGTCGCAATGCGACGACGCCAGGCTGAGGACATCAATCCAGTGCTGGGCTCCGCCACGGGTGCGATGCTGGTTGCTGGTTCCGGCCATTCTTCAATGAATGTGTTCCAGGTGGAGTGAGCAACTGACCCGGAATCCGAGGCTGCAGCGGGTGCTGTGACTTCGGTGCCGGCGGCGGCGCGAAGACTCGCAGTGCGTGCCGCCTCCAGTTCCGCCAGTCTTACCAGTGCTGCAGGGTCGGACTGGATATCTGCCTGCGGACCGTATGCCCTCCTGCGGAGCTCGTCCAGCTCGCGCTCAGCGTCGGACCGGGGTGAGGATGGGTCCATCAGCCCGCCTCCGGGATGAGGTAGACGTAAGCATCCACCGTGTCGTCACGAAGTACGAATCGGATGATGCCGTCACCGGCGCGTCCTTCGAATCCTTCAAACCCATCCCGGGATGAGGCGACGTCCATCATGAGATCTGCTGGAGCCGGAGCACAGCGAACGTCTGAGAGATTACCGCTCGCCCGGTGCAGTGCCACCAGACACGGCGAGCCGAACGCGTTCACCCCGGAATAGATCTCGAGACCGAGATACGACCCGTATCCGCGGAGGGTTGAAGCCTCGATCTTCAACAGGGGTGCTCCCCTAAGCAGCAGTCCGGGGAGCCGGTTATCGACCGCGGCCCCGCTCGGATGAAGAGTGGCATCAGGACGCGGCCCGGATAACAGCAGGGTCGTCGTAACGATCCCTCCCGCGAGGACCAGTGCGGCACCGGCCCAGTACAAGCGACTCCACCTTGGCAGCGGATGTTCTATCGAGGCAGCGTCCACGGGGGCCTCCGAATCAAGTTCGCGCAACCTCGCTAGGCCTGGAGGGTCGACACTTATGTCTGGATCCGGACCGTATGCCCGCCTGCGGAGCTCATAAAACTCACGGCCGGCGTCCGAAGAGTGCCTGAAGCCTTCCACAGCTCAAACTACACCCGTCTCGCGGAACGGGTCTATACGCTCAAACATGGTTCAGCCTGGCCTTGAGTCGTCTTGTATCGCATGCGTTTCGCATCAGCCGGTCACTTGTCGGACTTGAACACGATCGAGTCGAAGACGGCGCGTGCCTCTCTCGTCAGCTCCGGATTGATGGGTTGGTGGAAGGCCACCCATGCCTCTCTCGTCAGCTCCGGATTGATGAGTGGGTGGAATTGGACCACCCAGGTCACAGCGCGCTGGCCGTTCAGGTCGACCACCCGGTAGGTTTCGCGTTCATTCTGAGTCGAGTACCAGCGTGAGCATTCGTATAAGGATTCTGAGTGGATGCAGAACTTGCCGCCGTCGCAGGCCGTGATGTCCACGTCGCCCTCGACGGAGTGGTCGAACTCGAAGCCGGAGTAATCGCCCACCACGACCTCGACGGGAGGGGTGCTGGCCGTTGACGTCTGCGCCGTCATCGCCTCGACGAAGGCCTCAGCCGACGGATCGAGCTTGACGAGCGCGTCCTGCCACGCGCATGCGTCCGTCGACACATAATCGGCGGGCCACCAACCCACGAAGACCGCCCCTTCACCCGGGTGATCCGGGTCGAATTTGCCCAGGCCGAGGTCGCCGCCAGACCAGCCGTCTGGGACGGTGATCTCGAAAGGCTCCGTGAAGCTGGTGACGAGGTACGTGCCGGCGTCGATGTCGCGGCCGCTCGGCAGCGGTGGGACCGTGCCCGGCAGCGGTGGGACCGAGCGAGCCTCCGTAGTTGGTGCGGGGGAGGGCTCCTCCGTAGACGGTGCGGGGGAGGGCTCCTCCGTAGACGGTGCGGGGGAGGGCTCCTCGTAGGTGCACGCCGCTAGGCCGACGGGCCCGAGTAGTCCGACTGACACGATCGATGCCGAGGCTATAGCGCGACGTAGCAGCACGGACATGGAGGCCTCCAAGGGCGAACTTTGTGATGGGCACGTTACGCCCAGCCGTCAACGGCCACAAGGGCTAGGCACGGACTACAGGCCGCACGCGAACAAGGACGGGTCGGCGGATGCAAACGCATCATGACGGATGCCAAGATCCGTTCAGCCCGAAAGCTCCTCAACCAGGGAACAATTCCCCGGGAGGTCGCCGACACCCTTGGAGTCTCCGTGCCCACCCTTTACCGATGGGTCCCTGCAACAGGCGCGACCGAGGCACCAAAGAAGTAGTCCCTGCTGGTTTGGTGCAGGCGACTTCTGAAAAAAGACCGTTTGGTGCAGAGGACTATTGAGCAGAATGCATTTCCGTGCAGGGCAGTTCTGACATTTCGGTGTCCATACTCGTCTGCACTACCCCGGAATTCCACCTCATGCCTGAACCCGGCCAAATCGTTTAGGGTCTGATCATTGCCCAGGATGACGACAATAAGATCCGCCGGGCCCTGTCAGTGGCCCAGAACATCCGGTTCATGAGATGCAGGGTCCAGTTCCACTTGGAAGCGTAGGCCGAGGCCCCCTCCTACCGGCGGCCGACCGCACTGCTTCCCTTCGGTTTGGGGCCACCTCGGGTGCCGGCGGTCAGCCGAGGAGACGGGCCTTCTGCGCAGCGAACTCGTCATCGGTCAGAACGCCGGCGTCACGGAGCCCAACGAGCTTTACCAGCTCGTCGGCGACCAGCCGGCCGTCCAGCTGCGGGGATGCCGGGACAGGAGCCAGAGCCGCATTTCCGCCGAAGTCCGGGTGGGCACGGAACCAGGCCTCGATCGTCTCGTAGGCACCGCGTTTGACCAGGACGGCCGCCAGCTCGGTTCCGTGACCCAGGATCTTCAGTTGCAGCCCAACTTCCCCGGCCCTGATTACCGAGAACCCGACGACGTCAGCGATCCTGACCCTGAACATCCGGGTGAAATGCTTGTACGACGCGGTGCCGTCACCGTTGTCGGTGATACTGCCGTATCCGGAACCGAGCTTGTATGTCTGCACTGACATGACTATCCCCCTGTTTGGTTGTCCCTCGGATTCTGCCACCGATGGCACTCAGACGGGAGAGGCAGTGGTCCACTGATGCCCGAAGTGCTTAGATGGTCGCGCAGATGATCTTCGCGTCCTCCCGGACCCCGGCAACCATGCGATGCCCAATGACATCATCGATGCCCTTTTCCCGGTTTCGGCGTGCCAGGTCGGCGATCTCGTTCAGCGGGTGGCCGTCATGGCCGCGGACCCCATTCGAATGCGAATGTCGATACCCCTTGCGGAGCCGCCGCGCCTTGGAGAGACGCCTGCTCGAGTATTCGGCTACTTCAGCTGTCTTTGAGCCGCCGGCCACCAGGCAGGTTCTCGCCCCAGGACGGGTACATCTCCCCCTGGTTGTGTTCGGTTTCGCGTCGGGCGGTTTCCGCTTCGATGGCCTTCGCCACGAAGTGGCTCCAAGTGTTATCCCCTTCGGCGTAGCTGGTCGCCCGGTAGGCGGCTCGCGCCCGGTTGCGGAGCGCGGCGGGAATGCTAACGGTCATGTTCGCTGTTTCGGTGTCCTTTGGTTCTGCCTTCTTCGGCGTCTCGGGCCGGTGTCCGGGGAGCATCCGTGCCAGGGGCGCCTCTATGGCGGGTGCGGCGGTGCGTCTCGGGGGCAGGCCGAGCGGGGGCCGGCCGGGTGTTGGTTCAGCGCTCACGCGTTGACCTCCTGAGATTCCGCGACGGCGATGCGTCGTGTCACTTCCATCGCTACCGCGTGGAGGTCTTCGGCTACGCTGGAGGCCGATTTTGGCCCCGCATTTCCGGCTTTCGCTTCCCCACGCAGAACCTCCCACCACTTTGGCCCTTTATTGAGCTCTCGTTCGAGCTCGTGGGCCAGCAGTCCACGTTCACGGCACGCCTGAGCGGTTGCCTCTGCGTGGCGAATGGTCATCGGAAACAGCACTTCGTCTGTCCCGAAATCGGCTGTGAGGTGGTCGCGGGTGACCTTGTGGACCTGTTTGGAATTCGTACCGGTGCCGACCAGTACGACGCCCAAAAGATCCAGCGACGGGTTGAGTCCGACGACGCTATCCATACGCGCCGCGACCGCGGCGACACCCTTTCGGCTAGACATATCTGTCTTCAGCGGCACTACGGCGTACCGGGCGGCTGCGACCGCTGCCGCCTGCAGCGGCTCATTTCCTGGAGGACAGTCGAGCAGGACCAGGTCATACTCCCCCGCGACACTGGCAAGCAGTTTGGCCAGCGCCAGCTGTGCAGCGTCGCGGTCCTTCTGTGCCTTGGCTCCGAGGAACGCGGCGGCATCGTCGAGGTGAGGACCTCCGGCAATCACGTCCAAGTTGGGACGAACGCCCAGCATCAGGTCAGGCTCGCCCCCGAAGCACAGCGAAGCCGCCAGGCTCCGACCCCCGTCACCCTGGTCGGCATAGCCAAGGTCCTCAGCAAGGTTGCCCTGAGGATCAAGGTCCACGAGGAGCACACGCGATCCACCCTCTGCGAGGAGTCCGCCGACGTTGGCCACCAGGCTGGTCTTGAAGACTCCGCCTTTTCCGTTGATTACCGCGATAACACGGCTAAGGGCGCCGCGGTCCAGATCGAGTTTCATCATCTTCCCTTCCAAAGTGATTCCAGCGTACCCAGCAACCCCGTCTTTGCTTGTGAAGCTGGATTCCGTGTCTTCTCTTTTTTCACTTGTGAAACCAGTCGATACGGCCAACCAAGCCAATACATCGAACACAGCGAATCAAGGCAAACTGGCAAATATGGTATTTACGGGTTCACCTTCTTTACTTTTTTCACTTGCGAAACAAGTAGATCCAGCGAACGCAGTAAAGCCAGCACATACGTTGAGTCGGCGTGCGCAGGCGGAACTCGGGTGACTCAAGCTACTTCCCAGACATACCTCGCGGCGTCTTCGTCCGGGGGGAGCCAGTGTTCGTCGCGTTCTGTGTCATAGAGGGCTGTTTCGGTGATGGCCTGCTCCAAGAAACGATCCAAATAGGCATGCCAGGCGGCCCGCTGGTGCCTGTAGAGGCGGATTTGGGCTTGTACATCGTCCATTACGCCCAGGCGCACGGCTAGTTGGCCAAGATTGGTTGTGGCCGTCACGTGCCATTGACGGCCGTCGCGGTGGATCATCTTCAGCGCGCTCATTTCTGCCAGCGCATTTTCTACTGCTGAGCGGCTGATGCCTGTTGCCCTGATGATGTCCGAGTTGGTGGGGGAGCGGCGGCCGCGTTCGATTGCCTCGTACACGAGGGCAGCGGGTGCTCCGAGGGCGCGGAAGACGTTGCGGATCCCGTGAATCTTGCCTTTGCGCCAGCTCAGTTCACGAGTCAGTTGCTGGAGGTGGGCCGGCAGCTGAATGAGGTACACGTCGGCCGAGCGACGCCGGGCATCCGCGACCTTCGTGATGATCCCGTCGGAGACCCGAACCAGCCGGGGCAGCAGTCTTGCAATGGTGGCGTGGTGTTTTCCTAGAGCTGTGGCGAGTGTGCGGCACCCAACGTCCAGTAGATCCGTTTCCTTGGCCCTCATGTAGCCCAGGAGTGAACGGAACAGGAACCGGAGTCCCACGGACTCCCTGCCGAGTTTCATCATGCGGTAGTCGAGGACCGCGTAGAGGATGTTCTCGAGGTCGTTCACGAGTTGGTGGATGGCCGCCCTACTGGGCTTATTAATGCCCCCCCCTGTGGTTAAAGTCTGGCTTGTGTCGTTAATAAACGCATTCTTTCTCCCTGCCGACGGTGGAGTGTCTTTTTGAGTCCACGCGACGGCTTTGGCCCATTCAGTTTCCAGTAGCCGGCCCTGTTTCGCGTCGCTGCCGTACAGGGCAGCCAGTCCGGGGAACTGCCCTGCGATGCCGGCGCGGACCTGGTCGAGGGTCCACCGGCAGGCGGAGAAGTGGTTCAGGACGGCCATACGGGCTTCTGACGGGCTCTTATACCGTGCGGTGTCGTACAGCCCAGTGCGTGCGATCCTGCGCAGCGGAGCCTCAACTCCTGCCGACACAGGCATAAGGGCAGCTGAGCCCGAGATCGTTGCAGCTGGCTTTGCCATCCGCGCTCTTAATTCCCGGAGCCGGGACAGTTCCGGAGCGAGGGCTTCGCGCAGGCGATCCACGGCGACCGCCGGATTGCGGCGGCTCATGATGTCGTAAGCGGCCGACAGGGGCGTGATGAGCACCTGGTAGCCACCGGACTTGTAAAGGGACCCCGGAACACGAATGCATCCATCCGTTATGTTTTGGTGGGGGCCAGGGTCCAGAGACGCAGCCTGAAGGGCTAAAGCTTCGACAAGCTCACGTGCTGCAGCACCGTCCAGCCGTTCGGCCAGGGGGACATAGATGTGACGGCCGCCGCTGGGGGAGAAGTCTTCCACCCACCGGAGTCCGCACTCTTTCAGGATCCTGCCCAGACGTGCTGCGTCGTCGTCTACGACAGCCTTGAGTGCTTTGGAGGTGTCAAGGTCCAGGCAGATCGTCGCCACGGTGCCGTCGGCACCGTGGACGGTCACGGCGGCAGGGCGGCGCGGCGGTGTCTTGGTGATCCTGGGTATGGTCTTTGGCCGGGGGTACTGGAATCGGTCACCTATCCAGCGGCCCAGCCGGTAGGACGGCTGCCCGGCGATAAGCGGTGCCAGGATCCACGACTGTTCCGGCGTGGCCTGACGGCCGACACTCGGTAGAGCGTGCGTTGACTCCGAATCGGGTTCAGGTACGATGAGACCAGTTCCTTTCCACTGGATGGGTACGACAAGATCCACCCACTGGGTGGGTGTTGGAAAAAGTTCAGATCGAATCCCGCCAAGAAAAGGATCTGAACGCATACGTTTTGAAGGCCCGCCTAGTGCGGGCCTTCAGTTTTTAACTGGCCTTCGCCATGGGCAAAGCCTCCTGGCCGGCCAAAGCATCAAGGTCGATGGTGTTCAGGTGGTCATGCAACAGCCGTGCGAGGAGCTCAGAACGGCTTTCAGCCGTTATCTCAACAACCCTGTTGAGCTTCTCGGCATCCGCCCGCGGAATCTTAGATGTGACGGTCTGACGGTCGCCCTTATGCATCCGTGCCATGGGTCCTCCTAAAATCGGGGTGCTGAGAACTAGCCAATAGCAATCCGATTGCCTTAAGTGGGATGCCGATTCGGCGTGTCGCCCCAGAAAGAACATTTAACGCCCTAGCAGATAGTCCTTGAGTGCAGTCAGGAGGTGCTCAAGGCGTTCTGGCTGCACAGTGAAGGTCACGGTGCGTCCCCTCCGTTGCCCCACTGGGACATCAGCTTCCACAAGGCCGGCGTCTTCCAAGTACTGAAGAGTTCGCCTGGCTGTGTTGGGGTCCGTTCCCAGCTCACGAGCCAGATCCGCTGCTCCTGTAGGGCCTTTGGTGGACAGGTGTCGCAGGATGGCGCGGGAGAACATCGTCCCGAATGACTCAATGGCCATTTCTACGTCCCCGGAGAGGGGGCTCGGGGGACGTATATATCGGGGCATCCACTCATTTTGTCACTTCCTGTGTTTGATTCCGGCTTCCTCAATACAAGACTACATTTAATGTCGTTTTAGGGTAACGTCTTAACTGTCGCATACATAACTGCCTCTAAAGCAGGGTCATGCGCGTGATAGCCGACACAGACGGTTCATTTGACAAGCTTCTTCGCCGGGACTTGTGGAGAATGGCGGGTTGCGGGTTGTGCCATCAAATGGATTTTGTCTGTGGGGGCAGGTAGCTGTGGAAAAGATGTCCAAGGGGGAGGGGTCTGAGTGTGAAGATTTTGTTGCCGTTTGGCACCCACTGGCCGATGGATGCCCTGTTGCGCGAACGTGCGTGCCACGAACGTGAGCTCTTCCGTTCCTGGGTGGCTGGCCTGGAGATCCAGGAGAGCCAGTGTCAGGTCCTTGCCGAGCTTTTGGAATTGATGGATGAGCGCGAGTTCGTTGAGGGCCGCGCTGCCTGCGTGACTTATGAGGCGCAGCTGGACCGCCGAACAGGACTGAAGGATGCCCTTCAGGGTGTCCTCAAAGACCTGAAGGGCGCTGGGCTGCTGACCTCTGACCGGGCGGCCGATGTATTCGCAGATGACCGCCCGGGTGTGGTGTTACGTGGCCGCCGCCCGGACGCGGCCCCGACTGTGGAGGCTGTCGGGCCATTGTGGATGGCTGACTCCTGGGTGCGGCGGCGTTTTGCCGTCCGGTCCGCATCGTGAAGGGCGGCGCTGGGAGCGTAGGCCTGGTTGTAGTGGCTTTTCTTTTGGCCCCCATCTTGATTGTCGTGCTGTTCCTGGGGGCGGGCGGCGCGAAGGCCGCCGCGTCCTGTGGAGTGACAGGTGGCAGCGTTGCCGTGGGCAGCGTCCCCCCCAAGGTTGGTGCCTTCTCCGGGAAGCAGCTGGAGAACGCGGCCGAGATCATGAAGGCTGCCCAGGATCTTGGTCTGCCGGCGGCCGCACAGATTCTTGGTGTGCAGGCCGCCATTGGTGAGTCCACGCTGAACGTCATCGACTTCGGCGACGCTGCGGGTCCGGACTCCCGCGGGCTCTTCCAGCAGCGGGCCAACGGCGCGTGGGGCTCCTACTCGGACCGCATGGACCCCTACATCAGCGCCACGAACTTCTTCAAGGCACTGACAAGGGTTTCCGGGTGGGAGCAGCTGGAGCCCAGCACCGCGATCCACCGGGTGCAAGGCAACGCTGTGGAGGACCATTACGCGCAGTTCCGTGCTCCTGCAGCTGAGGTGGTGAAGTCCCTGGGCGGAGAGGCTGCCGCCCGGATTGATTCCAGCGGCGCCTGCCTCGGCAACGGGGGAGCGGTGATTGGTGAGCTGTCGGGCAAGTGGGTCAACCCGCTGCCCGGCGCGATGATGACCAGCGGCTACGGCCCCCGCGCCGCACCTGCCGGAACGGTTGGGGGAGTCCTGGCGAACTTCCACTATGGGATCGACTTCGCCACTCCCGGCCGCGCGGGAACCATCGTGGCGGTGACGGATATGAAGATCGTCAAGGTCCGAAACCTTGACGGCACGTTTGGCACGGGTGTGACCGGCCAAACTTCGGACGGGAAGCTGACCATCGGTTACTACCACATGGAAGCCGGGTCCGTGAAGGTCAAGGAAGGCGACGTGGTAGCCGCCGGAACCCCGCTGGGCATCGAGGGTGCCACCGGCAACGTGACCGGCCGCCACCTGCACATGGAGTTCTTCCCGGGGGCATTGCCCAACCCCATGGTCCCGGTCAACCAGACAACAGACCCGGCCCCGATCCTCAAAGCACAGGGAGTGAGCTTCTAATGAGCACTAAGAACTTCGGCCTTGTCCTGGCCGTCGCCGTCGTCGCCCTTACCGGTTGCGCGGCCCCGGTATCGAACACCACACCTCAGCCTGCCGAGACGAGCAGCGCCCCGATTGAGATTCACGAGCACGACGAGGATCACGACGTACCTGTGGTGACCTGGGATGCGTCCACGGAAGCGGAGGTCAAGGCCCTTGCCGTTGACTTGATGGGTAAATTTGCCCGCCCGGACGTGACATCACGTGCGTGGTTCGACGCGCTCCAGCCGCACATGAACGCTGACTATCAGGAGTCCGCGCAGTACATCGACCCTGGCCGGATCCCGGTCACAAAGATTCTTTCTGACCCCGCCCTGGTCAGAGAGAAGGGGAACCCGATGTCAGTCATGGCGGAGTTCTCTACGAACAACGGCCCGTGGGTGCTGTCTCTGCACAGGTCAGGGCAGGAGGAACCGTGGCTGATTACCCGTATCGCTCCCAAAGATTCCTAAGCAGCATCACCACTCCGAAAAGAAAGAGGTAGGCCCATGGCAATCGAAAAATCGCTGATCCAGCCGGAACCGGTGATCAGCGCCATCATCAACGGCGACAACACCGGAGTCCTGAAAATCGACGGGGAAGAACACCCCTACGAAGCACCCGATGTCGCCGGCCTCCGGCAGGCGCTCATGAAGCGCGTCATCGGAGAAGCAGCCACCCTCGGCCGCCCCGTCCGCGTGACCTCGATGGACGACACAGGGGTTTCCTACCTGGTGGTCTCACCGGCGGGTGAAGTCGAGGAAGAGCAGCCCACAACGGTCCCGGAGGATGCCCGCGCGATCATTGAGCGCATCCCGTCCACGTCGGCCGCCAGAACCACCGTGGCACGGTCTGCGGTCTCTACGACCGTCGTCAGGGAGCCAGCCCCGGCAGATGCACCAGCAGCGGCCGAGACGATTACCCGCCGATCTATTAGGGAAGCGGGAAGTTTCCTCGCTGCCCCCAGCGCCGTGGAGCCGGCGACTCAGGGTATTCGGGGACTGCTGAACAGCCTGGGCATGTCGCTCGCGCCGTCAGAGGATGAACTGAGCGAACGCGAGGATGTTCGGCTGGCCTCCAAACACTTCGCCGGCACCCGCACCATTGCCGTGGTGAACCAGAAAGGCGGATCGAACAAGACCCCCACCGTGGCTGGCCTGGCTGCCGTTTTCGGCCGCAACGGTGGCAGCGTCGTGGGGTGGGACAACAACCCAACGACAGGGACTCTGGGGTGGCGTACAGAGAAGGGTGACCATGCCAGGAGCGCATTGGACGTGATCGCCGCCGCTGATGCCCTGCTCTCGCCCACAGCCCAGTCGGCGGACATCAACGCGTTCGTGCACCATCAGAGCACGGACAAGTACGACGTTTTGCGCTCTGACGCGGATGTGGATGGAACGCACGAAGTAACCGCTGAAGAGGTTGACGTCCTGCATCGCGTGGTCTCCAAGTACTACCGGCTGATCCTCATGGATTCGGGCAACAACCACCGAAGCGCAGAGTGGAACCGGATGATCGACCACGCGGACCAGTTGGTGGTTCCCACCACCAACGAAGAGGACCGGGTAGAGGCTGCACTTTTGACGTTGCAGGGCCTTGACCTGAAGGCCGAGCGTTCTGCCGGCCTCGCTTCCAACGCCGTTGTGATCGTCTCGGAACGGCAGAGAGGCGAGGCACGGCTCTCGCAGGAGACGGCAGAGAAGTTCGGGCCCTATGTCCGGGACGTGGTTGTGGTGCCTTTTGATGAGGCGTTGAAGTCCGGTCAGATCCGTTTCGGTGCCCTCCAGCCTGCTACTCGTAGGGCGTGGTTGCGGGCGGCAGCTGCGGTGGCTCGTGGGCTATGAACGTGACCGAAAAGACCGAGAACGTCAGCCCCTGGGTGACGGCCGCGCAAAGCATCGCACGGGACGTCCGGGCCGCCGCCCCTGAAGAGGACCATGCGCCTGCAGCTGAAGATCAGCCGGTGGGTTTCGTGGCCGCGCACGGCGGTGCCGGGGCCACGGCCTGGGCTTCGATCCTGGACGGTACGGACCACGGTCCCCAGCTTCCGGCGGACGGGACACCTGTCGTGCTTGTTGCCCGGGCAAGCCTCCATGGGATCGATGCGGCCAAGGCCGCCATTGCTGCCCACGGACGGGCCGCGTTCAGCGCCGTCCTGACCGTCCCTGCCGTACCGGGGCGCACTCCGCGACTGATCCAGAACGAGCTCAAAGTTTTGGCTGGCGCGGTTCACCTGGTTCCCGCCCCGTGGGTGCCGGGGTTGCTGATCAAGCGCTCGGCATTGGCCGATTTCACTGATGTACCGGCAAAGGACCTGGCAAAGGTCCGCGCCGCGCTTTCAATCACTAAAGGAGAAATGAAATGACTGTATTCACCAAACTCAGCGACGTAGCAACCATGATTGTGGCCGAAGCCAAGCCGCTCCCCGCCCCGGTCCAGGACGGCCTTGACACCGTTCTGTTGTGGGCCAAGATCATCGGCGGTTCCCTCGCCGTTCTGGGCCTGATGATCCTGTTCATCGGCCTGTTCTTCGCTCACCAGCGCGGCCGCGGTGAAGAATTCATGGGCAAGGCAGGCTGGTGGCTCACGGGCGCTATCGGCCTGGGTACCGCCGGCCTCCTCGGCGCACTGTTCGTCGGATAAGGAGGCGACCATGAGCAAGGTACAGAACCCCCAAACGTTGAGGGGGAAGGTCGCGCTTTGGTCCTCGGTCGCGTTGGCCTTCCTTGTCGCGATTCTGTTGTTCCTGATCCTGGTCAAGCCAGCAGGAACAGCACCGCCCAACCCGATCGCGGTAGAAACCACTACAGCGACAGGTGATTGCGACGTGCCCGAGGGGGACACGTCTTCCAAGCCGGCCATGCCTAAAGACCTCCGCTGGGAAGCCGACAAGGGGTGGACGTGGCCGGTCTCGGACACCTACGGTCCCACCAAGACAAAGGACGGCTACGGCGTCTGCTTCGCCCGCTCTCCGCTCGGAGCAGCTTTGGCTGCCGTGTCCATGAACGCCTCCGCCAACCTCGTTGATGCAAGAAAGACGGTGGAGCTCTACACCCTGGATTCGAAAGGCAAAGAGGTACTCCTGGAAAAGACTCCGAACGAACCTGCGGCCACTAGCCCGGCATCGTTCGCGGGATTTGTCGTCGACAGCTTCAGCAACGACGAAGCGGCGATCACATTGGTGATCGCAACTCCCGCAAGTAGCAGCGGTTATACGGGCCTACCCCTGACTTTCCGCTGGATTGACGGGGACTGGAAGCTGAAAGTCATTGACGACGGATCAATGTTCGTCGGGCAGCCTCCGGTACCCGTCAAGGGTGGCTTTGTGGAGTGGAGTGGTTCGAATGGCTGATTGCACTGTCTTTTCCGGCCCAGCTTGCGTCGCGGCGAACGTTGTTGGCGGAGTGCAGGATGCTACTAAGGGTGCGGTGAACTCTGCCGTTGATTCGGGGGCTTCCAGCCTGGGCGAGGCCATGATGGGCGCTTGGGATTCGATCATGAAGGGGTTCCTGACGTCCTGGCTGGATTCCGGGATGATGGTCAGTCTGGACGGTGCTTCCATGCAGTGGCTGACTGATCAGTTGCAGGTGATCAGCATCTTCCTGACGACGGTTGGCATCATGGTCGCCTGCGTGTGGACTATGGTCCACACCCGTGGAGATCAGGCAGTGAAGGCATCCAAGGCCCTGTTCAAGGTGTTCATGGTTACCACGGCCGGAACGACAGTGATGCAGGTAGCCATCCCTGCGGGGGATGCCTTCGCGAAATACATCTTGGATGAGGCCGGCGTGACTGTTGCCGGCTATGAACAGTTCGGTCCGGCAGCCGGGGCGGTTAGCCAGATCGGTCCTGGGTTGTCGATTGTGGCCGGGATTTTCGGGGTGATCGCCACGTTGTTGCAGTGGGTCATCATGATAGTCCGTGCCACGGTGTTGCCGCTGCTGATCGCTGTGTGGCCGGTCGCCGCTGCAGCGGCCATGATCCGCGGTGCTGAGGGCAGTTTCTCCACTGTCACTAAGTGGCTGATTGCTTTCCTGATCTACAAGCCCGTCGCGGCAATAATTTACGCGTTCGCGTGGAAGTTGAAGTCGGGTGATGACGGGATTGGAGGCGTCATCAACGGCATGCTGCTGCTGGTGCTGGCTGTTGCTGCCCTTCCGGCGCTGATGAAGCTCCTTAGCCCTGCGACAGCGGCGATGGGCTCTGCAGCTGGCGGGAGTATGGCAATGGCTGCCGGTGCTGCTGTCGTCGGTGCCGCCGTGGCCGGGGGAGCGGCTGTGATGACCGGGGGCGGCTCTGCCGCCGCTGGCGCTTCCGCTGCAGGAACTGCGGGCCGGGTCAGTTCATCGTCTCCCGGAAGTTCAACGGCCCAAGGTACGTCACCACATGTTTCCACGTCCGGCGGCTCAGGTGGTGGATCCTCCTCTGGACCGGGCAGCTCTGCCGGCGGTTCGGGTCCGGCCAGGATGCCCGGGGTGAGCGGCGCAGGTGGTCCCAGCGGTGGCTCCCCTTCCTCGGGCGGGTTGGTTGCTGACGGCGGTGCCTCGGCCGGTGCTTCGGGGCTTCAGGCTGCTTCTCAGTCTTTGGGCGGCGCTGTCGCTCAGGGTGCTAAAGACTCTGATGGAAAGGGCGTGTTGGGCTCATGAGCGATAACTCTGCACAGGAAAAATTCGGTAACTGGCTCCAGCCTGCTTCACCTGGTCTCTATGGCCTCAGCCTTCCCGCGCTGGTCGTCGCGGCTGCCGGCCTGGTGTTTTCGTTGCTGTTCATGATGAAGGAGCTGTACCTGGTGGCCCTGGTCGTGCTGCTCGTCACGGCCTTGGTCGTGCTGCTGGGCATGGTGAAATTCGGTGGCCGGACAATCATCGGAAAAATCACCGATTCTCTGTCCCTGGCCACGCGGAAGTCCTCCGGCTCGGCGTTCTACGTCACCGGGGCACTGTCCACGCTCCCGCCGGAAGACGCGGAGCGCCTGCCCGGTGCCCTACTGGACGTGGACACGATCTCGGGCACCGATGGCCTGGGCCGGAAATACTCACTGCTGCACCACAAAGCAGTGAACCAGCTGGCAGCCGTCTTCGGCTGCTCCCCGGACGGGGCTTCGATGCAGGAACAATCCATGGTCAACTCCCAGGTCTCCAAATACGGCAGCTGGCTCTCTTCCCTGAGCGTGGAAGAAGGCCTGACCGGGGCCACGGTGGTGGTCGATTCGGCCTCGGAATCCTCAGCCGGGACATGCGCAGCCATCCGTGATGACGTCGCCCCTGGTGGCCCGGCCTTCGCCAAGGAAGTCCTGGACCACGCGGTGGGAACCCTGCCGGCGCGCTCGGCCGTGCTGAACGTTTACGCCACGATGGTCTGGGATGCAGCAACGCTCGGGGCAACCGATAAGGACGTGTCCTCAGCCGTTGCTGAGGTCGCCGCCCGTCTTCCTGGCCAGAGCGAAATGCTCCGTGACGCCGGGGCCGGTTCACCCGAACCACTGGTGGAAGAAGAACTCGCCCACGTCGCGCAGCTGGCGTACCAGCCGATGCGCGATCAGGAAATGGCTTTGGATGCCCTCCAAGGCCGCTCGGCCATCAAGGACTGGCAGCATGCCGGGCCGGGGTTCTTCGATGATTCACAGGGCCGCGTAGTGTTCCACGATGGTGTTGCGTCGATGACGCTGATGATGACTGTTCCTCCGGGCGCGCACATCACCTCGCGCAGTTTTGACCGGATCTTCGGGCCGAACGCGAAGTTCCTCCGCAAACGGGTGGCGCTGTTCTACCGTCCCGTGGACCCTGGTAGCGGGGCCAGGATCGTGGACAAGCTGGTGAAAACCGCTGATTGGAAGATCAGCACCCGCAAAGGCCGGCCCACGTCCTGGGACCTGGGGGCCAAGGCTGTAGCCGAAAAGACCGAAGAGGAGCTAGCGCAGGGTGCCAGGCTGTCGCTGTTTTCGATGATGGTCACCGTGACGTTCGCCCCGGATCAGAAGTCCTACCGGGACGCACTGAATCAGGTGAAGTCCCTGATGAACCAGCTGATCATGCCGTACCGGTTCGTGGAGCACGCCGGCTCGGCCGCGTTCCACACCACCCTCCCGTTCGGCGTTCTTCCCTGGCGGTACAGCATCACCCCCCTTTGGATCGGAAGTGGCACCAAATGAGCAAGCGCGGGAGCGAAGCGAAGCACATCAAAACGTCCAAAGGCTTTACCGGGTTTGGCGGCGGCCGCTGGGGCAAGCGTCCCGCGCCGCCGCAGTGGTACTCCTCCTCAACCCAGCTGTGCGGGATTTACCCGTTCTCGGCCGGCACATCCCGACCGAACATCGGGACACCTTTGGGCCGGGATATGAACGTGGGAACGGCCGTGGCCGGGGATATGAAGTCCTGGTACGACGCCGGCCTGATTTCCTCGGCCTCAATGATGCTCTTTGGCCTGAACGGGAACGGCAAGTCCTCGATCGGGCAACGCTTCATCTACTCCATGGCAGCGCGCGGCATCGTCCCGATGGTCTTTGACCCGCTCAAAAACGAATACCGCGAAGCCATCGAAAAGATGGGCGGCACGGTGTTCAGCGTCGGCCCTCGCGGGAAAGACAGGATCAACCTCCTGCACCTCGGGGCATTGGGGGAAGCCGCTGCAAGAATCGGTGGTGTCCTGGGTGAAGAAATGCGGCAGGAAGCCATCGGCAAGGCCGTGGATATGGTCGCCCTCGTCGTCCAGATCAACCGCGGCCTGCCACTGGCCGACAGTGAAGATGCGGTACTGGCCCTGCTGGTTCGCTCGGTCATCAACCGGGTCCGCAGGCCTTCCCTGCACGACCTGAAAGCGGCGTTCCTGAACCCGCCGCCGGAAGTCCTCTCAGCAGTGGCCTGCAACGATGCGCAGCAGTTCCTTACTGAGTACCGGACGTTGCACCTGTCCGTGCTGGCCGTCCTCAACGGCGAAATGGGGCCGCTGATTGGCGGCAGCGAATCCATGAGCATTCCCGTGGGAAACCCCGGCGGGTTCTGCTTCGATACCTCCTCGATCCCGGCCTCAAACACGAAGCTCCTCTCCGCCGCGATGCTCGCCACCTGGAACATCGGCTTCTCAGCCATCGACGCGCACTGGGAACTGTCCCGGTATGACCCGGACGTGTACTGGGGAAGTTACCTGGCCGTGCAGGACGAGTTTTGGTATCCGATGCGTGCCTGTGAGGGCATCATCGACCGGGTAGACCGCGTGGGCCGGACCAACCGCGGCCTGGGTGTAAGCGAACTGAAAATCACCCACAGCCCCAAGGACTTCCTGTCCCTGCCCAACGAGAAGGATCGTGCCACGGCCAAGGGCTTCGCCCAACGCAGCGGCGTCCTTGGACTCATGGCCCTGTCCCTGGATGACCTGCACGAGCTCAGCGCGGTACAGCCGCTCAACGCCAAGGAAATCCAGACCGTAGCCGGATTCAATGCCCCACCGGACTGGAAGCCGAAGCTGAACGCTGACGGCACCCCTGCCGCCCCTCCCGGGGCAGGAAAGATCCTGCTGAAGGTTCCGGGCCGCGTCGGTATCCCCGTTCAAATGACCCTGACTGAGATCGAGAAAAAGCACCACATCACCGACGAACGCAGCCACCGGTTCGTCCCAAAGAAAGAAGGGGCGGCCGCCTGATGGGTGCACCGAACAAGCGAGCCTCAAGCCTCAGCGGCGAAACCGTCGCCCTCTGGGTGATCCTCGCCGTCGTCATGGTCGGAGCCGGTGCAACAACCGGAGCGGTTCATATTGGCTCCATGATGGCAGGAGACGGCCAGCAGCTGCCAGAGAACCCGGCAGAGCTCGTGGTGGGCCTGGTCAAAGGCACCGTTAAATGGCCCGCCCCGGCCACTTGGGTTCTTGTGGGTTTCGGCGTCATCCTGGTGGCCGTGGCTGTTCTGATCACCCGGGCGGTCCTAAAGAGTGCGTCCAAGCGCTCCCGCGTTGACGCAGCTGCCCGCTACATGGCGACGCCCAAAGACCTGAAAGCCCAGACCCTGCGCGGTGCGACGGAAAAGGCCAAGAGCCTCGGTGTAACTGGTTCACCGGGCATCCCTGTCGGGAAGACTCTGATTGGGAAGCAGATGGTCTTCGGGTCCTGGGAAGACATGCACATCGACATCTGGGGCCCGAGAACGGGTAAGACCACCTCCCGCGCCATCCCCGCTATTCTCTCCGCGCCCGGCGCCGCCCTGGTCACCTCGAACAAGCGCGACATTGTGGACGGCACCCGCGACGTCCGGGCTATTGACGGCCGGGTGTGGGTCTTTGACCCGCAGGCCGTCGCCTTGGAAGAACCCACCTGGTGGTGGAACCCGCTGTCCTACGTCACCGACGAAGTCCGCGCCGCCCGCCTCGCTGACCACTTCGCCTCCGGCTCACGCGGACCGGGAGCCCAGACGGACGCGTACTTCGACCCGGCCGGGCAGGACCTGCTGGCCGGTCTCCTGCTCGCGGCCGCCCTGGCTGACCTTCCCATCACACAGGTGCACACCTGGCTGACCGACCCGACCGAGGACGCGGCCGTGCCGATTCTGATGGACCACGGCTTCGTGCAGACCGGCAACGCCGTCCAGGGCGTGATCAACCTCCACGACAAACAGCGCGGCGGCATCTACGGAACAGCCCTCCAGATGGCGTCCTGCCTGACCAACCGGCAGGTTTCCCGGTGGGTCACCCCGCAGGGCCCGGCTGATCACCGGCCACAGTTCGACCCGGCCAAATTCGTCCGGTCCAAGGGAACGCTGTACAGCCTCTCCAAAGAGGGCAAAGGCACCGCCGGCCCTCTGGTCACCGCCCTGACCGTGGCGACCGTGGAAGCGGCCGAAGAACTCGCCGTCCAATCACGCGGCGGACGCCTCGAAACACCGATGATCGGCGTCCTCGATGAGGCAGCGAACGTCTGCCGCTGGCGAGAGCTCCCGAACCTCTACAGCCACTACGGCTCCCGGGGCATCGTCCTGATGACCATCCTTCAGTCCTGGTCACAGGGCGTGGAAGTCTGGGGCCGGGAAGGCATCCGCAAACTCTGGTCCGCCTCCAACATCAAGGTCTACGGTGGCGGCGTTGCCGAAGCCGAATTCCTGAACGAAGTAGCCCAGCTCGTCGGGGAATATCGCTACTCCAACATGACCAAGAGCAGGTCCAGGCAAGGGGTCTCGTACAACTACGACAACGACCGCAAAGAACGCACCCTCGACGTCTCCGACCTCGCATCATTCCCCCGCGGCCGCGCCATCATGTTCGCCTCCGGCGCACCCGCAGCTCTGCTCGAAACCGTGCCCTGGATGGGCGGCAAGCACGACGCCGAAATCCGCGCCTCCATCGCCGCCCACGACCCCTCCAAACGTCCAGCCACGGCAGATACCGCTACAGCTGAAACGGTGAATCCCTGGGTGACCGCCGCGGCCTCAAACAGAGGCGAAGCCGATGAGTGATCTGGGCGAGTGGGACGACGAGCCCGAAGTATCCGACCAACCTTCCGGGTCACTGGTACGTGGGGAACCGGAAGCAGAAAAAGCAGCTGAACCCGAGCTGTTCTACAAGGATCTGGTGACCTTCGTGCAGGAGCATCTCTCCTCGTCCTATAGGCGCAGCCTCAGCGGCACAGATCGAACTTGGTGTCCGTCGTGGTGGAAACACGAAGAAGCCATCAGTCGACTGGAAGCATTATGGCGGTCTTGGGAATTTCTCCGCCTCGACGGCTCAACCGGGATGAGCGTGTGGTGGCGTGATCACGCCGACCACCACATGAGTGTCCTATTCTCCGCAGACGGTCCGTTCAAGGGCTGCAAACCTGTTGCCGGCGGCCACGCAACAAACAAGCTCAAAGCTCTCCCATGCGATCCTCCCCCCGCCGGGCTCTTTTGAAGTGCCGCCAGTTTTCGACGGGGCTAAAGGACTCTAACTGTTGCCGAACTGAAAGCGGGCCCAAAGATCTGTGCAGCAGTAGCGGTGGATAACCCATCAGGATTGTCCCCGCTGTGGGCAGCGGAATTAATTGTCCAGACGGGATCTGGAGAATTGAGCAACAAGCTGGTTTCGCAATTGCCCACGCATCCTCCTCAGCAAAGCTCGTCAGCGGGCTGGCTGTCAGGCTTGAATCCAAGACTGTTCGGTGAGCACGTGCAGGAACTGCTTTCCGGACCCTATTCTGACGCTCGTTTTCTTTCTTCCTAATGTCAGGTTGGGGTGTAGTTCAAATTGACTGCGGGAACCGGCACCCGGCTTGGACCCTGGGACAGAGAGTGGGCTGTTTGCCTCCTTCCGTAAAGTACCTGAAGCGATACAGCGCCAGCGGACTGGGCCCCAGCGGTCATAGTCCGTCAGTAATACTGATCGGTTGCAGCCCCAAAGCGAAGCAAGACATTGGGTGTCAGAGATCAGCTGGATTGAACTCGTTTCCCGAGAAAGATAGACCCGGGGCAGGGTCATAACGCACCAGTAACGCGCAATGGGATACAAGTGCGTTGAGGCGTACTGAAATTCGATTCTGCATTGACCGCCGGGCCCTGGCAGTGGTGCCGTGGACTCCCCGGCACCACTGCTGGTGTATCTTCAACCAGATGCCGAACGGGCCCGAAGACTTGACGGCGGGCCAAGACGGGAACACGATGATCTATGTTGTCCTGTAAGCGGCAACGGAACGGTGGACGACGGTGCCCGATAACGAGGAATTGCCGGAGGGTGTGGATCTGGCGGAGGCGATTGAGGCGCTGCGGTCACAGCTGAACGAAGCCATGGAGAAGTCTCCTGAGACGGGTCTGCGTTTCCGGCCGGGACCGGTGGAACTGACGGTACAGGCGGCGCTCACCAAAAACGTCGTGGGCAAGGCTGGCATCAGATGGTGGCTGATCGAGGCGGGGGGGGAGGCCTCCCGCCAGTCCGCGATTACCCAGACCCTGAAAATCAGCCTGCAGCCGGTGCAGGTCAACCCTCGGGGCGAGGTCGTGGATGCCCTGATTTCCGGTACCGACGCACCGCCGGAAGACACTCCGGATAGGCCGCGGCAGGCGACCGGCGGCCCCGAATAGCCGGAACTAACAACGATCATGGATACCGGCAGAGTAGTGATGATCCGCTACGAGGAGGATGGTGTCCTCCGGGTCGGCTCTGGTTTACAGGTCGGAGGACACCACGTCCTGACCGCTGCTCACGTGGCCCAAGGGACCGGCCATAGCGTGCTGATCGGACCCCGCGAATTTCCGGCCATGATCCTGCTGCGTTCCCCTGACCCCGCGGTGGATTTGGCGGTGCTGGACGTCCCCGATGCTGAGGATCTGGAGTGGCTGGGCTTTGCCCGGGTGGACCGTGAAACCGTCGCCACAATCCAAGGCTGCGTCGCGGTGGGGTTCCCCGCCTTCACGAAAGACGAGAACGGCCACCGCCGGAGAGAACAGGTGGCCGGTTTCATCCCGACAGCATCCGGCTATACGGCCGTGCCAGGCAAAGGAATGAAACCGGGCTTCCTATCGCTTAAAGCTACCGGACCGGGGATCCGTGACTCGTTGCCCGGGGGGGATCTGGAACAGAGCCCGTGGGCTGGTATGTCCGGAGCCGTGGTCGTCTCTGCCGACAACCGGATCCTGGGCGTTGTCCGTCACCACAACCGGCCGGAAGGCGCCGGAACATTGGCTCTGACACCGGTCGGCGCCATCGATCTGCTCCCGGAACCCGACCAGGCAGCATTCTGGGAGGCCTTGAGGGTTACCGATCCTGACCGGCTGCCCCTCCTGCCCCGCGGGCAGCCCGTTGAACCGCTGGTCGGTCTGGCCGAGCCGCTTGCCGGCAACAACGAGTTGCCACTGATCGAGAATTTGGACCCTTACCAGCTGGGTGCCACTCCCAGCCGATACGGCAGGAAGAATAGCTTCGGACAACACGATCAGTACGTGCCGCGAACGCACGAGAATGTGGATGCCCGGGTTGAGGCGGCCTTGGAACCGGGCCGGATGGTGCTGATCGTCGGCCCGTCCAAGGCTGGCAAAACCCGGACCGCATTCCACGCTATGCTGGCGCGATGGCCGCAGGCTGCGCTGCTCGGCCCCACGCCACCGGCCTTGGCCTCCCTGGCCAGACATCCCCGGCTCGCCAACAGCAGCGATCCCCTCATCGTGTGGCTCGACGACCTCCAAAGGTACCTTACCGGCGTCCCGGAACCGCTGACGCCTGCCCTCCTCACGTCCCTGCTCGCGCGTAACGGACCCACCATGGTCATCGCCACCCTGCGTACCGAGGAACGGACGCGTCTGGTTAGGGACACTGGAGAACTGACCCGCGACGCGCGACGGGTGTTGGAAGAAGCCACGCAAGTAAAACTAGGTCCGACCAGCGACCATCTGGAAGAACAAGTCGCTGCCCGGGCCTTCTACCCAGACGAGGACTTGTCCGTGTTCGGGCTGGCCGAGCAGCTCGCAGGCGCACCTGCCCTGCTGGAGCAGTACTTGGACGCCCGCCACACGGCACCTGTAGTTCACGCGATCATCCTCACTGCAGTTGACTGGGTTCGCGTCGGCATACCCTGGCCGGTGCCCGAAATGGACCTGTCCGCCTTGGCACTTCAGACTTTGGAAGCCAAGTTTGGGATCATAATCTCCCCTAAAAAAATTCGGAAGAAGATCGCGGAGGTAGCTACTCCGCCAGTGGGCGCGGGGCGGGTGGCCGCGCTGGCGACGATGCTGCTGCCGGATCGGTCGAGCGGATACCTCCCGTTCTCGTACCTAGTCGCCTCCGACGACGGTCAGGGCGGTGAACCCCGCCCGATCCCGGAGGAATTCTGGTCTAGGGCACTGGAGAGGGTCGATCCTTACGACGCGTTCTCAATCGGCTTCGCGGCCTATGAGCGCAACGACAGCAATGTCGCCATCTATGCCTTCAAACTGGCCGCCGACTCCGGGAACATCGCCGCGATGGTCAACCTCGGGGTTCTGCTGACGAACCTGGAACCCCCGGATCCTGTCGGCGCCCGGACCTGGTACGAGAAGGCCGCCGACGCCGGAGACACCGCCGCGATGAACAACATTGGGGTCCTGCTGGCGAACCTGGAACCCCCGGACCCTGTCGGCGCCCGGACCTGGTACGAGAAGGCCGCCGACGCCGGAAACACCGCCGCGATGAACAACATTGGGGTCCTGCTGGCGAACCTGGAACCCCCGGACCCTGTCGGCGCCCGGGCCTGGTGGGAGAAGGCCGCCGACGCCGGGAACACCGACGCGATGAACAACATTGGGCTTCTGCTGGCGAACCTGGAACCCCCTGACCCTGTCGGCGCCCGGGCCTGGTACGAGAAGGCCGCCGACGCCGGAAACACCGCCGCGATGAACAACATTGGGGGCCTGCTGGCGAACCTGGAACCCCCTGACCCTGTCGGCGCCCGGGCCTGGTACGAGAAGGCCGCCAACGCCGGAAACACCGACGCGATGAACAATCTTGGGCTTCTGCTGGCGAACCTGGAACCCCCGGACCCTGTCGGCGCCCGGGCCTGGTACGAGAAGGCCGCCAACGCCGGAAACACCGCCGCGATGAACAATCTTGGGATCCTGCTGGCGGGCCTGGAACCGCCGGACCCTGTCGGCGCCCGGGCCTGGTACGAGAAGGCCGCCAACGCCGGAATCACCGCCGCGATGAACAACCTTGGGCTCCTGCTGGAGGGCCTGGAACCGCCGGACCCTGTCGGCGCCCGGGCCTGGTACGAGAAGGCCGCCAACGCCGGAATCACCGCCGCGATGAACAACCTCGGGCTCCTGCTGGAGGGCCTGGAACCGCCGGACCCTGTCGGCGCCCGGGCCTGGTACGAGAAGGCTGCCAACGCCGGAGACACCGCCGCGATGAACAACCTCGGGATCCTGCTGGAGGGCCTGGAACCGCCGGACCCTGTCGGCGCCCGGGCCTGGTACGAGAAGGCCGCCAACGCCGGAAACACCGCCGCGATGAACAACCTTGGGATCCTGCTGACGGGCCTGGAACCGCCGGACCCTGTCGGCGCCCGGGCCTGGTACGAGAAGGCCGGTGACGTCGGGAACACCGACGCGATGAACAACCTCGGGGTTCTGCTGGAGGGCCTGGAACCCCCGGACCCTGTCGGCGCCCGGGCCTGGTACGAGAAGGCCGGTGACGCCGGAAACACCGCCGCGATGGTCAACCTCGGGGTTCTGCTGGCGGGCCTGGAACCGCCGGACCCTGTCGGCGCCCGGGCCTGGTACGAGAAGGCCGGTGACGCCGGAAACACCGACGCGATGGTCAACCTCGGGGTTCTGCTGGCGGGCATGGATCCGCCCGACCCTGTCGGCGCCCGGGCCTGGTGGGAGAAGGCCGGTGACGCCGGGGACACCGACGCGATGGTCAACCTCGGGGTTCTGCTGGCGGGCATGGATCCGCCCGACCCTGTCGGAGCCCGGGCCTGGTGGGAGAAGGCCGGTGACGCCGGGAACACCGACGCGATGGTCCGACTCGGGGTTCTGCTGGCGGGCATGGATCCGCCGGACCCTGTCGGAGCCCTGGCCTGGTGGGAGAAGGCCGGTGACGCCGGGAACACCGACGCGATGGTCAACCTTGGGGTTCTGCTGGCGGACCTGGATCCGCCGGACCGCGCCGGCGCCCGGGCCTGGTGGGAGAAGGCCGCCAACGCCGGGAACACCGACGCGATGGTCCGCCTCGGGGTTCTGCTGCAGGGCATGGATCCGCCGGACCCTGTCGGAGCCCTGGCCTGGTGGGAGAAGGCCGCCAACGCCGGAAACACCGTGGCAATGTACAACATTGGGGTTCTGCTGGCGGACCTGGATCCGCCGGACCGCGCCGGAGCCCGGGCCTGGTACGAGAAGGCCGCAAACGCCGGGAACACCGACGCGATGAATAAC
This sequence comes from Arthrobacter sp. BE255, assembly GCF_031457335.1. Taxonomy (NCBI): domain Bacteria; kingdom Bacillati; phylum Actinomycetota; class Actinomycetes; order Micrococcales; family Micrococcaceae; genus Arthrobacter; species Arthrobacter sp. BE255. The sequence continues at coordinate 2,699 of NZ_JAVDWK010000019.1, read as the reverse complement.
CTCGGGTTCCTGCTGGAGGAGATGGATCCCCCGGACCGCGCCGGCGCCCGGGCCTGGTGGGAGAAGGCCGCCAACGCCGGAAACACCGAAGCGATGAACAACCTCGGGTTCCTGCTGGCGAACCTGGAACCGCCGGACCCTGTCGGCGCCCGGGCCTGGTACGAGAAGGCCGCCAACGCCGGAAACACCGAAGCGATGAACAACATTGGGATCCTGCTGACGAACCTGGAACCCCCGGACCGCGCCGGCGCCCGGGCCTGGTACGAGAAGGCCGCCAACGCCGGAGCCGCCGACGCGATGAACAACATTGGGATCCTGCTGACGAACCTGGAACCGCCGGACCGATCGGGCGCCCGTACATGGTTTGAACGCGCCGCTAAAGCTGGCTCCACGGATGCCCTGTACAGCCTCGGCTATCTCATGGCTGACCACCCGGGACGCTTAGATATAGACAAACTTCGAGCTCGATGGCAGAAGGTCATTGACGCCGGTCCGGACGATGTGTCTGATGAGACCGTCCTGCTGACCTTGTTAGGACTGGCAGCGGTGGAGGCACTAATCGGTGAGAGCGCTCGCGCCGGAGAACTCCTTGACTTGGCCAAGCAGCATGGAGCCCTCTCGGCGGAGGCTTACAAGGATGTGCTGTCCCCGAAACTCTTGGTTCGGGAATCGGCTGTGCTCGTTCTGAGCAATTTGCCGGAGGACTCCGACGCGCTAAATTTCCTCGGGGTGGCCAACTATCTGGCCGGCGAAGAGGTAAAGGCCAATCACTACTGGCTCCGGTCAGTCCAGCTAGATGACGTCATCGCGCCCCTGCTGTTGCGCATCGCGGAGATCCCGCCGAGCTGATTGTCAGAGATTCTTTGAGAGGTTCAGGAATACTTCAGTGTCGGCTTCAAAGAAACAACACGACCATTCGTTAACGAGAAGTACCTAAGTGGCAGACGATTACTACGAAGTGCGTCCTGACGTCCGGTTTCTGGACAGATTGGAGTTCTGCGAAAGTCCAGGCTACCCGCAGCATGGTCCTGGACTGGACGATGCCGATGCACCGGTAAGGCTTACCCGGGGGAGTGGTTGTCTCCGAAAAGCGCATCGTTCAGGTCACTACTCGGGCGGTGGCCAGCGCACATCTATTCATGAAGAATGCATGAATGCGCGCTCTAGCTTTCAGTCGCTGCAAGCAAAATCTGCATGACGCGCCGGGGGGGTATCAATTGACTGGCACTTTTGGACCGCCCAAACGGCAGGTTCTTCCCGGAAGGTGAGTTCTCCGCAGCCACTTCTACTCCCGTTTGTGAGCCATCGGACGCCGAAATAAAAGCACGGACCCCCCAACCTCGCCGCGGCCGCCAGACCTTCCCCCACGCCTCGGGCGTCCGCCTGGGGATTGACTGGTAAATTTCAACCACCGCGGTGCTGTACGCCTGCAACGAGCGTTTTTCTCGGAACCGTCAACACCTTGGGCAAGGCGAGATCCCGTTCCTGCTGATCACCAGAAGGGCAAGTCCGGCTGGACTGGACGTCGCCGCACTGAGGCGCCGCATCCCGCTCGGAATCCGCTGCGAGGCTCGAGCCGCACGGTCCGCCGTGGCACCGAGGCTTGAGTGGCGCTGCAAAGCCCACACCCCCCGAGCGGTCCGGAGTGAGTGGATCCAAGGTGCACCCAGGCATGGGCGATCGGCAGATTAGGCAAGTCCGCGAATATTCGCGGACTTGCGTGCAACCTTCCGGATCCCGGCGTCTTGGTCGTCTGAGAGCCTCGCAAGGACCTGCTGGGATTCCTGCGTAGGGAGGTTCCGGGCGGCCGCCGCCGCTGCGACCCTGATGATGGGGTTGCCTGACTCGGCCGCGGACTCGACCGCGCCAGCTCCGCCTTGGATGAGGCTGGCGGCGTAGGTGGCCTTGGACGCCAGCATCACGTCATCGCCGCGGATGAGCTGCGCCAGATGGGGCAGAGCCTCCGGCCCGAGCGCGGCCGAGGCGTCGTAGTTAGGTTCCTCGGGGTCGAGGAGCCTGCGTACTTCCTGCATAGATACTGACATCAGGGACCTCCTAGAGATTCTGTGAGAATTCGCTGGCCAACATCGTCGCGATTTCGCTGCCAATGATGTCCGGTGGTGGGTTGGTGATGTTCCCCGTCCCGTTGCCGGTCATCAACCGATCGTTGTCATCTACGTGGTTGAGGTCGAGCACGTGGCCGGCTTCGTGCGCGAGAGTCCATTGTGTTGCTCCTTGGGCCATCACGAGCGCGGGTCGGGTGGCGGGGTGGGCGGCGCAGCCGTTGAGCACTGGAATCGTTGAGCGAACGAAGTAGGCGCAGATGTCGTCGGCGGCGGCGTTGTTCCGATTTGCGAAGAGGTCGTCCTGCTCGGCGGTAGTCTGGCCCCGTCGGCATTGGCCCACCTCGATGTCGTTTAGCTCGGGCAGGTTGAGGTTCTCCGTACTGGCGAGGACGACGTTGATGCCCACAGCCTCGTATAGCTCGCGGATGCGCTGGACGGCCCTGGCGACACCAACGTCCGGCGCGGTGAGCACCTTGGCGTGGAGCCGCACTGTTGGGCCCGGGGCCCCAGCGAATCCGCGCGGCCAGCCCCAGTTCGTGATGGGCGCCGGGTAGCCGGCATCGACAGTGCCTGCACCCGTATCACCACGGGTCACGCGGATGTACTGGCCGCCTTTGAAGAAGTAGGTTTTAG
>NZ_JAVDWK010000018.1:0-70178 GCF_031457335.1 Arthrobacter sp. BE255 | reverse complement strand
ACTGCACCCGGGAGGGTGTGGGAGAGTAGGTCACCGCCGGAACATCATTAGGTCGAGAGCCTCCAGACACACTCTGGAGGCTCTCCCACTTTAACAACACACCCACGCGGCACCCAGGCCAGCCACCCGCCGTCGCGCCCAAAACCCGCAACAACTGCGAGAGCGTCCGCGAAAAACCCGCAGCAACTGCGAGAGCATCACAGGCCCGGCCACCGCGGGACGGCAGAGAGCGTCCGCTGTGGGCGCAATTCCCGGAAAAATCCCCTAAAATCTGGTGATTTTAGTCAAAAAGTCGCGGAAACACGCGGAATTTGCGGTCCTCGTCGGCCCAAGCTGGTAAGTTTTCGAACAGTGGCTTGTACGCATGCCGCGTGCAGGCTCCAGAAATCATGACCGTCCAGGAGGACATCAATGGCTAAGAACCGTAGTGAACTTGTTTCAGAGGTAGCAGGCAAGGCTGGCACCAGCCAGGCAGCCGTCAACTCCGTCCTCGACGCACTGTTCGAGGTTTTCGAGACCTCTGTCGCCGCGGGCGAGAAGATCACCATCCCGGGCTGGCTCGCAGTCGAGCGCACCGATCGTGCAGCACGCACCGGCCGCAACCCGCAGACCGGCGAGACCATCCAGATCGCAGCCGGCCACAGCGTCAAGCTGACCGCTGGCTCCAAGCTGAAGGCTGCAGTCGCCAAGAAGAAGTAACTTCTTCAACAGCACTTGTGGAGCGGCAACCTGAGGGTTGCCGCTCCACTGCTTTAAGCCGATTCGCCGCCTCGGCACGCGTAGCGGACAATGGATAGGTGCCTTCCGCAGCAAAATCCCGTTCCACCGCACCCCAGCCAGCACCCGACAAGGGAGCGGCTGGAAGGCTGGCCGGTGCCATGGGTATTTCCCGGCCGTGGCAGCTCGCCGGGATCGCGGCATTGCTCCTGGGGCTGACGGCGGCACTCATCTTTTCAGGTGCGGCGGCGGCGCGTGAGGTCTCCGACCCCGGTGCACTGGTCCGCTGGGGACTCCCCATCAGCAAAGCCATCCACAACGTCGCCCTGGCCACGGTAGTGGGCGGCCTGATCTTCGCCGTCGGCATCCTGCCCCGGAGCACCACCCGGCGCCCCAGAGACGACGACGGGCCGGAACACCCTGCCTTCTCCCGCGCTTTGGCCGTCGCAGCTGCAGCCGGCGCGGCGTGGACCCTGTCAGCCATCGCCGTCCTGGTGCTCACCTACTCAGACGTTGCCGGGCAGGGCATCTCCGGGGACGCAGAGTTCACCCAGGCGCTCGTTTACTTCATGACCGATATCGAGACCGGGCGGGCCTGGCTCGCTGTCACCATCATCGCGGCCGTTGTCACCACTGCCCTCTTCGGGGTGCGGTCGCTTGGTGGACTCGCGCTCACCCTGGTCCTGGCGCTTGTTGGACTGGTGCCCGCGGCGCTGATCGGCCACTCTTCCAGCTCCTCCGACCACGAAGGCGCCATCAACTCCCTGGGCCTCCACCTCGTAGGCGTCAGTGCCTGGGTGGGCGGCATCATCCTCCTGGCCCTCCTGTCGGGGATCCTGACCGCCTCAAAGCCCGGCACGGCAGCAGACATCACCGAACCCACCCTGCGCAGGTTCTCCGCGCTTGCAGGCTTCGCCTTCGTCCTCGTTTTCGCCTCCGGCGTCATCAACGCCAGCATCCGCATCACCAACTGGGCTGACCTCGTCGGCTCCGCCTACGGCCAGCTGATCCTGGTGAAGACCGCCGCCACCCTGGTCCTGGGCGGCATCGGATTCATGCACCGGCAATGGGTCATCCCGCAGCTGGGCCGCAAGGGCTCAGCGTTCTCCTCCCGCCGTGTCCTGTGGCAGCTGGTGGTGGTGGAGCTCCTCATCATGGGCGCCACCTCCGGCGTGGCCGTCGCTCTGAGCCGTTCCGCTCCGCCGCAGCCCACCACGTTCGCCCCCGACGCATCACCGGCCTTTATCCTCTCCGGCTACGAGCTGCCGCCGGAGCTGACCCCCGAGCGCTGGCTGACGGAGTGGCGCCTGGACTGGCTGTGGATCGCCGTCGCCGTCTTCGGGCTGGTCTCCTACGTCCTCGGCGTTACCAAGGTGCTGCGCCGCGGCGACAAGTGGCAGTGGTTCCGTACGGTGAACTGGGTCATCGGCCTGATGGTGCTGACATTCATCACGTCCGGGCCGCCGTCGGTCTACGGCCGGGTCCTGTTCTCCGCGCACATGGTGGACCACATGGCGTTGACCATGGTGGCCCCCATCTTCCTGGTGCTCGGCGCCCCCGTGACCCTGGCGCTCCGCGCCCTGCCGGCCCGCGGTGACGGCTCCCGCGGCCTGCGCGAGTGGCTGCTGGTGTTTGTGCACTCCAAGTTCTCGCAGCTGGTGACCCACCCCATTTTCGCGGCCGGCAACTTCGCCGGTTCCATCGTGCTGTTCTACTACTCGGACGCGTTCGGGTTTGCCATGCGCGAGCACGTGGGGCACGAGCTCATGAACCTGCACTTCGCCCTGACGGGTTACATCTTTGTGCTGAGCATGATCGGCACGGACCCGCTGCCCCGCCGCGCGCCGTATCCCATGCGGCTGGTGCTCCTCCTGGCCACCATGGGCTTCCACGCGTTCTTCGGCGTGGCCATCATGGGCGGCACCAACCTCCTGGCCGCCGACTACTTCGGCAACCTCGGCCGGGCCTGGGGGCCGTCGGCCCTGCTGGACCAGCAGACCGGTGGCGCGGTGGCCTGGGGCATCGGTGAGGTTCCCACGCTGCTGGTGGCGATCGGCGTCGCCGTGATGTGGTCCCGCTCCGACGAGCGCGAGTCAAAGCGCACGGACCGCGCGGCGGACAGGAATAACGACGCCGATCTGACTGCTTACAACGATATGTTTGCCAAATTGGCCGAACGCGACGCCAAGCTGGCTGAACGCAACAAGCTGGAAGGACGCTGATGAGCGAAACCGTACGCACCCAACTCCGGGTCCGCGCCTCCGAACTGGTGGGCCGCAACTGGTTGAACACCGGCGGCAAATCGCTGGACCTCGAAGCCCTGCGCGGCAAGATCGTGCTGCTCGACTTCTGGACCTTCTGCTGCATCAACTGCCTCCACGTCCTGGACGAGCTGCGCCCGCTGGAGGAGCAGTATTCCGACGTGCTGGTCACCGTGGGTGTGCACTCCCCCAAGTTCGAGCACGAAGCAGATCCCGTGGCCCTGGCGGCCGCCGTGGAGCGCTACGAGATCCACCACCCGGTCCTGGACGACCCTGAGCTGGACACCTGGAAGGCGTACACCGCGCGCGCTTGGCCCACCCTGGTGGTCATCGACCCCGAGGGCTACATCGTGGCGCACCTGTCCGGTGAAGGCCACGCGGACGGCCTGGCGGTGCTCATCCCCGAACTGATCGCCGAACACGAAGCCAAGGGCACCCTGCACCGCGGTTCCGGCCCCTACGTTGCTCCGGAGGCGACGTCCGGCACCCTGCGGTTCCCGGGCAAGGCGCTATTCCTGCCGGCCGGACGCGGCACATCGCACAGCGGGGGAACGGATGCCGGAACGTCCGACGGCGGCACTTCAGCGGGTGCCGCAGTCCACGGTTCCTGGCTGGTCACCGACACCGGCCACCACCGCCTCGTGGAACTGGGCACCGACTTCGACACCGTCCTGGCGACCTTCGGCACGGGCACCAAGGGCCATGTTGATGGCCCCGCCGGCGCCTCCGCCGATCACGTGCAGGCGACCGCACAGTTCAACGAGCCGCAGGGCCTGGTGCTGCTCCCGGAAGATGTGGCAGCCAAGGTGGGTTACGACGTCGTCATTGCCGACTCCGTCAACCACCGCCTCCGCGGGCTGTCGCTGCGCGACGGAACGGTCACCACGCTCGTGGGCAACGGCGTCCAGCGGCTGCTGGAAACGGGTCCTGCCCGCGTTGACGAGGACGCGGCCGGCTTCACGGGCCTCCTGAGCGAGCACCCGCTTGAGGTCTCCCTGAGCTCCCCGTGGGACGTGGTCTGGTCCCGCAAGCTCAACGCCGTGGTGATCGCCATGGCCGGCACGCACCAGATTTTCAGCTTCGACCCGCTGACCGGGGCCGTTGCCATCGCCGCCGGCAACGGCCTGGAGGGCCTGCTGGATGGCCACGCACACGAGGCCTGGTTCGCGCAGCCCTCCGGCCTGGCGGAAGATGCGGACGGCAACATCTGGGTGGCTGACTCCGAGACGTCCGCCCTCCGGAAGCTGGTCATTGACGACGGCGGCACGGTCACCGTGGAGTCGGCCGTCGGCAAGGGGCTGTTCGACTTCGGCTTCCGTGACGGTGCCGCGTCCGAGGCCCGCCTGCAGCACCCGCTGGGCGTGACGGTCCTGCCGGACGGCTCGGTGGCCATTGCCGACACGTACAACGGCGCCGTCCGCCGCTACGACCCTGCCACGAAGACAGTCTCCACGCTGGCGCGGGGGCTGTCGGAACCGTCCGACGTCATTGTGGACCACACCCAGGCCGCGGGCTCTGAGCCGCTGCTGGTGGTGGTGGAGGCCAACAAGCACCAGCTGGTCTATGTGCCGATCCCCAAGGAAGCCCAGCAGGTGGACGAGGGCGCGGCGCAGACCCACCGGCCCAAGAGCCCGGTCGCGCCCGGACTCCTGATGCTCAAGGTCCGCTTCACGGCGCCCACGGGCCAGAAGCTCGATGACCGCTGGGGCGACCCCACCCAGCTGAAGATCTCCTCCACCCCGCCCGAGCTGCTCGTGGCCGGCGGCGGGACGTCGGTGGGGCTGCTCCGGACGCTGGAGCTCTCGGCCGACATTCCCGAAGGCGTGCTGCACATTACTGCCCGTGCGGCGGCCTGCGACGGACCCGAGACAGAGGACGGCGAGATCCCGGACCACGCCGCCTGCCACCTGTACCAGCAGGACTGGGGCATTCCCCTGCTGCTGCAGGCCGACGGCGACACCGAGCTGGTCCTGGACCTGCGCGGCATGGACTGAGCACCGCCGTCGTGCTTTAGGTGAAAAGGCTGCCTCCCGGGACCTCGCGTCACGGGAGGCAGCCTTTTGAGTCCCCCGGCCCACGCGGAGCGCGGATTTCCAGGGTCCACGCCCGGTTGCGGCGCCTAAACCGTGCCTGGCGTGACGGTGGGTTGTCCACATACGGCGGAAACCGCGGCCCGCAAGCCCCACGAGGGCGGCACCATTGGTCCCATGGACGTCTCGAAAGCACTCGAGCTGTGCGGCGGAGCGGCCCGCAGACCGGCGCTCGCACGGCTGGGCGTCGACGACGCGTCCCTGCGCCGAGCCGTACGCGCCGGAATCCTCCAGCCCGCCCGCGGCCTTTATGCCCTCCCGACGGCGGCACCGGAGATTGTGGCGACGCTGCGGAACCGCGAACTGCTCACCTGCGTCAGCGCTGCCCCGCACTACGGTCTGTGGGCACTGCATGCCCCGGCGGCCCGGCACGTCCACCACCGCCGTGAGGAGGCGGTCCGGAACTCGTCGGCGGTCCATCATGCCGGGCTGCACCTGCCGCCGCCGAACGGGGTGCCCGTGGCGGCGCTGGCCGATGTCCTGATCCACTCCCTGAGGTGCCTGCCTTTTGCTGAGTCGCTGGTGATGGTGGAATGCGCCGTGTCGCGAGGTGATATGACTCTGGATTTCCTCCGCGGCCGACTCCCCGGAAATCGGAACGGGCATGCCCGGGAAGTCCTGAGGTGGGTGGACAGGGGCGCCGAATCCCTTCTGGAGACCCTCGCCCGGACGTACTTCAGGCAGGCTGGGATCAGGGTCGAAACACAGGTGTTCCTGGACAGGGTGGGATACGTGGACCTGCTCCTGGATGGCTGGCTTGTGGTGGAGCTGGACGGTAGGCATCACGCGGACTGGGCACAGGTCAAGAAGGACCATCGCCGGAACAACGAGTCGGTGGTCCAGGGATTCACGGCACTGCGGTACTACTATTCGGACGTGGTGTACTCGCCGGCGGACATGGTGGCGCAAGTGTTGAGCGTGACGCCGAACGAACCGCTGGGGGCCAAGGGCGCAGCCTAGTAGCTCAGGAGCGGGGTGACCTTGATGGTGTCGCCGGAGACGTCCAGGCGGGTGGTGAAGCTGAAGTCCACCTCTTCATTGAGCGGGAACTTCGCGCCCGTGAACGAGTTCTGCTGGACCGCTTCCACCCGGGCTTTGCCGTCGAGCGGCGCCACCACCCAGCGGCCGCCGAACGGCTCGATGGAGATCTCCGGGTACTCGGTGATGCTCCACTTTATGGTGCCGTCGTACACAGTGTTGTTGCTGGCGTAGTAGAAGGGGCAGTCCGGCTGGAGTTTCTGCTGTTTCTGGGCCTCGGCGGCACAGGTGTCCAGGAACTCCTTGACCTTCGCCCCGACGTCCTGCCGGAGATCCTGGGTGGCCTGGGTCAGCAGGTTCAGCGGTGCCACAGGGACGCTGCTGGTTGTTACCGTGGCGCGCGTGGACGGGGCGGCAAAGTATTCGCCGTTCAGGGACGCCTCATACTCGCCGGGGTAGAAGACGGCGAAGGAGTTCCGGCCGTTGGGCATGTTGACCGGCACACCGTTGACGGTGGCCTCGCTGGCGTTCACCACCGTGATGTCCACCGTGGGCAGGCGCGAGGGGACAAAGGCCCAGGTGTTGAAGAAAAGCCACTCGGTGCCGGTCTTCTCCAGGATGAATTCGGTGCGCAGCCGGCTGCCGTCGATGGTGTATTCCATCGGGACCATGACCTGGTTGCGGGGACGTTCTTCGGCGTCGCCGATCTTGACGTTGGCGAAGCGTGAGGCTGCTGTCTGCAGGGCGGTTCCGTCCAGCATGGCGGCGTTGGCCTGCGGCACGGTGGCGCGCAGCAGGCCCAGTGCCTTGCCGCCGTCGCCGCTGTGCAGGGCGTCCAGATACTCGCGTACAGGCTGCTGCGGGCTGGCCACCGTATTGTTCACGAGGTTCACCGCCACGATGGCCCCGGCCACGGCGAGCATGAGGCCCAACAGCCATCCGGCCGCGATCCTCACCAACGCTTGACTCATCTGCACGTCCCCCACGTTACCTGCAAGCCCACCAATTCCGGGTGCCGGTGTACCCCCGCGTGACGCGCAGCGGCCGCTTTTCCAGCGCACGACGGCGGCACCCGGGTCCCTGGAACATCGTCGGTTTTTGCCTAGCGGCGGCGCCGGGACGACGTGCCGAACACGCCACGGAGGAGTTCCCGGCCGAGCTGGGTGCCCATGGAACGGACCATGCTTTTCAGCCCGCCGCCCAGTGCCCCGCCGAGGGCTCCGGCGAGGTCACCCACCATGTCGCCGCCCGCCGGGGCGGACCGTTCCGGGTCACGCGGTGCCCGCGGGGCGCGCCCTGCATCCACGCTTTCCGGAGCAGGAAATGGGGAAGGTGCCGGGCGGCTGCTGGGCCGGCCCAGGATTTCCTCCTCGATCCGGCGCGCCTCGGCGTCGAGATCGGCCTGGCTGGAAGTCCCCGGCGCGGGGGAGCCGGGGACGGGCGGTTCGCCCGGTGCGGCCTGCCCGGTGGGCGCCGCAGCCTTTCCGGTGAGCTTCTCGTACGCGGAGACGTTGTCCACGGCGGTTCCGTACTTGGCCAGCAATGCGGAACCTGCCACGGTGCTCTTGACGAGGTCCTCCGAGCTGGGGCCCATCACGGACTCGGGTGCGCGGAGCCGGGTATGGGCCACCGGAGTCGGGGCGCCTTTCTCGTTCATGACCGTGATGACAGCTTCGCCGATCCCGGCGGAGGTCAGGGTTTCCTCGAGGTCGTAGTCGCTGACCGGGAACGTGGACACGGTGGCTTTGAGCGCCTTGGCGTCCTCGGGAGTGAAGGCCCGCAGCGCATGCTGGACGCGGTTGGCCAGCTGGCCGAGAACGTCCGACGGCACGTCCTTGGGGGTCTGGGTAACGAAGAAGATGCCCACGCCCTTGGACCGGATGAGCCTGACCGTGGTGGTGATGGCGTCCAGGAATGCCTTGGACGCGCCGTTGAACAGCAGGTGGGCCTCGTCCAGGAAGAACACCAGTTTGGGCTTGTCCAAATCGCCGGCCTCGGGCAGGTCCTCGAAGAGGTCCGCCAGCAGCCACATCAGGAACGTGGAGAACAGCATGGGCTTGGTCTGCAGGGTGGGCAGCTCCAGGCAGGTGATCACGCCGCGGCCGTCCGGCGCCGTCCGGAGCAGTTCGGCGGTGTCGAATTCGGGCTCGCCGAAGAACCGTTCCAGCCCCTGCGCTTCCAGGTTCACCAGTTCCCGCAGGATGACGCCGGCCGTGGCCTTGGACAGGCCGCCCAGCTCGGCGAGTTCGTCCTTGCCCTCGGCGGAGGTCAGGAACTGGATGACTGAGCGGAGGTCCTTCAGGTCGATGAGTTCCAGGTTGTTCTTGTCCGCGAAGTGGAAGACCAGCTGCAGGCTGGACTCCTGGGTGTCGTTGAGCTCCATCACCCGTGACAGCAGGATGGGGCCAAACGAGGTGATGGTGGCGCGGACGGGTACGCCGTTGCCGTCGCCGCCCAGGGCCAGGAATTCCACCGGGAACGTCTTGCCGGCCCAGGCCTGGCCGATGCTCTCGGTACGCGCCGTGAGCTTCTCGCTGCCGGCAGCGGCCGTGGCCAGGCCGGAGAGGTCGCCCTTGATGTCGGCAAGGAACACGGGAACGCCTGCGGTGGACAGCTGCTCCGCCATCATGTGCAGCGTGACGGTCTTGCCCGTGCCGGTGGCGCCGGCCACCAGGCCGTGCCGGTTCATCATGGCCAGCGGCAGCCGGACCTGGGCTTCCTTGTGGAGTTCGCCGTCGATGATGGCGGCACCGAGCTCGATGGTGGCACCTTCCAGGGTGTAGCCCTTCTGGATGGTGGCGAGTTTCTCTGCGGTGGTTTTGATGGCCATGCCGCTAGCTTAGCGGCGGACCCGGGAGATCCTTGGTGAATGCCAGCGACTTTATGATCTCCGGATCGGCCTCCACGTCGAACTGCGGCTCATACCCGGTAGTGAGGTACAGGTGCTTGGCTTCCGGCTGCCGGGGACCGGTGGTGAGGTAGATCCGCCGGTAGCCGCGGAGGGCGGCAAGCCGCTCCAGTTCGGTGAGGACCACGCGGGCCAGCCCCCGGCGGCGGTGTGCCGAGTGCGTCCAGATGCGCTTGAACTCCGCGGTGTCCGCGTCGTACCGGCGGAAAGCGCCGCCGGCCACGGATTCGCCGTTCTCCTGGATCATCAGCAGCGCCCCGCCCGGGCCCTCGAATTCCGCCGCCGGGTACCGGTTGAGTTCCTCGGCGGCGGCACCGCGGCCAAAGAGGTCGCCATAGCGGGAGTCGTATTCCACCGCGAGCTCGTCCAGGAGCGGACGGACCCGCGGATCGTGCATGGGCAGGCTCATCACGGTCAGCGCCGCAGGGTTGAGGGGCGTCTTGGTTTCCACTTTTCAGGCCTTTCCGACGGCGGCTGGCTGGGCGGCTGCGGCGGCTCCGGTTGGGCGGGCGGCAGCGGGGGCGGGCTGGGAGGAGGTGACCGCGGCGTCAGCAAAGGGGGCGGCCGCATGCAGCCCGGCCGCGACGGTGAGGATGTGCCTGGCCAGCGCGTCGTTCTCGCGGAACGGTGCGGCGTTGGTGCCCGGCCGGGCGAAGGCCCCGGCTCCCCAGCCCGAGGTGCCCGGGCCAATGCCGAAGATCCGGTCCTGGGCCCGCCCCTGGGCGTCCACCAGCTGGTGCTTTCCGGACACCAGGAGCTTGCCGGTGGAGTGGATGCCGTCATTGGTGAGGAGCTGCTGTTCGGTTCCGAGCCCCGCGGTGTGCACCGACTGGAGCGCCGGGTTCAGCGACCGGGCCACCGACGTTGCCGGCAGCCGGGCCTCGATGAAGGCCTTCGCCCGGACAGCCACGCCCGACTGCGCTGACCTTGCCACGAACTCTCCGGTGGACCCGTCCGTGTCCACGGAGATTTCCGGGCCCAAGAACTCCAGCAGCCCGGCACGGTGCAGGGCCAGCATCTCCCGCAGCCGCCGCGGGGGCGGCCCGGAGTCCACAAAGCTGAAGAATCCGTGCCACCAGCCGTGCACGGTCTGTTGCGAGCGGGCATTGAGCCGTTCGGCCGGAACCAGGCGGCCCAGGTCCATGTACACCTTCAGAAGCGCCACGAACAGGGCCATCGTTTCGGGGTGGCCGGGCCCGTCGCGGAGGACGAGATCGTGTTCGATGTATTCCGCCACCGCGTCCTGCACTTCGGCATGGCCTGCGAAGGACCGACCGGCGAAGGGCCGGTCCAGGCGCTCCAGGTCAAGGTGCAGGCGGGTGTCGGGGACGAATGCGGCCACCAGGTCCTCGCGGGCCGTGCTGTACCAGTCGAGCGCCGCGAACCGGCCGGAAAATTCGGCCCAGCCGGTGCTGACCCGCTCCGGGCTGCCGGTGAAGAGCTCACGGTAGTAGCCGTAGCCGGCTTCCTTGGCGATCAGCGGCCAGAGGTGGCTGCGGAAGTCGAGTTCGGCGTTCAGCTCCAGGAGGCTGTCCACGGCATCGCGGGTGAAGAACCGCAGCTCACCGGGCGCCTCGCCGCGGAGCGGCGCGGACACTTTGGAGTGGTAGGGCACACCGCGCCGCGACCCGGCCAGCAGCCTCGGTTCCCGGCCCGACGCAACGTACCGCAGGCCGCCGTCGGGCGTTTCCTCAAACCGGCCACCGCGCCCCTCCGTGAGGAGGACCAGCAGGTCAACGAACGCCAGCCCCATGCCGGCGACGATCACGTCCTGGCCCGGGGCGAGAGGTGAATAGTCGACGTCGGTGGTGTAGCTGGGTGCCGCGTGGAAGCCGCCGTGCCGGGAGGCGAAGCCGGACCAGGCCTCCGACGCGGCGTCCGGCCTCGAGTCCGTGTGGCCCAGCGCGGTGACCACGACGTCGGCCCGCACCTCGCCGCCGTTGGCCAGCCGCACGAGGTGCGTGCCGGCGTCGGACGCGGTGGGCGAGGAGCTGGCGCGCTCGACGGCAACAGCGGTGGTGCGGTGGACGGTGACGTTCCCGCCGAGTGCCGTGACGGCCCGGCGGAAGAACCACTCGAGGTACTGGCTCTGCAGCTGCCGGGTGGGGAACGTGCCGCCGGTCAGCGTGCGCAGCTGTTCCCGGATGGCGAGCGGGAAGTCCGGAACGTCCGTGATGGATCCGTCGAGCACGCCGGCGGCCCACCCTGCGAGCCCGGGCCCGTCCGCGGCGGGTCCTTCGCAGGCCACCGAGGAGTCGGTGAACATGGTCACGTCCGCCGCTGCCGAGTTGAGCATCAGGCCCGGGTGCTGGTCGTAGCGCCAGATCCTTCCGGAGCCCGGCTCGTACGGCTCTACGACATGGATGTCCAGGGGGCCGCTGAAAAGCGCGGACCGGTTTGCCGCCAGCCGTTCCAGGACGCCCGCAGCCCGCGGACCGCCGCCGATGAAGACAACGGAAGGGACGCTGGCTGGCATGGGGGGCTCCTGACGGGACGCTGCTGAATGGCGGGTGGCTGTTGAGGCTGGACGGGTGGTTGAGAGCCCATGCTAGGCAGCCTTGACGGCGGCGGTCGACGGGCCGGTAACCCCCGTTAACTCCGCGTCACAAGGCGTCAAGGGGCGCAAAAAACCGACTCATGACGCCGTGCGAACTCCGGTGAAGTTATGCAACTTGGCGCCTTGCTGCCCCTTTCCCGGCAGGCCTAGATTTGCAGCCATCGGCCCGGAGCGTTCCGGTCCTGCGGCAAAGTCCGACACATCAGAACCAGTGAAGAAGCGAGGTGGCGCATGAGTTCAGCAGTAACCAAAGTGGCCCAGCCGGCAGAGTCAGTAGAAGCATCACGGCAGGTCCCCGAACCGGCGTCCACCGGGCGGTCCACCGGGCCGTCCGCCGGGCCGGGAAACGGCCAGGGTTCCAACGGCCCGTCCGGCACCAACCCCGGGCCGCGCGGGCCCGCCACCGACTACTCCGGCTACCCGCTCGTGGCTGCGAAGCATCCGTGGCGCTGGGTGGGAACGGCCGCTGTGGCACTGGGTGTGGCCGCGGTGGCGTGGTCACTGGCCACCAACCCGCGCTGGGAATGGGGCGTGGTGGCGCAGTGGTTCACCGCCCAGTCCGTCATCAACGGTCTCCTGGAGACACTCAAGCTGACCGCCATCTCCGGGCTGCTCGGATTTGTGCTGGGCTTCATCCTGGCGCTGATGCGGCTGTCCGCGTCGCCGCTGCTGGTCTCGGTGTCCTGGACGTTCTCCTGGATCTTCCGCTCCACACCGCTGCTGGTCCAGATGCTGCTTTGGTACAACCTGGGCTACCTCTACGAAAAAATCAGTTTGGGCATTCCCTTCACGGACGTCCGGTTCTTCGAGGTCCAGACCACTACCCTGATCAGCCAATTCGCGGCCGCAGTGCTGGGACTGACCCTGAACCAGGCCGCCTATTCCGCCGAGATCATCCGCGGCGGCATCCTCTCCGTGGACCAGGGCCAGCTGGAAGCCGCCGCGGCGCTGGGCATCCCGGCCTGGCGGCGGTCCACCCGGATTGTCCTGCCGCAGGCCATGCGCGCCATCCTGCCCACCGCGTTCAACGAGATTATTGGCCTGGTGAAGGGCACCTCGATCGTTTACGTCCTGGCCTACTCCGAGCTGTTCTACACCGTGCAGGTCATCTACAACCGCACGCAGCAGGTGCTGCCGCTGCTCCTGGTGGCCACGCTCTGGTACGTGGTGATCACCTCCGTCCTCAGCGTGTTCCAGTACTACATCGAACGGCACTACTCCAAGGGCGCCGTGCGGACATTGCCGCTGACGCCGTTGCAGAAAGCCCGGAAATTCTTCGCCACCCACGCCGTGGCACCCAACCGCGCAAGGAGCCCGAGATGAGCACTGCCACTGCTGCCCAGCCGTCCACGGAAACGTCCACCGCCGCCGCCTCAGCGGCCACCGTTTCGCGGCCCACCCGCGGGCTGGTGGAAATCACCAAGGTCCGGAAATCGTTCGGCGCCACCGAAGTCCTGAAGGGCATCACCCTCACGGTCGAACCGGGCGGCGTGGCCGTCATCGTGGGACCGTCCGGCTCCGGCAAATCAACGCTGCTGCGCACCATCAACCACCTGGAAAAAGTCGACGGCGGCCACATCGCCATCGACGGGACGCTGGTGGGGTATGAGGTCCGGGGCAAGCGGCTGCACGAGCTGCGCGAGAAGGACATCCTGAAGCAGCGCACCGGGATCGGCATGGTGTTCCAGAACTTCAACCTGTTCCCGCATCTGACTGCCCTGGAAAACGTGGCCGAAGCGCCGGTGGTCGCGCAGGGCCGTTCCAAGGAGGAAGCCCGGCGCCGCGGCCTGGAACTGCTGGACCGGGTGGGGCTGAAGGACCGCGCCGGCGCCTACCCGCGCCAGCTGTCCGGCGGCCAGCAGCAGCGCGTGGCCATCGCCCGGGCGCTGGCCCTGGACCCCAAAATCCTGCTGTTCGACGAGCCAACGTCCGCGCTTGACCCGGAACTGGTCAACGAGGTTCTGGACGTCATCCGCGAGCTGGCAAAGTCCGGCACCACGCTGATCATCGTCACCCACGAGATGGGGTTCGCCCGCGACGTGGCGGACACCGTGGTGTTTATGGACGAGGGCCAGATCGTGGAACAGGGCAGCCCCCAGGAAATCTTCACCAACCCGCAGGAACCACGCACCCGGAGCTTCTTCTCCAAGGTGCTCGAACCGGCTTTCAATATCTAAGGAACTCCCCGAATGGCATTTTTCACAGCCCGCAAGCCCGGCGCCGGCCGCGCCCGCTCCCTGGCGGCCCTGCCTGCCGTCGTCCTGCTGGGAACAGCGGCGCTGTCCGCCTGCTCGGACCCCGGCGCGGCCGCGTCCGGGGCGTCCGGCGCAGCCCAGACGACGGCGGCACGCAACGGCGTGGTCTACAACACCTCCCCGGACCAGCAGCGCATCCGCGCCGAAAAGGAGGACGCGCTCGCCGCCAAGGTTCCTGAGCTGATCGGCAAGGACGGCAAGCTGACCATTGCCACCACGGCGGGCTCCATTCCGCTGACCTTCCACGCCACGGACGACAAGACGCCGATCGGTGTGGAGCTGGACATCGCCCAGCTGGTGGCGGACAAGCTGGGGCTCGAACTCGACGTCCAGGTGACGTCCTGGGAGAACTGGCCGCTGAAGACGCAGTCCGGCGACTTTGAAGCGGTCTTCTCCAACGTGGGCGTCAACAAGGACCGCGTGAAGCTGTTCGACTTCGCCAGCTACCGGGCAGCGTACATGGGCTTCGAAGCTAAGAAATCCGCAAGCTATGACATCAAGGGCGCGGATGACATCTCCGGCCTGAAGGTGTCCGTAGGCTCGGGCACCAACCAGGAAAAGATCCTGCTGGCCTGGAACAAGGAACTGGAAGGCAAAGGCAAAGCCCCGGCCGTCCTGCAGTACTACTCCTCCGACGCGGACACCATCCTGGCACTCTCCTCCGGCCGGACCGACCTGAACATCGCCCCGTACCCGTCCACCGTGTACCGCGAAAACACCCGCGATGACCTCAAGGTGGTGGGCAAGGTCAACGCCGGCTGGCCGTCCGAAACCCTGGTGGCAGCCACAACGCTCCGGGGCAACGGCCTGGCACCCGCGATCACGGACGCACTGAACTCGGCCATCAAGGACGGCTCCTACGGCGAGGTGCTGGAACGCTGGGGCCTCTCCGAGGAAGCCCTGCCTGAATCCAAGACCATCACCGAGGAAAGCTTCGCCGCCGCCCAGGCCGGAGCAACCGCAACCGGGGCAGCCAAGTGAAGTTCCAGGTGCTGGACATCATTCCGCACCTGAAGAATCCGCTCACGGGGGAGATTGTCTCCACGGCGGACCGGCTCAACCAGGTGGTGGAAACAGCGCGCCGGGCGGAGGACCTCGGCTATGACGGCTTCTCGGTGGGGGAGCGGCATGCCGGGGAGTTCATCTCCTCCTCGCCCACCACGGTGCTTGCGGCGATCGCCGCCGTCACGGACCGGATCCGCCTGCAGAGCGGCGTCACCGTGCTGTCCGTGCTGGATCCCGTCCGGGTGGCCGAGGACTACGCCACCATCGACCAGCTGAGCCGCGGCCGGCTGGAGCTGGTGATCGGCAAGGGCAACGAGGTGCTGCAGTATCCGCTCTTCGGCCTGGACCTCGCGGACCAGTGGGACCTGCTGGCCGAGAAGTACGGACTGCTGCGGCGGCTCTGGCGGGAAGAAAACGTGACCTGGTCGGGCCGGTTCCGGGCCCCGCTCACGGAGCCCACCACCACCACGCCCCGGCCGTTCGACGGCCCGCTCCGGATTTGGCACGGGTCTGCCACAACCCTGACTTCGGCGGCGCTGGCAGCCCAGTGGGGAGACCCGCTGTTCACCGCCAACGCCATCCAGCCGCGGGAAAACTACCACGTGCTGATCCAGCACTACCGGGAAGAATACGAACGTCACGGCCATGATCCGAAGCAGCAGTACGTCGGTTCGGGCAGCGGTGCCGGCGGCGTGTTCATTGCCGGCACCACCCAGGAGGCCATCCGCCAGTTCGGGCCGGTCTACGAGGCGCTGACGGCAAACCGCAACGTGCCGGGCAACAACTCGCCGTTCCGCGACATCCAGCACGCAGTCGCCGAAGGGCCAGCGCTGGTGGGCAGCCCCGAGCAGGTCATCGACAAGATCCTCAGCTACCACGAGCTCTACGGCCACGACCTGCAGTCCATCTCGCTGCCCACCACACTGCCCTTCGAACAGCAGTTGGAGATCCTGGAACGGTTTGCCCTCGAAGTGGTTCCCGCCGTCCGGGCAGCGGCCCCCACCACGCTGTGGGAAGCCGAAGACCCTTACGGCAACCGTCCCGAATCAGCCCGCACCGGCGCCACCGAAAACACGAGCAGGAGCCCTTATGCCCACGCACACTGAAACAGCCCTCGAGTCCTTCGAATCCGACTGGCAGGACTGGCACGCTGCCCATGAGCGCCACCGCGCCCACCCGCATGGCTTCCTGGCGGTGACCCATCTGCACTGGCTGGGCAGCGAAGCCACCCGCCTGGAAGGTGCCCCGGGCACCTGGAGTGCGGATGCCGACGTCGTCCGCGTGGTCCTGGAGCCGGGCGAAAGCCTGCAGCGGGACGGCAAGGAACTGAACGGCGCGTCGGGGGCCACTCTCGAGTTTGGGCCCATCGAGGAGCGCGGCGGGATCAACCTGGCCTCCGGAGACACCGTCATCGAGGTGGCCAAGCGCGGCGGCGAGTACATTGTCCGTCCGCGGAACCCCGGGAACGGGCTCCTCCGCGCGTACCAGGGCACGCCAGCGTATACACCCAATGCCGCCTACGCCGTCCGCGGAACCTACGTGCCGTTCGAGGAGCCGCGGCCCACCACGGTGGGCGCCGCCGTCGAAGGCATCCAGCATGTCTACGAGGCACCGGGCGAGATCCGCTTCAAGCTGGCCGGCCAGGAGCTGGCGCTGACCGCGTTCAACGGCCACGCCCCGGGATCACTGTCCGTGCTGTTTACCGACCAGACCTCCGGCACAACCACCTACGCGGCCAACCGCTCCCTGTCGGTGGTCCCTGCGGCGGACGGGTCCGTGGAGCTGGACTTCAACCGCGCCGTGAACCTGCCCTGCGCCTACACCGACCTCGCCACCTGCCCGCTGCCGCCTGCGGAAAACCGCCTGCCGGTGGCGATCGAAGCCGGCGAGAAGATCCCCTACGAACGTCAGGACCAGCTGTGAGCACAACAGAAAAGCACGCCACCGAAGAGGGCCGCGCCGGGTTCCTGGCCATAGAACTCGACGGAGCCGGGTGGGATGGCGGGGACTTCGCAAGCCTCGCCGAGGCCGTCCTCGCCGCCGAATCCGCGGGTTTCCACGCTGCCACCTTCGCCGACGCGCCCGTTGCGGGCAGGACCAACGCCCTGCAGCGCGCCGCCTACGCCGGGCCGGTCACCCGGACCATCGCACTGGTTCCCGAAGTGGACACGGTGCACACGGAGCCGTTCCACGTCTCCACCCAGCTCGCGAGCCTGGACTACGTCTCCGGCGGCCGTGCCGGGTGGATCGCCACCGCGGCGGAATCACCGGAGGCGGCAGCCGCCGTCGGCCGCAGCAACGTGACCGGCGCCGCGCTTGCACAGGAGGCCGCCGCGTCGATTGAGGTTTCCCGCCGGCTGTGGGACTCCTGGGAGGACGACGCCGTCATCCGCGACGTCGCCACCGGCCGGTACATCGACGTGGACAAGCTGCACTATGCGGACTTTGAAACACCGGCGGATTTTGCCGGGACCGGTTACTCGGTCAAGGGCCCGTCCATCATTCCGCGGCCGCTGCAGGGGCAGCTGCCGGTGCTTGCTGCCGCGTCGCTGGTGGGCGAGGGGCAGGTCTCGGCGGACAGCGTTGACGCCGTGCTCGTCACCGCACCGACGCCGGAACTGCTCGCCGCCGAGGTGCGCGATGTGCGTGCCCGGGTTGGGGCGTCCGTGGCTGTGATCGCCGAGCTCGACGTCGTCCTGGACTCCCGCGGGCAGCCTGCGGTTGAGCGTCAGATCGGGTTCGACGGCGGCCGCGCACGGTACGCCGGCACTGCTGCCGGCCTTGCGGACCTCCTGGAGTCCCTCCTGGTGGAGGCCGACGGCGTCCGCCTCCACCCGGCGTCGCTCGCGGTGGAACTGGACGAACTTTCCCGGCTGGTCCTGCCGGAACTGCGGCGCCGCGGCGCCTTGCGTGCCCCGGTCCTTGACGGCACGTTCCGCGACCTGCTGGGACTTGGGCGCCCGGCCAGCCGCTACGCAGACTTGTCCGCGGCCATTGCCGCAGGAAACTAAGGGGAAGACCATGACACAGCACAACCGTGCCAAATCCGACGTTTTTGTGCCGACGGGCAAGCTCCAGTTCGGCGTCTTTTTCCAGGGCGTCAACTCCGGAACCATCTGGAAGGCAGCCGAGTCCGGTTCGCAGACCGACTTCGAATCGTTCCGCCGGATTGCGCAGACGGCCGAGCGGGGGCTGTTCGCCGCGTTCTTCCTGGGCGAAGGCCTCCGCCTGCGGGAACACCTCGGCAGGCCGCACGCTCTGGACGTGGTGGGCCGGCCGGACGCGCAGACCATGCTCGCGGCGCTGGCTTCGGTGACCACAAACATCGGGCTGGTGGCCACCCAGAACACCACATACAACGACCCCGCCGACCTGGCGCACCGGCTGGCATCGCTTGACCTGATCTCCGGTGGCCGTGCCGCGTGGAACATCGTGACCACGGACAACGCCTGGACCGGTGCCAACTTCCGGCGCGGCGGATACCTGGACCACGCAGACCGTTACAGGCACGCCGAAGCTTTCGTGGAGACGGCCAAGCGCATCTGGGATTCCTGGGAAACCGCGGACGGCCCCGCTCGCCGTGTGCTGCACGAAGGGCAGCACTACACGGTGGACGTGACTCCGCGGCTGCCTCGCAGCGCGCAGTACCGGCCCGTGCTCTTCCAGGCAGGCGACTCCCCGGAAGGCCGGGACTTTGCTGCCCGCCAGGCGGATGTCATCTTCTCGGCCCACCCGAAGTTCGATGCCGCCGTCGAGTTCCGCAAGGACCTCGTGGCACGCTCGCTTGCGGCCGGGCGTGGAGCAAACGCAGTGCAGATCATGCCGGCCAGCGAATTCATCCTGGCACCCACCGCCGAAGAGGCTTTGGAGAAGAAAGAGTGGGTGCGGAGCCTGCAGATCGGGCCGCAGCAGGCGGTGGCGTACCTCGAGCAGTTCTGGGGCCGAGAGCTCTCCGCATACGATCCCGACGGCCCGCTGCCGGAGATCGACCCTGTGGTGGAGGAGACCTCCGAGACGCGCGGCAGCGGATTCCACGGTGCCAAGGCCCGCCAGCTGGCTGACCAGTGGCGGGCGGAGGCCAAGGATAAGGGCCTGTCGATCCGGCAGTTCGTCACCTCCCGCACCGCCCGCGTGGACGCCACCTTCACGGGCTCGTACTCCGCGGTGGCGGACCAGCTGGCAGAGTACGCACGGGTTGGCGCCGTGGACGGCTTCAACATCTCGCCATGGCTGGTCCCTTCCGGCCTGGACGACATCGTGAACCACCTGGTGCCGGAACTGCAGGAACGCGGCGTCTACCCGACGGGGTACCGGGGCAGCACCCTGCGTGAAAACCTGGGCCTGGAAACCCCCGTGCACACTGCTGACGAAGCCGCCGAAGCGGTCCGCGCCTCATGAGTACGGACCGCCCCGGCGGGTGGCTGCGGCGCTGGTTCCTTACCGCTCGGCGCAGCTTTCTCGGAGTGTTCGACGGCGGCGGCGCTGGGGACGCTGCCGCCGTGCGTTCACAGGGGAGTGTGCAGCTGCAACTGACGGTGTGGGAGCAGCGGCTGTAAGAGTTTGTTGCGTGGCTTCACCCGGCGGGGGCGCCGGGTGAAGCGTTTGCGCTCGTGCCGGGATCCCGGCCGCCAAAATGTGTCAGGTTGAAGTCTAGGAATGGCACAAGGCGTGTTCAAAACACGGGGGAACGGACCCTATTCTTACGGTTTTTCAGGCGCGGCCTGACGTCAGGTTGGGGTGTGCTTCACCTTGGTAGGCCCGTAGAGCACCTGAAGCTGCAAATAACGAGTGCCGATCATCAGGGTTGAGTTCACGATTTCCGGCGGATAGTACGAACCTGCCAGCCGTCCTCCCGGCGGTATGTTCGTCCACCTGTCCCATAGGCCAGCTTCACCTGGAGCATGCTTTGGTCCGAAGTCAGGTCTTCAATCACTCCTCGTGTAATGGCTCGGCGGTCATCGAGCACCTCAATCTCATCACCGAGTCTGAGCCCGTTCCAATCGAAGATTTTGATGGGGGTTCTGCTATCCGAAACTGATGGCGGTCCAGAGCTGGTGACCACCCGCGTTTTTTCTGATGAAAGCAAAGCCAGATCGCGGGCAACAGCTTTCTGGGCCTATATACGACTTATGTAAGCATCACCCTTAGAATTCCTTGGATACCTCGGGGCCTGGCGAACCTTGTCTCCGGTCCTACTGGACGAAAGTGGGTCGTAAAAGACCACGTCCACGCTTTGCCGGCCACTGTCCACGCCTGGAGATAGAGGTATCTGGTCAGGGTGGGTGTCAGCTTCGTCAGGACGTGGGAGGACAGTTGGATACATGACGCCAAGGACAACCACAACACCGTCTGACTGGAAGTGCTGTTGCGCTCCAGGGCTGGCGAGGGGTCCGCGCGTGTCTTCGTCAGCGGACTGCTGTCTTCCAGTAAGGGGCTTCACTTCCTGCCCTCCAGCTGCTTGATGGTGATTACTCACAAAGGTTCTGTTTCGTCAGCGTGGGTGTACGTCAACCGGTAGCTGGCGCCGCCGAAGAATTTATGTGGTCCTACTTCGGATGAGGACGGCCGCCAGGTGCTCCATCGGACTCTGCCAACCCATGATCTCGAGAGGTCACCGCCTGGAGTCGAGCGTGTCTTCGAGTACTCAAAGAAGAGCGCTTCTGATCCTCATAGGGGGTTACCAGACCCCCGTGGGCATTGGGCGGTTTGGTCTGGCAAGGACCGCCGGCTGGCCGTCACAAGCCCCGAGTGGCGCCACGGCATTGCCACCATGATGCTCCGGGCCGCCTATCGGCTGCCCCTAACAGAAACAGCACCAGAAGACATACCGCCATGGCGGCCGCGGCGCGGGTGAGGAACTCTCCAAACGTCGGACCTTTCTCGTCAGGCACGACCTCGGCATAGTCCAAGCGAGTGTGGTCATCGACGGCCACATGTACGTAAACCAAAACCCAGTTGCTGGGCCGAGGCGCGACGGTTGGCGCGGTTCTGTGCCGGATCGGCCCACCAGCCGCCGCCCTCGGGGATACCTCCAAGTTTCTTGACCGCCGATGTGGATCATGTCCGCCGCAGCGTCCCGTTCGTAGCGGCAGTCGATTGGCCCGTGAGTCCCGGATCCGGTCCCAGGTGATCGGGTCGAGGTCCCACAGCCGCTGCATTCCCGCCCTGGCAAGGATCCTGGAGACGGTCCGGGCGCTGGTTCCGCAAACGCAGTGCCAGATCATATTGCGCCGAAACTTGACCGTTTTCATCGCGGAGGACGAAGCTGTTCTGGTCAGTCCAGGCTTCGCAGGTTGACGAAGTCCGCTGCAAGTACCTCCCGCCTAAGCCATCGGTGGTCACACGGGCGTACGCTTCAGAAACTTCCGTTTTGCGGGTGAGAATTCGTTTGCTGTTCAACCCAAGCCTGGAAACCGTAGGCTCGTTCGAAGAGTCTACGGTGCTCGGGACCCTCCTGGGCGATCCACAGCGCCTCCTGATCTGGCGTCACATCATCGACAATTCCACGTCTGACAACTACTCCGTCGCGGATGATGGTGACGAATTGCCCAACCAGAAGCAGCCAGTTGGGGCAGTGGCGAAGGACCAACGGTTCCTTCCAGCGTGCGGGCTCTGTCTCGTCAGCAAACTCCATGAGTATCAGTCGACACAGTCCGGCCAGATCAAGTCCCGACTTCCGTCGAACAACGGCAAATGCTCCTCTTGCCTTCTGCTGGCAATCGAGATTGTTCTGTCGGGTGCCGGCCAGAGCTGCTGCCGGCTTCGAGTGCCAGACTGCGGTCCTGGAGCTGCGCTGGACCCACGGGCAGGCCAGAGGCGTTCATCACGTGGCGATGCGATTCTTTTCATTTTTCGGAACCAGCCTTGCGAATGGTGTTGTGATCGTTGTCCGGACGTCCTAGCCACTGTGTTGGGGATCCCTCGCGTGCCGGCATCACGTTGCCCTGACTAACGAACGTCGCAGTTTGCTCGCTTTCTTGGGCGGCGTCATTGAGGTCCACCCACCAGCCACTGCGGGGACAGTGGTCGCCGGTCCTGGAGACCAGTTCCCAGTTGCCCTTGGCGATGCGCTGTTGGTTCATTTGCCTCCGGGCTTCGTTAGAGATCATCGTCCACTCCGGTAAACAAGGGCCTCAGGTTCCGTGCGGCCATGATCTCGTCGTTACTTGTGCCCGAGGGGACCATGGGCCAGACCATGGCTTGGTCGCTGACAATGAAGTCAATCACCACGGGGCGGTCATTGATGCTGCGTGCGCGGCTGATGGTCGTGTGAATATCCTCGGGTCGTTCGCAGCGCAGCCCGGCGCAGCCTAAGGCTTCTGCGTAACGGACGAAATCGGGAAGGCGTTGGGCGTGGGTGCCCAAATCGACTTGTGTGTGCCGTTCGTCGTAGTGGATCGTCTGGAGTTGCCTAACCATGCCAAGTGTGCCGTTGTTGATGATGGCGACTTTAATTGGGATCTTCTCGATTGCCGCTGTAGCCAGCTCACGTGCGGTCATTTGGAAACAGCCGTCCCCGTCGATTGCCCAGACTTCGCGATGCGGGAGGGCTAGTTTTGCTCCTATGGCGGCGGGGATGGCGTATCCCATGGTGCCGAGGCCTCCGGAGTTGAGCCACGTGCGGGCAGCCTCAAAGCGGATGTGGTGCGCTGCCCACATCTGGTGCTGCCCTACCCCGGCGGTGTAGATCGCCTCCGGTCCCGCCGCTTTACCGATGGCCTCGATGACCGGCTGAGGCGCCATGAGTTCCTCCGAGGATGTTCCGAGGGAGAAATCGTCATAGGCGGCACGGAGCCGTTCTAGGAAGCCTCGCCACCCGGAGAGATCGGGTAGGGCGTGCTCCACTCGCCTTTCACGAATTTCCTCGTTAAGCGCTGAGAGCACGTGTTTACAGTCACCGACGATTCCGACGTCGGCACGCCGGTTCTTCCCGATTTCTGCCGGATCTATGTCGACATGGACAACGCGGGCACGGGTGGCGAAGGTTTCAGGTTTCCCTGTGACTCTGTCGTCGAAGCGGGCTCCCAGCGTGACCAGCAGGTCGCTGCGTTGCATTGCTGCGACGGCCGCCACTGTCCCGTGCATACCTGGCATCCCAAGATGCAGGTTGTGGCTGTCGGGAAAGGCTCCCCTGGCCATCAGTGTTGTTACGACCGGTATGCCGGTTAGTTCCGCGAACTCAAGGAGCTCCGGGGAGGCGTTACTCTTTATTACGCCTCCACCGACGTAAAGGACAGGTGACTTCGCCTGGCAGATGAGTCCTGCAGCCTCGCGGATTTTCGAGTGCGGGGGAGATGCTGGCACCGAGTATCCGGGCAAATCCATCCGTGGAGGCCAGATGAAGCTGACCGGTTCCTGCAGTACGTCCTTGGGAATGTCGACGACTACCACCCCTTGCCTGCCCGTGGAAGCAACATGGAAGGCTTCCGCAAGAGCCCGGGGGATGTCACTGGCGCGTGTGACTTGGAATCCGTGCTTGGTGACGGACATGGTCATGCCAAGAATGTCGGCTTCCTGGAACGCGTCCTTGCCTATCAGTGAGCTGCTGACCTGGGCTGTAATGGCGACCAGCGGGACGGAATCCATATGCGCATCGGCGAGGGGAGTGAGGAGGTTGGTGGCTCCCGGTCCTGAGGTTGCCATGCACACGCCAACCCGCCCGCTGGCTTGTGCATAACCGGAAGCTGCATGTCCGGCGTCTTGTTCGTGGCGTACGAGAATATGACGGATGCGCGTGGACAGCATGAGGGGATCGTAGATCGGCAGGATGGCCCCACCGGGAATGCCGAAGACCACGTCCACCCCAAGCTCTTCCAGGGACCAGATGACGGATGTCGCGCCGGTTCCTGATCGTGGTGCAGGGCCTGCTCGTCGTTGTTCAGGCTCGGCGACTCGTGCCTGGGTTTGCATTAGAACTGTCCTTGGTTTCGTTTTTTCAGCCGGCCGGCGGTTGGGCCGGTAGGGGGTGTAATGGGCGGCCACGGTTGGCCTTCTTATCGGGTAGGCGTTTGAAAGGGGAGTCGATCTTCTGTGTGGCCCGTCAGGTCAAGCGCGGCCGCTACTATCGAAGCCGTGTCGATGTGGTGGATGCGGTACGCATCTTCGAGGTCACTGGACTGCCCGAACCCCTTCACTCCAAGGCAACGGATGGGATCCCCTCTCAGGCCCGCCAAGAATGAGAGCGTATGAGGGTGTCCGTCAAGGACTGTCACCAACGGGGTCCTTCTGGAGGGTGGAAACAGAATGTCCGCTATGCCGCTCCGGCTGGTCATCTCCACGCTGCCGCGGTCCTGCATTGAGCGGAAGATCAGGTCCGGGCTTGTCAGGCAGATGACCCCGGCACGTACTCCGTGCTTCCCCAACTGCCGGGCCGCTTCGATGACTTCGGGCATGATGGCACCGACGCCAACGAGTGTGACGTCTTCGCCAGGCGCGGAAATGAGGCGGTATCCGCCAGCCACCACGTGCGCCCGCCGGCGTTCCCGGAGAACGGGGTCCTCGGGAAGAGCTGCGAGGTCCTGATTGAGCGGACGTGTCGTGAGCCTGAAGTAAGCAGATGACCCGTCAGGTTTGCCGATGGCGGACATGGCCTCGAGCATGCACCACTCCAGATCCTGGGCAAAGGCGGGCTCCCATGCCACGCATCCGGGCTGCTCCAACCCAATGGAAGGAGTTGTGATGGACTGATGCGCGCCACCTTCGGGAGCGAGCGTGACGCCGGAAGGAGTTCCCACGAGGATGGACTGTCCGCCGGAGTAGATGCCGTAGGACCACGGCTCAAGTGCGCGGGAGACAAAGGGGTCGTAGATCGTGGCAATTGGGATCAGGGGTTGTCCCCACCGGCTCCATGTCGCCCCGAGCTCTCCTGCCATGCATACGAGGTTTACTTCAGCGATCCCAAGTTCGATGTGCTGTCCGGTAACCCGCTCGGACCACTTGAGGACCCGCTCCTTATCGTCGGCGAACCAGTCCCTCCTGTCATTGACTGACCAGACGCCGGTTTTGTTGATCCACCCTCCAAGGTTCGTTGACGATGCAACGTCGGGGCTGCACGTGACAATCCGTTCAGATACTTCCGGGGCGCCGCGGTGGATATCGGAGAGAAAGCGTCCAAGGGCAGCCTGTGTCGAGATTGTCTGCTTGTAGTGCCAGGGAAGTTCCTTGGGGACTTTGGCTGGTTCCGCTACGGCGTGTTCTGGTCGGCGCAGTGCCTCGGCGCGGGTTCGGCAGAGGGCCGCTTCAGGTGTTGAGGAGGAGAAGCGTTCCCAAGGGTTCTCGAGGCTGGTGCCCGATTGCTGTGCCAGAAGATGCATCTGGGCCTCTGTGAGCAACGCCGAGTGGTTGTTCGGGTGGCCTTCTGTAGCGAGGCCTTTGCCTTTCACCGTGTAAGCAAAGATTACGGTTGGGCGGTGATCATCCACGGTTGCATAGGTGTCCAGCAACAGGCCGATGTCGTGACCTCCGAGGTCACGGAGGTCAGTCGCGAGTTCCGCATCGCTGAGCTGTTCCAAGAGATCGTTGATTGCCTGGCCGTCGTGATTGGCCAGGATGCGGGATCTGATTTCCTCCTGGGGGCTGCGGAGTATCCGTTGGTACTCTTCATTGGGCATTGATTCCAGCAGCTCTTGAAAGGCTTCTCCGCCCGGACGGGCGAAAATTTCGGAGATCTTCCGGCCCCATTTGCAGGTGAGTACCTGCCAGCCCGCGGCCGAAAACATCCCTTGAAGTCGTGCAATCTGCATCTCGGGTACGACTCTGTCGAGGGACTGACGGTTCAAATCGACAATCCAGAGAAGCTCCCCAAGTTTTGAAACAGACGGGTCGGCGACGGCCTCCCAGATAGCTCCTTCATCCAACTCCGCGTCTCCCAGCAGGCTGATGAACCGGCCGGCCCTTCGAGTATCCGGGAACCGGTCCCGGATGTAGCGGTGCCCGAAGGCCGCCCACAGGGGAGCGGTTGCCCCGATGCCTACCGAACCAGTGGAGAAGTCGACAGTGTCGGGGTCCTTCTCCCGGCTCGGGTAACTTTGGAGCCCACCCTTCTCCCGAAGGCGCGTCAGATACGATTCATCCAGCTCACCGAGGAGATAGTTGATGGCGTGCAACACGGGCGACGCGTGCGGTTTAACCGACACCCGATCAAGGTTTGTGAGTTCCGAGAACCACAGTGAGGTCATGATGTCCACCATGGAGGCGCTTGACGCCTGGTGTCCGCCCACCTTTACCCCGGACAGGTTGGGCCTGCCTCGGTTAGCGGCATCAACAATGGCCGTTGACGTCCAAAGAACCCGCTGGGCGATTGCACACAGAAGATTATGGTCGGGAGCGTCAGGCGACGGCTCCGATCCTGCAATGGCAGTTGTACTCGAATGTAACTGCGAGGCGTTCTGTGTCACGACTACGTCTTTCCTAGGTGGTTCTCTTGTCTGGTGGGTTGCCTGCACAGAACCATCGCAGCTTCGCCTCCTGCGAAGCCGTATGCAGCGAAAGCGATGGTGAGCTGAACTGAACAACATTGATTCTTGTTCCGTATATCGGTTTCTTGATCCTTTTTCCGGAACATTCCCAGATTCCACCTTTTAATCCTCGCTGTCAAGGGTTGATCGCGGACACCCGCCCGGGGAAGGATGCAGAAGGCGAAGCTAGAAGCCTTGGGAGAACCTTTGATGCGTCTCACCTTCAGGCCATCCCGTCGCAATTATTGTGCGTGCCGATATTCGGTGTACTGTTGCTTTATGCGGACTTCCGGATATACAGCGCCTGACCCTATCGCCTCGTTGGAGACTGCGCGCCGGGGGTCGTTGCAGTCTGTGGAGCGGGCGATCAGTGTGTTGGATTGTTTTGGGCCTGATACGCCGAGTTTGGGTGCGACGGAGATGGCACGGCGGTTGGGGTTGGGTAAGACGGTGGTGTTCCGGATTGCCCAGACGTTGGCCGCTGCGGGGTTCCTGGAGCGGGAGCCGGATGGGAAGTACCGGATCGGGTTGCATGCCTTTGAGGTGGGCAGTCTGTATCCGTTGCATCGGGCGTTGGAGGAAGCGGCGATGGGGCCGATGCGGTCCCTGGCGGCCCGTACCTCCCACACCGTGTATTTGGGTGTGCTGCACGGCCGTTACATCACGTACTTGTCAGCTGTTGAGGCGCCCGGTCCGATCCAGATCCGTGCCACGCCCGGGACCCGGACGTACGCCCATGCCACGGCGATGGGCACCATCCTGTTGGCGCACCTGCCGCCGGAGGAAGCCCGTGAGCTGCTCTCCCGGGAACCGCTCGAACGGGTGTCCCCGAACACGGTCACCGATGTCGAGGTGATCATGGGCCGTCTGGAACGGGCACGCGAGACCGGGTCGGCGGTGAACAGCGGGGAACACTACGAGGCCGTGGGTTCCATCGCAGCCCCGGTGCTGGGCCCGCTGGGCAGGCCGGTAGCCGCGGTGAGCAACGGCTTCGCGATCGGCCTGGTCAGCGCCACCGAACTGCAGGAAATGACCCATGACGTGATCGACTGCGCCGCCGAAATCAGCGGCGCGTTCATCCGCCAAAACCACCACGATGTGAGGAAAGTACTTTGAAAACCCGATTCGACAGAGTCCTTGAAACAGCGGCGCTTCCCGCGGCGTCCCTGCGCGTCCGGTGTGTGCGCTGCGCAGCTGAGCCCGCTGAGGATGCCATCTTTGAAGGCTGCCACCAGTGCCGGCGTGAGGGGTTCCGTGCCAACTACGAGCTCGCCGAAGACCCGCACCGGACTTTCGCTGTCCCGGCCCAGGATGACCGGGCCGGCGGGATCTGGCGGTGGAGGGAAAACCTTCCTCCGCTGCCGGGAAACTGCGAAATCACCCTGGGTGAAGGAAACACCCCGCTGCTTGCCCTTGAACGCGCCGGCGGCAGGATCTACCTCAAGGACGAATCACAGAACCCGACGTGGTCCCATAAAGACCGGCTCTGCGCAGTGGCAGCATCCCACGCGGCCTCCACCGGGGCCAGAGTCACGGTTGTTTCCTCCAGCGGCAACCATGCTTTGTCCGCCGCCGCCTATGCAGCGCGGGCCGGCCTGCCCTGTGTTGTCATCACCCATGAAGGAATGCCGGCCCCGGTCAGGTCCGCCGTGACAGCCTACGGCGCCCATCTTGTCATCGTCCCTGGAGAACGCCGCTGGGACCTTGTGGAACGGTCAGTGCACGAACTGGGATGGTACCCGTTCTCGAACTTCACAGCCCCCGCGACCGGAAACCCGATCGCCCTCGAGGGCTATAAGACCATCGCGTTCGAGCTCGCCGAACAACTCGGCTGGAAAGCCCCGACGTCGGTCATCGTGCCCACCGGATACGCCGAAGCGCTCTGCGGGATCTGGCGCGGCTTCAAAGAAATGCACGCCGCCGGGACCATAGCGACCCTGCCGAAAATGATCAGCGTTGAACCTGCCGTCTCGGCCCCGCTGCACAACAGCATCGCACAGCAACTCCACGACCCGGCCCCCGTTCACGGTGGCAAAAGCCTGGCCAGCTCCATCAACGTCAAGGTCACCAGCGTCCATGCCCTCATGACCATCGAGGAATCACAAGGACACGCCCTGGCCGTGAGCGAAACGGACATCCTCACCGGCCACCACGAACTGGCCGGCCACGGCTTCTACGTCGAGAACGCCTCCGCAACCTCCTACGCCGGGCTCCTTCACGCCGAAGCCAACGGACTGGACCTGGGCGAAGACCCCGTCCTGATCTCAACCTCGACCGGCATCAAAGACGCCACCAGCCGCCAGAACACGCCCCCTTCAACCCTGGACGGCACCTGGCAAACCTTCCTTGACACCCTCCCGGAGCAGCTATTGCTGCGCCCGGCCTACAACCAGTAAAAACAAACACAGGAGCGATGAAAACAATGAGCACCAAAGTAGCGGACCGACTGCTGAACTCAGCACGGGCCCTGAACATCATGGAACAGATCGGCGTCGAGGCCCTCATAGCCACCGAGGCACAAAACGTCACCTACGCCAGCAACTTCTGGGCACTCTCCCAATGGCTGCGCCGCGGCCCCCAGGTCTACGCCGCCCTTTCACGCGAAGCACTGGAAGAAAAATCCTGGCTCATCGTAGGAACCGGGTCCCTCGACCTCGTCGCCACACAGGACATCTGGATCAAGAACGTCGCCCGCTACGGCTTCTTCTCCCTGAAAGGCTCCGCAGAAAACCCGGCAGAGGGCGACTGGGCCATGGCCGAACAAAAAAACCTCAAAGAACTCTTCGATACCCCCTTCCACGACGGACCAGCCCAGGCCTTGGCCGAAGCGATCAAACACATGGGCCTGGCCAAATCCCGCATCGGCATCGACGAATCCGGCATCACCCCCGCAGTGCTCACCGAACTCAAGGCACTGCTTCCCCACTGCGAGATCATCCCCGCCACCCAGACCTTCCGACAGATCCGGGCCGTCAAGACCACCGCAGAAGTGGAACGCCTCACCAAAGCCGCCCAATGCACAGAACGCGCCATTGAAGCCACCTTCGCCATCGCCAGGCCAGGGCTGACCGAAACCGAACTCTCCCGCGTCTTCCTGCACGAACTCATCGACGCAGGCGCCGAACCGGCACTGACCGTCCTCGGAGCCGGCGTCCGCTCGGCCCTGCCCAGCGCAACCCCCTCCAACTACCGCCTCACCCCCGGAGACATCATCCGCTTCGACGCCGGCTGCTACTACCAGCACTACCGCGCCGACATCTCACGATGCGCAGTACTGGGCGAACCCACCACCAAACACACCCGCATCTACAACGCTATCCACGCCGGCCAGGACGCCGCCCTCGCCGCCATCCGGCCCGGCATCCCCGCACAAGAGATCTACCACGCCGCCATGACCGCCGCCCGCGAAGCCGGCATCCCCGACTACGAACGCAACCACGTCGGACACGGCATCGGCATCGAAGGCTACGACGTCCCCAACCTCACCGCCCAGGAAACCACCCTCCTCGAACCAGGCATGACCCTCTGCATCGAAACCCCCTACTACGAAATCGGCTGGGGCGGCCTGCAAATCGAAGACACCATCGTCGTCACCGACACCCACCAAACCCTCATGACAACAGGCCGCCACCTACGCACCATCAACATCTAATGAACACCACTCGTTAGAGGGCTTCCTTCAGGGGACGGTCTTGGCGGATGAACGCGCCGCTGATTTCGGCGGCGCAGTCGATCACGTCATGGGTCATTTCCTGCAGTTCGGTGGCGCTGACCAGGCCGATCGCGAAGCCGTTGCTCACCGCGGCTACCGGCCTGCCCAGCGGGCCCAGCACCGGGGCGGCGATGGAACCCACGGCCTCGTAGTGTTCCCCCCTGTTGAGCGCGTACCCGGTCTCGCGTGCCCGTTCCAGACGGCCCATGATCACCTCGACATCGGTGACCGTGTTCGGGGACACCCGTTCGAGCGGTTCCCGGGAGAGCAATTCGCGTGCTTCCTCGGGCGGCAGGTGCGCCAGCAGGATGGTGCCCATCGCCGTGGCATGGGCGTACGTCCGGGTCCCGGGCGTGGCACGGATCTGGATCGGACCGGGCGCCTCAACGATGGAGATGTATGTGATGTAGCGGCCGTGAAGCACACCCAAATACACGGTGTGGGAGGTCCGGGCCGCCAGGGACCGCATCGGCCCCTTCGCCGCTTCCTCCAACGCCCGATGCAACGGATACAGACTGCCCACCTCAAAGGCATGCAACCCGATCCGGTACTTCCCATCCGGCTCCCGCTCCAGGAACCCCGCAGCGGCCAACGTCTGGGCAATCCGGAACACCACCGTCTTACCCAACCCCAACCGCCGTGCCATCTCCGTCGCACCCAAACTCGGCGTATCAGGCCCAAAACAATCCAACACACTGATCGCCCGCTCCACAGACTGCAGAGAGTCCTTCCGCGCCCCTTCAGAAGGCTTGGTCTCATTCTCCACGAGGGACCCCTTTCATCCGTATAACGTTCCCGCGGTCCGCTGGTCGGGTCTTCTGCGGAGTCCCCACCGATTGGAACACGCAGATAATCCAGAAGCCGGACCCGCAGACCGGCTTGCGTATTCCGATGATACGGCACGCCACGGTTTCCGGGACGCCTGCGCCTGGTCTGTGCAAGATGGCTGTGTTCTGTGGTGTTGTTGACGGGAGGCGGAGCATCCCAGCCGCAACGGGTGGGATGCTCCCTGGCTTTGCTCATGCATGACCTGTGCCGTGCTGTGGCGCAAGGATCGTCGGTGGGGTTCCTCTCCTCAAGCGGGAACGCTGCATCGCTTCGGGTTCCTACGCCGGTGTGATGTGGGCTTGTGGCATGTAGTGGCGGTCACCGAATTCTTTGCTGATCCGTTCTTCGGAGATGTCCCTGGCCACGAGTCCAGCCAACCGGGCAGCCGATTCCCCGACACCGCCTCCACCGGCAGTCTCGCGCAAGAACTCGTCGCCGGGTTTGAGTGACACCAGTGTCTTTGACGGCAGGACCTGCTCTTGAAGTGTCTGGGGGTTGACGATGAATCGGCTGGGTTGGGCGTCCTGGCCTCCCTTGAAGCCGCGTGGACCGGAACGGACCTGGTCTCCGCGGATCATCAGTTGTCCGCCGATGCCGCGGAGCCGGAAGCCGCGCCTCAGGCCCAGCCCTCCCTGGTATTGCCCCGTTCCGCAGGAATCGGGCCGGAACTCGAAGCAGGTGAACTCGATGGGAAATTCTGCTTCGAGGGCTTCGATGGGTGCGTTCATGCAGTTGGAGATGTGGACGTCGGTTCCGTCAATTCCGTCGTCTTTGGCGCGCGCACCCAGTGCTCCTGGCATTACTTCGAAGAAGATGGGGGCGTGATCGGTGAGGCTGTCGAACTGCAGGCTCATGGTCATGTTTCCGCAGCTGCCTGCGGTGAAGCGTTCCGGGGCCAACGGGGCACACGCCCGGAGCAGGGCATCGACGATGCGGTAGCATGTCTGCATACGTCCGCCACAGGCGGCCGGCGATTCAGGATTCACGATACTGCCCTGGGGTGCGATGATCCGGACAGCTCCCTTCAAGCCGTCGTTGGCAGGAAGGTCGGGACCGAATACGGAGCGCACCACGTACAGTACCGCTGCGATGGTTGCACTGAGGACGGAGTTGATAGGGCCCTCGGCCTGCGGTGAACTGCCCGTAAAGTCCACGACGAGTTCGTCACCGGCTACTTGGACGGACACTTTCACTTCGAGGGGGCCGTTCCCGACGCCGTCGTCTTCAACGAAATCCGAGTCCGACCCGGTCGCATCCGGTAGCAGTTGAATCCTGCGGCGGAATTCAGCCTCGGTGGACTCGATTGACCGGTCCATGGCTGTCAGGAGTTGCGGTAAATCTACGACACATCCGGACAGCTGCCCTGACGTCTGAACCCATCAGTGAAGGTTGGGCTGTCACTTCCGAGGGTGTCCCAACAACTGATGCCGCAGAAGCTCTGCGTGGCGCACTCCTGCCCTTCGGCGGCTATAGGGGATTCAGCTTCGGGCTCATGGCCGAGGTCCTGGCGTCCTTTTTCACAAACTCAGCCATGTCCCTGCACACGACCAGCCTCCAAGCCGCGGACGGACCTCCCCACGGGCTGGGAGTCTTTTGTCTGGTACTCGACCCCACCGCCATTGCCGGTGAACACTTTGCACGCAAAATCGACCTCCTCAAGGGCTCAATACAGTCGCAACCCGGCACACGCTTACCTGGCACGGGAAAGAAGAAGAAGTCGGACGATGTCACCGTCGACAGCGTTGCCTGGAACCGGGCACTGGTCTTGGCTGGGGCCTGATCCTGAGTGAAGCATTGACCATCTGATCCGGAATTAGGGACGCCCAAAGCCCTGCAACTGAACGGGCGTCAATCTCCGGTGACTCCGTCTCCGGAAGCAGGACAAGCCTCTGGCCACGGGACTTGTCCTGCTTACTTAAGCCTGCGAGGGGTTGCCAACGGGCGTGGCACGGCAGCAACTCGGTGCACAAGGTCAAAACCGGTCGGAAAACGCCGTGCCTGTCCATGAACCAGGCCTTGACGCGCAACAACACCGTCTACGCCCATCTTCGTGGCCAGCCGACACAGCGTGGTGGCGGCCCCCAACGCTGAGATCCAGTGACCAACCCAGAGGCACCCCCTTAGTCGGTTTCAGGACCGGAACAGAAGACACAATCGGGAGGGCAATCAACAATTGGAAATGATGCTGGCGACGGAACTGAGGTGCTCGTTCCCGGCGCGGCGAGGTTCTTTGCATTGTCCGAAGCTTGGGGCAACACCTTAACGGGCGGAAGCCAGGCCTGCTGCCCTCCCTGTGCCCTGACCCCTGTGATGGCGCGGGTCATTATGCCAGGGTCCGTTCATCAAAGCCGTTATATGCGCTCAGGGGACGGATGAGGGAATTTTCTGCGAATTGTTCGGCGATGTGGGCGGTCCACCCGGTGATGCGACTGGCCACGAAGATGGGCGTGAACGTTGGGGTGTCGAAGCCCATGAGGTGGTACGTGGGTCCGGTGGGGTAGTCGAGGTTGGGTTTGATGGCCTTCGCCTGGTCCATGGCTTGTTCGAGTCCGTTGTAGAGGCCCAGGAGTTCGGGCCGCCCGTAGTGGGCGATCATCTTGTCCAGGGCGGCCTTCATGGTGGGCACGCGGGAGTCGCCGTGCTTGTAGACGCGGTGTCCGAAGCCCATGACCTTTTTCCTTTGTTCCAGGGCGTTTTCCATCCACGCCCGCGCCCGGACTGCCGCTTCCTCCATGGATTCTTCGCTGCGGACGCCGATTTCGTCGAAGGTGTGCATGACGGCTTCGTTGGCGCCGCCGTGCAGCGGACCCTTCAGGGCTCCGATCGCAGCGGTGACGGCGGAGTGCAGGTCCGAGAGCGTGGAGGTGACCACGCGGGCGGTGAAGGTGGATGCGTTGAAGGAGTGCTCGGCGTAGAGGATCATCGAGACATTGAACGCCTCAACGACCTCGTCCACGGGTTCCTCGCCGAAGGTCATCCAGAGGAAATTTGCCGAGTAGTCCAGGTCATCGCGGGGTTCGATCAGGTCCTGGCCGCGGCGGCGGCGCTGGTCGTAGGCAACAACTGCCGGCATGGCTGCCCACAGGTCGATGGCCTTCGTAAGGTTTGCCTCGGGCGAGGAGTTCTCGGCCAGTTCGTGGAGCAAACCCAGGACCGAGACAGCTGTCCGACAGACGTCCATGGGGTGCGCCGTGATTGGAAGCGCGTCTATCGTGTCCTTAACCTGTGCGTTCAGTGGCCTGCTTCGCCGCTCCTGCTCCTTTAACTCCTCTAGTTGCGCTGCGTGGGGAAGTTCGCTGTTCCACAGAAGATAGGCGACTTCCTCAAAACTGCACCTCGCAGCCAGTTCCTGCACGGGATAACCGCGGTAGAGCAAAGAGTTTGTATCGGTATTGACTTTTGATACGGCGGTAGAGTCTGCAACTACGCCCGCCAGTCCTTTCCGTACATTGGTCAGAGAGGCAGGGTTGGTCATGGTGCTCATTCAGATTCCTTTGATGGGGCGAACAATGCCGGGACGTGGAAGTTGAAAACCCCTGAGTCGAAGTGGTTGTAGGCTTCGTAGTCCACGAGTTCATAGAGGCGTGCACGGGTGAGCATTGTTCCTACGTGCGCCTGCTGAGTGCCTTCTGCAAGCAAGACATCAAGTACCCGTTCTGCTGCGCCCATGGCAGTGCGCAGGAGGGTGACGGGGTAGATGACCATGTTCACGCCCACCTCCTGCAACTCCTTGGTGGTGAAGAGGTCGCTTTTGCCGAACTCGGTCATGTTGGCCAGGATGGGCACGTCCACGGCGTCGCGGATGGCCTGGAACTCGTCCAGATCGCGCATGGCTTCGGGGAAGATAGCGTCGGCTCCTGCATCGACCAAAGCGCGGGCCCGGTCCTGTGCTGCTTGGATTCCTTCAACGGCGCGGATGTCGGTGCGGGCCATGATGAGGAAGTTGGGGTCCCGGCGTGCGTCGGCTGCGGCGCGGATGCGTTTGGTGGCGGTGTCGATGTCCACGACGTTTTTGCCGTCCAGGTGGCCGCAGCGTTTGGGGTTGAACTGGTCCTCGATGTGGCAGCCGGCCAGGCCGGCGTTTTCGAGTTCCTGGATGGTGCGGGCCACGTTCATGGGTTCACCGAAGCCGGTGTCCGCATCCACCAGACACGGAAGGTTCGTCATGCGGGCGATTTGCCCGGCGCGGGTGGTGACTTCGGTCAGGGTGGTGAGTCCGATGTCGGGCAGGCCGAGGTCGTTGGCCAGGACCGCGCCGGAGATGTACACCCCCGCGAAGCCCTTTTCCTCGATCAACCGTGCCGAGAGCGGGGTGAACGCACCCGGGAACTGCTGCACGGTCCCCGAATTCAGCAGTTCCCGGAGGTGACGGCGTTTCCATTCGGGGGTGGTTGTTGAGTACAGCATTTAGAACAGTCCCTTGGGAGCGTTGTTGAGGTCGATCACGCCGGGCGCGGCGGTGATGTTCAGCTGGTCCAGTTCCCCGGGGCCGAGTTCGGTGACGCGTTCGACGGCGGTGAGGAACCGTTCGATCTCGGCGTCCTCCACCGAACCGGCGGCGAGAGTGCGGAATTTGTTGATGTATTGCTCGCGGGCGAACGGCCGGGCACCGAGCGGGTGCGCGTCGGCGACGGCGATCTCATCCGTCACCACGGTGCCATCCGTGAGTGTAATGACAACGGTGCCGCCGAAGGCTTTCTCTGCGATGTCCAGGGAGTGGTAGCGGCGGGTCCATTCCGGATCCTCGACCGTGGTGACTTTGTGCCAGAGTTCCACGGAGTCCGGCCGGGCTGCGCGTTCGGGGGCGTAGGAGTCCACGTGGTGCCAGGCGCCGTCCTGTAGGGCGACGGTGAAGATGTACGCGATGGAGTGGTCCAGGGTTTCCCGCGATGCGGTGGGGGAGTACTTCTGCGGATCATTGGCACCGGAGCCGATGACGACGTGCGTGTGGTGACTCGTGCGGATAAGAACAGACGCGACGTTGTCGGGGTTTTTTAGTTCTGGGTATTCGTTGTGGAGTTTTCTGGCGAGGTCGATCCAGGCCTGGGCCTGGTATTCGGCGGAGTGTTCCTTGGTGTACGTGTCCAGGATGGCGCGCTTGGCTTCCCCGGGCAGCGGCAGCGGGACTTCGTAGGAGGCGTCGGGGCCGTCGAACATCCAGGCGATCACGCCGTCTTCGCCTTCGTAGATCGGCACCGGGGAGGTTTGTCCGCGCATGGCCCGGTCCGCGGCTTCGACGGCCATCTTGCCCGCGAACGCCGGGGCGTGGGCTTTCCAGGTGGAGATTTCGCCCTTGCGGGACTGGCGGGTGGCGGTGGTGGTGTGCAGGGCCTGGCCCACGGACTGGAAGATCGTTTCCACGTCCAGGCCCAGGAGGGTTCCGATGCCTGCCGCGGCGGACGGGCCGAGGTGGGCCACGTGGTCGATCTTGTGCTTGTGCAGGCAGATCGCCTTGACCAGGTTCACCTGGATCTCGTACCCGGTGGCAATGGCCCGGACCAGGTCCTTGCCGTTCGCACCCACATGCTGGGCGACGGCGAGGATCGGCGGGATGTTATCGCCGGGGTGGGAGTAATCAGCGGCCAGGAACGTGTCGTGGTAATCCAGTTCACGCACCGCTAC
This sequence comes from Arthrobacter sp. BE255, assembly GCF_031457335.1. Classification (NCBI taxonomy): domain Bacteria; kingdom Bacillati; phylum Actinomycetota; class Actinomycetes; order Micrococcales; family Micrococcaceae; genus Arthrobacter; species Arthrobacter sp. BE255. The sequence continues at coordinate 33,789 of NZ_JAVDWK010000018.1, read as the reverse complement.
GCCGTTGGCCCAGGCAGCCCACTCCGGGGAGACCCGCTCCGCGATGCCGAACACGGCAGCGCCCTTGCCGTTCGCCGACGGCGCGTGCGTCAGGGCCTGGGCACGGGCCGCGACGATCGGGGCCCGGTTCAACGAAGCAATGGCCACGGAGGCGTTGTCGATGATCCTGTTGATCACCATGTCCGTCACTTCGGCGGTGACCTCCACGGGGTCTGCGGCGACCACGGCGATCTTGTGCGCCAACTGCTCCTCACGGGGCAGGTTCTCCTCGGACTTGTAAACGCGGACGTGGTTGTTCTTGACCATGGGGCTCCTTCTGGTAGGCGGTTTCAGGGGACCTCGCACACCCCGACCCATGGCGCGGTCTCCCGTGTCTCAGTAGTTTAGCCCAGTTTCCGCATATCGCACCAGCGTTCCGTATAGCGGCCGCTGCGGTGGAAGTTAAGCTCTCTAATCCGTTGGGCCCAGCTGCAACTCCCAAGCCACCTCAAAGTCGATGCCGAACAGCCACATTCCCCCGCCCGTTGGTCGCCGACCGGGAGATCCAGCGCCGGCGGATACGTCATATTTAAAAAGACTTGACATACGTCATAAAGAGGAGTGAAGTTAGTCACGTTCCGTTTTCAGTATCCATGCACCGATATGCGGAACCTAAGATCCAATCGACTTCCAAGAAGGCAACCATGACTACAGAATCAAGGCGCAGAGTTCGCCGGTCACTGCTGGCAAGCCTGTTCGGCAGCACGCTGGAGTTCTACGACTTCATCCTGTTCGGACTCGCTGCGGCACTTGTGTTTCCGCACGTATTTTTCCCCGAAAGCTCAACGGCAGTTGGGCTGCTCAGCTCTTTTGCCACATTCGCAGTCGGGTTCGTAGCCCGCCCTATCGGCGCGATCATTGCAGGCCATTTCGGTGACCGCATTGGCCGCCGCCGTATCCTGATTTTCACCCTGGCCGGTATGGGGATTGCAACTGGTGGGATCGGGCTCATTCCTTCATACGAATCGATCGGCATCTGGGCGCCGATTCTGTTGGTCGTATGCCGGATATTGCAGGGTCTTTCCTTGGGCGGTGAGTGGGGCGGTTCCGTCCTGATGGCTGTCGAACAGGCAACAGGAACCAAGAACCGTGGGCTGCTCGGCAGCCTTCCGCAACTTGGCGATCCACTAGGAGTACTGCTTGCCAACGGCGCATTCGTCTTGGTCGCAGTGACCTTGGACGATGACGCGCTGATGTCCTGGGGTTGGCGCGTGCCGTTCGTACTTGGAATGGCGATTATCATCGTTGGTCTATGGGCACGAGCGAGGGTGACAGAAACTCCCGAATTTACGAAACGCATGGCGACGGTCGGAGCCCCAGTCCGTATGCCGCTGATTACCCTGCTTCGAGATCAACCGCTGAATTTTTCACTCTCGGTGGGATGCCGAATTGGAAATGACGTTGCTTTCTACATGGTGACTGTCTTCGCTATCACCTATGTGACTCAGCAGGGGTTGATGGACAAGTCGGCAATCCTCGTTTCCACTATGATTTCAGCGGCCCTCGGCGTGGTTATGGTGCCGGTCTTCGGATGGATCGCGGATCGGATCGGTCTGCGCAAAATGACGCTGATCGGACTGGTTGGTCTTGCAATTGGAGTCGCGGCGTACTTCCCGCTTCTGAACCTTGGCCAACCTGCGATTGCAACTGCTGCCGCGGTTTTCACATGCGGTATTGCTGGAAAAGCATTCTGGGCACCGTACGCCGGTTTCCTGTCGACAATATTCCCTCCGGAAACAAGGTACTCGGGGATGTCGTTCAGCTTTCAGCTTTCCGGAATTGTGGGAGGTGGAATAGCTCCATTCGTCGCGGCCTGGATACTGAATACTACCGGCTCCTCAACCGGGATCACTATCTATGCTCTGGCCGCGATTGCAGTCAGCGTTATCTGTGTCGCCTTGGTCAAGACCCACACTCACTCGGAACAGCACGACATTTCAACCGTCGACGATTCCAGCTCTCTCAAAGAATCTATCTGAACAAGCTAAGGTCAACCTGATCACTATTACAGATGCCCACATGGATTCCGTTCTGATCCGTTGCCATCACAGGCCAGGTCAGCAGTTCCCTGAACCGACAAGGGTGCCGTTCAGGAAGCGGACATCATCGACATGACCATCTCTGCAGCGAAGCGCGGAATCCGTGTCACCGACGCGATTGAAATTCCCAGGACCTTATCCGAGGCTTTCCATATCGCAGCCAGCGGCAGGCCACGTGTGGTGCCAAAGGACATCCCCAAGGACGTGCTTCAAACTCCAATTGAATTCGACAGGCCACCAATCCTGGATCTGCCGGGATCCTCAGTTCCGACCCCCGCGTCCCCAGTCCAAGATCGGTGAGGCGGCCAAGTCCATCAACCGTACCCAGTCGCCTGTTCTGTATGTGGACGTGGTCTCCTTAAGGGAAGGCTGCGTCCGAGCTACACAAAAACGATCCGAGCGCAGGAAAGACAGGCAACAGAAGTCGGAGTCCGTCCTTGGCCGTGAAGGAAAGGACGAGATGCCAACACTGATGGGTTCTCGCATCCTGTAGGGCACACACGCCGAGATTGGATATTTCGTAGAGCTGAATCGTTGAAAGTACCTGAAGACCATTCGGCTCGACGGGACTTAGAAGCACCGAGCCGGCTATAAACTCGAGGCCCCCGCTGATTGTGAGCGGGGGTCTCAGGTCTCTATCCAGGCGTATTCCGTGGATCATTGCCAGGAGCAATAGTGTCCTTCGCTCGGATCTTGTTGTCCTTACCGTGGATGTTCAACTCACCACCCCCGGAACGGGCGAGATACCCACGAGCAGCGTCGATAGCCGCAGACTGGGTGTCGTGGACAGACGAAGCATGGGACGATCCTTCGCGTTGAGCCTTCCATCCGTCTTCACCCGGAACTACGTGGTAGGAATTGCGTTCGGCCATGTTAATCACCCCCAGACGTTGCTGATGGATGCAAGTTAACAGTCGCCACCGACATTTTGGCCTTGTTTTGTCTGACTTCGGAAGAAAGCAGCAATGCAGGGCAGTATCAGCGCGCTTCCTCGCCTGTACCTGCTTTTTGGAGCGGGCCGGGGGCATACTGCCAGTCGTCACACCGCTTGAACCGAGTATCTCGAAGGCTTCCTGGATGGCTGCGGCGATGTCACTCGACACTGAGAGCCTGCAAGCCACATCAGGTCCACCTCATGGGTTAGGAGTCTTCTGCCTGCTCCGTGATCCAACAGCGATGGCCGCCGATCAATTTGCTCGAAAACTCGACAGATTGAAGAACGCCATTCGGCCCCAGCCAGGCACTCGCCTACCTGGCACCAAACGACAAGCCCAGGGAGAATTCGTAGTCGACTGTGCGCTGTGGGAACTGGCCCAATCCCTGGCAGAGGGAACGGCTTCAGGTGATGTGACTACCCGGCCTTGACATTCTGTGCCAACAGTCTAGTGAGGTCCTGTCGAGGCGCTGGTTTTGAGCTCAGAGGTCGGTATTGCTCTGCCTCTGTTTGGCTTCGACGACGTCGTCGACTTCGAGGGCCGTTGAGATGCGCGTGAGGTCGGAAACGCGTGAGAGGTTTAGTGCGAGCAGATCCTCGATCCGTCGGCGGGCTTCGACGACGAGGTCTTCCTGGATATGCAGCTGCTCTGCCGTCTTACTCACATCGAGATTATTGTGAATGAAAGCTGACAGGGTCGGCAGGAGCGTCGGATCTTGGGCTAAGCCGTTGGCACGTAACGGGCCAAGCACGTCGTCGACGTAGTGGCTCAGGGCGGATACGTCCGGGAGCTGGAGCAGAAGCCCGGCCAATCCTAGATCGCTCAACACCAAGGTCCCTGGGGGGCTCTCGCGCAGGCCCGCGAGATCTATGGCGCCGCGGGCCGTTGCAAAGGCCGACGGGTAGTCAGCGATGCTTGTGACCGGTCCCGTGATGGCAGCGTGTGTGCGATCCGTGCGTTGGGCGCGTTCTGAAGGGATCCGCCTGACTTCGTCCCCGATGCCTCGCACTTCGTCGATTCGCATCGTTGGTCCCAGTGGCCAGAGAGCAACGACATTCCCCTGGTGAGATCCGAGCAGCGGCCGTGGTGAAAGTTGTCGTGCCAGGCGTGTGAACGTGGCGGCAAGCCAGTACGGCAGGGCTCCCTCGTTAGGGGACTCGAATCGGGCTGCGATGACTGCGTGGGGAAGGGACAGATCGTGGCCGAGGCGTGCGGCTTCGGCTAAGAGTGCTGTCGAGGCGTGCCCTTTGCCTGACAGGAGGGCGGAGAGAATCTCGCCGGTGTCCCGCCACCCCGCCTGGGTCGCTGTCCGGATCCGGAGGAGTTCCAGAGCCAGGGGCGCCGCGGCCCGTTCCATCGCCTGGCGATCCAGCGGTCGGAGCTCGGAGATCTTCCCGCTCGTCCAGATCCACGCGATGACCTTCTCTTTGATCGTCACCGGAACGCGAACAACCGTCCGCGTCCCTGTTGTATCCGGAACGTGCACCTCGGCCAGCAATCCGGCCGTGCCTGAGGAAATGACATCAGCGGGCGGGAAGCCAGTCGCGTTGGCGACGAGTGCGGTTGGGAGCGAAACGCCGTTACGATCGGTGTTGTAGAGGATGGTCCCGTTGGTCTCGCACACGGCGACGGGACGATCCAGAATCTCTGCCAGGGCTCCGCCGAGGGCGCTGACTCCGCCCCCTTCCAGCGTGAGAGCCGTCAACCGCTCGTGGATCGCGTCGGCTTGCCTTAGCAGTTCGTGCTGCTCCTCAAGTGACTCATTCAGCTGGTTGAGGACCGTAATTCTCGTTGTTTGTTCGGAGCGGAACCGACTGGTGGTGATGGCGACGGCCGCCTGGTCTGCCAACATCAAAAGGCGCGCCTCTTCTTCTTTAGTGAAGTGATGGGTCGGGCGGGTATAGCAGTTGAGGGTGCCGAGTGTTTCATCGGCGGAGTTCAAAGGCACGGAGATCATGGAGCTGTAACCTTGGTCTCTTGCCGCGGATCTCCATTCGAGCGCCGCCGGATTGCTTCCGATGTGTTCGATTTGTATGGGAACGCCCATCGCGAATGCCTGACTCGACGACGTAGGGGTGTGTACGCCGTGGAGTCGGAGCGGGTGCCGTTCGTTGATTTCTCGAATGTAGTCGGCCGCGAGGCCATATGAGCCTTCGATCAGCAAGACTTGGGACGCCGCGTCCGGGATAGTGATCGCGCAGAAGTCGTAGGACATCAGTTTGCAGGCGGTCTTGGCGATTAGGTCCAACAGTTCGCCTAGTGAAACGCCGCGGTTGACTGCCGAACCGATATGGGCCAGCGCCTGCAGCCATTCTTGAAGATGCTGGGCCATGCGTTCAGGTCCCATTTTCACACCTAGATTTTTTCACGTTTCCTTTGTTCGAGCGAGAGACTTTTCAGCTTTGGGCTAGCCTGCCGTTCGACGCGCTGTCGACGAAGGTAACAGGCACGGTCGCAGCCCGTCGCGAGAAAACCGCAACCCGCCGAAACGTCTGGTTCTCTGCGGACGGTAGTGTGGCTTGCCAGCCCATTTGGCGAAACTGACAACCCTGTTGGCGAGCCGACCAGCAGAGCTGCCCTGAAGAAGGCACTGTATGAGCGGCTCGCGTTTGTCTGGATCGTCTTAAAGACAACCCGTCGCCGCGACCGGTCCAAACTGCCCGTGGCGGCCAACCCCGGTGCCGGGGAAGGGACATTAACATCACGCTTGAGGACATCCCCAGGATTACCGACAGCTTCGACACCATCTACAGCGTCGACGGAGACCCGCTGGCCGCCCCCGCCGCCGGGCAGCAGCTCCCTTATCGGGAGGTAAGGGACGGCTGTCCGTTCTCATCCAGTCTGTCAGTGCTGACCTGGAAACTGACAGGTTGGGTGAGACAATTCCATCGAATTCTGACTCACTGAAGTTGTCAGTTCCGTATGGGCCGGCATCAACGAGGGGTCTAAGGCAGAGGCCTCCAACAGCTATCACCATTGCTTCTGGCCGTTGCCCGCGAGGCTGCCAATGTCTCTTGGCTCCCGCAAATCGTGCTGACAAGTTGAGTGAGTATCTCGCAAAATCCGTGGGCTGACACGTTGAATGCGAAAACTGACATCCGGAATGCGAACGGACAACTGCCCCTTTCGGCCTCTCCCCCAGCCAATTTTTGAAGGCCGATAACCCACGTTTCGTCAAGTAGTCGAAAAAACCGACGGAAGGGCCGACGGCGGCAAGATGAGTGCCGCCGTCGGCCCTTACTGGGAACTGCCAGCCTGCATCTGACGGGGAGCGGCGCGGCCCTAGGGTACTTTGGCGTCCTCCACGCCGGTTTCAGCCGACGCTAACTGCAGGTCTTTGCCCGCCGACGGATGTGCTGCGACAGCCGCGGCGTGCTCGGCCAGCACGCCCGTTTGATGGCGTATCTTCAGTCGGTACAGCAGGGCTCCGCCTACAGTGACGGCGGCGACGAACAGCACGCCGCCCCACTGCAGGTACCACTCGAACGGCGGCACCGAGTTGTAGATCTCCGGGCGCGGCCACACCAGGTTCAGCGTCATGGCGCCGCCCCAGAGGACCGCGAGGATGTTCACCGGAAGCCCCCACTTGCCCATGGAAAAGCCGGGCTCGGAGCCGTCTGCGGCGAGCGGCCACTTCCGGGAGAGCCGGTTGCGGAGCATGGGTGCGGTGACCAGGAGGTAGGACAGGTAAATCAGCACGATGCTGATGCTGGACATAATCGTGAAAATCGCCGGCTGCATGACGTTGATCAGCAGTGGCATGATGGCCAGGACGCCGATGACGATGGCCGCAACAGTAGGGGTTCTGCGGACCGGATCGACTTTGCTCAGTTGCCGGCTGAACGGCAGGTTGTTGTCCCGTGCCATGGCGAACATCATCCGGATGGCGGCCGCATGGACGGACAGCGTGCAGACCACCACGGCCACCACGATGCACGCAAGGAAAGCCTTGCCGAAAGGTCCGCCCAGGACGGAAAGCACGATGTACTGCAGGCCGCCGTCGGCAGATCCCACCTTGGGATCCGCCAGGTCCGGTGCTGCCAGGATGCCAAACAGCAGGATCAGGCCGCCGAGCAGGAACGAGGCCGTGACGGCCCGCAGGATGGCCTTGGGGGCCGTGCGTTTGGGGTCCTTGGTTTCTTCCCCGAGGGAGCTGGCCGTGTCAAAGCCGTACATGACATAGCCGGAAGCCATGGCGCCGATCAGGAAGACGCCGAAGAAGCCCAGGTCATGGCCTTCCCCGTAACCCGCGGTGTCGAAGAAGACTTCAGGCCCGCGCACCACATGCCAGCCCAGTGCGAGGATCAGCAGGACGGCCGCGATGAGCTCCACAAAAACGCCGACGCTGTTGATCCTGGTCATGAGCTTCACCCCGAAAGCGTTGATGAGGGTGGAGATGGTGATCATGATGGTGGCCAGCACTACGCCGTTCATGGCGAAGTCGTACGGGCCGGTGCCGTCACCGACGAACTGGAAGCCGGACCAGAGCTGCGGCAGGGTGAGCTGCAGCGCCAGTGCCACGGACCCCAGCGCCACGATGGAGGACAGCAGCAGCAGCCAGCCTGCCAGCCATGCGGAGGTTCCGGACGCCAGCCGCTTGGCCCAGTTGTAAACCGATCCCGCAACGGGGTAGCGGCCGGCCAGCTCGGCAAAACACAGCGCCACCATCAGCTGGCCGACGAAGACAATGGGCCAGGACCAGGCATATGCCGGGCCGGCCATGGAAAAACCAAAATAGAACAGTTGAAAAACGCCGGTGAGGATGGAGATGTAGCTGACGCCTGCGGCGAAGCTGGCAAACTTGCCGATGCTCCGGTCCAGGGTCTGGGTATAGCCGAATTCGTCCATGCCGCTTGAATCAATACTCTTGCTGGGTTCCATCAGTTGGACTCCTCAATCAAAAAAGCACGATAGTGATGACCGGCCGCCCTGGGGTGCGGCGAATTACGTGTGTGGGGGCCGTCGCTGTTGGGGAATGCGGCCCCCTTAAGACCTGCCGCTCAGGCGAGGGATGTGGTGAGCTCCTTCACTTCCAAGGCGTCTGCGCCGGCGTGGTCCGCACGGATCAGGTCGGCGCAGCGTTCGCCGATCATCATGACGGTGATGTTGGGGTTGACGGTGACGTGTTCAGGCATGACTGAGGCGTCGGCGACCCGGAGTCCGGTGACGCCCTTGACCCGCAGCTCGGGATCCAAAGGTGACATCCCGTCGTCGGCCGCGCCCATCCGGACCGTACCGACAGGGTGGTACACGGTGTTGTGCGTCTTGCGGATGTAGTCCCGCAGCTCCTCGTCCGTCTGGGCCTCGACGCCGGGCGAAAGTTCCCGGCCGGTCCATTCGGCCATGGCCGGCTGGGCGGCGATCTCGCGGGCTTTGCGGATGCCCGCCACCATGACGCGCATGTCGTGCCCGTCCGGATCCGTGAAGTAGCGCGGGTCCACCATCGGCTTGTCGCGGAAGTCGCGGCTGCGCAGCCGCACGGTGCCGCGGGAGCGGGCGTGCGTGACGTTCGGGGTGAGGCTGAAGCCGTTCTCCGTGGTGGGGTAGCCGTGCCGCAGGGTGTTCATGTCGAACGGGACGGAGCCGTAATGCATCATCAGGTCCGGGCGGTCCAGTCCCTCCTCCGTGGGCGTGAAGATGCCGATTTCCCACCATTGCGTCGAGGTCTGGACCATTGGCTGCCTGGCCTCGAACTGGACCACGCCTTCGGGATGGTCCTGCAGGTGCTCGCCCACGCCGGGGGAGTCCACCAGGACCTCGATGCCGTGCTGGGCGAGGTGCGCTGCCGGGCCGATGCCGGAGAGCATGAGCAGCTTGGGCGAGTCGATGGCGCCGGTGGACAGGATGACCTCGCGGCGGGCGGTGAGCCGGTGGGTCCGGCCGAACGCCGAGTCCACCACGTCCACGCCTGTGCAGCGCTTGTCCGCGTCGAACACCAGCTGGCGGGCGCGGAGGCCGGTCAGCAGGGCGAAGTTGTCGCGTTCCATGATGGGGTGGATGTAGGACACCGAGCTGGAGGACCGGGTGCCGTCCGCGCGCCGGTTGATCTGGAAGAAGTTGGCGCCGTTGACCACCGTGGTTCCGGTGTTGAACTTTGCCCGGGGGATGCCGGTCTGCTCGCAGGCGTCCAGGAGCGCGACGCCGGCCGGATCCACCGGGGGCACGTTCATCAGGTGCACGGGGCCTGAGTCTCCGTGGTGCGGTGCGTCCGGCCCGGCATCCTCGTTGGTTTCCAGCCGCTGGTAGAGGGGCCAGGCGGTTTCAGCGGTCCAGCCGGTGGCGCCGTATTTGGATTCCCACTCGTCGAGGTCTTCGCGCGGGGCCCAGAACGCGATGCAGGAGTTGTGGCTGGAGCAGCCGCCCATCACCTTGGCGCGGGCGTGGCGCATAAATGAGTTGCCGTTCTCCTGCGGTTCCACCGGGTAGTCCCAGTCATAGCCGGATTCCAGCAGCTCCATCCAGCGGTCCAGCTGCAGGATCTCGGGCAGGCCGCGGTCATCCGGGCCGGCCTCCACCAGCGCAACGGACACGTCCGGATCCTCGCTCAGCCGCGCGGCCACTGCCGCCCCGGCGGATCCGCCGCCGACGACGATGTAGTCGAATCCGCGCTCGCTGAGGTCCTCGATGTTGTCGACGTGCATCTAGTTCTCCTTGCCGTGGTCAGCGAACCAGCCGGTCACCTGGGGGCTGGTGTTCTGGTAGATGTGCTTGGCTTCCTGGTATTCCGCCAGGCCTGTCGGCCCGAGTTCGCGGCCGACGCCGGACTGGCCGAAGCCGCCCCACTCGGCCTGGGGCAGGTAGGGGTGGTAGTCGTTGATCCAGACGGTGCCGTGCCGCAGCCGGGATGCCACGCGCTGCGCCTTGCCCGCGTCCTGGGTCCAGACGGCGCCGGCCAGCCCGTAGACGGTGTCGTTGGCGGTCGCGATGGCCTCGTCCTCGGTGCGGAAGGTCTCGACGGTCACCACCGGGCCGAAAGCTTCGTCCACCACCACGGACATGCCCCTCTGGACGCGGTCCAGGACGGTCGGCTGGTAGTAGAAACCGGCGTCGAAGTTTTCCCCGGCAGGCGCCGCACCGCCGCACCGCAGCCGCGCGCCCTCCGCGATGCCGCGTTGGACGTAGGCGTTGACCTTCTCCCGGTGGGCAGCGGAAATCAGCGGTCCGGTTTCGGCGGCCTCGTCGAACGGGCCGCCGAGCCGGATGTCCTGCGCGCGGCGTACCAGCTCGTCGACGAAGCGTTCGGCGATTGATTCCTCCACCACCAGCCGCGCCCCGGCGGAGCAGACCTGCCCGGAGTGCACGAAGGCCCCGTTCAGGGCATTGTCGACGGCGGCGTCGAAGTCCGCGTCGGCAAACACCACGTTGGGGTTCTTGCCGCCGAGTTCCAGCGCCACCTTTTTCACGGTGCCGGCTGCGGCCGCGGCGATCCGCTTGCCTGTTTCCAGTCCGCCGGTGAAGGAGACGAGGTCGACGTCGGGGTGTTCGGACAGCGGAGCCCCCGCCTCCGCGCCGGCTCCGGTCACAAGGTTGGCGACGCCGTCCGGCAGGCCGAGGTCCTGCAGCAGCTGCATGGCCAGGATGGCCGTGGACGGGGTGAGTTCGGAGGGCTTAAGGACGAAGGTGCAGCCGGCGGCCAGCGCAGGTGCGATCTTCCAGGCGGCCTGCAGCAGGGGGTAGTTCCACGGGGTGATCAGGCCGCACACGCCCACGGGTTCGTAGACGATCTTGCTGACGACGGCGGGGTCCCCGGCGTCGACCATGCGGCCCGCCTGCTGCCCGGCTAGCCGGCCGAAATATTCGAAGCAGGCGGCGATGTCGTCCATGTCGATGCGGCTTTCGGCTATCCGCTTCCCGGTGTCGAGGGATTCAGCGCGGGCGAACTTTTCCCGGCGCTGGCGCAGTTCGGCGGCGACGTTGAGCAGGAAAGTGCCGCGCTCGGGGGCCGGCACCGAAGCCCAGACGCCGGAGTCGAAGGCCGCCCGGGCTGCAGCGATGGCCCGCTCGGCATCTTCCCGGCCGGCCTCGGACACTGTGGCTGCCAGCTCGCCGTCGGCAGGGTTGTGGATGTGGCGCACCGCGCCGGAGGCGGCCGGCTCCCAGGAGCCGTTGATGAAGAGGGTGGATGCTGTCGCGTCATGGGACGTTGTGGCGTAAGTCATACGGAGGACAGTAATGGAAGTTGAACGAGTGTTCAATACTTTTTTGAACACTCGTTCAAGTGTGACGCGCGATGCTGCGCTGGCGCGGCGGCGTGTGGTTAGCGTTCCTTGAGCGCTGCGTCCCCGCTGGTACTCCTGCGGCTTGGGGCGAAGGCGATCTCCTCCGTGCGGGCGATGCTGCGCCGGATGGAGGCGTCGTCCACGCCCAGAAGCGACGTCAGCCACATGCCGTTCTGTATGACGACGATGTCCGCTGCCCGCTCCCGGCATTCCTCCCAGGAGAGTTCGGGTTTGGCGTTGGATACGAGTGCGGCAACGCCGTCGAGGTACCGGTCGAAGGCTGCAGCGTTGATCTCGGCGTAGCCTTCGTCGGCCTGGGCGAGGGCCCACAGGTGCAGGCGCAGGGACAGGTAGCGGGTGGTCAGCAGCTCGGCGCCGGCCACCCGGCGCAGGGCCTTGCGGAGCTGTTCGTCCGGCGTCAGCGACGGGTCCTGGGCCACCAGTTGGAGGTCCTGTTCGTCCACCCGGTGCAGGGCTGCGCGGATGAGGCTCGTTTTGTCGTCGTAGTAGTAGTTCACCAGGCCCAGTGCGACGCCGGCTTCGCGCGCCACGGCACGCATGCTCACGCCTGAGATGCCGTGGCGAGACAGCAGATCGAGCGCCGCCTCGAGAATGCGCGACTGCCTGTCAACCTGTTCGCCGGAGTTCACGGTCTTTGTCCCCATCTGGCCAGACTATTGCCAAACCCGCCAGGAGTGCATTTTCCGTAACGGGCGGACGACATCGTCAACCACTGCACACTTGTCCGTTCCGTGGCAGAGGGTCTTTGCCGTTTGCCTAACTTTTCGCCGCCATAAAGACGTCCACAGCGTCTTCCGATTCCGCCTCAAAGCCGTGGCGCTCGTACAGCCGCCGGGCCGCACTGCCTTGCAGCACGTTGAGCCGGAACGGCCGGTGGTCCCGGGAGCCGTCCATGGCCTGCCGAAGCACGGCGCCGCCGAGGCCCTTTCCCTGATGCTCCGGGGCCAGGTAAAAGTGTTCGATCCACTGCGCATCGGGCTCCGGGCGGACAGCGATCACGCCCGCGTCCCGGCCCGCCACTTCGACGACGAAGGTGTGTTCCGGCTGGAACCCGTTGAGGAAGCGCTCGCGGACGCGGACAGGATCCCAGCGGGCCAGCCGCTCAAGGTCCGGACGCATCACCACTGCGCGGAGCTCGGCAATCCACGCGGCGTCGGCGGTCTGGCTGGGACGAAGGGAGAATTCGGGGCTCACCGGACCATTAACCCACAATGCATCGATTGCTCCTCCCCACGGGCCCTCCGCCGTTTTCGCGGTGCAAAAGGGCAGAGGCGGAGCAATCGATGCATTGGCGGCGGTCCTACTTCTTGGGCAGGCCCGGCGGGTTCAGTTCGGACTTTTTGATGGCCTCCGATGACAGGCCCCAGCGGTCCAGGATCTCGGCGTAGGCGCCATTCTCGATCAGCTTGTTGAGGGCTGCCTGGGCGGCCACTGCCAGGCCGTTGCCCTTCTGCGTGGTGAAGGCAATTTCGGCGGTCAGCGGCCAGCCGCCGTTGAGCGTGCCCACTTGCTTGGTCTTACCGTCCTTCGCTGCCTTGTAGGCCGAGCCGGCGTTCGGGGCGAACGTCAGGTCCGCCCGGCCGGACTGGAGGGCCAGCGTGGAGGCGGAGTCGTCGTCGTAATACTGGAACTCAACCGGGGCCAGGCCCTTGGCCTTGTTCTCTTCGTCCCAGCGCACCAGGATCGCTTCCTGGTTGGTGCCCGAGCCGACGATGATGCGCTTGCCGGCAACATCCTTGGCTTCCTTGATCTCGCCGATGGTGGAATCGGTCTTGGCGTAGAAGCCCAGGAGGTCGTTGCGGTAGCTGGCGAAGTCGAACTTCTCCTTGCGCGCCTCGGTGACAGTCACGTTCGACAGGACAGCCTCGTACTTGCCGGATTCAACGCCCAGCGGCCAGTCGGCCCAGGCCACGGGAAGCACCTCGACCTTCAGCCCAAGGGTCTCGCCGACCGCATAAGCGATGTCCACCTCGCTGCCGATGAGCGTCTTGTTATCGGTAGCGAAGAGGCTCAGCGGCGCCGTGCCGCCGGTGCTCACCACAGTGAGCTTGCCGTCCGCCTTGATGGCGTCCGGGACCAGCGCCGCGGCCTCGGCGTCCACGCTCACCTTGACGCGGTTCTGCTCCGGGGCCAGGTTGAACGTCTTGCCTGCTGCGGTCACGGTGGAGCCCGACGACGGTGCTGACGCCGCCGTTGCGCCCGGGTCCGAGCAGGCCGCCAGCGCCAGAAGTGTGGTGATTGCGACTGCTGCGCCGGCAGCCTGCCTTGCCTTGAATTTCGCCATGGTTACCCCTCGGGAATTGCTGAATTTGCTGAACGGAACGGTGTTCTTGGCTGCAACTATCCGGCAGCCGCGGACCGCTAACCAAAGCTGCCGAAACCCTGGGATACAGGGCGTAACGGCGGTTAACCCGGCGTCCGCGGCAGTCATATTTTGGAGGTTTGGGGAGTACTCAGCGTGTGTTTTGGCGGCCCTGCCCGGGCAAACCAAGTAGCGCACTGCGCGGGGTCCGGGAAAACGAGTACCCGGGCCGGAAAGACGGGTGGGGATTACGCGTGTGCCCGGAGAGTGCGCTCCCTACGGTGGGACTACGTCGCGTCCAGAACCGGCCGCACGACAGGTCTTACTAGGAGTTTTCATGCCGACTGCCCCGCCCAGATCAGTCCTCGCCCGTCGACTTGCCGCTGCCGTGGTCCTGCCCGGTCTGCTGACCAGCACGCTTGTGTTTGCCATGCCGGCTACCGCCGGCTCCGTGTCCGTCTCAGGCATCTGTAACGGCGTAGTCAACCAGCAGGCCCATCGGGGTTTCGTCCAAGAGAACCTGCTCAAGGCAGCGGCGAAGAAGAACGCCGTCGCCATCGCCGCCCTGCAGGCCGAAAGGACCACGCTGCAGGCAACGGAGGCGGCGCTGAAGGTTCAGATTTCCGATGTGGACAACGAACTGGCAAAACTGGTTGCCGAGGAACAGGCGCTGGATGCCGCCGTGGCGAAAGCAGAGACGGAGTTGGCTGCCCTCGAAGCTGAGCAAACGTCCCTGCGTCAGACAGTGGCCGGCGCCGAGGCGGCCCTGGCTGGAATGAAAGCGGACAGAGCCGACGTCGAAAGCGAGCTGTCGCCGCTTCAACTGCAGTTGGATGCTGCCAAGGCTGAAGCCGCGGACCTCCAGGCGCAGGCCGCTGACCTCAAGGGGCAGATTGCCGCCAATGATGCGGCCATTGCCGCCGCCCGGATCGATCTCGCTTCACTACAGCAGGCCGCCGACAAAGCTGCCAACGATCTCGCCGCCAAAAAGGCCGAAATCGACGCTGCCCAAACCCAGCTCGCAACCCTTACGACGCAGGCGGAGGACGCGGCTGCCGCCGTCGGCAAAGCGGTCCAGGAGGTGAGTAACGCAGAAGACGCGTTGACTGATCTGGAGGCCGCGGGGACTGCCGCCCAGGACGCCCTGCAAGCACAGCAGGACAAGGTGGCCGACGCGCGGGCGACGCTGGGGGCCCTTCAGGAAACTGCTGACGACGCGAACGCTGCCGTGACGGCAAAGCAGGCACAGATCAGCACCGCGAAAGGGCAGCTGGCCACTCTCGAGGCCGCCGCAACTACTGCAGCAACGGCCGTCAGCAACAATAACGCTGCTATCGAGGCGGCCCAGGGGAAACTTCCGGGCCTGCGTTCAGCTGCAGCAACAGCTGACGCGGCCGTGCAGGCCAACAGCGCAAAGATTGACGCCGCCCAAGCAGCTGTGGCCACGCTCCAGGGCCAGATCGCAGCCGCGAACACGGAGATTGCTTCGAAGCAAAGCCAGCTGACTTTGGCCCAGACGCAGTTGGCCGCGCTGAACACCACGAAGAACGGCCTTGTAGCGGACATCGCTGCTTTGACCGCCCAGATCGACGCGATCAACAACAACGGAAATGGCGGCGGCAAGAAGGCGCTCCTGGAAGCGCGCACGGCCAAAGAAGGCCAGCTGGCTACCGTGACAGGCCAGATCGCGGATAAGAACAGCGTGATCTCGGCACTGCAGGGCAATCTCACGACACT
Organism: Arthrobacter sp. BE255; assembly: GCF_031457335.1. Classification (NCBI taxonomy): domain Bacteria; kingdom Bacillati; phylum Actinomycetota; class Actinomycetes; order Micrococcales; family Micrococcaceae; genus Arthrobacter; species Arthrobacter sp. BE255. Next base: position 18,497 of record NZ_JAVDWK010000018.1, on the reverse strand, counting down.
TCAGACGCAGGTCAATAACCTGAATTCCCAGTTGCTGGCCAAGCAGGGGGAAAGCAGCGCTCTCCAGCAGCAGGCAGCGCCGTTGCAGGCAACCCTGGACGCCGCGAACGCCGCAGTTACGTCCAAGGAAGCGGAGATCGCCGCCCTGAAAGCGCAGGTGCCGGAGCTCCAGTCAGCTGCCCAGGCAGCGTCTGGCGCGGTTTCGGCCAAACAGGGCGAGTTGACCGCACTGCAGGTCGAGTTGACAGCCCGCGAGGATGCCGCTGCAACAGCCGCCAAGGCCGTGGCAGCCCAGGAAGAGGTTGTAGCCGGTCTCGAGAAGGAGTTGCCCGGCCTGACCGACGGGTTGGTTGCCGCGAACGCGGCCATTGCCCAACAGAAGACGGTACTGGAAACGCTTAGGGCCGCGCTGGCACAGGCACAGGAGGCACAGGCCGCTGCTGACAAGGCAGTGGTGGACAAGCAAGCGGACCTAGACACCCTGAAGGGCCAGCTTCCTGGCCTTGAAGGGGCCGTAACGGCGGCCAACGGCGCTGTCACCGCAAAGACCGGTGAGATCTCCGCCCTGAACCAACTTTCTGAATACCTGGTAGCTCAGCTCAGCACCAAAAATGCGCAGATCACCGCCAAGGAAACAGAAGTCCTGACCCTGCAGGGCCGGGTGACGCCCCTCCTGGCGGCGTTGAGCAGCCTCAATGAGGAGATCACGGCTGCCGAGGCGTCGCTGGCAGCCCTGCAGCTGCAGTTGTCCGCGCTTGATGCCAAAGTCACGGCGGCGCAGGCCGTTCTCCGTGATCTTCAGGCTGTGAAGAAGACCAACAAGGAGGCCGTCGCTTCCCAGAGGGTGGTCGTCAGCGGCCTTGAGGCCCAGCTCGGCTCAGTCCAGAACCAGATCAAGGCTCTTGACGGATCAATCGCGCTGGGAAGTTGCGTCGCCTGATCCGAGTCCAAAGAACAGGAGGAGCCCCGCTGCCGGGCTCCTCCTGTTCGCTTGTGGTCGGTTGCCATTGGCGCGGGGTATTCCGTCCGCCGCCACAAGCGTGTGGGCCACCCCACCGCAGCCCGCAGAAATAACCCGGGCACCGCCGTCGTTGTCCACAGTGTGCCCGCCGCGACCCGGCCGGCCCACCCTACGCAACGCATTGAAAGGCCGGCACCGACGTGACTCTTCCGCTCTCCATTCTTGATCTGGCAACCATCGGCAAGGGCCAGACGGCGGCAGAGAGCTTCGCGGGCAGCGTGGCCATGGCGCAGCGGGCCGAGGAGCTGGGATACCGCCGGATCTGGTACGCCGAGCACCACAACATGTCCGCCATCGCTTCCTCTGCCACCAGCGTGCTGATCGCCCACGTGGCCGCGAACACGAACACGATCAGGCTGGGCGCCGGCGGCATTATGCTGCCCAACCACTCGCCGCTGACCATCGCCGAGCAGTTCGGCACCCTGGAGACGCTGCACCCCGGCCGGATCGACCTCGGCCTGGGCCGCGCCCCCGGCAGCGACCAGAACACCATGCGCGCGTTGCGCCGGGACCCGATGTCCGCCGACACCTTCCCGCAGGACGTCCTGGAGCTGCAGGGCTACCTGACCGGCCCCACCCGGATCCAGGGCGTGGAGGCCACCCCGGGCAAGGGGACCAACGTTCCGCTGTACATCCTCGGATCGTCGCTGTTCGGCGCCCGGCTCGCCGCCCAGCTGGGCCTGCCCTACGCGTTCGCGTCGCACTTCGCGCCCAACGCCCTGCAGGATGCCGTGGCCGTGTACCGCCGGGAATTCAAGCCGTCTGCGCAGCTGGACGCACCGCACGTGATCGCCGGCGTCAACGTCATTGCCGCGGACACCGCCGCCGAGGCGCAGGCAACATTCCAGGCCACCAAGCGGGCCCGCGTGTCCCTGTTCTTCGGCGGCGGCCGCGAGTTCACCGACGACGAGGCCGACATGATCCTGGACTCCCCGCAGGGCCAGCACGTGTCGCAGATGATGACCTACTCCGCCGTCGGCACCCCGGACGCGGTGATCGAATACCTGGACGAGTTTGGCAGGCACGCCGACGCCGACGAGCTCATCGTCGCGCACCAGAGCACCGGGACCGAGGCCAGGATCCGCTCCGTGGAGCTGCTGGCCCAGGCCGCCGGACTCGCCCGGGTCTAGGCGGCGTCAGCTCCGCGGCCGGCGTCACGCCCGGCACGTTTTGGGAAAGCACGACGGCGGGTTCCCCGGAAACGCGCGGCCGGTGCCGCCGTCGTGGTCTAAAAGGATGCCCGGCGTGACGCGAAAAGCAGCCAGCTGAACATAAACCCTTGACAATAATCAGCTGAACCGGTTTAGTAGATATCACTGAACCGGTTCAGTGGCGCAAGTCACCGGACCCTAAACCGCAAGGGCCCACACACCATGGCAGTAACCATCAGCGACGTCGCCCAGGCGGCCGGCGTCAGCAAAGGTGCCGTGTCGTATGCCCTGAACGGCCAGCCCGGCGTCAGCGACGCTACCCGCGACCGCATCCTCCAGGCCGCCAAGGAACTGGGCTGGAAGCCGAGCCTGCGCGCCAAGGGCCTGTCCTCCGCGAAGGCCTACGCGCTGGGGCTGGTGGTGGCCCGGGATCCGAAGCTCCTCGGCACGGATCCGTTCTTCCCGGCGTTTATTGCAGGCATCGAAACCACGCTTGCCGAGCACGATTACACCCTCGTCCTCAGCGTGGCGACTGCCCCCGGGGCGGAGGAGCGGGCATACCGCAAGCTGGCCGACGGCGGCCGCGTGGACGGCGTCATCCTCACCGACGTGAGGCACAACGATTCCCGGATCGGGCTGCTGCGCGAACTGAAACTCCCGGCCGTCACCCTCAACCGGCCGGACGCGGATTCCCCGTTCCCGGCAGTCTCCATGGATGACACCGACGGCATTACCGCAGCCGTGGACCATCTGGTGGGGCTGGGCCACGTCCGCATCGGCCACGTCGGCGGGGCCCAGGAGTACATCCACGGCCGCAGCCGGCGCGAGGCCTGGGAGGCCGCCATGGCCAAAGCCGGCCTGGCCGCGGACCTCTTCGCAGAGGCTGACTTCACGGCCCCCGGAGGAGTGGCTGCAACGACGGAGCTGCTCCGCCGGGCCGATCGCCCCACGGCAATTGTCTACGCGAACGACCTGATGGCCACGTCCGGCCAGTCCTACGCCCAGACCCAGGGGCTGACCGTCCCCGGCGACCTCTCCGTGACCGGCTATGACAACGCCGAGTTCACCCAGTACCTGAATCCTCCACTCACGACTATTTCGACCGACCCCATGCTCTGGGGCCGCGCGGCTGCACAGGCCCTCCTGAACCAGCTCAACGGCACCCACTCCGGTGAAGACACCCAGTTGCAGGCACCCGTGCTGCTGGTCCGCGCTTCCACCGGCCCTGCCCCGGTTCCGGCCGCCGGCAGGTCCAGCCCGCCCCGCCCGTCCGGTCAACCACGGGCATCCTCGACGGCCACCTCTTAACCCACGCACCAGCCATTCCACGCAGCAGGACGCGCGCGCAGCCGCGCCCATTTCCAGGCAGAAGCCTGCCCGCAACTGTTCCCGACGAACACAAAACCCAGATAGTAATTCCCACAAGGATCCAAGGAGTCGCAATGAAGCGCTTTACAAAAGCCACGCGCGTATTGTCAGTGGCCGCCCTCACCGTGATGGGCGCCGGACTGGCAGCCTGCGGTGGCGGCGGCGGGGAAAGCGGCGGCACCGACTCCGTGACCTCCGCCAAGGGCCCCATCAAGATCTGGTACTCCAACAACGAGTTCGAGGTGAAATGGGGCAAGGCGATGGTTGAATCGTGGAACTCCGCCCACCCCGACGAAAAGATCGACGCGCAGGAGATCCCCGCCGGCAAGAGCTCCGAGGAAGTCATCGGCGCAGCCATCACCGCCGGCAACGCACCGTGCCTGGTCTTCAACACGGCGCCGGTAGCTGTGCCGGGATTCCAGAAGCAGGGTGGACTCGTGGCCCTGGACGACTTCCCCGACGGTGCCCAGTACGTCAAGGACCGCACCGGAGACCTGGCAAACCAATACAAGTCCTCGGACGGCAAGATGTACCAGCTGCCGTGGAAGTCCAACCCCGTAGTCCTCTTCTACAACAAGGACATGTTCGCCAAGGCCGGCCTTGATGCGGAGAAGCCCAAGCTGGGCACGCACGAAGAACTGCTGGCGACAGCCAGGGCCCTGGTGGCCTCCGGCGCCGCTCCGAACGCCCTCAGGCCCTCTACGGCCAGCGACTTCTTCCAGTCCTGGTTCGATTTCTACCCCTTCTACGCCGCCAATTCCGAGGGAACACCGCTCGTGAAGGACGGCAAGGCAACGTTTGACAGCGACGACGCCAAAAAGGTGGCCACCATGTTCCAGACCCTCTACAAGGAGAACCTCGCCTCCAAGGAGGTCTTCCAGGGTGATGCATTCGTGCAGGGCGACGCAGCCATGGCGCTGGCCGGCCCCTGGGCCATAGCGGCCTACAAGGACAAGGTGAACTGGGGCGCAGTGCCGATCCCGGCTGCCCAGGCCAAGCCTGAAACCTCAACGTTCTCCGACGCGAAGAACGTGGCCATGTACTCCGCCTGCGAGAACCAGGGCACAGCCTGGGAGGTCATGAAGTTTGCCACCAGCAAGGAGCAGGACGGCAAGCTGCTGACCGACACCGGCCAGATGCCCATGCGGAAGGACCTCCCCACGGCCTATTCGGACTACTTCGCCAAGAACCCGGCCTACACCCAGTTCGCCGAGCAGGCGGCCCGGACCGTTGAGGTTCCCAACGTGGCCAATTCGGTGGAGGTTTGGCAGACCTTCCGCACCGCCTACGCGAAGTCAGTGATTTTCGGCAACGAAAGCATCGACACCGCGTTCAAGGGCGCTGCGGAGAAGATCAACCAACTGGTAGCCCAGAAGTAGCGGTGACCCCCAATGTCACTCCGATCTTCCGGGAACCCCGTCACGGGGAAACCGGCTGGTGGGGCGGCGGACCGGCGGCTGGTGCCCAGGAAGCGTAAGAACTTCCTGGGGCCCCAGCCGCTGGGCCTGCTGTTCAGCGCCCCCTACGTCATTTACGTCCTGGGTGTCCTGGCGTTTCCGCTCGGCTACGCCATCTACATTTCCTTCCACGACTTCTTCTTCACGGCCCCCCGGGTCAAGGTGGACCGGCCGTTCGTGGGCTTGGACAACTACGTCACCATCCTGTCCGACCCCGCCGTCCAGCGGTCCTTCCTGAACATCGGTGTCTTCCTCATCATCAACGTCCCGCTCACGGTGGGCTTGTCGCTGCTGCTGGCCAACGCGCTGAACCGCGTCACCCGGCTCAAGACGTTCTTCCGGCTCAGCTACTACGTTCCGTACGTGACGGCGAGTGTCGCCGTCGTCGGTGTCTGGCTGTTCCTGTTCCAGCAGAACGGGCTGGTCAACACCCTGCTCGGGCCGCTGGCGCCGTCGCCGTCCTGGCTGGTCAACTCCTGGTTGGCCATGCCCACCGTGGCGCTCTACGTGACGTGGAAGCAGCTGGGGTTCTTCATCCTGCTGTACCTCGCGGCGCTGCAGAACATCCCCGATGAGCTGTACGAATCGGCGGCCATGGACGGCGGCAACAAGTGGGTCCAGTTCTGGAACATCACCGTGCCCGGCGTCCGGCCGGCCAGCGTGCTGGTGACCCTGCTTGCCACCATCACCGGCGCGAACCTCTTCACCGAGCCGTACCTGCTGACCGGCGGCGGCGGTCCGGACGGGGCCTCGGCCTCACCCGTTTTCATCATGTACCAGAAGGGCATCCTGCAGGGGAACCCTGACGTGGCTGCCGCGCTCGGCGTGGTGCTGGTGATCGGCGTGCTGCTGATCGCCCTGATCCAGAAACGCCTCGTGGGCGGGAAGGAGGACTGACATGTCCGTCACCAACGCGCAAAACGCCAAGAACGACGACGACGCCAGCCGGCGTCCGGAGCTGCCGGAACCTGTCCTGCGTCCGGACTCCGGGGTGGAAAAGCGCCGCAACCTGGGAGTGGGCAGCTTCATCCTGCTGGCACTGGGTGCCTTCGTCTTCCTCTTCCCGTTCTACTACATGCTCATCGGTTCGCTGCAGGTAGCCCCGGATACCTCCGTCGGCGGCGCCTTCCCCAACCCCGCCAACATCACCGGTGAGAACTACGCCACCATCAACGAGTCCATCAACCTCCTGAGGGGCCTCGTTAATTCGGGGATCTTCACCGGGGGCGTCATCCTTTTCACCGTCATTTTCGGGTTGCTGGTGGGGTACGCCCTGGCGCAGATGCAGTTCCGCGGCCGCGGCGTGGTGTTCGGGCTGATGCTCCTGGTCCAGATGATCCCGTTCCAGCTGATGCTTATCCCGCTGTACGTGATGATCGTCCGCGACTACGGCCTGGCAGACAGCTACCTGGGCATGATCCTGCCGTTCGCCATCAATTCCACGGCCGTGTTCGTGTTCCGCCAGTACTTCCTCCAGCTGCCCTCAACCCTGTTCGAGGCCGCGAGGATCGACGGTGCGTCCGAGCTGCGGATCCTCTGGCAGATCGCCATCCCGCTGGTGCGGCCGGCGATCGTCACGGCAGTGCTGCTGACCTTCATCGGCCCGTGGAATGAGTTCCTGTGGCCGTTCCTGGTCACCAAGGACCAGGCCATCCAGCCGCTGGCCGTGTCACTGGCCAACTTCATCTCGAATATCGCCGGGCAGGCCGGCAACCCGTTCGGCGCCATCCTTGCCGGGGCCTGCGTCCTGGCGGCACCGGCCATCGCACTCTTCATCTTCTTCCAGCGACAGTTCATCTCAACCAATATCGGTTCCAGCGTAAAGGGCTAATTCATGACCTCCCCCCAGACTTCAGCACTGCCCACTGTCCCCTACACCCTCACCCGCGCCGGCGTCATCATGACCCCCGAGCCCGGCAACGACTTCGAAGCCGAGGGCGTCCTCAACCCAGCCAGCGGCCGCGGCCCGGACGGCGAGCTGTACCTGCTGCCCCGGCTCGTGGCCAAGGGCAACGTCTCCCGCGTGGGGCTCGCCAAGGTGATCATCAACGACGACGGCGTCCCCACGGGCGTGGAGCGCGAAGGCGTGGTCCTGGCCCCGGACGAGGGATGGGAACGCGGCCTGAACAACGCCGGCACCGAGGACCCGCGCACCACCTGGGTGCCGGCCCTGGGCAAGCACCTGATGACGTACGTGGCCTACGGCCCGCTGGGTCCCCGCCTCGCCTTCGCCCACTCCGAAGACCTCCGGAACTGGGAACGCCTTGGCCCGTGCTTCTTTGAGTACCAGGCCGACCTGTCCATGGACCTGAACCTGTTTCCTAACAAGGACGCGGTATTCTTCCCGGAACCGGTGAACGATCCCGACGGCGTGCCTTCCTACGCCATGCTGCACCGCCCCATGTGGGACCTCGGCTGGATCCGTCCCGGCGAAGGCGAGCACCTTCCCGCCGGCGTCACGGACAACCGCCCCGGCATCTGGATCTCCTACGTGGCCGTGGCCGACGTCGAGCGGGACCTGCGCAACCTTGTCCACATGGGCAAGCACCGCCTGGTGGCCCTCAGCGAGTTCCCCTTCGAGGAGCTGAAAATCGGCGGCGGCCCGGCGCCCCTCCGCGTGGACGAAGGCTGGCTCCTGATCCACCACGGCGTGGCCGGCAAGATGGCCGATTCCGCCTTCGAGCAGCAGCAGAACGTCAACTACACCGCCGCCGCCATGATCCTGGATGCCAACGATCCTTCCAAGGTCATTGCCCGCAGCGACAAGCCCCTCCTGGCCCCCGAAACCGAGGACGAGATCTCCGGAATCGTCCCCAACGTGGTGTTCCCCACCGCAATTGAAAAAATCGGCGACCAGCTGTTTGTCTTCTACGGCATGGCTGACTCCAAAATCGGCGTCGCCAAACTGGACCGGGTCTGATCCCGGTGCCGTATTCGCCGAAAGCCACGCGGCCGGTGGTGACGGCGGTAGCCGTTTCCATGCTTGCTGTCTCGCTGCAGGCCGGTGCCGCCACAGCGGCCCCCGCCGCGCCGCCGTCGTCCGTCACTGCCCTCGCCGCGCCGGCGGCACCCGCCCTTGCGCCCGTACTGGCCGACGGCGGCAGCCTCACCAACCTCGACCACCTGGACTTCCTGCTGGATACCGTTCCGCTGGCCCCGGTCGCCGGGCACACCACCTACCAGCTGGAGCAGCACCCCACGGCCGAAGCGCCGTGGACCTACGCCGACAGGAACGACGACGGCAGCTATGACAGGGTGGGCGGCGGGAACCTCGATCCGGCCACCGGTGACTGGAGCCAGGGCGCGTACAACGCGGACGACATTGCCCGCACCGCCGTGGTGTACCTGCGGCACTGGAAGCAGACAGGGGAGCCGGCGAGCAAGGAGCACGCCTTCCAGAACCTTCGTGCACTCACCTACCTGCAGACGGCGGACGGCCCCAACGCCGGCAACGTGGTCCTCTGGCAGCAGACCGACGGCAGCCTGAACCCCAGCGCCATCCCGGTGGAACTGCCGGATCCCTCCGACTCCGCGGAATCGTACTGGCTTGCCCGCACGGTGTGGGCCCTGGGCGAAGGCTTCGCAGGGTTTGCAGACTCCGACCCGGAGTTTGCCGCCTTCCTGCAGGACCGGCTGCACCTTTCCCTGGCTGCCCTGAACCGCCAGTCCCTCGCCAAATACGGAACGTTCGACACGGCGGACGGCGTCCAGGTTCCGGCCTGGCTCATCGCCGGCGGCGCGGATGCCTCCGCCGAGGCCGTGCTGGGCCTGGCCGCCTATGTGGAGGCCGTTCCGTCCGATGCGGCGGCCGCCACCGCACTGTCCCGGCTGAGCGAGGGCGTGGCCGCGATGTCTTCCGGGTCGGCCACGCAATGGCCGTTCGGCGCGATCATGCCGTGGAACAAGTCCCAGAGCCTCTGGCATGCGTGGGGCGGCATGGCTCCGGCCGCCGTCGCCACCGCGTCCACCGTCCTGGACCGGCCCGACCTGCTGACCGCAGCCGTGAAGGACACCGCCCAGTTCACCCCGCAGCTGCTCGCAGCGGGCGGACCGGACAACGCCTGGAGCCCCACTCCCGGCGAGGCGCAAATTGCCTACGGCGCGGACTCCCGCGTCCAAAGCCTGGTGGCGACGGCGGCTGCCGCTGACGCTCCGGGACTCCTGGACGTTGCTGCCATTGCCGCCGGCTGGTTCTTCGGCGCCAATCCCAACGGCGCACCCGCCTACAACCCCGCCACCGGCACGGCCATCGACGGGATCGAGACGGACGGCCGGATCAACCCCAACTCCGGCGCCGAATCCACCATCCACGCGCTGCTCACCATGCTGGCCCTTGACGCCAACCCGGAACTCCGCGCCAAGGCACTGGGCATCAGCGTGACCGAAGGGACCAGCGGACTCAGCGTGGTGGAGGCGGAAGCAGGCACCATCACGGGGAACGGCACCGTGGTGCGGCCGCCGTCGTCCTGGACGGGTGAAGCCAACATCTCCGGCGGCGCCTACGTGGACCTTGGCGCCGGCGGCAGTCTTTCCATCACGCTGCCCGCAGCAGGCCAGCCCAGCAACATCTTCCCCATCGTGAACCGGCGGATCGCACCGTCCGGCACCACCACCTGGACCTCGGCCAAGGGTCCGCTGGGAACCACTGCCAACGGCGGGGCAGGCGCGCAGGGCATCACCGACGCGCCCGGCATCCTCTTCCCGTTCACGCTGCAGAGGGCCCTGGCCGCCGGACTGACCTCGGTCACCGCCAGCACTGACGGGCAGGCTGCATTGGACGCACTCCTGGTCCAGCCGCTCATCTCCACCGTGTCCGTCTCCGGTTCCGGCGGCGACACCACGCTGTACGTCAGCGCTGCCAAGTCCATCACGGTCCAGGAGCTGGCCGTTCCGGAAGGCTTTGTGCTGGTGCAGCGCCAGTACGATTCCACGGGCCAGCCGGTCAAGGGCTCCAAGGATGCTGCCGCTACCACGTCCGGGCGCGTCATGGTGGCTCCGGGCGGCTTCACATTGGTGACGCTGACCGCCGGGTGACGCCGGACGGACCGGCTGGCGGGCGTCACGCCCGGCACGTTTTGGGAAAGCACGACGGCGGGTTCCCCGGAAACGCGCGGCCGGTGCCGCCGTCGTGGTCCAAAAAGGTGCACCGCGTGACGGCAGGCCGCTTACCCACCGCAGCGACTTTTACACAGCCGCAATCAGGGGGACTTTCGGGCGAAACCACACGGGCGGAGAATGACAATTGCCCCCTCTGGAATTTCCGCATGGAGTTCCGGAGAGGGGCACCACCCGGAAGTCCGCCAGGTAATCCGGCGGCTGCCTCTCCGGGCCGGGTCTGCTCTAAGGGGTTACATATGCCTACTCCGTTGAACCAGAGTGTGGCGGATTCTGCGCTGCTGACGAGGTCGCTTCCGCTGGGCCTGCTGCGGACGTTTGTCCAGTCGGACGGCGCCGACGAAGGCTTCACCCCCAACCTGCTGGCAGAACTCAAGGTCCTGGCCCGCGTTCCCGGACTCCTGGTGGCCTGCAACTACGGCGGCACGCTGTGCGACGCCGAAGGCATCTCCACCGAAACCCTGCCGCTGGGCAGCGCCGCGATCGCCCTGCGCGCCCTGGCCGCCCTGCCCAACACCCACGCCGCCGTCATCTCCGGACGCTCGCTGCGCGACCTCGCCGCGGTGTCCCGGCTGCCGGCGGAAGTGCACTTGATCGGATCGCACGGTGCGGAGTCCGACATGGGCTTCGCGCACGTCCAGACCCTGGCCACGGAAGCCACCCTCCAGAAGGTCAGCACCGCCCTGTCCGAGGCGGTGGGTTTCCAGAAAGGCATCTGGATCGAACGCAAGCCCGTGGCGGTCTCCGTGCATACCCGGCCCGCTTCGCCGGACGTTGTGCAGGCCGTAACCGAAACGGCGCGGGAGGTCGCCAAGGCGCACGGGCTGTTCTTCATCGTTGACGGTTCAGTGCTGGACCTCTCGATAGTGGAACCGTCCAAGGCGGACGCCCTGGAAAACCTCAGGTCCCGGCTCAGCGCCAGTGCGGCGTTGTACGCGGGCGACGCCTACAGCGACGAGCTGGCCATCGCCACCCTGCGCGGCCCGGACATGGGGCTGCGCGTCGGCCCGGGGGAGACCCGGGCGGCCCACCGGCTCCGGGACCCGGAATCCTTCGCCCGTGTCCTGGCCATTCTCTTCGAGCTTCGCCGCGCCTGGCTGTTCGGCGAGGACGCTGTCGGTCTGGAACGGCATTCGATGATCGGCAACGGATCCTCCACTGCCCTGGTCACCCCCGATGCCAAAATCTGCTGGATGAGCCACCCGCTGCCGGACTCGGGATCGCTGTTCGCGCACATCCTGGGCGGGGACGCCGCCGGGCATTTCTCCGTGGAACCGGTCAAGACCTCGCAGGTGCTGGGCCAACGCTACGTGGACAGCACCATGATCGTGGAGACCCGCTGGGCGGATGTGACCGTCACCGACTACCTGGAGCCGGCGCCGGAGGGCATCACCAGCCTGGTCCGGGTCCTGTCCGGCACTGGCGGCGCCAAGATCGTCTTCGCGCCGCGGCCGGACTACGCCAATGCGCCGTTCAGCATGGAGGCCCGGGGCGACGAACTGCACGTGGTGGGCACGTCCGATCCCATCTTCCTGTATGCGCCCGGCGTCAGCTTCAGCATCACCTCCGACGGCCGGCACGCCACCGCCACCGCGTCGGTGAACCTGCAGGACGGGCCGGTCGTCCTCACCCTGCGCTGCGGCGACACTGAACCTGCGGCAGAGGACCCAGACGATGAAAATGACCGACGGGGCGTGGTGGCGCTGCACTCCCGCCGCTGGGTGCAGGAACTGGAACTTCCCTCGGTGAAGCCGTCACTGGTCCGCCGTTCAGCGCTGGTGCTCCGGGCGCTGGTGCATGAGCCGACGGGGGCCGTGCTGGCCGCGCCCACCACCTCCCTGCCCGAAGGAATCGGCGGAACGAGGAACTGGGACTACCGGTACTGCTGGCTGCGGGACGGCTCCATGACGGTGAACGCGCTGGTGGACCTGGGTTCCACGTCGGAGGCAGCCGGATTCCTGAGCTGGCTCGGCCGGATCCTTGAGCACGCGCCCGGTCCGGAATGGCTGCATCCGCTGTACTCCGTCACGGGGGCGCCGCTGTCAACGGAGGCCGTGATCGACAGCCTGCCAGGGTACGCGGGTTCCCGGCCCGTCCGGATCGGAAACGCCGCTGACCACCAGGTCCAGCTGGATGTCTTCGGCCCGATCGCCGAGCTCATCCACGCGCTCAGCGAACGGAACGGGGAGCTGGCGGACGAGCACTGGGAGCTGATGGTGCAGATGGCCTCCGCGGTGCTGGCCCGCTGGCACGAACCCGACCATGGCATCTGGGAAGCCCGCCGGCCGCCGCGCCACCATGTCTACACCAAGGTGATGTGCTGGGTGACGCTGGACCGGGCGCTCCGCACGGCCGCCCGGCACGGCCGGGCGCCGGAAGCGGCCTGGGAACCCACTGCACAAAACATCCGCGAGGAGGTCCTGCGGGAAGGCTGGGACGACTCCGCACAGTCCTACACCGTGGCCTATGACAGCCCGGACCTCGACGCCGCCGTCCTGCACATCGGCCTGTCGGGCATGCTGGATGTCCGCGACCAGCGCTTCCTGGACACAGTCACAGCGGTGGAACGCGAACTCCGGGTGGGGCCCACCGTCTTCCGGTACAGGTACGACGACGGCCTGCCGGGCCTGGAGGGCGGCTTCCACATCTGCACCACCTGGCTTATTGAGGCGTACGTTGCGGTGGGCAGGATCGAGGAGGCCTGGGACCTGTTCGACCAGCTGGTGAACCTGTTCGGGCCCACCGGGCTGCTGCCCGAAGAGTACGATCCCGGCACCGAGACGCACCTGGGCAACCACCCGCAGGCCTACTCCCACCTGGGCTTCATCCGCTGCGCCCGGCTGCTGGACCAGCACCAGGCCGGGGCCCGCGTACCTTAACCTGGCGCGAACGCACACTTGGGGCCCCTTGCCGTTTGGGCCCCAAGTGTACGTTCGCGCTACGGGGAGGGGGCTGGACGCTGCTAGCGGGCGGCGGAGAAGATCTGCGGCGCAGGCCGTGTGCCGGTGGCCAGGTCCGCGAGGATCCGGCCCACCACGGGCGTGAACTTGAAGCCGTGCCCGGAGAAGCCGGCGCCGATGACCACGGGACCGATCCGGTCGAGGATGAAGTCCTCGTCCGGTGTGGTGGTGTATGTGCAGCTGATGGCCTCGAGCGAATCGGCGTCAACACCCGGCAGCCAGGTTCGCGCGTAGTCCTGCAGGGCCGCGAGCTGGACGGGTTCGGGCAGGAAGGACCGCTTGTCCGGGTCCACCTCCGGACCCACGCCGTGCCAGCCCGCCTTGATGCCTTCGCCCGGCGTCTGCATCCCGTAAACCGGCGAGTACCAGCCTTTGTAGGCCGGGCCGGTTCCCGGCGAGTGGTTGAATCCCGGCCACACGGCGCCGTCATCGGCGACGCGGAAGTGGGCCGGCTGTTCCTGCGTGACCCTGAGCCGGGGAATCCGCAGCTTTCCGTGTCCGGCCGCACCGGCCAGCAGTTTCTCCGTCCAGCCGCCCGCCGTCACCACTGCCTGGGCGGCGGTGACCACCTCGGTTCCGCCCGACGCGCCGGGGCCGTCCGACTCCAGGGTGAGCCGGACGCCGTCGTCCATGATTTCCAGCGCGACCACCTTGGTGTGGTGCCGGATCTCGGCGCCCCGGGCTGCGGCGAGCCGCTGGAAGGCGGGCAGCGCCGCCTCGGGGTTCAGCTGGCCGCCGTCGGGCATGTGCAGGACCTGCTGGTCGAAGCAGATGCCGCGCCACCGTTCGGCGGCCTGGTCCGGGCTGAGGGACTCCGCCCGGATGCCAGCCTCGGTGAGCGCGGCCTGCACCTGGGGGAGGCGCGGATCGGGGCCGTGGTTGACGATGCCGGTGCGGGCGAGGAGCTGTTCGCCGCTGTCCTGCTCCAGCTCGTCCCAGAGGGCCAGCCCTTCGGCCAGCATGGCCACGTATTCCGGCCGGTAGTAGCCGGGGTTCAGGTTGCGGGTGGTGCCGTGGGACGCCCCGATGCGGTGCCCGGGCCCGAACTGCTCCAGCAGCGTGACCTGCCGGCCGCGGCGTGCCAGGGCCCAGGCGGCTGCCGAGCCCATGGCTCCTCCGCCGATCACCACAGTGTCCAGGATTGTTCCCATCTGTTCCTCCTCAGGTTCGGGGTCAGGCGAGCAGCAGCGCCACGCCGATCATGGCGGGCACGGCCACCACCGTGGTCAGCAGCACGGTGTCCTTGGCCACGGTCAGTCCGGTCTTGTACCGGCTGGCGGCCACAAAGACGTTCTGCGCGGTGGGGAGCGCGGACGTAACCACGACGGCGAAGAGCGCGTGCCCTTCCATCCCCAGCGCAAAGCGTGCGAAAACGTAGGCGAGGGCCGGCTGGATGACCAGCTTGAAAGCGCTCGCCAGGAGGGTGTCGATGCGGCGGCCGGCTGATGCCTGCAGCGGCCTGCTGCCGTTCAGGCTCATGCCGAAGGCGATCAGCATGGCGGGAATGGCGGCGCCGCCGATCAGGTGGATCGGCTCCATGACCAGCGCGGGAACCTGGAACCCGGTCCCGGCCACCAGCAGGCCCAGCCCGGAGCCCACAATCATCGGGTTCCGGAGGATCATCACCACAAACCGCAGCGGCGTGGTGCGGTGGGAGCTGGTGCTTGAATCCAGGACCATCAGGAACAGCGGCGTGAAGAAAGCCAGCTGGAAGATCAGCAGCGGAGCCACATAGCTGGCGTCGCCGAGGACGTAGACGGCAATGGGGATGCCCAGGTTGGCGGAGTTCGCCAATGAAGCGGCCATGGAGGACATCAGCGCTTCCGGCAGGGCACGCTTGAGCAGGAACTTAGCGATGGCAAAGAAGATCGCGGCGGTGGCGAGCGCCGCCACGGCCGTCACCAGCAGCGGCTCCGCAAAGACTTCCTGGAGCCTCGCCTTGCTGAGGGTTTCGAATAAGAGCGCGGGGCTGGCCACAAAGAATGTCAGGCCGCTGAGGACCTGGCGTGCGTTCTCGCCCAGGATCTTCCGCCGGCCCACAAACCAGCCCACCAGGATGATGCACCAGACAACAAAAAAGCCCGCGAGTACGCCTAGCAAGGATGGTCTCCTAAGGCGCAGCGCCAGTCAGGGCCAGGTCTCACGCTCCTGGTTACAGGACGGCGTTGTTAAGGGCGAAAGGGGGGCGCATCAGTCCCGGGGTGTGGCCCTCCGCGGGATCGTTTCCGATCTGCACAATCCTGTTGTCCTGGTCCACGTGGACCACCTTCGGAGTGTAGGCGTTGGCCTCTTCCGTGGTCATCTGGGCATAGGTGATCAGGATGACGATGTCGTTCTCGTGCATCAGGTGCGCGGCGGCCCCGTTGATGCCGATGACGCCTGAACCGCGTTCGCCGGCGATGGTGTAGGTCTCCAGGCGGGCACCGTTGGTGACGTCCACAATGGCAACGAGCTCGCCGGGCAGGATGTCGGCAGCGTCCAGCAGGTCCAGGTCGACGGTGACCGAACCAACGTAGTGCAGGTCAGCGTGCGTGACGGTGGCCCGGTGGATTTTGGACTTGAACATTGTGCGATTCATAACCAGATCAGTCTAGCGTCGGGGTCCCGATCGCGCAGTGACGCAGGAAACACTGGTGCCTGGGGCGTCATGGAGGCGCCGCGTAGGGTGCGAATACGCGCCGAAGTCGTTAGCCGCCGTCGGGATTCCGGACCGATTCCGCGGTGATGGCCAGTGTCTCGCGGGCGGCGAGGATGGCTGGGCGCTTCGCGCTGGAGCGGCGCACGGACGTGAAGATGGTGCGGTGCGGGTCGCCGGGCAGGTCCAGGAGCTGGGCCGTGGTGCCGCGGCCGGTCCAGACGAGGTCCGGCATGAGGGCCACGGCGTTCCCTGACTCGATGAGCCGGATCTGGGCCTGCAGGTCGGCGGTTTCGAAGCGGACGTCGGGCTCGAAGCCGGCACTCCGGCAGGCCTGTTCGGCCCAGTGCCGGGAGGCGGCGCCGCGCGGCTCCATCACCCAGGCGAGTCCGGCAGTGTCCTCGATGGAGGCTATTTGCGGCCGGTCCGGGGACGCCGGCGGGACCGCGAGCCGGATCGCGTCGGTGGTCAGCTTGATGCGGTCCAGCTCCGGGTAGCGCGGGGCGGCGTGGCCCGGATACTGCTCGGCGATCACGAGGTCGAAGTCCCGGGCCCACGTCTCGTGCAGCGCGGTTTCCGGTTCACGCTGGATCATTTCGATCCGGACCTCAGGGTATGCGGCGGCCATCCTTGAGAGGGTCTCCGGCATCAGGGCCAGGGCCGCCGACTGGAAGACGGCGATGCGGACGGTGCCGGTGACGGTGGTCAGCGAGGCGGCCAGATCAGCCTCCGCCTGCTCCAGTGTTTCGAGCAGCTGGGCGGTGTGTGCCACCAGGACTTCTGCCTGCGGCGTCAGCTGGACGCGGCGCCCGGTCTTCCGGAGGAGCTCCACCCCGGCTTCCTTTTCCAGCAGGGCCAGTTGCTGGGAGACCGACGACGGGCTGTACTGCAGTGCCTCGGCCACCTCGGCCAGCGTCCCCCGGATCTTCAGTTCGCGGAGCAGCCTGAGGCGGCGGACATCGAGCATGGCCACATTCCTTGATGAATCTAATGAATATTGGTTAGAAGTATTCACTTTATCTAATGCAATAGCGCTTGCATACTGTAGTACCTGAGTTACCCCCGTCACAGCCCCATTGCGAGGGCGCCGCGATGGGGCCGCATCCCCAACCAGGAGTTCCTGATGAGCACCAAAGATATGACGCAGTCGATCCTGCGGCGCAAGCCCATTGACGACATTGAAGAAGAAAACAAGCACAGTGGACTGTTCAAGTCCCTCGGCCTCTGGCAGCTCACCGCCATCGGCGTCGGCGGCATCATCGGCGTCGGCATCTTCTCGCTCGCTGGCCTTGTGGCCGCGGGCAGTGAAAGCTCACCCGGGGTGGGGCCCGCGGTATTGATTTCCTTCCTGGTCGCAGGCCTGGCTTCTGCGGCTGCCGCGCTGTCCTACGCGGAATTTGCCGGCATGATTCCCCGCGCCGGCTCGGCCTACACCTACGGCTACGTTGCCCTCGGCGAAGTGATCGGCTGGTTCATCGGCTGGGACCTGCTGCTGGAGTACATCGCCATTGTGGCCGTGGTGGCCATCGGCATTTCGGGCTATTTCGATGCGTTCCTCTCCGGCATAGGTATCCACATGCCCATCTGGATGACCTCCACGCCCGACGAAGGCAAGGGCGGCATCGTGAACATTCCCGCCATCATGGTCTGCCTCCTGGTGACCTGGATCCTTTCCCGCGGGACCAAGGCTTTTGGCCGGTTCGAGCTGGTGGCCGTTGCCATCAAGGTCATCCTGATTCTCTTCATCATCGGCCTGGGCATCTTCTACATCGACACCAACAACTACAACCCGTTTATGCCCAGCGGCTTCGGCCCGGTCCTGGCGGGTGCCGCCACCGTGTTCTTCGCTGTGTTCGGCTACGACGCCATGAGTACCGCGGCCGAAGAAGCCACGGACGGCAAGAAGCACATGCCCAAGGCCATCATCCTGTCCCTGATCATTGCCATGCTGCTCTATGTGGCCGCCACCCTGGTGCTGACCGGCATGCAGAACTACAAGAACATCGACCCCAAGGCTGGATTCGCTTCCGCGTTCACCGGTGTGGGCCTGCCGATTATTGCCACCATCATTTCGGTGTTCGCAGTACTGTCCATCCTGACCGTGATGCTGACCTTCCTCCTGGGCGTCACGCGCGTCTGGTTCTCCATGAGCCGCGACGGCCTGCTCCCGGGCTGGTTCGCCAAGACCGACCGCCACGGCACCCCGCAGCGCGTGACCTGGATTGCCGGCGTCGCCTCGGCACTGCTGGCCGGCGTGTTCCCCATCAAGGCCGTCGCTGACCTGACCAACATCGGCATCCTGGCCGCGTTCGTCGTGGTCTGCTTCTCGGTAATCGTCTTCCGCTACAAGAAACCGGACGCCCCGCGCACGTTCCGCCTGCCCCTGATGCCGGTCATCCCCGCGTTCGGTGTGCTGGCCTCGGCTTTCCTGATGTTCCAGCTCCACTGGGAGACCTGGATGCGCTTCGGTGTGTGGCTTGTCATCGGCCTGGCCATCTACTTCTTCTACGGCAAGAAGCACTCCCTGATGAACCCGAACAGCCCGCGCCATGAGGAAGCCGTGGAGATGCACCGCCCCATCGGCTGACCTCCCCCCGGGACCGTCTCTCACTTCCTGCAGGTTTTTCCCAAACGCTCTCTCACTTTTCGGGCAAAAACGATGAACCCTCTCTCACCTTCTGTGAGGGAGGGTTCATCTGCGGTCGTATGGTTTTCTGAGACAGCTTGATGGGAGCTTCACTTCAGATGACCACGCCCAGAAGGAAATATGATGCCGCTTTCCGTGAGGAA
>NZ_JAVDWK010000017.1:0-82413 GCF_031457335.1 Arthrobacter sp. BE255 | reverse complement strand
TCAACCCACTCGGCGGTCTCTTCCGGATCACGATCAGGCAGCTGGTTAGTCAACCCGCTGAGGATATGGGAGGTATCTTCTCCTGCAGCCACGTCAGCCTCGTTTCATCTTTGAATGTTGGGCTCTTGTTTTCGTATTGTGAGAAAACAATTTTGCCATTCGAGATTATCGACCGGCAGGCATCGCGGTCAACATGACCAGCCCGCCCTGGGCCAACCCGCGTCACGGGCCGCGCTGCGGACCGTTTGTGACCGCCATCCGAGCTGCCGGACCTTGACCTCCGGGTGATCCACCTCATACCCTTATTTCACTATTCAATAACTTAATTTCGCGATGTGGAATAACAGCAGAGAACGTTTGATAGGGCTCACCACCGCGGAAATCCCAGAACTGGAGATCCAGATGCATACGACTCCACCAGTCGGCGTCGAACCGGCTCCCGCCCCGACAGCGCTGTCGGGCCAGCCGATCCACCCCGCCTCGGGCATCGACGCCCTGTGCGAAACAGCAAGCACCGCCGCCAGCCAGGCCATCAGCCCCAGCCTCTACAACGTAGACCTCGCCCCGACGAAGCGGCAGGGCCGCCGCTGGACCGGGTACAGCATCTTCACCCTGTGGGCGAATGACGTACACAGCCTCGGCAACTACGCGTTCGCCGTCGGCCTCTTCTCGTTGGGCCTTGGCGGCTGGCAGATCCTCGCAGCCCTCGCCATTGGCGCTGTCCTGCTCTTTGCGCTGCTCAGCTTCTCCGGGTTTATGGGCCAAAAGACCGGCGTGCCGTTCCCCGTCATGAGCCGGATCAGCTTCGGCATCCGGGGAGCCCAGCTCGCCAGCCTGCTGCGCGGCGCCGTGGCCGTGGCCTGGTTCGGGATCCAGACCTTCCTTGCCTCGGTGGTGCTGCGGGTCATGCTCGTGGCCATGGTTCCGTCGCTGCATGAGCTGGACACCAACTCCATCCTTGGCCTGTCCACGCTGGGCTGGATCGCATTCGTGTCACTCTGGATCGTCCAGCTGGTGATCGTCAGCTTCGGCATGGAAATGATCCGCAAGTACGAGGCGTTCGCCGGACCCGTCATCCTCCTCACCATGGTGCTGCTCGCAGCCTGGGTCTTCATCGAGGCCAAGGGCGCCATCCAGTGGACCGGCATCCGCGGGCTCGAAGGCGGCGAGATGTGGCGGACTATTTTCGCCGGCGGCGCCCTGTGGGTATCCATCTACGGCACGTTCGTCCTGAACTTCTGCGACTTCACCCGCTCGGCCGTGTCCAAAAAGTCGATCGTCCGGGGCAACTTCTGGGGCATCCCCATCAACATGCTGCTGTTCGGCGCCATCGTTGTGGTCCTCGCCGGCGGGCAGTACAAGATCAACGGCACCATCATCGAAACTCCGTCAGACATCGTGGAGAGCATCCCGAACACGCTGTTCCTGGTCCTCGCGTGCCTCGCCATCCTCATCCTGACCATCGCCGTGAACCTGATGGCCAATTTCGTGGCTCCGGTCTACGCCCTGACCAACCTGTTCCCCAAGCGCCTCGACTTCCGGAAAGCCGCCTGGGTCAGCGGCACCATCGGCCTGGTCATCCTGCCGTGGAACCTCTACAACAATCCGCTGGTCATTGTGTACTTCCTTGGCGGGCTCGGCGCCCTGCTGGGACCGCTGTTCGGCGTGGTCATGGCCGACTACTGGCTGCTCCGCCGCGGCAGGGTCAACGTCCCCGAGCTGTACAGCGACAGCCCGGCCGGAGCGTACTTCTACACAAAGGGAGTCAATCCCAAGGCGATCATCGCGCTGCTACCGGCATCCGCTGTCGCGATCCTCATCGCCTTCGTGCCCGCCCTGGAGCCGGCCGCCCCGTTTGCCTGGTTCTTCGGCGCCGGCCTGGCCGCCCTGACCTACTACCTGATCGCCGACCGCACACAGCAGTTCGACGACGTCGACGGCGAGGCCATCGCCGTCGCCAGCACGCACTGACACGCTGCCCCGCACCGACGCACTGAACCACCAAAAGGAAACCATGCGCATCCTCGTTGCCAATGTGAACACCACCCAGTCCATGACCGATTCCATCGCTGCCCAGGCCCGGAGCATCGCCGCGCCCGGGACGGAGATTGTGGGGCTCACGCCCAGGTTCGGTGCGGATTCCTGCGAGGGAAACTTCGAAAGCTACCTGGCGGCGATCGCCGTGATGGACCGGGTGGCCACCTACCCGGAACCGTTCGACGCCGTCATTCAGGCCGGCTACGGCGAGCACGGCCGGGAGGGCCTGCAGGAGCTCCTGGACGTGCCCGTCGTCGACATCACCGAGGCGGCCGCGTCCACGGCCATGTTCCTGGGCCACAAGTACTCGGTCATCACCACCCTGGACCGGGCGGTGCCGCTGATCGAGGACCGGCTGAAGCTGGCAGGCCTCGACGCGAGATGCGCGTCCGTGCGGGCGAGCGGGATGGCGGTGCTGGAACTCGAGGAGGAGCCGGAGCGGGCCGTTGAAGCCATCATCGGGCAGGCACTGATCGCGGTCCGCGACGACAAGGCGGAGGTCATTGTCCTGGGCTGCGGCGGCATGGCCGGGCTGGACGAGGCGATCCGGCGGCGCGCGGGCGTGCCTGTGGTGGACGGCGTGGCCTCGGCGGTGACCATCGCCGAAGGCCTGGTCCGCATGGGGCTGTCCACCTCCAAGGTCCGCACGTACGCGGCACCGCGGCCGAAGACTGTCATAGGCTGGCCCTTGTCCGCCGCGGCCGCTGTACCCGAGGGTGCGCGCTGACGGCAACCCCCATGTTGAAAGGCGCGTCCATGACTGACTCCAGCCCGTCCGCAGACTCCCGGGTCTCCGTCGTCACCGGGGCCGGATCCGGCATTGGCCGGGCGGTGGCCCGGCTGATGCTGGCCGACGGCTACCGGGTGGCCCTGGCCGGACGGCGGGAAGCGCAACTCCTCCAAACGGCGGACGGACACCCGAACGCGCTGGCGGTGCCCTGCGACGTCACGGCGCCCGACGACGTCGAGCGGCTTTTCGGGGCCACCCGCCGGCAGTGGGGGAGAGTGGATGTGCTCTTCAACAACGCCGGCGTCTTCGGGCCCGCCGCCTCCGTTGATGAGATCAGCCTGGCCGACTGGAATGCCACGGTGGCCGTGAACCTCACCGGCTCCATGCTCTGCGCTGCGGCCGCGGTCCGGGCCATGAAGGCCCAGCAGCCGCAGGGCGGCCGGATCATCAACAACGGCTCCATTTCAGCGCACTCACCCCGGCCCCGGACCGTGGCCTACGCCGTGACCAAACATGCCATGACCGGACTGACCAAGAGCATCGAGCTGGACGGCCGCGGTTTTGGCATCACCTGCGGCCAGATCGACATCGGCAACACCGCCACGGAAATCATGGACACCATCGGGGTGGGCACGGGAGCCCTCCAGGCTGACGGCAGCCGCCGCGTCGAGCCCATGTTCCCTGTTGAGGACGCCGCCCGGGCCGTGCTGCTGATGGCTGGCATGCCGGCGTCGGCCAGCGTGGGTTCCGTGGTCATCACGGCCGCGGGCATGCCCTTCATCGGCCGCGGCTAGCGGCATCACCCTGACTTTTCCGCTGCGTTTTCGGAGATCCGGGCCGGGGCTTCCCGGCCCGGATCCGCGATGACGTGGCGACTTTGGCGTGCCTCCACCGCGTTCCAATAATTCCGCACTGTGGAAATTCATTTTCCTCTTGCGGAATTGTGTGACCGGGGTTACGTTGGAAACAGACCCCGATCTCCGGGGCTGTTCCCGATTGATAGGTACAGATCAATGAAGATCCCAGATTCCGCGGCGCTGAAGGCGAGTTCGGCCCCGCAGAAGAAGAAGCCCCTGTATAGGTCGCTCTTCTTCCAAATTCTGATCGCCGTCGTGGCAGGTGTCCTTATCGGACATTTCTGGCCGGACCTCGGCTCGCAGCTGAGGCCGCTCGGTGATGGTTTCATCCAGCTCATCAAAATGATCATCGCGCCGCTGATTTTCCTGGTGATCGTCACCGGCATCTCGGCCGTAGGCGACGTCAAGGCGGTCGGAAGGGTCGGAGTCAAAGCCCTTCTGTACTTCACCGCGGCCACGCTCTTCGCGCTGGTCTTCGGCCTGATCGTAGGCAACATCGTCCAGCCCGGTGCCGGGTTGAACATCGATCCCACCACTCTGTCCCAGGATGCGCTGAACGCCAAGACCGGCACCACGCCCCCCAAGGACGCGGCCCACTTCATCCTGGACATTATCCCCACCAGCGTCATCGGCGCCTTCGCGAGCAACAGCCTGCTGCAGGTCCTGTTCTTCTCGGTGTTCTTCGGTGCCGCGATCGTGGTTATTGGACGTGAGCGCTGCATGCCGGTCATCAGCCTCATGGAGACGGTCCTGGAGCTCATCTTCAAGATCATGTCCTGGATCATGAAGGTGGCGCCGATCGGTGCCTTCGGTGCCATGGCGTTCATCATCGGCCAGTACGGACTCGGAACCCTCAGCACGTACGCGAAGCTCATCGCCGCCTGCTACGGCGCGGCCGTCGTCTTCATCGCCCTGCTGTTCCTGGTGGCCTGGAGCTTCGCCCGGGTTCCGCTGTGGCAGTTCCTGAAGTACACCCGCGAGGAATTCCTGCTGGCCCTCGGCACCGCCTCCACGGAGGCCGTGATGCCGCGCATCATGACCAAGCTGACCAACGCCGGCTGCTCCCGTGCAACGACGGGCCTCGTGGTCCCCACCGGCTACTCGTTCAACCTCGACGGCGCCGCGATCTACCTTTCGATCTCCCTGCTCTTCCTGGCCCAGGCCTTCGGGCACAACCTGGACCTCGGCCAGCAGCTGGCCGCACTCGGTGTGCTGCTGCTGACGTCCAAGGGCATGGCCGGCGTTCCCGGGTCGTCGTTCCTGGCACTGTCCGCCACCGCCGCAGCCCTCGGCATCTTCCCGGTGGCCGGCGTCGCCCTCCTCCTCGGCGCTGACCGGCTCATGGACTCCATGCGCGTGGTGGTCAACCTGCTGGGCAACTGCGTGGCCACCTTCGTGGTCTCCAAATGGGAGGGCCAGTTCGACCGCAGCGTCATGGTCCGCGCATTCCGCGGCGAAATCACCAACCACGACTCCGCCATCATGCTCGGCGTGGAGGACGACTTCGAGGACCAGGAACTTCAGCGGATCAGCGGCGGCCAGGAGCCGTCCCCCAAGTTCCGCGGCGGCCCCAACCCGGGCGACATCCCCGGCTTCCAGATGAGCCGGCCCGCCGGCACGCACGCCGCCCCGGCGCAGGAGAGCCCTGCCCCCGCAGTCCACGACTAGCGGCGGCACCCAGCCACCGCCGAAGGCCCCGCCCCCGGAACACACCGGGGGCGGGGTCCTCGCGTTGCACGCCAGGGCCCGAATCTCGCCTAGGATCGCACCATGACTGCAAACAGGGGACTTGCACTATTCCGCTTCTGGTTCGCGCTGCTGGGTTTCGTGGCGGTGCTGTTCCAGTTCCTGCACCTGATGCAGAACGTCCCGGGCGCCAAAGCCGGAAACTACTTCAGCTATTTCACCATCGAGTCCAACATCATCGCCTTCGTCACCCTGGGCATCGCCGGGTGGTTTGCCTGGAAGGGCGGGAGCCCGCGCTGGCTGGAGCTGCTCCGAGGGGCCGCCACCGTATACATGACCATCACGGGAATCACTTACAGCCTGCTGCTAAGCGACATTGACGTGAACACGCCCATCCCGTGGATCAACGTGGTGCTGCACTACACCGTGCCCACCGTCATCGTCATCGACTGGCTCGTGGACCTTCCCCGGACGCGGATCTCCATCAGGACCTCGCTGCTGTGGCTCGCCTTCCCCCTGCTGTACCTGGTCTACAGCCTGATCCGCGGCCCCATTGTGGACTGGTATCCCTACCCGTTCCTGGACCCGCGGGCAGCCGGCTACGGCACCGTGGCGGTGATGTCGGTGCTTATCGCGGTGGCCGCCTTCGGATTCGCCATCGTCGCAGCGTTGTCCACCAAACTCCAGGACAGGGTCCCGTACCCGGCCACGGTGCCAGCAGCCGGGCGGCACAGAGTTCCAAGCGAAACGTCCTAGGCCACACCTAGAGCGGCAGGAGGGCGGACAAATCCGCCCTCAGGCCGGACGCCTCCACCCGGCCCGCCGCGACGGCGTCTGCCCAGCTCAACTGTCCGGTGACCATGCCCAGCCAGGTGGCGGCGTCGCACTCAATCACATTGGGCGGCGTGCCGCGGGTATGACGCGGGCCTTCCACGCACTGCGTGACGCCGAACGGCGGCACGCGCACTTCCACCGAGTTGCCCGGGGCCCGGGCGGTGACCTCCTCCAGCGTGTACCGCACGGCCGTGGCAGTGACGGTGCGGGGGACTGGAACGTCCGACGGCGTGGCCGCACCTTCACGCCATGCGGCCAGCGCCGCTGTGCCTTCTTCGATGCCAATACGACGGCGCGCTACAGCCATGCGGCCGGCCTCCTTCAGAGCGGGGTTGGGGAAAGGGTCAGTCCAGGAGCGCCGAGACGGCCGGTCCCAGCCGGATCCGGCCCACGGGCCGTCCACCGCCCAGTACGGGGTCGACTACTTTTTCCAGGACGCTGGAGACGCCCGGGATGTCCACAGCACCGGCGGCGGCGAGCAGCGTCAGGCCCACCAGGGACGTGGCCCTCAGGTTTCCGTCCAGTACCTTGATGGCCACCGCAACGCCCTGCGGTGTGGCCATCGCCAGCACGCCTTCGGCGCCGATCTTGGCGATGATCTGAAGTTCGTCCATCACGATCGTGTTGGCCTCGCCGCGGCCCTGCACGGCCCACGGATAGTCCAGCATGGAGGTGGTGATGGTGGCGGCCCGTGCATTGGAGTTCTTGTCACTCGGGGCTTTGGCCAGCAGCGAAAAGGCGCGGGCCAGTCCGGTCAGCGAAACGGCGGCCACCGGGGCCCCGCAGCCGTCGATCCCCAGGTGGGCGATCTGTTCCCCGGTGTACTCCTCGATGACGCTGCGGACCCGCTGCTGCAGCGGATGGTTGGGTTCGAGGTAGCTGTGCGTGTCCCAGCCGTTTTCCATGCAGGCCCACAGGAACGCTGCGTGTTTTCCGGAGCAGTTGAAGGCGAGCCTGGACTTGCCGCGCTCGGAGCGGACCAGCCAGTTGCGGGCGGTCTCGTCCTGTGGCCACGCGGCCGGGCACTGGAGCTGGTCCTCGCGGACGCCCGCGGCCTTGAGCATCCCCTCCACCACGTCCATGTGGTCCAGGGACCCCACGTGGCTGGCGCAGGCAAGCGCCACCTGCGCGCCGCGCAGCGGGACGCCGGCCTGCATGGACGCCAGGGCCTGCAATGGCTTGAGCGCTGACCGTGCGTAGATGGGGGTGGTGACATCGCCAAGCTCGGTCACCACGGTGCCGTCGGCCGCCAGGAGGACAGCCGAGCCGATGTGTCGGGACTCCACAAAGCCGCTTCGTTCGACGACGGCCAGTTCGACAGCGGAGTCCACGGTGAAGGTGGCATGCGGGTTGTGCGGCATAGTGCCAGTCTAGGGGCGGGGCAGGGGATTGCCGGGCTACTCCACGGTGACCATGACCGACTGCCAGCCGGACGCGCCGTCGGGTACGGGCTCGGCGCGCCGGTCCGTCTGGACCTCGCCGGTTCCGTCGGTGGCGCGGACTTTGATGTAGTGCGGGCCGGGGGTGGCGTCCCATTCGAAGGACCACTGCCGCCACGTGATGACGGACGCCTCCGCGGACAGCGTGGCCTCGGCCCAGTCCGCATTGTCGATCTGGACCTCCACCTTGGTGATGCCGCGGGTCTGGGCCCAGGCGGTGCCTCCGATGGCCGTTCGGCCGGCGGGAACCTTGGCGAACGACTTGGGCACCTCCACCCGGGCCATGGTCTTGATGGGGCCGCGCTCGGACCAGCCGCGCTGGGTCCAGTAGGCCTTGCTGTCAGCGAAACGCGTGACTTCGAGATCCACCACCCACTTGGTGGCGGAGACGAATCCGTACAGGCCCGGGACCACCATGCGAACCGGATAGCCATGCTCCAGCGGGAGCGGCTCACCGTTCATGCCGATGGCCAGTATCGCGTCGCGGTCGTCCTGCAGCACTTCCAGCGGCGTGGAGGCGCTGAAACCGTCGATCGAGGTGGACAGCACCATGTCAGCGCCGTCCTTGGGACGTGCCCGCTTAAGGACTTCGCGGATGGGCAGCCCCAGCCATTTGGCGTTGCCGGCGAGGTTTCCGCCCACGGGATTGGAAACGCAGGTGAGCGTGACGTGCGATTCGATGAGGTCGGCGTCGAGCAGGTCCTGGAACGTGAGGCGGACCTCTTCCTCCACCAGGCCATGGACCCGCAGTTCCCAGTCGTCGGCGTTGATTTCGGGAACGCTGAGGGCCGTGTCAATCCGGTAGAAGTCGCCGTTGGGGGTGACCCAGGGCGTCACGCCGGCCACGGGTGACTGTACGCCGGCAGGGACGGCCGCGGCAGCCTTCACCGGTGTGGGCAGTGTCAGGGATTCGCGGGCCTGGGCGATGTTGCTGCGGGCCGCGCTGAGGAGCCGGCCGCCTGTGGCGGCGATTCCTGCGGCCGCCGCGGTGATGGCCGCTGCGGCGAAGAACCTGCGGCGGCTGGTGGCGGGACGCTCCGGCTCCTTGGCCGCGGTGTCTGCCGGGGCATCGGGCCAGGCCCTGGACCGCCATAACGGAGCTATCAGGAGGCGCAGCACCACCAGCCCGGCCAGCGTGCCGAGGACGGTGGGGATGGCGTCCAGGGGCTTGACGCTTGCCCGGGTGACCACGCTGGCCACGATCACGGTTCCCATCAGCAGCACCCCGGCCACACCGAGGGCCCAGCTGCGGAAGGCCACCACGCCCAGCACGCAGGCGAGCAGAAAGATGGTCAGGCCCATCCCCACAAACAGCGCCGCCTTGTCATTGGTGCCGAACGTGGCGATCGCAAAGTCCTTCATCCACGGCGGCGTGAAGTCGATGAACGTGGACCCCAGGGCGATCACCGGGGTGGCCCGCGCCGTAAAGAACGCACCGATCAGTTCTGCGACGGCAAGCACGACGGCGGCCGCCACCACACCGGCCAGCGCGGCCATGGCGGTTGGACCCTTGAGCCACTTCATCAGCTTCTTCATGCCAATGGTTCGGAGCGGACGGCCCGGGGGATTGTTCCGGGGGCGGCCGGGGGCCGAGACAGCTTAGGAGCCAGCCGGGTTCACAAAGTACCCTTGGAGACTGTGAAGGTACTCGTCATCGGCCCCGGAGGCCGCGAACACGCCATTGTCCGCTCCCTGCTCGCCGACCCCAACGTGTCCGAGGTCCACGCAGCTCCCGGCAACGCCGGCATCAGCAAGCTGGTCCCCACCCACAACATCAACGGCAATGATCCGGACGCCGTCGCGGCCCTGGCCATCAAGCTGGCCGTCGACCTGGTGGTGGTGGGCCCCGAAGCGCCCCTCGCCGCCGGCGTGTCCGACGCCGTCCGGGAAGCCGGCATTCCGGTGTTCGGTCCCAGCAAGGCCGCAGCCCAGCTGGAGGCCTCCAAGGCGTTCGCCAAGGAGATCATGGCTGAGGCCGGCGTGCCCACCGCCATGGCCATGGTGGCCACCAACGCCGGGGAAGCAGCGTCCGCCCTGGACACCTTCGGGGCACCCTACGTGGTCAAGGACGACGGCCTCGCCGCCGGCAAGGGCGTGGTGGTCACCAAGAACCGCGACGAAGCCCTCGCGCATGCCCAGACCTGCTTCGACGCCGGCGGCACCGTGGTGATCGAGGAATTCCTGGATGGCCCCGAGGTTTCCCTCTTTGTCCTGTGCGACGGCCGCAACACGGTGGCGCTGTCCCCGGCCCAGGACTTCAAGCGCATCTTCGACAACGACGAAGGCCCCAACACCGGCGGCATGGGCGCTTACACCCCGCTGGAATGGGCACCCGAAGGCCTGGTGCAGGAAGTGATCGACCGCGTGGCCCAGCCCACGGTCAACGAGATGGCGCACCGCGGCACACCGTTTGTGGGTGTGCTGTTTGTGGGCCTGGCCCTGACGTCCCGCGGAACCCGCGTCATTGAATTCAACGTCCGCTTCGGCGATCCCGAAACGCAGGCCGTCCTGGCCCGGCTCAAGACCCCCCTCGGCGCGCTGCTGCTGGCAGCCGCCAAGGGCGAACTGGACAAGGCTGAAGAGCTGCGCTGGTCCAAGGACACCGCTGTCGCCGTCGTCGTGGCCTCCGAGAACTACCCGGACACGCCGCGCACCGGCGACCGCATCCGGGGACTGAAGAAGGTGGACGAGCTCGACGGCGTGCACGTGATCCACGCCGGCACCACGTTCGACGACGAAGGCAAAGTGGTCTCCGCAGGCGGCCGCGTGCTCGCCGTGGTGGCACTCGGCAGCGACCTCGTGGAGGCCCGTGAGAGGGCCTACGACGGCGTGGAGCTGGTGCAGCTGGAAGGCTCCCAGTTCCGGACGGACATCGGCCGCAAGGCCGCCCGCGGCGAGATCAAGGTGTCGTCCAGCGCCACCGGATCCCTGCCCGTGACGAAGGCGAAGGCATAGCATGACCGAGAATTCCCCGAAGGAAGCGGACCAGAAGCGCGGCCTGAGCACGGCCACCCTGGATCTGCCGGGCTGGACGCACGTCTACTCCGGCAAGGTCCGTGACCTGTACGAGCCCGCGGACGAGTCCATCCGCGAACAGGTGGGCCAGGACTGCGTCCTGGTAGTGGCCAGCGACCGCATCAGCGCCTACGACCACGTCCTGACGAGCGAGATCCCGGACAAGGGCCGGATCCTCACCCAGCTCAGCCTGTGGTGGTTCGACCAGCTGGACGTGGAGCACCACGTCCTGGCGTCAACCGTGGAAGGCGGCGTTCCCGCTGCGGTGGAGGGCCGCGCCATGATCTGCAAGAAGCTGGACATGTTCCCGGTGGAATGCATCGCCCGCGGCTACCTCACCGGGTCCGGGCTCATCGAGTACAAGGCGTCCGGCACGGTGTGCGCCATCCCGCTGCCTGAGGGCCTGGTGGACGGGTCGCGCCTGGAGCACGCCATCTTCACGCCGTCGGCCAAGGCCGAGGTGGGCGAACACGACGAGAACATCACCTACGACGCCGTTGTGGGCATGGTGGGCGATGACATCGCGGGCCGGTTGAGCGAGCTGACGCTGAAGATCTATACCGCCGCGGAGAAGATCGCCCGCGAACGCGGCATCATCCTGGCCGACACGAAGGTGGAGTTCGGCTACGACGTCGTGTCCGGCGGCATCGTCCTCGGTGACGAGGTACTCACCCCGGATTCCTCCCGCTTCTGGGATGCGGCTACGTACCAGCCCGGGCAGGCGCAGCCGTCCTATGACAAGCAGTACGTGCGTGACTGGCTGACGTCTGCCGAATCGGGATGGGACCGGTCCTCGGACGTGCCCCCGCCCGCCCTGCCGGCAGACGTTATTGACCGGACGCGCAGCCGCTACGTCGAGGCCTATGAGAAGCTCACGGGCCAGGCCTTCGCCTAGCGCGTTGGCGGTGGGCCCGGCTCCGGCCGGGCCCGCTGCTGTTTAACGGGCCTTTGGCTAGCTGGCCTGGGCCTCGCTGGCTTTCGCGGCCCGCTGCTGCGCCAGCCTGATCTCCAGGACTGCATCGAGTGCCTGCTGGACGCGGTCCGAGGCGCCGGC
Organism: Arthrobacter sp. BE255; assembly: GCF_031457335.1. Taxonomy (NCBI): domain Bacteria; kingdom Bacillati; phylum Actinomycetota; class Actinomycetes; order Micrococcales; family Micrococcaceae; genus Arthrobacter; species Arthrobacter sp. BE255. The sequence continues at coordinate 70,761 of NZ_JAVDWK010000017.1, read as the reverse complement.
GGCGCTGAAGGCCTTCTGCGCTTCCTCCAGGTAGACCAGGGCTTCCTCGGACTCGCCGGCTGCCTTCAGCGACTTGCCCAGGAGCAGGGAAACCTCGCCGGCGGTGTGCTTGGCCAGCGCGTCTGATTCGGCGTGGATTTCCCGGAGTTTGTTGATGGCGGCCACGATGTCGCCGGTGAGGTAGAGCCAGCGGGCGCGGATGAAAGCCACTTCCAGCTGGTCCGTTTTGTTGCCGCCCACGATGGACAGGGCCAGTTCGGCGCGTTCGATGGAGGACAGGGTTTCCGGCTCCACGATCCCGGAGGACAGCCGCACCGCGGCGGAAGCCTTGTTGAACCGCGCCCAGAGCTCGATGTCGTTGGCAGGGGAGAGCATCCTGGCGGCGCGCTCGTGGTACTTGATGCCCTCGGCGTAGTCATGCCGCATAAACGCCACGTTGCCGATCACCCAAGCCACCTCGCCCGCAAGCTGGGACATCGAGTGCTCATCCACCTGGTCGTTCATGTCCTGGCAGAACTTCCAGGCCTCGTCCAGCCGTCCGCTCTCGGCCAGGGCTCCGATCAGGGCCCGGTGGGCGCCGATGATCAGCGTGGATCCCTTGGGCAGCTTCGCGCAGAGCTTCACGGCTTCCATGGCGTGATCCACGGCGGTGCTCAGCTGGCCCTGCCCCTGGCAGATGCCGGCGAGCATCTGGCGGGCGCGCACGCCCAGGCCTACCGACTCGGTGGCCATGGGGTGCTCCAGCAGGTGCTGCATGATCTTCTGGCATTCCTGCCAGTTGCCCTGCTTGATCAGGCACTCGGCCTGCATGTAGGTCATGTTCCACCAGGCGCTGGTGTTTTTGCCTTCAAGGGCTATCTGCGCGGCTGTGGCAGCGTGTGTGGCGGCGAGCGGGTAATCCCGAAGGTCCCAGGCCTGGCGTGCGTAGAGTCCGGCGAGGACGTACTCGGCGTCGCTGACCGAGATGGGTTGGCTCCAGGCTTCCAGCGCCTTTGGCGCCAGTTCCAGCCTGCGGGCCAGCTCCTCGATGACTTCGGCCGTGGGTTCCCTCCGGCCGGTCTCGAGAAGGGAGATATAGCTGGGGGAATACAGGTCCTTGCCCAGTTCAGCCTGTGTCAGCCCACGTTCGAGACGCTCCGCCCGGAGCTTCTCCCCGAATCCGTTGCCCACGGGATTTCCTCCTAATTCCGGACAGTCTTTGTACTCAATGCTTGACAGTCCCTGTGGAAAACATTTTACAATGTATGTCAACAAGGACAGTGCTGACTTTGTAACGAATCCGACTCGTATTGAGGAACTTATATGTTGAAGAAGATTGCAGCCGCAGCCGTTCTGGCTGGGGCCCTGGCGTTTTCTGCGGCGGCTCCGGCCGTCCTGTCTGCAGGTTCCATCGCTGATACCACCGGTGTATCTGTAGCAGTAGGTAACTGGCCCGATCCCATGTCCAAGAAAGTCAAGGACACCAAGGACAGTGACACCACTTACACCACGTACGTTGGCAACTGGCCAGACCCGATGTAATCACTCCTCACCAAAGGAGGCGAGGCCCCGGATCATGCGAACCATGGTCCGGGGCCATTCCTTTGCCCCTTGGACGGAGTGACCGTTGCCAAACTGTTACTTTCCCCGTGGGGCCGCTTTGATGGTGCGGCTCCTGTACTCCAGATATTTGTGACAGGCGGCGGCAATTTGCTGTCACGCGGAAACACAAAAGAGGGCCTCCCCTGGGGGAGACCCTCTTTGTTTGGTCGGGATGACAGGATTTGAACCTGCGACCTCTTCGTCCCGAACGAAGCGCGCTACCAAGCTGCGCTACATCCCGATCCGCTGCAAAAGCAACTTTACAAGAATAGCCGATCCGGGGTCCGGATGCGAAATCGGGCTGCGGGCCGCCCTGTCAGCGTGCGCGGCGGCGGCGCCGTGAGGTGGCTTCCGCGCTGGCGGGGAGGCGCTCTGCCAGGACAGGCAACGAATCGTGGCGGCCCCGCTCCACGTGCGCAGAGGCAAGGGCTGCGGCCAGGGCAGGCTGGCCTTCCGCGATGGCCTGCACCAGCTCGGCATGCTCCTGCCACATCTTTGGGGTGTCGCGCTCGGGGGTCAGGCGGAAGAGCCAGCGCACGCGCCCGTTCATCAGGCCTGTCATGCGCCGGAGCAGGTGGTGGTCCGCGAGCTTGACGATTTCCTCGTGCAGGTCCGAGTTGCGGCCTGATGCCTGGACCCCGGCCACACCGGTGCGGGCGCTTTCCAGGGCCTCCAGGAGGGCAGCCGGGTCGGCGCCTTCGGCTACCCGCCGCGCGGCGCATGACGCGGCCAGGGGTTCCAGCTGGAGCCGGAGGTCAAAGACCTCCTGGGCGTCACGGTACGTGAAGGAATGGACGACGGCGCCGCGGCGCGGTTCGGTGGAGATGAAGCCCTCGGCCTCCAGCAGCGGCAGTGCTTCGCGCAGGGGAATGCGGGACACTTCCAGGTCGGCGGCGAGTTCCCGCTCGTTGAGCTTTCCGCCGGCCGGCAGCTGGCCGGAGATGATCCTCTCGCGCAGCACCTCCGCGACGCGCTCGGACAACGGCTCCGCGGGGAGTTCAATCGCGCCGTGTTCCATCTCATCTGCCATGGGGTTCAGGCTATCGCAGCCGTGATCACCGGAATGCCAATGCAGCGCGTCGGGCGTTCGGGGCGGCTCAGACCAGGGAGTCCTTCCAGGCGCCGTGCAGTTCGGCGAACCGGCCGCCGCCGCCGATCAGGTCCGCCGGGGTGCCGTCCTCCACTACCCGGCCGTCGTGGACCACCAGCACGCGGTCTGCAGTTTCAACGGTGGAGAGCCGGTGCGCGATGATCAGCGCGGTGCGGCCGCCACCTGCCGCAGCGGAACCCGGGGCACCTGCGGCATTGCCGGCGTCGGCCGTTGCCTGCAGGAGGCGCGCAAGGCCGTTCTGGACAAGCCGCTCGGAAGGGATGTCCAGCGAGGAGGTGGCTTCGTCCAGGATCAGCACCGCCGGCCGGGCCAGGAACGCCCGGGCGAAGCTGATGAGCTGGCGCTGGCCGGAGGAGACGCGGCCGCCGCGCTTGTTGACGTCGGTGTCGTAGCCTTCGGGGAGCTCGGTGATGAACTCGTGGGCTCCGACGGCCTTGGCGGCCTCTTCGATCTCCTCGCGGGACGCCTCGGGCCTGCCCAGGGCGATGTTGTCCGCCACGGAGCCGCTGAACAGGAATGCCTCCTGGGTGACCATCACGATGTTCCGGCGCAGGTCCGTAGTGCTGAGGCTGCGGAGGTCCACGCCGTCCAGGGTGAGTGCACCGGCGGAGACGTCGTAGAAGCGGGCGATCAGCTTGGCCAGGGTGGACTTGCCGGCACCCGTCTGGCCCACCAGAGCCACGGTCTGGCCGGCGGGGATGTGCAGGTCCATGGTGGGGATGACCACGGGGCCGTCGCCATAGCGGAACTCCACGCCCGTGAAGTCCACCGTGCCGCGCGCGTCCCGCAGCGCCACCGCGTTCTTGGGCGGACGGACGGTGGGGATCTCCTCCAGCAGGCCGGACACCTTTTCCAGGGCAGCCTGGGCACTCTGGAAGGAGTTGTAGAACATGGCCATCTGGTCCACCGGCTGGAAGAAGCGCTTGGTGGACAGGATGAGGGCCAGGAGCACACCCACGGCGAGGTCTCCGCCCAGGACCCGGAACCCGCCGAACAGCAGGACCGCCGCCACGCAGATGTTGCCGATCAGCACCAGGCCGGGCTGGAAGATGCCGTTGAGGTTGATGGAGCGGACCGTGACCCGCCGGTAGTCCTCGGAGAGCTGGCCGTACTGGTCGGCGTTTTCGCGTTCCTTGCGGAAGGCCTTCACGGCGCGGATTCCGGTCATGGTCTCCACGAAGTGCACGATCAGCCGGGCCGACACCACCCGGGATTCACGGAACGCGATCTGGGAATGCTTCTGGTACCAGCGCGAGAGGAAGTACATCGGCACACCGGCGGCCAGCACAATCAGCCCGCTCCGCCAGTCGAGCGCGAACACCGTGGCAGCGGTGAAGACCATAAAAAGCATGCCCGACGCCAGCGAACTCACGCCCGAATCGAGGAGTTCGCGCAGCGCCTCCAGGTCCGAGGTCTGGCGGGCGATGATCCGGCCGGACGTGTACTTTTCATGGAATTCCAGGCTCAGGCGCTGGGTGTGCCGGAAGACCCGGACCCGGAGGTCCAGGAGCATCGCCTGGCTGAGCCGGGCGGTGGAGGTGACGTACAGCGCCGTCAGCCCGGCCGTCGCGACGGCTGCCGCCAGGTAGCCGACGCCGGTGAGCACCAGCGGGAGGTTGTCGCCTGCCTGCAGGGCCGGGAGGGCGTGGTCGATCCCGAAGGCGATCAGCGCCGGGCCGGCCACCCGGGCGGCCTGGGACAGGACCACGGTGGCGATGGTCAGCCAGAACCTGAGCCGCACCGGACGGATCAGGGACCCCAGCAGGGCGAGCGACCGCCGTCGTACGGCTTTGCTGTCGCTCTTGCTGAGGTGGGCGTTGTCCTCGTTGGCCGTGCCGAAGGTTGCGGTGCTCATCGGATGGTTTCCTTTGCCTCGGCGTCGGCCGCTTCCTCAAGCTCCGACAGTTCCGAATCCAGGTCCCGGGGTTCCTGGTCCAGGCTGGCGATGACGTAGCGGTAGTGCGGGTTCTCCGCCAGCAGTTCCGTGTGGGTTCCGACGGCGGTGATGTGGCCGTCCTCGAGCAGGGCCACCCGGTCCGCCAGTGCCACGGTGGACGGCCGGTGCGCGACGATCAGCGTGGTGGTGTCCTTCAGTACCGAACGGAGCCGGTTTTCCACGAGCTCCTCCGTGTGTACGTCCAGGGCGGACAGCGGATCGTCGAGCACCAGGACGCGGGGCCGGGCAGCAATGGCGCGGGCCAGGGCAATCCGCTGGCGTTGCCCGCCTGACAGGCTCAGGCCTTCCTCGCCGATCAGGGTTTCCACCCCGTCGGGAAGGGAGTAAGCGAAGTGGGCCTGGGCTACGTCCAGGGCCTCATCCAACGCTTCCTCGGTCCGGTCCTGGGCGCCGAGCAGCACGTTGTCCCGGACGGAATTGGAGAACAGGGTGGTGTCCTCGAACGCGACACCCACCACCCGGCGGAGCTCCTCGACGTCGAACTCGCGCAGGTCCACGCCGTCGATGGTGATGGAGCCGTCCGTGACGTCGTACAGCCGGGGGACCAGCTGGATGAGCGCGCTCTTGCCGCTTCCCGTAATGCCCACCAGGGCCATGGTTTCGCCCGGCAGCACCTCCAGGCTGATCTCCTTGAGGATGGGCTTGTCCGGTGCGTCCTCGAAGGCAAAGGTGGCGTTGTTGAACCGCAGGGCGCCGCGCAGCTGGGAGGGCCGGCGGGGTTCGGGGGGACTGGTGATGGTGTTGGCCGAATCCATCACTTCGTAGTGACGGTCGACGGCGGTCTTGGCGGTGAGTGCCATCGCCAGCAGCATGCCGGAAAACTCCACAGGCGACGCGATGACGGCGGCGGTGGCGAAGAAGGCCACCAGGGCGCCGATGCTCAGCTGGCCGCTGGCGCACAGCATCACGCCCACCACCAGGCCTGCGCCCAGGGCAAGCTCGGGCAGCAAGGTGACCACCATGGTGAACGTGGCCTGGTGCCGGGCCTTGGAGATCTCTGTCTGGCGCAGTTCCTCGGCCTGCTCATTGAAGTTCTCCAGGGCCTCGCGGCTGCGGCCAAACGCCTTCAGGACCCGGATGCCGTGCACCGATTCCTCCACGGTGGTGGCGAGGTCGCCGGCCTGGTCCTGGCTGCGCCGGGCCACCTTGCTGAAGCGGGTCCGGAACCGGAAGCCGTACGCCATGATGGGCGCCGCCGCGGCGAGGAAGATCAGGGCCAGCTGCCAGCTCATCGAGAACATCACTGCGATGCCGATGACCACGGTGAGGGTGGTGACCACCAGCATGATGGCGCCGAAGGCCATCCACCGGCGCAGGAAGTTCAGGTCGGTCATGGCGCGGGAGAGGAGCTGGCCGGAGCCCCACCGGTCGTGGAAGGACACGGTCAGGTCCTGGAGGTGACCGTACAGGGAGACCCGCATCCGGGTTTCCACGGTGGTGGCCGGGTTGATGACAAACTGCCGGCGGAGGGCCACGAGCACCGCCTCTGCGATGCCGAGGACCAGGATGACGACGGCGGCAATCCAGACGGAGTCCGGGGCACCGCCGGCCTGGAGCGAGTCATTGATCAGGACCCGGAGAACCTGGGGGATCGTCAGCGCAACAACGCTGGCAAAAAGTGCACAGAGGAGCCCCATGATAAGCCGGGGGATGATCGGCCTGACGTGAGGATAAAGACGGCTGATGGATCTGAAAAATGAAGTCTGCTTGGCCATGCCCGCTTCTCAAGCTCTAAAACGAATGTAGTTTCCCGTAGCAACTACCTTATGCCATGGGGTGATTCGATTCACAGCATTCCGCGGCACCGGGCGTGCTTGTCCAGTTATCGCGATCCGCAATGGGCAGAAGGGCTGCAGACCCTATTCGCGGGCGGTGAGCGTCAGCAGGACAGCCTCGGGCTTGCAGGCGATCCGGACCGGGGCGAAGCGGGAGGTGCCGATGCCGCCCGAGACGTTGACCGGCGTCGTGGATCCGTTGCTCTCCCAGTTGTTCAGGCCCTTGGCCCGCCACGTTGGGAGGTCACAGTTGGAAACCAGGGCCCCGTAGCCGGGGATGCAGAGCTGTCCGCCGTGGGTGTGTCCGGCCAGCAGCAGGTCCGCGCCGTCTTCGGTGAAGTGGTCCAGGACCCGCTGGTAGGGGGCGTGGATGACGGCCACGCGGAGGTGCGGGTTCTCGTCCTGGCCCTTGGTGCCGCGGGGCCAGCCCGCGTAGCGTTCACGGTTCAGGTGCGGATCGTCCACGCCGGAGAAGTCGAACCGCATCCCGCGCAGGACCACTGACTGGTTGCGGTTGGTCAGGTCCACCCAGCCGCCCATGCCGAAACCGGCACGCAGCCGCGGCCAGTCCAGTTCGGTGGCTTCACGCTTCATCTTGGACGGGCCCAGCAGGTACGTTGCCGGATTCTTGAAGCTGGGTCCGTAGTAGTCGTTGGAGCCGGGGACAAAGACGCCGGGAAATTCCAGCAGCGGCCGGAGTGCCGCCAGCAGCGGGTCAACGGCCTTGACGTGGCTGAGGTTGTCCCCGGTGTTGACCACGAGGTCCGGCTTCAGCGAGGCCAGGGACTGCAGCCACGCCGCCTTGGTGTCCTGGCCGGGAACGAAGTGGATGTCGCTCAGGTGCAGGATGGTGAACGGCTGCTGGCCGGCAGGGAGGATGGGCAGGGTCTCCTCGCGCAGGACAAACTGGTTCTTCTCCCACAACCCGTATCCGACGGCGGCAAGTCCGGCCGCGGCTCCGGCGGCAGTTGTGACGGCGAAGCCGCGCCCGATGTTCCGGACGCGGCTGGCCACTGCAGGGCTGACTGCCATCGGTGGCTAGCCCTTCTTGTCGCTGTTGCCGGGTGCAGGGTCGGTGGACGGCTGGCTGGACGGCTGCGGCGCGGGCGCCGTTGTGGCCGGCGAAGTGGGCGTCGTCTTGGCCGGTGTGCCGTTCACCATGTTGGTGGGCGGGGCCGTGAACGGTGTGGTGCCGTACGCCGGGGCGACCTGGGCCATGTACTTGGAGAACATGGGCCCGGCAATCATATAGCCGTCAATGGCCTGGTAGAACTTGCCGTTCACCGTCAGGTTCCGGCCCGGGCGCAGCTGGTCACCCAGCGGGTCGCCGAACCAGGCGGCCGTGGCCAGGCCGGTGGTGTAGCCCACCACCCAGGTGGAGCCGTTGGTGTCGTTGGTGCCGGTCTTCGCGGCCACCGGGAAGTTGGTCTTGGTCGACAGGCGGGGCACGATCAGGGAACCGGAGCCTGCGTTCAGGACTTCCTGCATGGCGTAGGCGACGCCGCGGGCCACCTCGGGTTTGACGGCGTCCTTGCAGTTGGAGGACTGCGCGGGAAGCTGGGCGCCGGTCTGGTCCGTCACGGAGGTGATAGCGATGGGCTCGCAGTACTTGCCGTCGTTGGCGAACGTGGCAAAGGCGGAGGCCATGGTCAGCGGGGCCGTCTGGGTGGAACCAATCAGGTTGCCCAGGGTGGTCATCTTGACCTGCGGGTTGGGATCTTCAGCCGTGGGCAGGCCGCCGTGGATGCCCACGGCGTCGACGATCTTCTGGATGCCGCAGAGGTCCACCTGGGCCGCCGAGGCGAACGTGGCAGTGTTGATGGAGTTCATCAGGCCGTACAGGACCGTCATGCTCCGGTAGTAGCCCTCGTCCGAGTTCTGCAGGTCAAAGCTGCCTGGAATCCGGGCGTCATACCAGCCGACGGTGGGGTCCGGGCAGGTGTTCTTCCAGGGGAAGTTCTGCGGATACTTCCGCACCGCCGCGTTGATGTTCGTGTTCATGGACTTGCCCTCGTTGAGCCATTCCGCGAACGTGAACGGCTTCATGGTGGAGCCGGGCTGGAAACCGCCCATGCCGTTGAGGTCGTTGCCGTCCTTGTCCAGCTTGTCCACGTTGAAGTTGACCTGCGAATCGAACTTGCCGTCCGCGGGCAGGAACGACGTGTTCTGGGCCATGTTGATGATCTTGCCGGTGTTCGGCTGCACCGAGACGATGGCAGAGCCCCACTTGTCCGGGTTGGCGCCGGCCGCCGCATCGGACTCAGCCTGGGCGACGTTCTGGGCGTTGGGATCAAGGGTGGTGGTGATGGTCAGGCCGCCGCGGAAGACGTTGTTGATGCGCTCCTGGGCGTCCGCGCCGTAGGCCGGGTTGTTCAGCAACAGGTGCAGCACGTAGTCGCAGAAGTACGGCGCCGTGGAGGCGTAGGCGCAACCTTGGCGTGCCGGTGTGACCTTCGGTTCCACTGGAGTGGCAACGGCGGCGTCATGCTCTGCCTGGGTAATTTTGTGCTGGCTCAGCATCAGGCCCAGGACCAGGTCGCGGCGCTGCTTGGAGTTCTCAGGGTTGCTGATGGGGTCAAAGGCAGAGGGGCTGTTGACGAGGCCGGCGAGGAGGGCGGCCTGCGGAAGCGTCAGGTCCTTGGCGGTGGTGCTGAAGAAGAGCTTCGATGCGGCTTCAATGCCGTAGGCGTCCCGGTTGAAGAACACGATGTTGAGGTAACCCTCAAGGATCTGCTCCTTGGTGAATTCCTTCTCCAGGGCGATGGCGAGCTTCATTTCGCGGAGCTTGTCGCCCACGCCCTTGTTCACGCCGTTGAGCTTGATCTGGTCCTCGTTGCCCTCGGCGGCGAGGTTGGCGTTGAGGACGTTGTTGACGTACTGCTGGGTGATGGTGGAGGCACCCTGCTTGTTGCCGCGGGCTGTGCTCACCAGGGCCCGGAGGATACCGGTGGTGTCCACGCCGCCGTGGTCGTAGAACCGGCTGTCCTCAACGGCGATGACAGCTTCCTTCATGAAGGGGGAGATCTGGTCCAGGGAGACCTTGGTCCGGTTCTCTTCATACAGGTTGGCGATGAGGCTGCCGTCCGCGGCCAGGATCTTTGTCGACTGGCTGGGCGGGTCCACCTTCAGCTCCGCCGGGAGAGTGTCGAAGAACTCGATCGAACCACTTGCCGCGCTGCCCGAGACGGCGGCAGCGGGGACCAGCAGGCCAGCCACCAGGACACCGCAAATAGCGCTCACGCCAAGGAAACCTAAAATCTTTCCGAGGGTAGTGGCTGTGTCGAAAATGGGGTTCTTACGAGTCACCATGTTTTCCACTTTACCGGCAAGGACTAGTCTTTCTCTCATGACCAAATGGGAGTACGCGACGATTCCGCTCATTATTCACGCCACCAAGCAGATCCTGGACCAGTGGGGAGAGGACGGCTGGGAGCTCGTCCAGGTAGTCACCGGACCGGACGGCAACGGACTTGTTGCCTACCTCAAGAGGGAGAAGCAGTAGCCGTGAGCACCCCCGCAGACACCACGTCCGGCGCGGAAACCGCGCCGGTTTCAGCCGTTGAGCAGCGCCTCGCCGAGCTCGGACTGACCCTTCCGGAAGTGGCCGCCCCCGTGGCCAGCTACGTGCCGGCAATCATCTCCGGCAACCACGTTTACACCTCCGGCCAGCTGCCGTTTATTAACGGCAAACTCGAAGCTACGGGCAAAGTGTCCACCGGCACCGAAGGGTACGCCGACGAGCCAACGGTGTCCCCGGAGGACGCCCAGCGGTTCGCAGCCGTCTGCGCCGTCAACGCCCTGGCCGCCGTCAAGAGCGTCATCGGCGACCTTGACCGCATCACCCGGATCGTGAAGGTTGTGGGCTTCGTGGCTTCGGACCCGTCCTTTACCGGCCAGCCGGGTGTCATCAACGGTGCGTCCGACCTGCTGGGACGCGTCCTGGGCGACGCCGGCCAGCACGCCCGTTCCGCCGTCGGGGTTTCAGTCCTGCCGCTCGACTCTCCCGTAGAAGTCGAACTGATCGCTGAATTCAGCTAAGGACCGGTCACCTCTTTGCCTCACCTCGCCCGACGCCTGTTTGTCCTTCCCCCCGATCTTGAAGGGGCAGCACAAAGCTGGCTCGACCACGGCGAGCGGACGCCCCGCGCCGCCCGCCTCGCCTCGTCCGTCGTCCTGCTGCGCGATTCCCCCACCGGCCTGGAGACCTGGCTCGGATACCGTCCGGGTTCCTCGCCGCTGGGGGTCCTCGCCTTCCCGGGAGGTTCCCTCGACGCGTCCGACGACGACGCACTGGGCTGGCTGGGCCCCTCGCCCCAGCATTGGGCCGAGCAGATGGGGACGGACGACGTCGGGCTGGCGCGCCGGCACGTGGTGGGCGCCATCCGTGAGCTGTTTGAGGAAACCGGGGTGCTCCTGGCGGGCCCCGACCTTTCCAGCACCGTGGAGGGCACCTCCACGCCGGAATGGATGCGGGCCCGCGAACTCGTGGCCAACCAGGAGAAATCCTTCACTGAGGTCCTGGCCAAACGCGGGCTCTCGGTGCGGACCGACCTCCTTAAACCCCTGGTGAACTGGCGCAGCCCGGACTTCGCGCACCGCCGGTTCGACACCCGCTACTTTGCGGCGACCGTGCCGATGAACCAGCAGCCCACGCTCCTGGAAAGCAAAGGGGTGTGGGGCCGGTGGGTGAACGCCTCCCAGGTCATCGCCGACCGCGACACCACAGCGCTGGGCGACGAAGTGGGCGTGGAGAACACCGCAGGCCTCACCCTCGGCCAGCTCCTGGTGCCCGGTTCGGAGATCATGCTCGAGAAGATGGCCGCGGCCAACGGCTGCATCGCCTACCTCAGCTACAAGCGCAAGGCCCACGTGTACCAGCCGCGGCTCGTGGAGGAAGACGGCAAGCTCATGCTCGAAGTCGAGGCCGCCAAAACCGTAGCCGGAGACCCTCAGAGGGAACGCTGACGCCCGCGGACCGAAAACGGAGATCCTCTGCGTGCTGCTCCTTCGTCGCTCTGACGCACGCTGCCGGATCCCCATTTCCGATCCGCTCGGTGACTTCCCGGTGCGCTGTGGTCCTAATGGAGGCGAAGCGCCGTCCTCCGCTGTACGTGAGTTAACAACAAAAGCCGCTCCGGTTCAGAACCGGAGCGGCTTTTGATAGTTGGTCTAGCGGGAGCGCTGGCGTAGGCGCTGCATGTCCAGGATCACCACGGCGCGGGCTTCCAGGCGGAGCCAGCCGCGCTGGACGAACTCGGCCAGTGCCTTGTTGACGGTCTCGCGGGAGGCGCCCACCAGCTGTGCCAGTTCTTCCTGGGTGAGCTCGTGCGCCACCAGGACACCGTCGGTGGCGGGGCGGCCGAAGCGGTCTGCCAGGTCCAGGAGCGCCTTGGCCACGCGGCCGGGGACGTCCGAGAACACCAGGTCCGAGAGGGAGTCGTTGGTGCGGCGCAGGCGGCGGGCCAGGGCCTGCAGCAGCTGGGCCGAAACCTCGGGGCGGGTGCGGAGCAGTGTGTTCAGGCTCTCGTTCTTCAGCCCGGCCAGGCGGGTTTCGGAGACGGCCGTGGCCGTCGCGGTACGCGGGCTCGGGTCGAAGAGGGCCATTTCGCCGAAGAGCTCGCCCGGGCCAAGGATAGCCAGGAGGGATTCCCTGCCGTCCGGGGACGTGCGCCCCAGCTTTACCTTGCCGGAGACGATGAAGTAGAGCTGGTCACCCTGGTCGCCCTCGCGGAAAACCGAAGCCCCGCGGGAAAGGTCCACCTCGGTCAGCTCGTCCGTCAGCAGACGGAATGCCTCGTCGTCGAGCGTGGCGAAAAGGGGTGCTCGGCGCAGTACCTCGATGTCCATGAAATCTCCTGAATAAAAAGTGTCGGCTGTGGCGCTTGTGCCATTGTTTCAGAATTTTCAACGTTCTGTGACGTACTTGGCAGCTGAAACGCCCTGAAGCAGCGGCCCGGAAGCCCATTTGGACCGCGCCGGGCAACCTTGGAAGCATTCTTCAGGACGTTGTCCCGGCGGTCTTCCAAGAATTGCGGGTCCGGAATCGGGGGCTGTGGAGACCCACAGAATATTGTCAGCCGGCGCCACTAGAATTGGCTTTCAACTGTTTATAAGGAGCCTTGGTGTTTGGCTTGACCGTTCTGGACCTGGTACTGATCCTTGTCCTGCTGTCGTACCTGGGCTATGGCCTGCGTAACGGGTTCCTGGTGACATTGGGCGGCATTGCCGGTTTCGCCGCCGGAGCCGTGGCCGCCTTTTTTGCCGTCCCCCTCGTCAGCGGCTTTGTCGATGATTCCGGCTGGAGGCTGACCGCCATAGTGGCGGCCGCCGTCGTCCTCATGGCCGTGGGGCACGGGACGGGCACCATGATCGGCCGCAAAATCCGCGGTGCCGTGCGGATCAGGCCGCTGCGCGCCGTGGACCGGCTGGTGGGCGGTGCAGTGAACGTCGCTGTCTCAGCGCTGGTCATGTCCATGCTCGCCTTCAGCGTCAGTTCCCTCGGCGTCCCGCTGGTGTCCCAGCAGTTGGCTGAATCGAAGGTGATCCGGTTCATCGACGGGATGACGCCCACGCCGGTGAAGGCCACCATGGCCCAGCTGCGTTCCACCGTGATCGGCAACGGGATCCCCACCCTCCTCGAAGGCCTCGACCAGGGGCAGCCGGTGGCGGTTCCCAACGCCAGCACTGACACGCCAGCCCTGAACCGCGCCGCCGAATCAGTGCTGAAAATCGCCGGCACCGCCTTTGAATGCGGCCAGAACCAGACCGGAACCGGCTTCGTGGTCTCACCCGGCCGGGTTGTGACGAATGCCCACGTCGTTGCGGGCGTGTCGCAGCCCGTGGTGGAGGTTCCCGGCGGCAGCGCCATGCCCGGACGCGTCGTCTACTTCGACACCAGGCACGACCTCGCCGTCCTGGCGGTGGACGGTCTGCCCGTGGAACCACTGGCCTTGAGCCCCGACCTGCCCAACGGCAGTCCGGCTGCTTTCGCCGGCTATCCGCACGGCGGTCCGTTCCAGTCCAAACCGGCCACTGTGCAGGACATCACCACAGTCCTGGTTCCAGACATCTACGGAAACAGCCCGGCACCCGAGGAGATCTACCGCCTCGCCGGCGACATCCAGCCCGGCAACTCGGGCGGGCCGCTGCTGACCACCGAGGGCCAGGTGGCCGGCGTGATTTTTGCCAAGGCAACGTCCGACGCCGAAATGGGCTTCGCCATCACCATGGACGACCTCAACCCGGTCGCATCCCAGGCGCCGGGGCTTAGCGCCCCCGTATCGTCCGGTCAGTGCATCCAGAAGTAACCGTGCATCCAGAAGTAGCAGGTCGTCCGGACGAAAGCCCTGTCCGCCGTTGCTTACGGCCTAGGGCTTAGAGCCACTCGAGGCTTTGGCCGTGGGGTCCGGTGATGGCCACAGGATGGCCGTTGTGCGTGAGCAGGAACCTGCCCATGATCCGCTGCGGGTCCACTTCCGGGACTACATTTGAGCCGTCCTCCTGGTAGATGACCATGTGCCCCTCGTTGCTGAGCCAGTGGACGCCTCTGGTAGCTGCGAGATGCAGCATGGTCTGCCGGAATTCGGCCCGGCCCCTGGCCGTCAGGTAGCCCATCACGGCGCTGTGGAACACCACCAGCGCAGTGTCCGCCGGTGCCTGGGCAGCAAGGTCCAGGAGCTGCTCGTTCAGGTCGCCCGCAACCAGCAGCGGCGGATCCTGCCGTGCGATGGCCACGGCTTGCCGGAGGCGCGCACGCCGGAACTCCTGCTCCGGCCACACGAGCGCCTCCAGCCACGCGACGTCGTCGGGATCGCCAACGTCCAGCGGGTTCAGGTCGACCCCGGCCCGCCACACCACCGGCGGGAGCGCCGCGGGCACCGGCACTGCGCCGCTCGTGACGCACTTCAGGACGGGGGCCGCGGCCGCCCCGTCCGGACCGGGAGATAACCGGGAGACGGTTGTGCCGTCGTCGTACTCGTAGCCGTACCGGTCCGGGTAGAGCGCCAGTCCCGCCGAGGCGCCCACTTCCAGCAGTGCCAGTGGCTTCGCCTCGGCTACGGAGATGGCCGCGAGCGAGGGCAGCAGGGTGGCGCAGCGGCCGGCCTCGTTGGTCTGCGTGGAACGGGTGAGGACGGTGCTGCTGACGTCGTCCCAGCGGGCCTCAAGGAAATCGCGGAACTGCGCAAAAGGGCCCGGTTCGGCCCCGAGGAACCGCGCGGCGGCCAGCAGGAGGTTGGGTTGGCGCTTATGGTGCGGCCACCGGTCGATGCGGGCGATCAGCTGCGGGTCGTCCGCGATGCCAAGCGTCCACTCGGCGTAGCAGGGCGACGAGCCGGGCGCTTCCACGCTGCCAAAGTGCCGGTACCACGCGGCAGTGCGGGACCCAGCCGGTACGGCCGTCCCGCCAGGTGTGGGCTGCGGGTCCTGCCCGGCCGGCATGGCTACAGCGCTTCGGCCAGGTAGTCGATGGCGAGCTTGTAGCCGAACACTCCGGCGCCCACGATCACCGCGGCACAGACAGGTGACAGGAAGGAATGGTGGCGGAATTCCTCGCGCTGGTGCACGTTGGTGATGTGGACCTCGACGGCGGGCAGCTGCACCGCTGCCAGGGCGTCGCGGAGGGCAACAGAGGTGTGGGTGAACGCGCCGGCGTTCAGCACAATCCCGACGGCGGTGCCGCGGGCTGCGTGGATGGCGTCCAGGAGCACACCCTCGTGGTTGGACTGGACACATTCCACGGTGAAGCCGTGGGCCTCGGCAGCGGTGGCGGCAAGCTGCTCGACGTCGGCGAGGGTGGACGTGCCGTATTTCTCGGGCTCGCGGGTCCCCAGCAGATTAAGGTTGGGCCCGTTCATTACGAGGATGGTGCCGCGCCCGGCAGCGATGGTGGCTTCAGTCATGGATGCAAATCTAGCGCCTGGGAGGGCCTGCCGCGCATTTCTTACGGAGCAGTGGGTGCTAGCTGTTGTAGCCGAGCGGGTTGTTTTTCTGCCAGCGCCAGTGGTCTGCGCACATCTGGTCGATGGTTTTGGTGGTGGACCAGCTGAGGTCTGCCAGGGCTGAGGTGGCGTCGGCCCAGAAGGCGGGGAGGTCGCCTGCGCGGCGGCCGGTGATTTCGTAGGGGATGGGCTGGCCGACGGCTTTTTCGAAGGAGCGCAGGACGTCCAGCACGGAGGAGCCTTTGCCGGATCCGAGGTTCCAGCGGAACACTCCGGTGCGGTCTGCGACGTGGTTCAGGGCTGCGACGTGGCCTTCGGCGAGGTCGACGACGTGGATGTAGTCGCGCAGGCAGGTGCCGTCGGGGGTGTCGTAGTCGCCGCCGAAGACCATGAGTTTTTCGCGGCGGCCGACGGCGACCTGGGCGATGAAGGGCACGAGGTTGTTGGGGATGCCCTGGGGGTCTTCGCCGATGCGCCCGGAGGGGTGTGCGCCGACCGGGTTGAAGTAGCGCAGCAGGGCGATGTGCCAGCGGGGGTCGGCGTCGCCGAGGTCGGAGAGGATGTCCTCGATCTGTTCCTTGGTGCGGCCGTAGGGGTTGTTGGCGCCGATTTCCATCTTTTCCACATACGGGATGGGGTTGTGCTCGCCGTACACGGTGGCGGAGGAGCTGAAGACGAGGGACCGGACGTTGTGCCGGTCCATGACCCGGATGAGGTTCAGGGTGCCCACCAGGTTGTTGTAGTAGTACTTCAGCGGTTCGCGGACCGATTCGCCCACTGCCTTGAGGCCGGCGAAGTGGATGACGGCGTCGATCCCGCTGTTGGCGAACACTGCTTCCACGGCGGCCTCGTCCACCAGGTCCACGTAGTGGAACTCGGCGGCCTTGCCGCTCATTTCGGCAACCCGCCACAGGGACTCCTCGCCGGAATTGACCAGGTTGTCGATCACCACCACGTCATGGCCGGCTTCCTGCAGGGACAAAACAGTGTGGGAGCCGATGTACCCGGCGCCACCAGTGACCAGAATTCGCATAGCTGTCCTTTATCTGAGCGGAGGGCTGCCCCGCCGTTCCCGCCGCTGGGAGAGCGGGGGAACGGCAGGGCAGGCTTTCCAGTTGCTACAGGGCGGTGAACCTCAGCACGATGCCGTGTTCCGGGTTGATGATGGGCATCGGCAGGCCGACTTCGGCCAGGAAACGGCCGCCGGCAACGGCGCCGTCCGCCAGCCATGCCGGCGGCTTGACCTGCGTGAAGGTGTGGGCGTAGTCAGCGTCACCGGGTGCCGGGAAGATGGCTTCCACACGGTAGGTGCGCTCAGGCTCCAGCCCGGGGATGGTGATCCGGCCGGTCTGTTCGGCGAACGCGGTGCGGGTACTGACCAGGGAGAACAGCGCCGCCGTCGTCCCCTGTTCGGATCCCGCCGGGGCAATGGACGGAGCCACCACGCCGTGCAGCATGAGGGAACCGTCGGCAAGGTCCGCGCGGACCATCCGCCCGGAGTGGATGAGGTTCCGGTGTTCCTTGTAGAGCCCGATGAAGCGTTTGAGTTCCTCGCGTTCTGCGCCCTGGACCTCACGGACGTCCCATTCCATGCCGAAGTGGCCGAACAGGGCCGTGATGGCGCGGAAAGACAGGTCATGCGTGCGTGCGGTGGTGTGCGAGGTCGTGGGCCCAATGTGGCCGCCGACCAGTTCCGGCGGGACCACCAGCCCGGTCCAGCGCTGGATGGTCTGCCGCTCCAGGGCATCGTTGCAGTCCGAGGCCCAGATGCGGTCGGTCCGTTCCAGGATTCCCAGGTCCACGCGGGCCCCGCCGGAGGAGCAGCTTTCAATCTCGACGCCGGGGTGGGCCTTCTTGAGTTCGTCAAAGAGGCGGTAGGCGGCCAGGGTCTGCTCATGGACGGAAGACCGCCCGGCATGGCCGTGTTCGGTCAGGTCCCGGTTCTGGTCCCACTTGAGGTAGCTGATGTTGTTCTCCCGCAGGAGCGCGTCCACGCGGTCGAAAATGTACTGCCAGGCTTCAGGGTTCACGAGGTCGATCACATGCTGGAACCGCCATTCAAGCGGCAGGCGGCCGCCGTCCTTGTGCGAATTCGCGGCGGGGCCCACGATCCACTCGGGGTGGGCGCGGGCGATGTCGGAGTCAAGGTTCACCATTTCGGGCTCCACCCAGAGGCCGAACTCCATGCGGCGGGAGGTCACGGCGTTGATCAGGGGCGTGAGGCCGTCCGGCCAGAGTGTTTCGTCGACGTACCAGTCGCCCAGGCCGGCGTTGTCGTCGCGGCGGCCGCGGAACCAGCCGTCGTCGAGCACAAAACGCTCCACGCCGAGATCCGCGGCGGAGTCGGCCAGCTCAATCAGCGTGTCCAGGTTGTGGTCGAAGTAGACCGCTTCCCAGGTGTTCAGCACCACGGGGCGGGGCTTGCCGCCGCCCGCTGCCGGAAGCACGTGGTGGGGGCGGGACCGGAACCAGCTGTAGAAGGCTTCGCTGATGCCGTCCAGGCCGCGGTCGGAGTAGGCGGCGAACAGCGCAGGGGTGGTGTAGCTGGCGCCGGGTGCGAGGATGACTTCGGCCGGGCCCAGGAGCTCCGAGCCGCCGATCATGGTGCGGCCGTCGCCGATGCTGTCCGCGAACTGTTCGTGGTTGCCGCTCCAGGCCAGGTGCGTGGCCCAGACCTTGCCGTGGCGGTTGCCGAATCCGGCGGTGCCGGCGGCGAAGAGGAGTGACGAGTCGTGCCCGGTGCGGCCGTGCCGTCCGGTGCGGACCCAGGTGCCCTGCTGGATGGGGCGGCGCTGCGGGTGGCGTTCCCGGCACCAGCGCCCGGTCAGGTCAAGGAGTTCGACGGCGTCCGGCGCCACCGGGAGGACGGTCGCCAGTTCGTCGAGCTGGTACGGTGTGGTGCCGTCGTTGGTGACGGTGTGCCGGAGCTCCAGCAGGCCGCCGTCGTGCAGTGTCAGCGAGGACGCGACGGTGAGGCCTGCGTCGGGATCGGACTGGACGATGACGGCGGAGTTGCCCTCGGCGGCCGCTGTGACGACGCGGAGGCGGGCCGAGAAGTCCAGGCCCGAGACGCCGTCGGCGAGGCGGTGCCCGCGGAGGGCGGGGCGGCCGCGCCAGCTGGACGAAGCCTGCGGCAGGAGGCCGGCGGGAACGGTGGCGTCAATGGCGGAGTGCGGGATCGGTTCGCCCAGGATGGCGAGGTCCGGCAGTGGGACGCCGCCTAAATCGGTGCCCCAATGGATAATCTCGGCCTCCCCGCTGTTGAAGCTGATCACCAGGCTGGTGCCGGCGGTACGGAGGTGGAGCGGATCCATAGGTATGTCTCTTTCAGTAATCATGTTGGTGAGTCTTGGAGTGTGGGTGCCCGGATGCCGCCGTCGCGAGGAGGGAACGGCGGCATCCGGAGCGGGTGACTGCGGCCACACCCGCAGTCACGCTTTTTTGTGGGCGAGGCCTACTTGAAGAGGGCGTTGACCTGTTCGTTGGCTTCGGTCAGCGAGCTGGCAGGCTTCTTGCCGGAGAGCACGGCGTCCATTGCCGGCTTCATGATGCCCTCGACCTTGGCAGCCTTGTCGGCGATCGGCAGGAGGAAGGTGGTGTCCTCCTTGACGTGGGTGGTGAAGGCGCTGACGTCAACGCCCTTGGCCTCGAACGCCTTGGCCGCGAGCTCGGAAGAGGTGCTGATGGCGGGGAACACGACAGCCTTGGAGGCCACTACGTCCTGGCATTTGGCCGAGGCGAGGTATTCGACCCATTTGACGGAGGCTGCCGGGTTCTTCGTGCCGGCCCAGATGGAGTCCGCCAGGCCGTTGAACATGGACGCGCGCTTGCCGTCCGGTCCCTTGGGGGTGGGGGCTATGCCTGTTTCCACTCCCTTGTAGCTGGTGTACTGGCCGATCATCCACGAGCCGTTGGTGTTGATCGCGGCCTTGCCGGCGCCGAAGTTGTCAGTCACGCTGGCTCCCACGGTGGTTTCCAGCTTGGGCATGTAGCCCTTGTCCACGAGCCCGGTCCACCAGGCGATGGTTTCCTGGAACTTGGGATCGTCGTAGTTGAATTCCTTGCCCCACGGGTTCTTGTCCGTGTGGGTCCAGCCCATGGTGGCGGACAGGAAGCTCCACTGCGTCTGCCCCGTGCCCGCGCCGGAGTTTTCCAGGCCCAGGCCGTAGGTGGCGACGTTGTTCTTGTCGAAGCCTGCCTCGTCGCCGCGGACGCCGTTCTTGTCAACGGTCAGGTGCGCGATGGCCTTTTCGTAGCTGCCGCCATCCTTCGGATTCCAGTCCAGGCCCTTGAGCTGCTCTTCGGTGTAGCCGGCATCAGCCACCAGTTTCTTGTTGTAGAACATCGCGACGGTGTCCCAGTCCTTGGGCAGGCCGTAGCGCTTGCCATCTTCGGTGACCCACAGATCGGTCAGGCCCTTGTTGTAGATGTCCAGGTCCAGTTTGTCGTTCTTGACGGCGTCGTCGAGAGCGAGGAGCTGCTTCTTGGAGGCGAACTCGGGGTATTTGGCGAGGTGGTCGGTGAAAACGTCCGGGGCGGTTCCGGCGACGAACCCGTTGGTCAGGGTGGTCCAGTAGTCGTCCCAGCCGCGCTGGGTGACCTTGACCTTGATGTCAGGGTTGGCCTTGGTGAAGTCGTCGGCGCACTGCTGGTAGGCCGGGAGCTGGTTTGAGTCCCAGAGCCAGTAGTTGATTTCCCCCTTGGCCTCAGTGGACGTGGTGGTGCTTCCTCCGCCACAGGCGGAGAGGGAGAGGGCGATGGCTGCGGCGACAGCTGCGGCGCCGATGGTTTTCTTCATGGTGGACCTTTCGAGGGTGTTGCGGGGCAGGGGTGAAGGAGTGCGGGAAATCATTTGATGCCGGAGAAGCCGATGGAGTTCACGACTTTCTTGCCGAAGGCGATGAAGAGCAGGAGGACGGGCAGGGCGGCGATGAGGGTGGCGGCCATGAGGCCGGACCAGTCGGGGGCGCCTTGGGGGGATTGGGATTTGAAGACGCCCAGGCCGACGGTGAGGACGCGGACGGATTCGTCCTGGCCGACGAGCAGGGGCCAGAAGTATTCGTTCCAGGTGCCGATGAAGGTCAGCAGGGCCAGGGTGGCCATGGGGGCCGCGGCGTTGGGGAGCACGATTTTGAAGTAGATGCGGAACTTGCTGGCGCCGTCGAGCATGGCCGCTTCCTCAACTTCGCGGGACATGGAGAGGAAGAACTGGCGCAGGAAGAAGATCGCGAAGGGGGTCATGAACAGGAACGGCAGGATGATGCCGGCGTAGGTGTTCAGGAGTCCGAGGTTCTTGATCATGAGGAAGTTGGGCAGGGCCGTGAAGATCGGCGGGACCATCATGGTGGCCAGGAAGAGGGCGAAGACTTTTTCCCGGCCGGGCCAGCGGAGCCGGGAGAAGGCGTAGGCGGCCATGGAGCTGAAGAACACCTGTCCGGCGGTGATCAGGGTGGAGACGATGATGGAGCTGCGCAGGTACATCCAGAAGTTGATGGCCGCGCCGGAGCCGCCTTCGGCGATGGCTTCTTCGGGGGTTTGCAGGCCCAGGACGCGTTTGAAGGCGCCCCAGCTGAAGTCCGCGGGCAGGAGGTTCCCGGCGTTCGCGGCGAGGGAGTGGTTGCTGGACAGGGCGGTGCGGAGCATCCAGAGGAACGGGGCAACGGTGACGGCCAGGGCGATGGCCACCAGGGCCCAGGCCCCGGCGCGGCGCCAGTTGAACGGCTTGCGGGCCTTGGTGATGGTGGCGGTGCGGGACGGGGCGGGAGCGCCGTGTCGGGACGGGGTCGTAGTAGTCATGGCGGGGTCCTTAGTCCAGGTCCGATTCGTTGCCCTTGAGGAACTTCATTTGAATGAAGGCGACCAGGGCGAGGATGACGAAGAGAATGACGGACAGTGCGGAGGCGTACCCGAAGTCCGACTCGGTGAAGGCTTTTTGGTAGATGTACATCTGGATCACGCGGGAGGCGTTGATGGGTCCGCCGGCGGTGGTGACGGCCACCGTGTCAAAGACCTGGAAGGAACCGATGACGGTGACCACCAGGACCAGGACCAGGACCGGGCGCAGCAGCGGCATGGTGATGGACCAGAACGTGCGGGACGGGGAGGCCCCGTCCAGGGAGGCGACCTCGTAGACGTGGCTCGGGATCGACTGCAGCCCGGCGAAGATCAGCAGGGCCGTGTAGCCCATGTGGCGCCAGACGTTCACGAACGCGATGGTGGGAATGGCCCATTGCTCGGAGCCGAAGAAGGCGATGCGTTGCCCGCCCAGCCAGGAGATGACTTCATTGACGATGCCCAGCTGGTAATCGAGCATCCAGAACCACAGCAGCGCAACGATCACGTTGGCCACCAGGAAGGGCAGCAGCAGCGCGCCCCGGATGAACGTTGACTTCGCGACCCGGTGCATCAGCAGCGCCAGGCCAAGGGCAATGACGGTCTGGAACCCGATGTTCAGTGCCACGTACTGCAGGGTCACGCTCATCGCGTTCCAGAACAGTTCATCAGCGAAAATCGCCGTGTAGTTCTTGATCCCGATCCAGGTCGGGTCCCCCAGGATGCTGTACTCGGTAAAACTGAGGTAAACACCCCGGATCGTGGGGATCAGGAAGAACGCCACGAAGCCGATCATCGCCGGGAAGATAAACACCATCGCGATCCTCATATCGCCCATACGGTGCATGAGGCTCTTCTTTCGGACGCCTCCGGACTTTTCTGGCGTGGAACCTGCGGCCCGGTCTGCCGGGTCCCGTTGCTGCTTGGTAAGGGTGGTCATCGTCGACCCTTTCCTGACTGTGATGTGGATAACAACTGATGAGAAATCTACACGAGTAGATTGAGGGTGGCAAGTGTTATTTTTCGTGTTGCAATTCAAGGCATTTATCCAGTCGCTGTGCCATTGACTCGAGTAGATCGTGGTGGAACACTGGGAGCCTAATGGACAGCGCTTGCCCGGCGCTCCTGCACAGCACCCACGGAAAAGAGAGACAATGACGTTTTCAATCGGCGTAGTAGGAGTCGGCCAGTTCGGCGGCCAGTTCGCGCACCTCTTCAACCTCCACCCCGGCGTCAGCGACGTATATGTGGTGGATGGGCTTCCGGAACGGGCGGCCGAGGCCGTAGACCGCTACGATCTGGCGGGGTCGAAGGCGAGCTTCGAGGACCTCCTGGCCTCCGACGTCGACGCCGTTGCCATCTTCACCCAGCGCTGGACGCACGGTCCGCTGGTGGAGCAGGCGCTCCGGGCCGGAAAGCACGTCTACTCAGCGGTCCCCATGGCCATTTCCGAAGAGGAAATCGCCAGGATCATCGACGCTGTCCGTGAAACAGGCCTGGTCTACATGATGGGGGAGACCAGTTACTACAACCCCGCCACTGTCTATGCGCGCAAGCAGCACGCGGCCGGCAGCTTCGGGCGGATCTTCTACTCCGAAGGGGACTACGTCCACGACATGGACCTGGGCTTCTACGACGCCTACCAGTACAGCGGCGGCGAGCGCTGGAAGGAAACCGCCAGCTACCCGCCGATGCTGTACCCGACGCACGCGATCGGCGGCGTACTGGGTGCCATTCCGGCCCATGCGGTCAGCGTCAGCTGCGTCGGAGTCAAGGATGACCGCAACGACGGCGTCTTCGACAAGGAAGTCAGCATGTTCGGCAACGACTTCTCCAACGCCACTGCCCTCTTTGAACTCAATGACGGCGGCGTGATGCGCACCAACGAGATGCGACGCGTGGGCTATCCGTCCCACATCAGGGAGTCGCGGTTCCGGTTCTTCGGCACGGAGGCCAGCTTTGAACAGCTCGCCAAAGTCACGGTCTGGCAGGACAAGGAAAACGTCCACGACATTTCCGAGCAGTTCGAAGCCCGGCCCAGCATGTCCCTGGACGACCCCTCCCTGGCCAACGTGGCCCCGGAACTACGGGATGCATTCGTCTCCGGACTCTCGCCGGTCCATGACGCCGACCGGCTGCCGGAGGAGTTCCGCGGCGCACCGAATGGCCACGAGGGCAGCCACCACTTCCTGGTGGACGACTTCGTCATCGCGGTCAACAACGGCACACTCCCTCCGGTCAACGCCTGGGTTGCCGCCCGGTTCACGCTGCCGGGCATTGTGGCGCACGAGTCTGCCCTCCGCGGCGGGGAACGGCTGCCCATCCGCGACTTTGGCGACGCCCCGGGGAACCGATAGCTAGCATGTACACCATGACGACTCCAGCAGTGCAGGCCCCGCGCGGCCCGGTAACCCGCAAGGACGTTGCCCGGTACGCCGGTGTCAGCACCGCCGTCGTCAGTTACGTGGTCAACGGCGGGCCCAAGAAAGTTGCCCCCGCCACCGAAGCGAAGGTCCAGGACGCCATCCGCGTCCTGGGCTACCGCCCGAACGCCGCGGCCCGGGCCCTGAAACTCGGGTCCAGTGAGACGCTGGGGCTCGTCGTCCCGGACATTTCCAACCCCTTTTTCGCTCTCTTTTCCCATGCGGTGGAGGACGCTGCAGCAGCCCTCGGCTACGCCCTGGTGCTCAGCAACTCGGACGGGAACGTGGCCAAGGAGCGGCGGAACATCCGCAACCTTGCTGCCCGGCAAGTCGACGGGGTGCTGCTGGCCAGTGTCCTCTTTGAACCCGATCTGGAGGTCCTGGAAACGGCGGACATCCCGTCGGTGCTGCTGAACCAGGAACGCGATGCCCCCGGTTTCAACAGCATCGGCGTGGACCTCGCGGCAGGCGCCCGGATGGCCGTGGAGCACCTGATTGGCCATGGCCACACCAACATTGGCCTGGCCATGGGCACCAACGTCTCCGGCAGCACCGACGGCCGTGAGGTGGGCTGGCGGGAGGCGCTGCAGCATGCGGGCCTCCCGGAAGGGCCCATCGTGTACAGCGAATTCACCAGGCCCGGCGGTTATGTTGCGGGGCAGCGCCTGCTGGCATCGGTCAACCGGCCCACCGCAATTTTCGCCACCTCGGACATGCAGGCAATCGGCCTGTTGCGGGCCGTGCATGAGGCGGGCCTGGCAGTGCCCGGCCAGATCGCGGTGGCGTCCTTCGACGGTTCCGTTGAGGCCGAATACGCGTGGCCGCCGCTGACCACGGTGGAGCAGCCGGTGGCCGACATGGCAGAAGCTGCCGTGGCGGCTCTCGTGGGCGCCCGCCGCGGGGAGGAGCCCCGGCACAGGATCTTCTCCACCAAGCTGCACGTACGCCAGTCCTGCGGGTGCCCCTGAACCGGGGGAGTTCGTTCGCTATCCGGCGATCCGGACCTTGCCGGCCCGCTCGCCCAGGATCCGCTGGGCTTCGGGGCTGAGGCCGGCATCGCTGATGACCTCGTCCGCCTCGTCCAGGGCGGCGATAGTGCTGATCCCCAGCATCCCCCATTTGGTGTGGTCTGCCAGCACGACGACGTTGCGCGCCGCTGCCACGAAGGCGCGGTCCGTCTCGGCTTCCAGGAGGTTGGGAGTGGTGAACCCGGCGTCGGCGTCCATGCCGTGCACGCCCAGGAACAGCACGTCCAGGTGCAGCTGCTTCAGGGCCGCCGTCGCGATCGGTCCTACCAAGGCGTCCGACGGCGTGCGTTCGCCGCCGATGAGGATCACCGTGGATCCGTACCTGCCTGAACCGGCCGAGGCGCCGTGATGGAAAAGATCGGCGATCCGCACCGAGTTGGTGACCACGGTGATGCGCGGACCGTTGACCAGTTCCTTGGCCAGGGCCCACGTGGTGGTCCCGGCGCTGAGGCCCACGGCCATGCCTTCATGTACCAGGCTGGCCGCTTCCAGAGCGATCGCCTTCTTCTCGGCAGTCAGCTGGGTGGACTTGAGCTCAAAGCCCGGTTCGTGGGTGCTGACGTCGCCCGGGATTTTGGCCCCGCCGTGGATGCGCTCCAGCCGGCCGCCCTCCTCCAGCAGTTCGATGTCACGGCGCACGGTCATCAGCGAGACGCCCAGCTGCTGGGCCAAGTCGGACACACGAACAACCCGATCGCGCTGGACGGCGTCCACAATCGCTTGATGTCGAGCAGCAGGGAGCATCTAAAAGTCATCCTTAAAGCCGGGGGACAGAACTGCTCCCAGCATACGGCGACGGCGCCGCCCACCGTGGTGGG
The DNA here is from genome assembly GCF_031457335.1 of Arthrobacter sp. BE255. Classification (NCBI taxonomy): domain Bacteria; kingdom Bacillati; phylum Actinomycetota; class Actinomycetes; order Micrococcales; family Micrococcaceae; genus Arthrobacter; species Arthrobacter sp. BE255. Next base: position 45,297 of record NZ_JAVDWK010000017.1, on the reverse strand, counting down.
AAGCGCCGTCGACGAGGAGCGGGAGTTATCCGGAAGCGTCCTCAGTGGGCCCACGCCGTCAGGGGAGACGGTGGGGACGGTACGAGCAGCACGCGGAGGATGACCGACCTCCCCTGTCGGAGAAGAGCCTACTTCCGCAGTGACGCCGCGATCTGGGCCATGACGGTGTTGTCGGCCAGGGTGGTGGCGTCGCCTACTTCGCGTCCTTCCGCGACGTCCTTGAGGAGGCGGCGCATGATCTTGCCGGAGCGGGTCTTGGGCAGTTCCGGGACCACGAGGATGGTTTTGGGTTTGGCGATCGGGCCGATCTCCTTGCCCACGTGGTTGCGGAGGTCCTGGATGATCTGGTCGCCGGTGTCCACGGCGTCGCCGCGGAGGATGACGAACGCGACGACGGACTGGCCGGTGGTTTCGTCCGCGGCGCCCACGACGGCGGCTTCGGCCACGGCCGGGTGGGAGACCAGGGCGGATTCGATCTCGGTGGTGGAGAGCCGGTGCCCGGAGACGTTCATGACGTCATCCACCCGGCCTAGGAGCCAGATGTCGCCGTCCTCGTCCTTCTTGGCGCCGTCACCGGCGAAGTACATGGTTTCGAACCGGGACCAGTAGGTGTCCTTGAACCGTTCCGGGTCGCCCCAGATGCCGCGGAGCATGGCGGGCCAGGGTTCGCGGATCACCAGGAAGCCGCCGTGGCCGTTGGGCACGGACTCGCCGAGTTCGTCCACGACATCCACGGCGATGCCGGGCAGCGGGACCTGGGCGGAGCCGGGCTTGGTGGCGGTGACGCCGGGCAGCGGGGCGATCATCTGGGCGCCGGTTTCGGTCTGCCACCAGGTGTCCACGATGGGTGCCTTGTTGCCGCCGATGACGTCCCGGTACCACATCCAGGCCTCCGGATTGATGGACTCACCCACCGAACCGAGCACGCGGAGGGAGGAGAGGTCGTACTTGTCCGGGATGTCCCGGCCCCACTTCATGAACGTCCGGATCGCGGTCGGGGCGGTGTACAGGATGGAGACCTTGTACTTTTCGATGATTTCCCACCAGCGGCCCTGGTGCGGGGAGTCCGGGGTGCCTTCGTACATGACCTGGGTGGCGCCGTTGATGAGCGGGGCGTAGGCGACGTAGGAGTGGCCGGTGACCCAGCCGACGTCGGCGGTGCACCAGTAGACGTCCGTCTCCGGGTGCAGGTCGAACACGGCCTTGTGGGTGTAGGCGCCCTGGGTGAGGTAGCCGCCGGTGGTGTGCAGGATGCCCTTGGGCTTGCCGGTGGTCCCGGAGGTGTAGAGGATGAACAAAGGGTGCTCGGAGTCATGCCCGACGGCGGTGTGCTGGGTGGATGCCGCCCCGACGGTGTCGTCCCACCAGTGGTCCCGGCCTTCGTGCCAGTCCACGTTTTGGCCGTTGCGCTTGACCACCACGACGTTCTGGACCGTGTGCCCGCCTTCGCGGGACAGGGCGTCGTCGACGGCGGTCTTCAGCGCGCTGGGCTTGCCGCGGCGGTAGGTGCCGTCGGCGGTGACCACGAGCTTGGCTTCGGCGTCGTCGATCCTCGAGCGCAGGGCGTCCGCGGAGAACCCGCCGAAGACCACCGAGTGCACCGCGCCGATGCGGGCGCAGGCCAGCAGCGTAATCACGGCTTCGGGGATCATGGGCAGGTACACGGCCACCCGGTCGCCCTTGGCAACGCCGAGGGATTCGAAGGCGTTCGCGGCCTTCTTCACTTCCTCGGTGAGCTGGGCGTAGGTGTAGGTGCGGGTGTCGCCTGGTTCACCTTCGAAGTAGATGGCCACCCGGTCCCCGAGCCCGTTCTCGACGTGCCGGTCCAGGGCGTTGTACGCGGCGTTGACCTCGCCGCCCACGAACCATTTGGCGAACGGCGGGTTGGACCAGTCCAGTGCCTGGTCGAAGTCCTTGGACCAGGTGAGCAGTTCACGGGCCTGCCTGGCCCAGAACGCGGGACGGTCGGCGTCGGCCTCCTTGTAGTCGGCTGCGGTGACGACGGCGTCGGCAGCGAACTCGGGGGTCGGCGCAAACTTGCGGTTCTCGTGCAGCAGGTTTTCGAAGGCGTCGCCCTGCTGGTCGCCCTGCACGGCAGCTGCGGGAGCGGTGGCGGTGGAGCCGGGAGTGTCCTGGGACATGGTGAACCTCATCATTCATCGATCTTTGTTGCGCGGCTTGTACCGTTGCCGGGCCGTGCTCCGCCGCTTTTGCACGGCATTGGGCAGCGGCCGGTCACGGACATTCCGCAAAGAGCTGTTCCGAAACCAAGACTAATGCTTGAGCGGGCGGCTGTGTGCGCCCTGTCACAGAGGCGCCCGTGAACGGCGTTTATTAAGCGGTGAATGGTTTTGCGGGCCAGCCCCGGACGCCACGCAGCCACCCCTCCGGCTAGTGATAGCCAATGCTGTTGACTAGGCTGAGATTGAATTGTGACTTTCGACGGAGCCGTCCGGCTGGGTAACCGCGTTGCGTGCGACCCGGCCGGATGGAGCTTCCAGACGGCACGCATTTTGGGACTGGAATGTCTTTTGGTGCCGCCACGCTAAGGAGAAACAGAATGAACCAGCAAAGCTTCGGCCAGAATTCCGGCCGTGCAACAGCGGCCGGACCTGATGGCCCGTCCGGGAGCAGCGCGGGGACAAGCCATCCGGCGCCGGCAACAGGCAAGCCGGGCTCCCGCCACCAGGCAGTCCTGGGCCATTTCACCGTGCGCGACCTCGCCGTCTTCGCCGCCACCCTCATTCTCTTCGTCACGTCCCTGCTGCCGGTCTTCTTGACCCGCTTCAATCTCTGGAATGCAGGCAACCTGTTCTTCCTGGGCCTGGGAATCGTCCTGCCCGTCATCGTCAGCGCACTGTTCGCAGCCCGCAGGCTCGCCCCAAGCACGAAGGTCCGGATCGGATCGCTGTCCATCGACCAGTTTGCGTCCGTGGTGGCGTCTTTTGCGGTGGCCTTCTTCTTCCTCTCCGTGGCGGGCGACTACCACCCCGCGCTCCTTGCAGGTCTGATCGGCTCCATTGTGCTGTTCGCTGCCACCGTACTGGGCCGGTTCATTCCCTACTTCGCCAGCGACTTCGAGGGCCGCACGGAGACCCCCGCCCATGTGGTGGCGCGTGAATCTGCTGTTCCGCTGCCGAAGCCGCACACGCCCAAGGCCCCGAAGGAACCCAAGCCCGCTGCGTCCGGCCCGGCGCAGGCCGGTGCCCATGGCGCCGCCGTGACGGCCTCCGCTGCCGGCCCGGCAGGTGTCGCCGCAGGCTCCGCCGCCGGTTCCGGTGCCTCCGCCAGCTTCCAGCCGGCAGGGTCGACGCCGGGAATGTCGCCGTTTGCGCCTTCCCCGCATGCCCCGGAAGACGCGAAACCGGCTCCTGCGCCGCAGGCCGCAGAGCCCACGCCTTTCCGGGCGCCTCAGCCTGTGCAGGACTCACAGCCGGCCGAGGAAACGCACGCCCCGTCCGCCCAGCCCGCCCCGTCGGCCCAGCCCGCCCCGTCGGCCGAGCCCGCCCCGGCTGAGGCGGCCGCCGTGTCCTCTGCGCCGGAGGCCTCCGAATGGCCCGCCGATGGTGACTTTGGGCCGCCAACCCAGGCAGCCGACGTCGTGCCTCCCGCCGCGGTGGCCGCAGCCGACGTAACCCCGGCGGCCGAAACCCCGGCAGCCACACCCGCCCGCCAGGCGTCCGAGCCCATCGCGGCCACCGCCGTCCACCAGCAAGTCAGGCGGGAAGAACCCATCGGCGCCACGGTGGATCCGGCCAGCCGCCCGGAGGAATCGGACGAGCAGCCGGTCCACGAGGCCTTCTGGTTCGCCGTCGCCCAGCACCGGACCGCGGTTGACCCCCGGACCGGTGCCCCCGCCTTCGTCATCGAACCGGGCGGCTGGGTCCTGGCCCTCGAGGACCGGGGCCACGAATTCCTGGTCCAGCACACCGACGGCCGTGTGGGTGTGCTGCGGGACCTGAGCAACATCGAGCGCGGCTAGCCAGGCCGGTGGCCACGTCACGTACTCCGAGGACCGGCGCGGCCCGGGCTGCCGGAGCCACACCCCGGACAGCGGCACCCGCGCCCGGTCCCAGGGTTTCCTCCGAGTCCCTGCTGGCCCTGAAGCGGCGTGCACGGCGCATCAACAAGGCCCTCGCAGAGAAGTATCCGTACGCCCATGCAGAGCTCGATTTCCGGAGCCCGTTTGAGCTGCTGGTGGCCACCGTCCTGTCTGCGCAGACCACGGACGTCACCGTCAACCAGATCACGCCTCTGCTGTTCGCCCGCTACCCTGACGCCCGCGCCATGGCCGAGGCCGACCCGGCTGCGATCGAAGAAATCATCAAACCGACCGGGTTCTTCCGGGCCAAAACCCGGAGCCTGATCGCCTTGGGCACGCGGCTGGTGGATGAATACAACGGTGTGGTGCCGGGCCGGATAGAGGACCTGGTCACTCTGCCCGGGGTGGGGCGCAAAACGGCGAACGTGGTGCTGGGCAACGCCTTCGGCGTCCCCGGCATCACGGTGGACACGCATTTCGGGCGGCTGGCGCGCCGCTTCGGCTGGACCCTGTCCGAGGATCCCGTCCAGATCGAGTTCGACGTCGCCGAGCTCTTCGAGCCCAGGGACTGGACCATGCTTTCGCACCGGGTGGTTTTCCACGGGCGGCGGGTCTGCCATTCACGGAAGCCCGCCTGCGGCGCCTGCCCGGTGGCCAACTGGTGCCCCAGCTACGGCCTGGGCGAAACCGATCCCGCCAAGGCCGCCAAACTGCTGAAATACGAGCTGGCCCCCGGCAGCGAACCGCTCCTCGCCCAGTTGCTGGCCGAGACGCACCGCGCCGCGGAAATCCGGATGGAATCACAGAAGCGGCTTCCGTGAGCGCCCGTCAGGACCTGCTCGATCTCGTGCAGAGGACGGAGTCCGGCCACGCCCCCGAACCCGATGCGCTCTGGGCGGCGCTGACCGTGGACGAGAGCATCGCCCGCCGCGCCGCTGTACTGATGCTCTTCGGTGTCCTTGACACGGTCCCCGCCTCGTCCGGCAAGCCCCTCGCCCCCGCGGACCTGGACGTCCTGCTGCTTGAGCGTGCGCACACGCTGGAGTCGCACCCCGGCCAGGTCGCATTTCCGGGCGGCAGCATCGATCCCGGCGAAACACCCGTGGAGGCGGCGCTGCGTGAAGCTGAGGAAGAAACCGGACTGGACTCCGGGGGAGTGGAGGTCCTGGGCACGCTCCAGGAACTGGGGCTGGCCCGCAGCAACTTCCTGGTGACGCCTGTCCTGGGCTGGTGGGCCTCGCCGTCGCCGGTGCGGGTGGTGGACTATGGCGAATCCGCGCAGGTTTTCCGGATACCCGTCCGCGACCTGCTGGACCCGGACAACCGGGTCATGTCCACCGTCAGCCGGGGCGGGCGGACGTTCAACAGCCCTGCCTTTACCGTCAACGGGGTGGTGGTCTGGGGTTTCACGGGCATTGTGCTCACCGGACTTTTTGAACAGCTCGGCTGGGCCGTGCCCTGGGACCGGTCCCGCCTGCACACCATCAGCATCTGACCGGTGTCCACGCCGGCGTGTGAGCCCCGCCGGATCGGCCCTTAGACTTGCGGCTGCTGCCGGAGATCCACCACGATCCCGGTCGCCGCATTTTCGCGTACGGCCTTGATGCCCTCGAGCAACGCACCGACGTGCTTGAAATTGGGCGAAACCGCCACGATGTTGCCGTCCGCGTCGGTGAGCCGGAGCCTGTAGGCCTCGTCACCCACGCGGTGTATTTCGAACCTGCCCGCCATGTGCCGGACCTCCCCTGGGTATGCATCTTTGCATGTAGTGCTTGACCCGCTTCTTGAGTCAGTTAATCGACTGTAACGTCGCTCACAAGCGGGCTGCCAGCTACTCCCGGGTAGGTTACTTCGCGGGGCGCGCTGTGACGGTCCACCGGCCTGTGACTGGAGGAGACGCCGCAGTATGGCTAGGGTACCCGGGCGCCCCGATGTGCGCCGCTATTTGGCGTTGTCGTACGAGTCCACCACGGCCACGCTGACGGGGAATTCCACCGGGATCCGGCCGAACAGCAGCTCCTTGGCCGCACTGGCCGCATCTTCGATCGCCGCGATGCACGCGTCAACCTGCGGTTCCGGCGCGTGGACCATCACCTCATCGTGGAGGAAAAACACCAGCTCCGCGCCGCCGGTACCTTCCGCGCGCATGGTCCGCAGCCGCCGTCGTAATTCCGCGAGCCAGCACGCCGCCCAGTCCGCCGCTGAACCCTGCACCACGAAGTTCCGGGTGAAACGGCCGCGGGAGCGGGCGATAGATTCGGCGCGGCGCTGCTCCTCGGCCGTGGCCGACTGCTGGCTCTGGAACCACTGCCGTGACGGCGGCGGGCTGCTGCGGCCCAGCCGGGTGGTGACGGTGCCGCCGGCCTCCCCGTCCCGCGCGGCCTGCTCCACAAAGCCAACGGCGCGCGGATACGTCTTGGCCAGCTGCGGCATCAGGCGGCCGGATTCGCCCGTGGTGGCACCGTAGATGGCGCCGAGCAGGGCCACCTTGGCCTTGGCACGGTCGCCGCCGAAACCCTGGGCGGCGATGCCGGCGTACAGGTCCTTGTCCCGCGCGGCCTCGGCCATTTTGGTGTCCTGTGCCAGCGCCACCAGGACGCGGGGCTCCAGTTGTGAGGCATCCGCCACGATCAGCTTGTAGCCCGGATCGGCGTGCACGGCGCCGCGGATCTGCCGCGGAATCTGCAGTGCGCCGCCGCCGCGCGATGCCCACCGGCCCGAGACGACGCCGCCCACCACGTACTCCGGGCGGAACCGTCCCTTGTCCACCCACGCGTCCAGCCATGCCCAGCCGTTGGCCGTGTGCAGGCGGGAGAGTTTCTTGTAGGCCAGGAGCGGTTCGATGGCGGGGTGGCTGGACTCCTTCAGCTCCCACTGCCGGGTGGTCTTCACCTCGATGCCGTTGCGGTGCAGGGCGCGCATCAGTTCCTGCGGTGAATCAGGGTTCAGGCCCGGTGAGCTGAGCAGGGCACGCAGTTCGGTGTTCAGGGCTTCGAGCTTTGCCGGACGGTGGCCGGCGGGCGGCCGCGGCCCTAAGTAGTCGGCGAGGATCTTTTCGTGCAGGTCTTCCCGCCAGGGGACGCCGGCGTGCTGCATTTCGGCGGCGATCATGGCGGCGGCCGATTCTGCGGCGAGGAGCAGATGGAGCCGTTTGGGGCGGTTCTCTCCGGGGCTCGCCGCCGCCAGGGCCACCTGTTGCGCGGCGTATTCGGCCCGAAGTTCCTCGGGCGTGTAGCGGGGCGCTGCCCCGTGGCCCGGATCCTCGAAGAGTGCGCCCTGCTCGGCGGGCGGTGCGGGCGGCTGGAGGGCGCGCGGCGGCTGAAGATCCTCATCCAGCGTGATCTTGTCGGCAGTCCGCGCGTAGTCGGTATGGGCCGTGAACTCGGAACAGGCCAGGATATTGCCGCACAGCGCCAGGTCGTAACAGCGGTCCAGTTCCACTCCGGACGCCAGCAGGGTGGGGTACCAGTCCTGGGTACGGTGCCAGATCCAGCGCGGCGGCGGGCCGCCGTTTGGCCGGCTTTCCAGGTTGCGTACGACGGCGGCAAGCTCGCCCGTGCTGACCACGTGCGGTTCCGGGGTGTTGGGGTGGGGGTCTCCCGCCTGGGTGAGTTCCTGGAGAGCTGCGCCCTGGGGGTGGGCGGCGAGCAGCAGGTACATACGACAATTCTGCCCTGTCGCCGGGGTCGGTTCGTGCGGGCCGTGGCGGGCTGTCCTCCACACGCATCGTCATCCCGCTATTGCCCGCCTTTGTCCACATAGGACAAATCACCGCTTACGGTTGAGCCCTTGGCCGGTCAGTGTTGCCCTATGAGCAGGCACCAGCAAGCACCGTCACCGTCAGGCCCGGCCAGCGCTTCCATGCCAGCGCGGCGTGCGTCACCGGGGGAGCGGGCCGCGTTCGCGGGCGAACCGGCCCATGCCCGCGGCCCTGATCCCGGTGCATGGCTGCCGGAGGAGGCTGCCGAGGTCCTGCTGGTTACCGGGTCCGGCTTCCTGCAGGGTGAGGTGGAACGTATCGTCGCGGCCGCAGGCGGCAGGCTGCGTGTGGCGGCCGACTCCGTGGAAGCCGCAAGGTACTGGGACTCCTCGTCCGCCGTGCTCGTGGGCAGCGATGTTCGTGAACTGCCGCCCCGGCGCCGCGCCCCTGCCGTGCTCGTGGGCCTCAGCGGGGAGGGCGACAGCCTGTGGCACCTCGCGGCCGCCCTCGGAGCGGAGCGGGTAGCCGTGCTGCCCGATGCTGCGGCGTGGCTGGCCGAATACCTCAGCCGGTCACGCTCGCCCCAGGCCGGTGGCCTGGTGCTGGGCGTCACCGGCGGATGCGGCGGTGCGGGAGCCACCACCGCTGCTATCTGGATCGCCCAGGCGGCTGCCGGGATGGGCGTCCGGGTGCTGCTGGTGGACGGTGACCCCTGGGGCGGCGGCCTGGAGCTGGCGCTGGCCGCCGAGGAACTCCCGGGCCTCCGCTGGCCGGACCTGGCCGAGGCCAGCGGGAGCATCGACCCTGATCAGCTCTCGGATTCCCTGCCGATCACTGGTGGCTTTTCCTTCCTGTCGTGGCCGGGGAGCCGGGAACGCCCCGCACCCGTGGATGCAGCAGCGGCCGGCGGCGTCCTTGATGCCGCCCGGCGTGGCTATGAGCTCGTTGTGGTGGACATCGGGCGTGGCGCCGAGCCGCTGCACACCTTCGCCTGGGACTGCGACCGGATCCTGGTGGTGGTTCCCGCCCAGCTGAAGGCAGCGGTGGCCTCGGCCCGGCTGCTCCAGGAGCTGCCGCCGGTGGAGGCCGCATTGCTGGTCCGGGGAAAGCCCGGCGCAGCGCTGGATAGTGCCCTGATCGCCGATGCTGTGGGGCTTCCGGTCCACGGCCGGGTGCCTGACCTGCGCGGCGTGACCGGTGCTTCGGAGAGCGGACGCCTCCTTGAACTGGGGAAGCGCCGCAGCGTGCGGCATTTTGCGGCTTCTGTCCTGGATTTGCTCGACGGCGACCTGGAAGCCGGAGGATTGCCGTGAGCGCCCGGGCTTCCCGCACCCCGGCATCCCCACCGCCGCCGGCAGGGGCCGGCCGCCGCCAGGCGCGTGTCCTGGATTCCCGGTTTGTCGCTTCCCCGGGCCTGGACTCGGGGCTGCTGGAATCGGTCCGCGAATCGGTGATGGCTGAGTCCGGACCCGTCACGGCCTCACGGGTGGCCGCAGCCGTCCAAGCCACCGGGAAGATGCTCGGAACGGCAGGCTCGCTCGCCGCCGTGGAACGGATCAGCGCCGAGCTCAACGGCCTCGGGCCGCTTCAGGAGCTCACCCGGGATCCGGCGGTGACTGACATCTTCGTCAACGCACCCGACTCCGTATGGCTGGACCGGGGAAACGGGCTCGAACGCGCGGCAGTCTCCTTCGCCGGCGAACCCCAGGTCCGGGCGCTGGCGGCCCGGCTCGTCGCGGCCGGCGGGAGGCGCCTGGACGACGGCTCGCCCTGCGTGGACGTGAGGCTCGACGGCGGCTACCGCATCCACGCCGTCCTTCCGCCGATTTCCACTGCCGGCACCCTTCTGAGTGTCCGCATCCGGCGGGAGCAGGTTTTCACCATGGAGGAGCTGCGCGCAGGTGGGATGTTCGGCGAGACCGTCCAGGACGTCCTGGAACGCGTCGTCGGGCACCGGCTGAGTTTCCTCATCAGCGGTGCCACAGGATCAGGGAAAACCACACTGCTCTCCACGATGCTCAGCCTGTGCTCCCCGCGTGAGCGCATGGTCCTGATCGAAGATGCTTCGGAACTGAATCCCGTCCACCCGCACGTTGTGTCCCTGGAATCCCGGCATGGAAACCTCGAGGGCGGCGGCGAAGTGGACCTGGGCGAATTGGTCCGCCAGGCGCTGCGAATGCGGCCTGACCGGCTGGTGGTGGGCGAATGCCGCGGCGCCGAGGTGCGGGAACTGCTGACCGCCATGAACACCGGCCACACCGGAGGCGGAGGAACCATCCACGCGAACACGGCCACGGCCGTTCCCGCCCGCCTGACGGCACTGGGAGCGCTGGCCGGACTGGGGCAGGAAGCTGTACGGCTGCAGGCCTCCAGTGCGCTGGACGTTGTCATCCACGTGGACAGGCCGCCCAGCGGGCGCCGGGTCGCATGCATTGGTGTGGTGGAGGAAGGCCACGGCGGCCTGGCTGTCGTTCCCGCCCTGGAGATGCGACGGGACCTGCTGACTCCGGGTCCGGCCTGGGGCCAACTGGCCGACCGGCTGGGAATCGATGACCGCCTGACCGGAACAGCCGCGTGACTGCGCTCCTGGCCGGCTGCCTGTGCCTGGCCGTCTGGCTCTTCGTGCGGCCGGCCCGGACTGCGGCCGCCCGGTTCCGCCATGCCGTTGGGCGCGCTGCAGGTGTGGGGGCTGATTCCGAAGGAGGCTTGGCGGGCGCATTCGGCCGGGGAAAGTCTGCTGGTGGAATTTCCGTACGGCAAGCGGCGCTGGCGGGGCTCCTGCGGCGGGGAAGCAGGAGTCCCGGCAACATCTCCATGACCCTGGTCGTTCAGCAGCTGGCGGCCCTGCTGAAGGGCGGCAGGACCCCCGCGCGGCTCTGGGATGAATTGTGGTTCCTGTACTCCGACCGGCCGGAGGCTGCCCGGAACAACGGCACCCCTGCCGGCCAGACCTCCGGGGCACGCCTGAGCCTCGGCTCGGTGGCGGTGCTCGGTGCGGCACGGGCTGCCGCGTTCCGGGGCGCGCCGGTGTCGGACGCTATCGGGAGCGCGGTCCCGGCGGCCTTTCGGCAAGCGGGCGGCCGGGAGCGTCGGATCTGGGTCCAGTTGGCGGCATGCTTTGACATCGCGGAGGCCAGCGGCTGCCCGCTCGCTGATGTGCTGACACGGTTCGCCGCCCAGCTGGAAGTTGAGGACGACGCCGAAGCGGCGCGGCAGACTGCCCTCGCCGGCCCCCGGGCCACCGTCAGCCTGCTGACGTGGCTGCCACTGATGGGACTTGGGCTGGGCATCGCTTTGGGTGTGGATCCGTTGGCCATTCTGGTCGGGACCCCGCTTGGACTGGCGTCCCTCGCAGCCGGCCTCGTCCTGACCGTCGCCGGCCGGATCTGGTCGGCCCGGCTGGTCCACGGGGCCGTCGGGGCGGGGGTGCCATGACCGCACTGCTGCCTGCCGCCGTCGTGCTGGGATGTCTGGCCGCCGCCGCGGTCCTTGCTTTCGCCGGGCCGGGACGGGTGGGGCATCAGCTGAAGAGCCTGCATTTTGGTCCAGGAGCAGGCTCGCGGCCGGACCGGGCGCCGGGTGAGCGGCCGGGTGAATCGCTCGGAAGTCTCGACGGCCTGCGGGACACCGCGATGATGCTGGAACTGGTTGCCGCCATGCTGGACGCCGGGTCCGGGATCGGGCGTTCACTCGAGCTCGTCGCAGCCACCGCTTCCCCGGAGTACCGCCGGTCGCTCCGGCCTGTAGTCTCTGCCCTGGCCATCGGGGCCGACTGGGAGACTGCCTGGCGCAGCTCCGAAGTCCGTCTGCCGGAAATACTGGAAATGCGCGACGCGCTGGGCTTCGCGGCCCTGACCGGGGCCCCGTCGTCTGCCATCCTGTACGCCCAGGCCGCCAGGATCCGTCGTGAAAGGTTCCGGGCGGCGGAGAAGCGCGCCGCGTCCCTCGGAGTGAAGCTGGTGATTCCCTTGGGGCTGTGTTCGCTGCCGGCCTTCATCTGCCTCGGCGTGGTCCCCGTGCTGCTTGCACTGGTGCCATCCTGACCCCAGGAAGCCTCCTTCTAACCACCGCTGCCCTCCTGAACCCCGGTGCCCTCCTGAACCCCGGTGTCCTCCTGAACCCCGGTGTCCTCCGGGCCGCGTGCCTCAGCCCGGGCCTTGCTCCTGACCAGCGGCGGGCTCCGCGCCTCAGGTCGCGCGCCGGTTCTTTCCTCACAACTCCTCCACAACGGCGGCGGGCCACAGCTTATCCACTTAGGACAACCGCTCCCTTACCGGCACCGGGCCGGCCCGGAAGAGTCGGAGGTGCCGGCAACCGGGCCGGACCACTGAAAGGAAAAACCATGTTGATGAACCAAAGCACCGCCGTCGCCGCCACGGAATACCGGGCCACAGCCGCCGGGGCCGGAGCCGAAGGAGTCCCCGCAGCGCAGCAGCGGGGTGCGGCCGCGGATGCGGTCAGCAACGTTGTGGAGCTGTACCCGGGCGCATCCGGACGCGGGCAGCGCCGCGGCCGGATGCGCCGCCTCGGATCGGAAGCCGGCATGGCCACCGCCGAATACGCCATTGCCACACTCGCAGCCGTGGGGTTCGCAGGGCTGCTGGTATTCATCCTTCGCAGCGACGAGGTGCGCGGCTTCCTCCTGAACCTGATCCGCACGGCGCTGGCCCTGCCATGACCCGGGTGCTGCCAGGTTGCCGGCCCGATCGCCGGGCCGGTTGCTGCCGGCGCGGCCGCCCCGGGCCGGTGAACGCCCGCGGAGCCGTGACTGCGGAGTTTGCGGTGGCACTTCCTGCCGTGCTCCTGCTCCTGGCGCTGTTGCTGGCGGGTGCCGCCGCGGGAGCCACCCAGCTCCGGCTCGAAGAGGCAGCGCTGGCCAGCGCCAGGGCACTCGCCCGGGGCGAAGGACCGGCAGCGGCCGAAGCGATTGTGGGCAGGCTGGCTGGAGCCTCCGCCACCGCGGCCATCGCCGCCGACGGCGAATGGGTCAGCGTCACCGTTGCAGACAGGGTGGCTGGGCCGTTGGGGGCAACGGTGCCGTGGACCCTGACTGCCAAAGCCTCCACCCGAAATGAAACCGCCCGGGCCCACGGCCGAAATGCGCCGAGCCTGGCTGCCGAACGTCTGGCTGCCGAACGTCTGGCTGCCGAAGGCGTGGCTGCCCTAAGCACGCTTTCCCGACGCACGGCTGCCCAGGCCGCCACGGCCCTTCAGCCAGCGTGGACGAGGCACCTTGTGATGGCGGCAGCGGCATGAGCGGCGGTCTCCTGGACCACCGGGAGCGCGGATCCGGAACCGTCCTGGCCGCCGGACTGGCGCTGGTGGTGATCGTGGCCATGTCACTGGTGCTGTTGCTGGCCCAGTCGGCCGTGATGGCCAGCAGGGCGGCGGCAGCTGCGGATCTTGCGGCACTCGCCGCGGCGGACGCACTCCGCGGCCTGACCTTAGGGGAGCCGTGCGCAGTGGCCGCGGACGTGGCCGGCCAGCACGCCGCTAGGGTAGTCAGCTGCAGCGCAGGTTCGGGCCAGACCATCGAGGTCAGCACCGAGCTCGTAGCCAGGACCGTACTGGGAACAGCCACCGGCCGCGCCAGGGCAGGCCCGCCGCCGTAGCGCTCAACGTCTGGGACACTCACAGCACTGACGTGCTCCGGGTCTGGCGTTCTGTCGCTCTGGAGTGCCCGCGGCTGGGCTACAGGGCGACGGGAGATGCCTCGCTGGCGTCCTTGAGCAGGACATCGATGAGCGTGATCGCAGCCGCCTTGTCCAGCGGATTGTTCTTGTTCCCGCATTTGGGGGACTGCACGCAGGACGGGCAGCCCGCTTCGCACTCGCAGGCCTCGATGGCGTCCCGGGTCGCGGTGAGCCACACCTTGGCCTTATCGAAGCCGCGCTCAGCGAAGCCTGCGCCGCCGGGGTGCCCGTCATACACAAAGATGGTGGGCACCCCGGTGTCGGCGTGGATGGCAGTCGACACACCGCCAATGTCCCACCGGTCGCTGGAAGCCACCAACGGCAGGAGCCCGATCGCGGCGTGTTCGGCCGCGTGCAGGGCGCCGGGAAACTGCGCCTCAATGAGCCCCGCACCCGTCAGGGAACGGTTTTCCACCACGAACCAGACGGCCTTGGTGAACAGGTCCCTGGCACCCAGCTCCAGCGGCTCCTCACCCAGGATCTCATTGGAGATCAGGGCCTTGCGCTGAAAGGAGACCACCTGCGTTGTCACCTTCACGTCACCGAAGTGGACGCGGACATCGCCCCACTGTGCTGTGCGGAGAGTGTCCAGCACTTCGATCTGGGTCACGTCACGGGCAGTGGTGTAGTAGTCCGGATTTGCCCGCCGGACAACCACGCAGTGTTCGTCCTCGTTCAGGTCTTCCACCACGTAGCTGTCACCCTGGTGGACGTAGACGGCCCCGGTATGGGCCTGGTAGTGCGTCTGCGGGGAGTCCATGGTCCCCAGCAGGGAGCCGGTGTCAGCGTCAACAATGCTCACGGGGCCGCCGCCGTCGGCTCGGAGGTTCACCATGGCGGCGGCACTCTGGGAGTGCGTCCAGAACCACCCTGCGGGGCGGCGGCGCAGGTAGCCCTGGGCCACCAGCTGTCCCAGCAGCTTCTCGGCGGTGCTGCCAAAGAGGCCGAGCTCGGACACACCGAGCGGCAGCTCAGCGGCCGCGGCGCACAGGTGCGGCCCCAGCACGTACGGATTGGAGGGATCAAAAACGGTGGCCTCAACGGAAACATCAAAGATCGCCTCGGGATGGTTCACCAGATAGGTGTCCAGCGGGTCATCGCTGGCCACAAACGCGGCGATGGCGTCCTGTCCCGCGCGGCCGGCCCGGCCGATCTGCTGGAAGAGGGAGGCCCTGGTGCCGGGCCAGCCGGCCACCAGCACCGCATCCAGGCCCGAAATGTCGATCCCGAGCTCCAGCGCCGAGGTGCTGGATACGCCCAGCAGTTCGCCGGACCGGAGGGCCTTCTCCAGGGCGCGGCGTTCTTCCGGCAGGTAACCGGAGCGGTAGGCCGCCACCCGCTGCGGCAGGCTGGGGTCCACCTCATCGAGCAGGCGTTTCGTGATCGAAGAGATGGTCTCCGCCCCGCGCCGGGACTTGATGAAGGCGATGGTCCGGATCCGTGCGGAAACCAGGTTCGCCAGCAGGTCAGCGGTTTCCGCCACCGCAGTCCGCCGCTCCTTGGCGCCGTTCTCACCCTTGAGTTCGGTCAGCGCGGGTTCCCAGAAGGCCACGGTGGTGGCGCCGTGCGGGGAACAGTCCTCGGAAACGGCGCGGACCGGGGCGCCGATCAGCCGCCCGAAGGACGTGCCGGGCTCGGACGCGGTGGCGGAGGCGGCAATGAACACCGGCTCCGGCCGGGAGGTTCCCGCGCCGTAATAGGCGCAGATGCGGCGGAGCCTCCGCATCAGGTTGGCCACATGGGAGCCGAAGACGCCCCGATAGCTGTGGGCTTCGTCCACGATGACGTACCGGAGCCGCCGGAAAAAACTTGCCCACCAGGCGTGGTTGGGAAGGATCCCGAAGTGGAGCATGTCCGGGTTGGCGAGAATGACGTTGGCGTGGTCGCGGATCCAGCGGCGGGAAGCGGGGTCGGTGTCGCCGTCGTACGTCTCAGCCCGGACCGTGGGCAGCTTCAACGCGCGGATGGCGGCCAACTGGTCTGCTGCCAGAGCCTTGGTGGGGGACAGATAAAGCGTCACAGCGCCGTCGTCGTGGATTTTTCCGGGCTCGGACAGGACCCGGACCTCGGAACGGTGGATGGCATCCAGCGCCGGCAACTGGTACGCCAGGGATTTTCCGGACGCTGTACCGGTGGCGATGACAACGTGTTCGCCGCCGTGGGCCAGGTCTGCTGCCTCAATCTGGTGCCGGTACGGTTCATGGATGCCCAGCGAGCCGTAGGCTGCCACCAGGTCAGGATGCGCCCAGCCCGGCCAGGGCGCGTGGACTGCCTTCCGGGCGGGAATCGTGCGGACATGACGCAGCTGTTCCGGGTCAGGGCCGCGGCCCAGCAAGGGAATCAGGGAGTCATGGGGGATCACCCCAACATTCTGTCACCCGGGGAAAAATCACCCCACGGAAAGGTCAGCACCTTCGTCCGACGTGGACAACATCAGGACCCGGCACACAGTGGACCAGCCCAGATGGGAATACAGCTTCTGGCCGTCGATGGAGGCCAGGAGCAGGCCGTTCTCCACATCCGGTCCGATGGCCTGCGCGGCCAGGGCCTTCATAATGAAGCTGCCCAGGCCTCGGCGCTGGAACGTCGGTTGGACAACAATCTTGTCGAATATGGCAGTCTCGCCCACCACAAAAACCCGGCCGCTCGCCGCCACCGTGTCACCAGAACGGACCACCGCGTGGTGGACGCCGTCGAGTTCCGAGGTGACCAGGTTGAGGTCGTCGTCGGAGAGCCACGGATCCTCCGTATCCTGGGTGGCCATGTCCACGATCATCATGGCCTGTGATGCTGAGGTGATATTCAGGCCGTGCTTTTGGGCCAAATTTGTGTAGCGCGCGACGTCGTTGGTCAGGACAGTCAGGATCCTCGCCGGAGCCTCGGCAGTCTTGGCCACCAGAGCCGCAAACTCGTCGTCCGAAGGATCGTGGGCGAAGTATTCCCAGTCCCCGGTGGTGTCTTTCCGCAGGGCCGCGGGGAACCGCCCTTCGGTGGCAGTCTGGTAGCCGCGGCAGCCGGCCCAGCCAGCCACCCAGACTTCAAGAAGGTGTGTGATGTCTCCAACCAAGGCGTCCGGACTCATGTGATGAGAGTATTCCAGCACTGTCACTAGCAACAGGGGGTGCGGTACCCCGATGTGACTTGCTTACGCAATTGTGATCCGGCGAGACTGGCCGAATGCCCACCGCAAAGGACCGCTCAGCCCCGTACACGCTCCCGCCCTCCTTGCTGGTCTGCATCGCCGCGACGGTGGCGGCGGTCGGCAGCGCCCGATACTGG
Organism: Arthrobacter sp. BE255; assembly: GCF_031457335.1. NCBI lineage: Bacteria > Bacillati > Actinomycetota > Actinomycetes > Micrococcales > Micrococcaceae > Arthrobacter > Arthrobacter sp. BE255. The sequence continues at coordinate 28,583 of NZ_JAVDWK010000017.1, read as the reverse complement.
GAAGCGGCCACTGGCCTCAGCTACTGGGTCTGGCTGGCCTGCGGGATCGTGCCGCTGGCGGCCGGCGCCCTGATCCACCGGAGAACGAAGCGGCCGCTGGCCTTCCTGGGATCCCGCGCGGAACCGGACGGTGTGCGGCGGCCCGGGCTCGGCGGGTTGCTGGCCGCGCTGGTCCTCTTCCTGCTGCCGCGGCTTGCGGGAGACGGCGCCGCCGCCCTCGCAGCACACAGTGGCGCCCACACGATGGTGACCGCCCCGACGGCAACCGTGGTGGCCTTCGCCGCCGTCGTCCTCGGCTACCGGGGCGCCGAAACCGCGCTGAACAGGCGCGACGCCGCCCTGGCGGCGAGGCAGGCCGGCCCCTAAGCCGCGGGACCGGCCCGGCACGGTGAAGCCAGTACCCTTAAATACGTGGCTTTGAACCGAATTGTGCTCTTTTACGGCTTTACCCCGCTCGCTGATCCGGACGCTGTGCGGCTCTGGCAGCGCGCCCTCTGCGAGAAGCTCGGGCTGACCGGACGCATCCTCATCTCCAAGGACGGCATCAACGCAACCGTGGGCGGCGAGATCGGCGCGGTCAAGCAGTATGTGAAGACCACCCGCGAATACAAAGGCTTCCACGGCATCGACGTGAAGTGGTCCGACGGCGGCGCTGACGACTTCCCCCGCCTCAGCGTTAAGGTCCGGGACGAGATCGTCTCCTTCGGCGCCCCCGGCGAGCTCAAGGTCGACGCCGACGGCGTGGTGGGCGGCGGCACGCACCTCCAGCCGGAGGAACTCCACGAACTCGTCGAAGCCAGGAAGCAGGCCGGCGAAGACGTGGTGTTCTTCGACGGCCGCAACGCGTTTGAGGCCCAGATCGGCAAGTTCAAGGACGCGATCGTCCCCGATGTGGCCACCACCCACGACTTCATCAAGGAACTCGACTCCGGCAAGTACGACGCCCTCAAGGACAAGCCTGTGGTCACCTACTGCACCGGCGGCATCCGCTGCGAGGTGCTCTCCAGCCTGATGGTGAACCGCGGCTTCACAGAGGTCTACCAGCTCGACGGCGGCATCGTCCGCTACGGCGAAACCTTCAAGGACCAGGGCCTCTGGGAAGGCTCGCTCTACGTCTTCGACAAGCGCATGCACCTGGAGTTCAGCGAGGACGCCAAGACCATCGGTGAATGCGTCCGCTGCGCGGCCCCGACGAGCAAGTTCGAGAACTGTTCCAACCCGAGCTGCCGCACACTGACGCTGTACTGCGCCGACTGCGCCTCCAGCCCGGAGACGCTCCGCTGCCCCGAAGGCTGCACTGCCTAAGACTCAGAGCAGGGTAAGCCGATACGCATAATTGGCCAGCGACCTCGGCTCAACCCGGATGCTCAGCGCCGACTCCTTGGACAGGTAGATTACGGTCTCCCGGGTGGACCCGCAGCGCAGGCTGAGATCCACCAGGGTGGACGCGTCGTCGCGGACGGTGAAGGTGACCCTTCGCTGGCTCCGGCACACCAAGGCCAGGGCGTACGTGCCCACTGCCAGCCCCGCCGCAACGTCGGATTTGATCTCTCCCTCGGCGAGGATGCCGGAGCCGGTGTGCACCACCTGGCGGGCGGTGAACGGCAGTTCCTCCTCCACCCAGCCCTCCAGTTCGGCCTCGGTGACGGGCTCGTTGCGGAGCAGGTCATTGGGGAAGGACTGGTCGGTGAAGGCCGGCGCGGGAACGGATTCCGGCGGCCGCCAGCCCTCCTCGTAGGTGTATTCACAGCCGGCGAGCGACCCGGCAGCCACCAGGCCCGCTGTTGCCCACAGCACGACGGCGGCCCTCGCCCGGGTGCGCGCGGAGGACTTCCGGGGCGGTGGGGGACCCGGAACAGGTACCGCATCTCGGCGCGGCTGCGCCCCCGGCATCGCGGGCATACTCTGACTCTAGGCCCGCCCCGGCCCGTAAGCCATATGCCTGGACCTGCTCACCATGACAGCCAACCCGAACTAGCCGGCGGACACCAGCTGGTAGGCGTAAATCAGCGGGGCGTCGACGCTGGAGGCGCTGATTTCCACCGATGCCGGATTCTGCAGGGTGATCTTCACGGACTCCCTCGTCCCATAGCACGCGGCCCCGAGGTCGGCCAGTTCCTTGCCTCCGGAGCGCACCGCGAGGAAGGCCTTCCCGCCGCCCTCGCAGACCAGCGTCAGCGTGTAGCTGCCGGCCGGCACATTCTCCGTGCGGTCCACCGGCTGGGCATTGAGGATCTTACCGGCGTCCTCGGCCACGATGCCGTTGGCCGACGGCAGTGCGGTGGCTTTCCACGAGGGCACGTCCGCGTTTTCGACGGAAAGCTGCTGGGCGCAGCCGGAAACTCCCAGCAGGACAGCAGCGGCGGCCGCCACGGAAAGGGCGCGCGGAAACGAACGGGGAATAACAGCCATGCCTCCAACTTACCCGGCGGCCGGGGCCGTCTTCACCCCGCGATCAGCTCCTGCACGTCGCCGCGGTGCAGCGCAACGTACACCCTGTCCCGTAACGCGTTCGCCTCGCGGTCGGTCAGCGTCCGGTCCAGCGGCTGCAGCACGAGCCGCAGCAAGGCGTTCACCTGCCCGGCCCGCATCCGGAGGCGTTCGACGGCGGCCGGCGGCAGCTCCGCCGTCGTGGTCACCGCGAGGACCTCCAACGCCGCCAGGACGTCGGCGTCCGGCCCGAGGACGGTGCGGGCCAGGTCGCCCAGGAGTTCGACGTCGGCGTCGTCACCGGAGTCCAGCACCAGCGAAAGGTCCCGCCGGATCTCGGGCATGGCAGAAACGGGACGGTACGGTGCAAGGTCCAGCATCTGAGACTGGACCTCCGGACGCCCCGACCGCAGCAGCCGGATGTCTGTGATGCCTTTCCGCAGCATCAGCGCACGGTCCAGCCCCATGCCCAGGGCAAGGCCCGCCCAGCGCCGCGGGTCCAGGCCTGAACCGCGCAGGACCGGGGCGGCCACCAGCCCGCACTCCGCCAGCTCCAGCCACTCGCGGCGCCCGTCCGGCAGCGTCACCAGCACGTCCAGCTGCCGGCCCGCCGCGGTGTAGCTGTGCCGCGCCGGCGTGGCCCGCCACTGCACATCCGGGTACTCCGACGACGGGAGCACGGCCTCCACCACCGCTTCCATCATGGCGTCCAGGTCAGCAGGCCCCAGCAGCCCCCTCGCTTTAAGCCGCCAAAGATCCACCTGGTGCGGGGCGCCCACATGGGTGCGGTCGACCGCGTCGCGGCGGTAGACCAGGCCCGGCAGCACCTGCAGTTCGTCGTAGCGGCCCAGCTCGCCGCGGAGCGGGTCCAGCAGCGCCGGGATGCCTGCGGACGTGTGGCTGCGAAGCATCACCGTGGGGCTCACGTGGCGGGAATAGCGCGAATCCCGCGTGATGTCGTCGGGCGAATAGCCGAGCCTGTCGTAGTTGTCGGCGGTGGCAACCAGCGGGTTGAGGCGGTGGGTCCGGGACGGCACGCCCCAGAGGCGCTCCAGAGCGGCCACGACGTCGGCGAGGAGCAGCTGCATGGCGTGCTGGCCGGCGTCGGGATCGGACAGGTCGCGCAGGGAGAGGGCGTCGTTGAGCTGGGCATGGGAAAGGTACGTCTTCATGGTTGGGGGTCCTTTGGGTGCATCAGGGGCGGGGAGGGGTGGTCACCCTCAGCCGCTGCGCCGGACGGACCCCGGCAGCGTCAGGCGCGCGATGGGAAGCCCGTGCGGCCGGGAAGCGGCCGAGGGCTGATAAATCGCTGCTGCGTGTGCATGCGTCCATGATACGCCGCACCCTCAGCACGCACTTGACCTTGACGCTACGTCAACATCTATCGTCGAAGTATCAGCTACGGAACCCACGGAAGGAGGACGCGATGGACTGGTCCATCCAGGACATAGCCCGCATTGCCGGCACCACCAGCAGGACGCTGCGCCACTACGACGACATCGGCCTGCTCAAGCCCAGCCGCACCGGCCACAACGGCTACCGGTACTACAACCAGGCCGCACTGGTGCAGCTCCAGCGCATCCTGCTCCTGCGCGGACTGGGGCTGGGCCTGCCGGTGATCAGCCAGGTGCTCGACGACGAAGCGGACGCCGCCAGGGCGCTCACCGGCCATCTCGAATGGCTGAAGCAGGAACAGGACAGGCTGGCGCGGCAGATCGCGTCGGTCACGCAAACCATCGAGGCAGTGAAAGGAGGTGGCGAAATCATGGCAGAAGACATGTTCAACGGTTTCGACCACACGCAGTACAAGGACGAAGTGGAGGAACGCTGGGGCAAGGACGCCTACGCCAAGGGGGACTCGTGGTGGCGCGGCATGAACGCCGACGAGAAGGCCGCGTGGAAGCAGCGCTCGCAGCAGCTGGGCGAGGACTGGATCGCCGCCGCCACCGCCGGTATCGCGCCCGACAGTCCAGAGGCCCAGGCCATCGCGAAGCGGCACGTCGAATGGCTCACCGGCATCCCGGGCACTCCTGCGGCGGACGCCCGGGGTAAGGGTGCCGAGGGTAAAAGCGACGTCAAGGGCTACGTCACCGGCCTCGGCGAGATGTACGTGGCCGACCCCCGGTTCGCCAAAAACTACGGCGGAGCTGACGGCGCCGGTTTCGTCCGGGATGCGCTGAAGGTCTATGCGGAGCAGAACCTCTGACCGTCAGGGCCGGGGCGGCCCGCCAATAGACTTGACCGGTGACTGATTCCACCCTTTTCCTGGCCGGCAACACCCCCGACGCCCCGCGCAGCGACCTCCCGGGACTGCTGACAGCGCTCGCCGCGGACCTCCGGAGCGTGGACTACACGCTCGACGGCGTGGCCGGGCTCCTGGGCGAATCCGCCTACCGTGCTCTGAACCGGGACCAGGTCATCCCTGCGCTGCTGGCCACCGAGCGCGCACTGGGGGACGCGGCTCCGGGTGACGGTTCGACGGCGGCCCTCGCCGCCGTCGTGCGCCTCTGGCTCCTGGCCGAACCGCAGCAGCGGGAAACGCTCGACGCCGCCCTGCCGGGGATCGGCGCCGACGGCCTGCTGGAGCTGGGGCTGGTTGAGCCCGTGCCCGGCCCTGAGGGGACGGAGGCGGCCCTGCTTCAGGCCAAGGCGGATCTGCGGCCGTACGGCTGGGACTCCAACGAGGACGGCAGCGGCGGCGCCGAGCTCTGGGTGGCCAGCGACCTCGCCGCGCACCAGCAGGCCGGCGTGCTGCGGCACGACCACGTGCTGGGCATCGGGCAGGCGTCCACCACGCTGGTGCAGACCACCGTCCGGCGCCACGTGGCCAAGGCCCTGGACCTGGGAACGGGCTGCGGAATCCAGTCCTTCCACCTCCTGCACCATGCCGAGCATGTCACCGCCACGGACATCTCCGAGCGGGCCCTGGCCTTCACCCGGTTCAACCTGCTCCTCAATGCCGGGGCGCTGCACCTGGACCCGGACCGGCTCGAGGACCGGGTCAGCCTGCGGCTGGGATCGCTGCTGGATCCGGTGGCCGGGGAGGAATTTGAACTGGTGGTGTCCAACCCGCCGTTCGTCATCACGCCGCGGACCCTCGGCGAGGACGCGTCAGGACAGTTCACCTACCGGGACGGCGGGCTGCCCGGGGACGACATCGTGGCATCGCTGGTGGCCGCGCTTCCGTCGGTCCTGGCGCCGGCCGGAACAGCCCAGCTTTTGGGCAACTGGGAAGTCACAGCGGGCACGTCATGGTCGGACCGGCCGCAAAAATGGGCCGGTCCGGACGTGGACGCCTGGTTCATCCAGCGCGAACAGGTGGGCCCGGAGCAATACGCCGAAACCTGGCTGCAGGACGCCTCCGAATCCCGCGACCGGAAGCACTACCAAAACGCCTACGCCGCCTACCTCGCGGACTTCGCGTCCCGGAACGTGGAGGGCATCGGCTTCGGCATGATCTACCTGCGGCGTCCCGCAGCCGGCGCCGGGCCCGTCATCAGCCGGTTCGAGGAAATCACCTACCCCATAGAACAGCCAGTAGGTCCCCACCTGGGCGCCGCCGTCGAACGTTCAGACTGGCTGGCGGCCAACAATCTCGAAGACACGCACCTGCTCGTGGCGGACGACGTCACGGAGGAGCGGCACCAGCGGCCCGGGGCCGAGCACCCGGGTGTGATCCTGCTGCGCCAGGGCGCCGGGCTGCGCCGGACCAACCTGCTCAGCACCGAACTGGCAGGCTTCGTCTCCGCGTGCGACGGCGACCTGACAGTGGGGCAGATCGCCGGCGCCCTGGAGGCGCTGCTGGGCGGCACCCTGTCAGGGGAGGACGGGTTCGACGGCGGCACGTTCCGGAGCGGGCTGCTCGCCGACGTGGCGAACCTGGTGCGCGACGGGTTCCTGCTGCCCGCCTGACCCGCCGGCAGCCGGTGCTTGCGGCCGCACGGCGCCGGCCGCGGGCCGTCCGTACCGCGGCCACACGTACGCCGCAACGCCCAGCGCCACGAGCAGTCCGGCCGACGCGACCATCAGCAGCCCGGCCCGCACCGGCAGCAGCGCACCCAGGACGCCTCCCAGCGCCAGCGCCGCGATGGTCACGGCCCGGGCCAGCCCGCCGATGATGGCCAGGGCCTGGCCGCGGCCGCCTTCCGGCACACGCAGGATCACGATGGTGCCGAAGCAGGCATTCATGGCCCCGCACGCCACACCCATGGCGGTGGTGGCTGCGAACAGCATTCCCACATCGGGGACCAGCCCCATCGTTCCCAGGAACACAGCGGTCAGGGCCATGGCGGCCAGCAGTGCCCGGAGCCGCGGGATCCCGTTCCTGATCCTGCTGGAGAGTGCGGCCCCGGACGCCATGCCCAGGGCGAAGGCCGCGGCCAGGAGTCCGTATTCCGTTTCCGTCGCACCCAGTTCGCCCCGGGCGAGGAAGACCTCGAGGACGCTCACCGCCTCGGCCACGGTCACGAAGAAGAGCGCGCCGAGGACAATGGCCCAGACCAGGCTGTCCCGCCGGATCAGGCGAAGGCCATCCAGCAGGGCGGGTTTCGCCGTTCCCGCCAGTTCGGCGGCGGTGCCACGGCGGGTACGGATGAGCAGGGCGCCGGCGCCCATGGCCAGGTAGCAGCCACTGGCAACGGCGAAAACCAGGGTTGAACCGCCCCACCCGCTGAGCAGCCCGCCGGCGGCCGGTCCCGCCATTCCGGCGATCATCACGGTGGCCTGCATGGTGCCCATCGCCCGCGGCGTGCGGTCCTCGCCGACGATCCTCGGCAGCAGGGCCTGCCACGTGGGCCCGGCCACTGCCTGTGCGGCGTCCAGCAGGATGGTCATCGCAAACAGGACGGGAAGGTAGTGGTCAAGGTACGCCATGCCCAGGCCCATCCCGGCGACGGCTGCGGCACTGACCACGGACGACGCCGTCGCAAGCGTCCGGGAGTCCCTCGTGTCCGCGAGCCGGCCGGCCCACGGTGCCAGCAGCACCAGTGGCAGCGCGGAGCAGAGCAGGTAGGCGGCCACCAGCCACGGGCCTGCCACCGGTGCCACGCCGGAGGCGCCCAGGTCGTGCAGGTGGAGCATCACGGTGACGACGACGGCGCCAAGGCCGGCGGTGGCGACGAAGCGGGCACTGCCGGCGAGGAGGAAGTCGCGGTTGCGCCGGAGCGGAGGTGTGGCGGCTGCGTGCTCCGGCTGCTTATGAAGTGGTTGTTTCATAAATTGCAAGCTAGTGCTGATCAATCCCAAGTGTCAAGCATTTCTTTCATAGTTGGCTGGTGGTGGCTACACTGGGTCTGTGAATGCAGAAATCCCGCTGCCGGAGTCGCCCGTTCCGCCGGCTGCCAGCCGACGGCAGCGCCCGGAGAAGAAAGTGGAGATCACCGATCCGAAGGCGATCCGGGCACTGGCCCACGCCGCCCGGCTGGAGGTCATCTCCGAGCTGTATTCCACCCAGGTCAGCCGGACAGCCACCGAACTTGCAGCACAGACCGGGCTGACGCCCAGCGCCATGAGCTACCACCTCCGTGCCCTGCAAAAATGGGGCATCGTGGTCCCCGCCCCGACGGCAGGCGACGCGCGGGAGCGGCGCTGGAAGGCGGCCGGAACGGACTTCGCCATCAACTCAGGCGGGGAAGCTGCCAACCCGGTCGTCGACCTCGAACTGGATGCTTTCCGCCGCCGGGCTGCCGCCTACGCGAGGACCCGGGACGAGCGCCGCCGTGCGGGCGCACCCGCGGAGGCCCCCACCGCCGTCGTGCTGGCCAGCGACCTGCTGTACCTCACCCGCGAGCAGCAGGCGGACCTGAACCGGCGCCTGTTTGCTTTGCTCAGTGAATACGAGCTCGACGATCCGCACCGGATCCCCGACGGGGCCGAGCGGATGGCGGCCATGTGGTCGCTGATTCCGGACGACCGGACCGTGGCCGGAACTGCCGGGGAAGACCGGTCCGGACCTGCGGAAACGTAGGAAATCCGGCCCACTTGGCCGCTCCGGAAGGCCGCACGTTTTCCACAGGAATGCGCACGATTGTCGAAAATATGGTGAACTAGGCCAATATGGGCTCATCTGCCCGAGCAACCTTTTTCTGTAGGAGCACCGTGCCAAGCAAGGCCAAAACCGGCAAGAAACTCGTGATTGTGGAGTCTCCGGCCAAGAGCAAGACCATCGCCAAGTACCTCGGCGAGGGCTTCATCGTAGAGGCCTCCATCGGTCACATCCGCGACCTGCCGCAGCCGTCTGAGCTCCCTGCAGAACTGAAGAAGACCTCGGTGGGCAAGTTCGCCGTCGACATCGAAAACGACTTCAAGCCGTACTACGTGGTGTCGGCCGACAAGAAGAAAAAGGTGGCCGAGCTCAAGGCCCAGCTCAAAGATGCTGACGCTCTTTATCTCGCAACCGATGGGGACCGCGAGGGCGAGGCCATCGCGTGGCACCTGCTGGAAGTGCTCAAGCCCAAGGTTCCGGTGTACCGGATGACGTTCGGCGAAATCACCAAGGAAGCCATCCACCGCGCCATGGACAACCTGCGCGACGTGGACTCGGCACTGGTGGACGCCCAGGAAACCCGCCGCGTGCTGGACCGCCTCTACGGCTACGAGATTTCCCCCGTCCTCTGGCGCAAGGTTGCCCGCGGCCTGTCCGCCGGCCGTGTGCAGTCCGTGGTCACCCGCATGGTGGTGGACCGCGAACGCGAACGCATGGCGTTCAAGGCCGCCTCCTACTGGGACCTGACCGGCCAGTTCGGCGCCGGGTCTGCATCGTTCAAGGCGAAGCTTGCCGCCGTTGACGGCGCCAAGGTGGCCAGCGGCCGGGACTTCAACGACGACGGCGTCCTGACCGCCCGCAACGCCGTCCACCTGAACGAGGAACTCGCCACATCCCTGGCATCGGGCCTGCAGGACGCCGCCTTCTCAGTGCGGTCCGTTGACACCAAGCCGTACACCCGCCGTCCGGCCGCGCCGTTCACCACCTCCACGCTGCAGCAGGAGGCCGGCCGCAAGCTGCGCTTCTCCTCCAAGAGCACCATGCAGATTGCCCAGCGGCTGTATGAAAACGGCTACATCACCTATATGCGTACCGACTCCTCGGCGCTGAGCGACGAAGCCGTCACGGCAGCCCGCCGGCAGGCCTCCGAGCTGTACGGCCCGGAGTACATCCCGCAGTCGCCGCGCGTCTACACCAGCAAGGCTGCGAACGCGCAGGAAGCCCACGAGGCCATCCGCCCCGCCGGTGACTCCTTCCGCACGCCGGCGCAGGTGGCCAAGCAGCTCTCCGGCGACGAGTTCCGCCTGTACGAACTGATCTGGAAGCGCACCGTCGCCTCCCAGATGGGTGACGCCAAGGGCTCGACGGCGACCATCCGCCTGGGTGCCGTTGCCACCGATGGCCGCGACGCCGAATTCTCCGCTTCCGGCACCGTCATCACCTTCCCCGGCTTCCTGGCCGCCTACGAGGAAGGCAAGGACGAAAGCCGCGGCGACGACGACAGCGAAGAAGCCCGCCGCCTGCCCAACGTTGCCAAGGGCGACTCCCTCTCGGCATCCGAAATCGTGGCCGTGGGCCACGAGACCTCGCCGCCGCCGCGCTTTACGGAAGCGTCCCTGACGGCCGAACTGGAGAAGAAAGGCATCGGGCGCCCGTCGACCTATGCCTCCACCATCTCCACCATCCAGGACCGCGGGTACGTCCGGAAGCAGGGCTCAGCCCTGGTGCCCAGCTGGATCGCGTTCTCCGTGATCCGCCTGCTGGAACAGCACTTCACGGACTACGTGGACTACGAGTTCACCGCAGACATGGAAGGCGACCTGGACAAGATCGCCAACGGCCAGGCCGTAGGGTCAGCGTGGCTGAAGCACTTCTACTACGGTGAAGACTCCGATCCGGGCCTGCTGAGCATCGTCAACAACCTCGGTGAGATCGATGCCCGCGAGATCAACTCCGTGCCCATCACCGAAGGCATAACGCTGCGGGTGGGCAAGTTCGGCCCCTACCTGGAAAGCTCCATCCCCACGGTGGACGCCAAGACCGGCGAAGTCGTTGAATCCTCGCGGGCCAACGTCCCCGAAGACCTTGCCCCGGACGAGCTGACCGCCGCCAAGGCCATCGAGCTCATGGAGACGGCAGCGCCGGAAGAACGCGTGCTGGGTGCCGATCCGCACACCGGCCACACGGTGGTGGCGAAGAACGGCCGCTACGGCGCGTACGTCACCGAAGTCATCCCGGAGATGACCGACGAACAGCTGGCCAACCAGCCCGTCGAGTACTACAAGAACGGCAAGCCGAAGCCGCCGAAGAAGCCCGTCAAGGCCAAGCCGCGCACCGGTTCGCTGTTCGCCTCGATGACGGTGGACTCCGTCAGCCTGGACGAGGCCCTGCAGCTCATGAGCCTGCCCCGGGCCTTGGGCGAGGACGCCGACGGCAACCTCATCACGGTGCAAAACGGCCGCTTCGGCCCGTACCTGAAAAAGGGCACCGACTCGCGCTCCATCGGGTCCGAAGAGGAAATCTTCACCATCACGCTGGAGCAGGCACTGGAGATCTACTCCCAGCCCAAGCAGCGCGGCGCCCGCGCCGCCGTGCCGCCGCTGGCCGAGTTCGGCCCGGACCCCGTGTCGGAGAAAAACATCGTGGTGAAGGAAGGCCGCTTCGGCCCGTACATCACCGACGGCATCACCAACATCACCGTCCCGCGCGCCACGTCCTTGGAGGAGCTCACCCGGGAGCAGGCAGTCGAACTGCTCGCCGAGAAACGCGCCAAGGGCCCGGTCAAGCGCACGACGACGGCCCGCAAGGCCCCGGCGAAAAAGAAGGCCGCGGCCAAGAAGTAAGCGACCTGTGGTTTGCGGTGCCGGGCACAACATGATCGAGTAGATACATGACTGAACAGCCCGGCACCGCCGACACCACGCCGCTCAACGACCTCGAAGAGAAGCTCGCCCAGGGCGGACAGCCCGACGGCAGCCCCGTGGACGTCATCCTGTCCTTCCTCAACAGCGAGGTCTACGTCGTCAGCACGGAGGGCCTTGAAGGCGAGGACTCCCAGGTGGAGCCCCTGGTGCTGGCCAACGCCGACGGCGACCCCGTCCTGGCGGTCTTCTCCCACCCCAGCCGCGTTGACGAGCAGTACCTTGAGGCGGCCCCGAACATCCTGGGAACCCAGGGCGCGGCCATCATCGCCAACATCGGCGAGGAACTGGGCATGGTGATCAACCCCGGCGCGGCCTTCGGCTTCGAGATCAACCCTGAAGGCGTGGCCAACATCAAGCGCGACTTCAAACGTGCCGACGAACTGCCCGACGGCGCCCCCGCGGATCCCAGCGCCAACTGACATGTTCCCGCGCCGGTTGTGACCGACAAGCGGCGCGGGTGAATAATGGCAGGATGCGGCTAGGCGTCCTCGATATCGGGTCCAATACTGTCCACCTCCTCCTGGTCGACGCCCATCCCGGCGCGCGCCCTGTGCCCTTTGCTTCCCATAAGCGGCCGCTCTCGCTGGTCCAGTACCTGGACGCGGACGGCAACATCTCCGATGCCGGGCAGCATGAGCTCACGGACTTTGTCCTGGAGGCCTGGGAGTTCGCGGCCAAGCACAAGGCCGAGGACCTCCTGGCATTCTGTACGTCGGCCATCCGTGAAGCCACCAACGGCCCCGAGGTGCTGGCCCGGGTCAAGCACGAGACCACGGTGACCCTCGAGGAGCTGACGGGCAGCGAGGAGGCGTCCATGACGTTCTTCGCGGTCCGCCGCTGGTACGGCTGGGGAGCAGGACCCATCCTGAACCTGGATATCGGCGGCGGCTCCTTTGAAATGGCGTTCGGCCAGGATGAACTTCCGGAGATGGCCACGTCCGTGCCCTTGGGTGCCAGCAGGCTCACGCGGGACTGGCTGGCGGAAGACCCGCCGTCGGCCAAGAGCGTGAAGGAGCTGCGGCGCTACATCCGCGCCACCCTCAAGCCTGCGGTCCGGCAGTTCGACGGCCTGGGGCGCGCCAACCTCGTCGCTGGAACCTCCAAGACCTTCCGGTCGCTGGCCAGGATCGCCGGCGCCGCTCCCAGCATTGCCGGCCCCTACGTCAAACGTGAGCTCAACGGGACGGACCTCGGTGTCTGGGCGCAGCGTATTTCGGCCATGAAAACCGAGGACAGGCTGCACCTGCCCGGCGTCTCCGAAGCACGCGCCAACCAGCTGCTTGCCGGTGCACTCGTGGCGGAGGCATCCCTGGAACTGTTCAAATTCAAGAAGATCAGGATCTGCCCGTGGGCCCTTCGCGAGGGCCTGATCCTGCGCCGGCTGGACCAGCTGGTCTTCGCCGGCCCGCTGGACCCGGCGCCGCACGTCGGCGCGCCCCACCTCGCTGCGCCTCATCTCGCCGAGACACAGCCGGCGGCCGCACCGTAGCCTGGGGCCGCAGCCGGCGGCTGCCGGCGCTTAACGCGAAAGCACCGGCACCCGCAGCAGGAAAATGGGGGAAAACCTGCTGCGGACCACCGGTGCCTCGGGCAAACATCCCCATGCTTGCCGCATCACTCGCACCCTCAATGAGGTAATAACTACGTTAGGACCCGAACTTGTGAGCGACCTGCGTCGAACATGGGAGTCCGCTGTGAATCGCTGCGGGCGAGTTCCGCCGTCGTCCGTTCACTGGCTGTTTGGGCAGCCGCGCGTTCGAACTGCCATGATGGATCCATGAGCAACCGAATCGCCTTCCTTGGCTGTGGATCCATGAACGAAGCCATCCTGGGTGGCCTGATCGACGGCGGCACCGACCCCGCCGACATCGTGGCCACCGTCCGGCGGGCAGAGCGCGCGGCCGAACTGGCGTCGCGCCACCACGGGATCACGGCCATCGCCGGCGAAGAGGAACCGGACAACAACAAGCAGGCGGCGAAGGGCTCCGCCGTCGTCATCCTGGGCGTCAAACCGGTGGGCATCGCCGACCTCGCGAAGGAGATCAGCGGCTCACTGTCGCCGACGACCATCGTTGTGAGCGTTGCGGCGGCGGTGTCGATCGCGCAGCTGGAAGCGGCCCTGCCGGCCGGCCAGCCGGTCATCCGGACCATGCCCAACACCCCTGCCAAACTGGGCCGCGGCGTCGTGTCCGTCTCCCCGGGCACCAACTGCTCACCAGAACAGCTCCAGCTGGCCAAGGACATCCTCAAGGCGGCCGGAACAGTGGTGGAGGTGCCCGAGGACCAGGTGGACGCGCTCTCGGCCATCAGCGGCTCCGGGCCGGCCTATGCGTTTTATCTTGCGGAGGCCATGGCAGCCGCGGGCGTGGAGCTGGGCCTTGACCCCGAACTGTCCCTGCTCCTGGCCCGGGAGACCGTGGCAGGGGCTGGCTTTATGCTCGCAGAGCCCGGTGCCGATCCCTCAGCCCTGCGCAAGGCCGTCACCAGCCCCAACGGCACCACGGAACGCGCCATTGCCACGTTTGATGACCGGGGCATTCCCGGAATCATCGCCGCCGGTGCCCGGGCCGCCGCGGACCGTGCCGCGGAGATCACCAAACAGCTCAGCTAGTTAGGGATTACGGCCGCGCGGCGAACCGTTCCAGCAGGTCCACGTGGCCGGACACGATCAGCATGTCGCGCGCGGAAACCTTGGTCTCCGGCCGGGCATACGTGAAGTCCTCGCCCGGTGACTTCACGCCCACAATCGTGACCCCGTACTTGGACCGGACCTTGGACTCGTCCAGCGTGAAGCCCACCGTTTCGCGCGGCGGGTACATCTTCACAATGGCGAAGTCGTCGTCGAACTCGATGAAGTCGAGCATGCGCCCGGAGACCAGGTGCGCGGCGCGGACGCCGGCGTCGGCCTCGGGGTAGATCACGTGGTTGGCGCCGATCCGGGTGAGGATCTTGCCGTGCGACGGCGTGATCGCCTTCACCCACAGATGCTCGATGCCCAGGTCCACCAGGTTCACCGTGATCAGTACCGAGGATTCAATGGATGTGCCCACGCCCACAACGGCGGAGCTGAACTCCTGCGCGCCCAACTGGCGCAGCGCATCGATGTTGGTGGCGTCGGCTTCCACCACGTGCGTCAAGAGCGGAGCCCACTTCTGGACCAGGGAGCGGTCGCGTTCGATCGCGAGCACTTCGCGGCCCTGCTTGACCAGCTGCTCGGCGGTGGAGGAGCCGAACCGGCCCAGCCCGATCACCAGGACCGGCGCGTTGTGGGCGGGCCGGTTGGGCGCGCCTGAGGAATTAGCCAATGATGGGCCTCTCTTCCGGGTAGTGGTACAGCTGGCTGCGCTGGCGCAGGGCCAGGCCAGCTGCAAGCGTAACGGTGCCCACGCGGCCCGCGAACATCAGGGCAGTGAGGACATAAACGCCCGACGGCGGCAGCTCGGCACTGAGGTTGGTGCTCAGCCCCACGGTGGCGAAGGCTGAAATGGTTTCGAAGAGCACACGGTCCAGGGACGCGCCGCTGATCTGCAGGAGCAGGAACGCGGAGACGGAGACCAAGGTTGCGCCGGCCACGATCACGGAGATGGCCACGCGCATGGTGCCCTGCGGGATGGTCCGGCCGTAGACCTTGACGTCCGCGTCGCCGCGGGCCTCGGCCACGATGGCAAGGAACATGACGGCGATGGTGGTGACCTTGATGCCGCCGGCTGTGGAGGCCGAGCCGCCGCCGGCGAACATCAGGGCGTCGGTCAGCAGCATGGTGGTGGATTCCATGTGGTTCTGGTCCACGAGGTTGAATCCGCCGGACCGGGTCATGACTGAGGCGAACAGTGAGTGGGTGATCTTGTCACCCAGGTCCATGTGCCCGATGGTCCGGGCGTTGTCCCACTCCATCAGTCCCCACAGCACGGTCCCGGCCGCCAGCAGGATGAACGACACCTGGATGGTCAGCTTGGTGTGCAGGTTCCATTTCTTCCAGTTCAGCCCGTTCTGCTGCAGCACCATCACCACCGGGAAGCCCAGGCTGCCCAGGAAGACGCCGAGCATCAGCGGAATGAGGATCCACAGGTCAGTCTCGTAGGGCACGATGCCGTCCGAGTGCGGCGTGAAACCGGCGTTGTTGAAGGACGAAATCGAGTAGAAGATGCCGTGCCATACCGACTGCCAGAACGGTTCGCCGAGGGTCATAAAGCGGGGGATCAGCGTCAGGGCAAGGACGCCCTCGATCACCACGGAGGTGGTGATGACGATCCGCAGCAGCGTACCCACCTCGCCCAGGCGGCCGGCGTTGTTCATGGCTTCCTGGGCGATCAGCTTGCCGCGCACCCCCAGCTTCTTGCTCACCATCAGGGCCAGCAGCGAGGCGAGCGTCAGGGTTCCCAGGCCGCCCACGAAGATGCCCACCAGGATGACCAGCTGGCCGAAGAAGGACCAGTGCACCGCCGTCGACACAACCGTCAGGCCCGTGACGCACACTGCGGACACCGCGGTGAACAGCGCCTGGTGCAGCGGCGTTGCCGCGCCCGTGGCCGACGAGACCGGAAGTGACAGGAGGAACGTGAAGACGAGGCAGACGGCGGCGAACGCGCTCAGGGCCAGACGGGCAGGGGAGGTGTTGGCGATGTCGTCAATGAAGTCCCGCAGCCTGGTGAAGATCCACAGGCCTTCGCGCTCCGGTGCGGCGGGGTGCCAGCTGGCCGGGTTCCGGGGCCTCGACTGGCGTTGCGTCATGGGGTGGCTTTTCCTCGGTTGAAACTGTTTCCTTCAGTAGTAAACCACTAATGCGCGCGTAATGGCCGGGCCGGGCGGGCGGCGTGCTCGGGTAGCCTGTGATTGATGACATTCCTGCCCGGTCTCAGCCAGCCCGCGCCGCCAACGACGGTGGTGTGGAATTCCGCCATGACCGCGTACAACTTCGGCCCCGGCCACCCCATGGCTCCCGAACGGATGGACCTGACGGCCCGCCTCGCGCGCAGCCTTGGCCTGCTGGACCTCCCGCATGTAGCGGTGGAAGCTCCGGACGTGGCATCCGATGCCGAACTTGAGACTGTGCATTCGCCGGACTTCGTTGCAGCGGTCCGCAGGGTCAGCGAGGACCCGGCCACACCTGACGAATCCAGGGGACTGGGCACCGAGGACGATCCCGCCTTCGCCGGCATGCACGAGGCCGCCGCGCGCCTGGCCGGCGGTTCGCTCCTTGCGGCTGTTGCCATCCTGGACGGGTCCGCGCTGCACGCGGTGAACTTCGGCGGCGGCATGCACCACGCGGCCCGCGACCGGGCCAGCGGCTTCTGCATCTACAACGACTCGGCCCTGGCCATCCAAAGACTGCTCGACGGCGGCATCCGGCGCGTGGCGTACATCGACGTCGACGCGCACCACGGCGACGGGACGGAAAGCATCTTCTGGGACGACCCCCGCGTCCTCACCATCTCCCTGCACGAAAGCGGGCTGACCCTGTTCCCGGGAACCGGCTTCGCGAACGAGATCGGCGGCCCGCAGGCGGAGGGGAGTGCCGTCAACGTGGCGCTGCCCTCCGGCACGGGGGATGCCGGCTGGCTGCGGGCGTTCCATGCCGTGGTCCCGCAGCTGATCGGTGCGTTCGCGCCCGAGGTGATCGTGAGCCAGCACGGCTGCGATTCACACCGCACGGATCCGCTGACGCACCTGAACCTCAGCGTGGACGGCCAGCGCGAGGCGGCCACCGCCGTCGGGAACCTCGCCGCGCGCCACTGCGCCAACCGCTGGATCGCCACCGGGGGCGGCGGGTACAACGTGATGGACGTGGTGCCGCGGTCCTGGAGCCACCTGATCGCCATCGCCGCCGGCCGCCCGGTACCGCTGCGGACCCCGGTGCCGGAGGACTGGCGCGCGTACGTTGACGAGAAATTCGGCGCAGCAACGCCCGGGCTGATGGGCGATGACGTGGAGCTCTGGTGGCGGTCCTGGGAAGTGGGCTTCGACCCCAACGACGCCGTGGACCGCACGGTCATGGCCACCCGCAAGGCCGTTTTCCCGCTGCACGGCCTGGACCCCTGGTTCGACTGAAATGCCACCGCTGCCGGTCAGGTGGTGGGCTTCTCCGTCTGGAACACCACCCCGGCCGCACCGATTAGCCAGCCCAGCAGCGATAGGGCGAACGCCCCGATCAGGTCCGTGGACGCCGTTCCCTTGACCAGCCACAGCAGCAGCACCAGCAGCCCCACCGCGAGGTAGACCACCACGGCCGCGACGATCCGTCCGGACAGCCTTGCGGTAACTTCGGACGGATTGAATGCCACGGCGGCGCCTGGCGCACCGGATCCCTGGGGCCGCCGGGCCTCCTTGTCGCGCTCGTCGCGGCGGACCTCGGCGATGGTGAACCCCAGTGCAGAGGCGGTGAGTGAACTGAGTGATGTGGCCAGCACCCCGGCGGCTGTGACCAGTGCTCCGTTCAGGGGCGGCGCCAGGGTCCGTCCGTCAGGCACCCAGAATCCGACGCGCAGCAGCACGGAGCCCCAGACCGCCACAAAGAGGCCCAGGAAGACGAACGCGATGATGTTGAACAGTTGCTGGCGCAGGAAATCCATAACCACCCACCCCTCACCTCTGAGCGGCCACCGCCGGACAGCCCGGGCAACCGTGAAACCGTTCTAGCACCGCACGGGACGAGGGGCAATGGCGTTCGGATACGGGCCGAAATAGTTGATGCCTTTCGGCGTATATGTCGCTAGGGTGGGAGGCATGGTGACAGACGACGTATTTGCCGTCATTGCGGAAGCAACCCGGCGCGACATCCTCGTATCCTTGCGTGCCGGGGACAAGGCCGTAGGGGAGCTGGTGGAGGAACTGGACGCGAGCCAGCCCACCATTTCCAAGCACCTCAAAGTCCTGCGTGAGGCGCAGCTGGTCAGCATGCGCGCGCAGGGCCAGAAGCGCTACTACGCGCTCAACCCCAAGCCGCTCGAAGGGATCGTCAGCTGGCTGGAAACGTTCGACATCGGCCCGGCAGCCGCCGCAAAGGCAGCCGGGGCTCCCGGCGCGGAAGCCGGCAGCGAACGCGCCGCCGCTACCCCGGTGCCGGACGACGCAGCCGTTGCCGCCGTCCTGGCCCGCGAGGACGCCGAGCTGAGTCCGGCCGTCGTGATTCCCGGCGGCACCGCGGCCCCGCTCAGCGACGACACCGTGCCGCAGCAGATCGGCCGGACCGTTGGCCGCGCAGCAACCAAGGCCGCCGATCTTCTGGCCAACCTCCCGAACCTCCCGAAGTTCGGCCGCAAGAAGTAGCCCCGTTAAACCCAACCAGGCACCGCTAAGGGTCCATAACGACTGTTAGCAGTACCTGGTTGGGGTGGGTGCTACTTGTTGAGCAGGCGCACGTGGTCCGGGGTCAGCTCGGAGATCTTGCTGACGCCCAGCAGTGCCATGGTGCGGGCCATGTCCTTCTCCAGGATCTGGATGGCGCGGTCCACGCCGGCGCGGCCGCCGGCCATGAGGCCGTACAGGTACGCGCGGCCGATCAGCGTGAAGTCGGCGCCGAGGGCCAGGGCTGCGACGATGTCCGCGCCGCTCATGATGCCGGTGTCCAGGATGATTGCTGCGTCCGAGTTGTCCTTGGTGAAGGCTTCCTTGACGTCGGGCAGCAGGTGGAACGGGATGGGTGCGCGGTCCAGCTGGCGGCCGCCGTGGTTGGAGAGCACCACACCGTCGGCGCCGTGGTCCACCACCTTGCGGGCGTCCTCAACGGTCTGGATGCCCTTGACCACCAGCTTGCCCTTCCAGGTTTCGCGCAGCCAGTCGAGGTCCTCGAACGTGAGGGTGGGGTCGAACATCGAGTTGATCAGGTCGGCCACAGTGCCCGTGTAGCGGGACAGCGAGGCGAAGGTCAGCGGCTCGTGGGTGAGGAAGTTGAACCACCAGGCGGGGCGGTAGGACGCATCCAGGACGGTCTTGATGGTCAGTGCCGGCGGGATGGTCATGCCGTTGCGGACGTCGCGGAGGCGGGCGCCGGCGACGGCGGTGTCCACGGTGACCATCAGGGTGTCGTTGCCGGCTTTGGCGGCGCGCTCGATCAGTTCCAGCGAGCGGTCGCGGTCCGTCCACAGGTACAGCTGGAACCAGTTGCGGCCGTTCGGGGCGGCGGCGGCCACGTCCTCGATGGAGGCGGTGCCCATGGTGGAGAGCGTGTAGGGGATGCCGGCGGCTTCGGCCGCCTGCGAGCCGGCGTACTCTCCTTCGGACTGCATCATGCGGGTGAAGCCAGTGGGGGCGATGCCCACGGGCAGCCGGGAGGACTTGCCCAGGATGTCGGTGGTCAGGTCGATCTGGGAGACGTTGCGCAGGATCCCGGGCCGGAATTCGATGTCCAGGAAGGCTTCGCGGGCGCGGCGCAGGGTGATTTCGGCTTCGGCGGCGCCGTCGGTGTAGTCGAAGGGTGCCTGCGGGGTGCGGCGCTTGGCGATGTCGCGCAGTTCCCAGATGGTGCTGGCGCGCTTGAGCCGGGCTTCCTTGCTGAACTCGGGCTTCTTGAACTGCATCAGCGGGGCGAGGTCCGCGTACTTCGGGATGCGGCGCTTCAGCGCAGCCGGCACAGCCGACGCAGCGGCGGGACGCGGCGCGGACGCGGCGGAGGCCGGAACATCCGTGGCGTCCTGAGCCGGCGTGGTCTCGGGATTGTTCGGCTGGATCGTGTGGGTCATGGCTTCCTCCGTTGGTGGGCCGGACAGCTTTTCGACACGGAAACTACGGGTCCGCGCCTGTGGTCTAACCACACTCTAGGGCATGTGGTCCAACCACATCAAGTAGGATGGCGGTATGCGTACCCACCAGCTTGTCCTGCACTGGATCGAGGGCCAGCTCTCCGAAGGCAAGCTGGCAGTTGGCGGACGGCTGCCCGCCGAACGGACCCTTGCCGAGCAGCTGCAGGTCTCCCGTACATCGGTGCGCGAGGCGATCCGCATCCTGGAGGCCATGGGCGTTGTCCGTGCCGGCGTCGGCTCCGGCCCTGAGGCGGGAACCGTGGTGATTTCAGATCCGACGGCGGCGCTCGGCTCGGCGCTGCGGCTCCACGTGGCCACCCAGCACCTCCCGGTGTCCGACATCGTCCAGACCCGTGTCCTGCTGGAATCCTGGGCGGCGTCGCATGCCCGGCCCGATTCGCCGGAGCTCACCGGGGCCGCCCGGCTCCTGGCGGAAATGGACGCCGACGGGATAGCGGTGGATGATTTCCTCGCGCTGGACGTCCGCTTCCACCTTGCCCTGGCCGACGCCGCAGGCAATGCCGTGGTCAGCGCCATGATGGGCTCCCTGCGCGAATCCATCACCGGCTACGCGTCCCGGCTGACCGCCAACCTCCCGGACTGGGATGCGACTGCGGTGCGGCTAAGGTCGGAGCACCACGAAATCCTGGACGCCATCAGGAACGACGACGGCGAACGCGCAGCCAGGCTCGTCGCCTCGCACATCGAGGGCTACTACCGCGAGGCCGGCGTGCGGCACCCCTAGATGCGTGTCAGCCGTGCGCGGCGGTGCGTGGCGCCTTGGCCGGCCCGCTGCTGGCCCGGATCTCCAGGCGCGGCTGGTAGCGGCTGCCCGGGGCGTCATTCTCTTCCTTGCGGATGAGGGCGCGCATCTGGCGCCAGGCCTGCTGGCCAAGCTCGGTGATGGGCACGGCGGCAGTGGTGAGCGTGGGAGTGGTGTAGCGGGCGAACGGAATATCGTCGAAGCCCGTGACGGAGATGTCGCCGGGAACGTCCACCCCCCGCTCGTGGAGCCCGCTCATCAGGCCCATGGCCACGAGGTCGTTGAACGCGAGGATGCCCGTGGCGCCGCTGTCCAGCACGGCGTCCACTGCTTCGTGCCCGGTATCGAAGTCCGAGCCGCCTTCGAGCATCAGGACCTCCACGTGCGGGTGCCCGGCCTTGAAGGCCTCCAGGCCCTGGAGCCTGAGCCCGTTGGAAGCGCTGCGGGGCGGGCCGGCGAGGAATGCCAGGCGCGTATGGCCCAGGTCCACCAGGTGCCCGGCGAGGTCCTGGACGCCCTGCCCGTAGTCCACCACGAGGCTCGGAACGTCGGCCGCGGTGGTGGTCCTGTTGATCAGCACCAGCGGATGCAGGGAGGGCACAATCTCTTCCAGTTCGGCATCGCTCATGCGGGGCGCGCAGAGGACCAGGCCGTCGCACCGGCGGCGGGCCTCACCCGCCAGGATCGCTTCCTCGCTGGAGACCTCGAAGGAATCGGCGATCAGCACCCGGTAGCCGTCCTGCGCCGCCGCCCGGCTCAATCCGCGCAGGATGGCCTGGAAGGTGGGGTTGGCCAGGTCCGGGACCACAATGCCGATAGTGTCCGTCTTGCCCAGCGCGAGGCTGCGGCCCACCGGGTTGGGCTGGTACTTCAGTTCCGCTGCCGCTGCGCGGACGCGCGCGGCGATCTCCGGATCCACGGTGAAGTTTCCGTTCATCACCCGCGAAACCGTGGCATGCGAAACCCCGGCCTTGACGGCAACATCCGCGATGCCGATCCTGCCGGTTGCCGATCTCCTGACCATGGTCTGCCTTTCGTAGGTCCCTCGGGCCATTCTGCCGCCAGAGGGCTGGCGATGATTCCGGCAGATGGCGGTGTCGTGAGAAAAAGCATATAACGCCCCCGGAAAGCGATTTCTATGGCCGGCAGGGCAATCCGCTGCCGCCGAAGGGACGGCATTGCGGGCACCAACTTAGAAAACGCTTTCTCATTAGAAGGATAATGGTTGACGCGGGCTGCATGCTCTTGGTACAAATCATATAACGCTTCTGAGAAAACGCTTTCTCGGTGATGTTCCGAAAACTACGCAATGCACCACCACGAACGGCCGCCCTCCGGCCGAGTATTGAGCCTTCGAAAGGGACCCTCATGGTCAACACAGCCGAATCGAGTTCTGCTACCGCCGCCTTCACGTCCGCTCCGCTGCCCGGCACCGCAGCCGCCCCGGAGCCGGGCAAGGGCACCAAGGCACGCATCGCACTGATCGGCACCGGCGGCCGCTCCGAGATGTACATCCGCGCCATCTTCGGCAAGCACGCGGACACCGCGGAACTGGTGGCCTTCTCCGACGTCAACCCCGGCCGCGTGGAGTTCTACCAGAAGCTCATCCAGGAACTCGGGGCCCCGGGCCCCGTCGCCTCGTTCGACCCGGCAGGCCTCACCGCCTTCATCCAGGGCAACAACATTGACCGCGTTGTGGTGACCACGCCGGACTACACCCACGCTGACTACATCGTCGAGGCACTCGAGGCGGGCGCCGACGTCGTTGTTGAAAAGCCCCTCACCATCGACGCCGAAGGCTGCCGCCGCATCACCAAGGCCGTGGAAGAGACCGGCCGGAACGTCGTGGTCACCTTCAACTACCGCTACTCACCGCGCAACAGCGCCCTGAAGGAAATCATCCAGAGCGGCGTGATCGGCAAGGTCACCTCCATCGACTTCAGCTGGGTCCTGGACACCGTCCACGGTGCCGACTACTTCCGCCGCTGGCACCGCGAAAAGAAGAACTCCGGCGGCCTGCTGATCCACAAGGCATCCCACCACTTCGACCTGGTCAACTGGTGGATCAACGATGTCCCCGAGCGTGTCTTCGCCTCCGGCGGCCTGAAGTTCTACGGCGACAAGAACGCCGCCGAGCGCGGCCTCGGCCCCCGTCCGGAACGCGGAACGCCCGACGCCGGTACTCCGGCACGTGCCGAAAAGGACCCCTTTGCGCTGGACCTCCGTGACGATGAGCGCCTCAAGGCCCTCTTCCTGGACAACGAGCACTACGACGGCTACCGCCGCGACCAGGACGTCTTCACCGGCGGCATCACCATCGAGGACAACCTGGCACTCGTGGTGGAGTACCAGGGCGGCCCGCGCCTGAGCTACTCCCTGAACGCACACAGCCCGTGGGAAGGCTACCGCGTGTCGGTCAACGGCACCGAAGGCCGGGCCGAGCTGGAAGTGGTGGAACGCGCCGCGGTCCTGAGCAGCACCGACAAGAAGACCGTGGTTGACCCCAGCGCCACGCCGATCGAAGAGGAAGACGCCATCCGGCGCAACGGCGAACGCCTCGTGGTCCAGCGCCACTGGGAGCCCGCCTACGAGGTGCCGATCGTCAACGGCGAAGGCGGGCACGGCGGCGGCGACGAGCTCCTTCTCTCCGACCTCTTCAACGGTCCCGGCGAGGACCCGCTGGGCCGGCCGTCCGGCTACCTCGACGGCCTGCGTTCCGTGTCCGTGGGCATTGCCGGCAACCGCTCGCTGGAATCTTCCCTGCCCGTCCGCATCGAGGACCTGGACCTCGGCGCCGATCTTCGCCGCGGCGCATAGCCCGCGGCCCTGAAAACCTAAAGGACCAATCATGAGCAGGATCTTTGTCACCGGCGGCTCCGGCCGGCTGGGGCGCAGCGTGGTGGCCGGGCTCGCCCAGGCGGGCCACGAGGTCATCTCCGTGGACCGCGACGCCATCCCGGCGGACCAGCTGCCGGCCGGCGTCGTGCAGGAAACCGGCGACCTGCTGGCCCCGGGAGAGGCCTTGCGCCTCCTCCGCGAAACCCAGCCCGACGCCGTCATCCACCTCGCCGCGATCGCCGTGCCCTTCAGTGCCCCCGAAGAGATTATCTTCGGCACCAACACCCGCCTGGCGTTCGCTGTCATCAGCGCCGCCACGGAACTGGGCATCGGCAAGATTGTCACGGCCAGCAGCCCCACCGCACTGGGTTACGGCTGCCCCGCCGGATGGCTGCCGGACAGTTTCCCGCTGGATGAGCGCACCACGCCGAAGCCGTGGAATGCCTACGCGCTGTCCAAGCTGATCGCCGAACAGACCGTGGAGATGTTCGCCGCAGCGCAGGGGGAGAAGATCCGCTACGCCGCCTTCCGGCCCTGCTACGTCATCTCGCCGGAGGAATGGGAAGGCGCGCCAACCCAGCAGGGCCACACCGTGGCCGAACGCCTGGCCGACCCTGCCCTGTCAGCCCCGGCGCTGTTCAACTACGTGGACGCCCGTGACGTGGCCGAGTTCCTGGACGTGCTCCTGCAGAAGATGGACTCCATCCCCAACGGGGAAACCTTCTTCGTCGGAGCCGCGGACGCCCTGGCCACGGCACCGTTGGCCGAACTGATGCCGCGCTTCCTGCCCGGCAGCGACGCCCTGGCCGCCGGACTGACCGGCACCAGCCCGGCCTTCTCCATCGCCAAGGCCCGCGAACTGCTGGGCTGGGAGCCCAAGCGCAGCTGGCGGACCGAACTGAAAACCAACACCAACCTCAACGACGAGACATCCGCCGCACTGGTCACAGCCGGAGCCGGATCCAAGGAGACACTATGAAATTCGACGGCGTACTGTTTTTCCCCGTCACCCCG
Source organism: Arthrobacter sp. BE255 (assembly GCF_031457335.1). Taxonomy (NCBI): domain Bacteria; kingdom Bacillati; phylum Actinomycetota; class Actinomycetes; order Micrococcales; family Micrococcaceae; genus Arthrobacter; species Arthrobacter sp. BE255. The sequence continues at coordinate 3,893 of NZ_JAVDWK010000017.1, read as the reverse complement.
TTTACGCCGGAAGGCGCCGTGGATGTGGAGCTCCTCAAGGAGCACATTGATTCGCGGCTTCCGTTCGGGCCCGGCGGCGTGTTCCCCGCCTGCGGCACCGGCGAGTTCCACGCCCTGAGCATCGATGAGGTGCGCACCGTGGTGACCGCCGCCGTCGAGGTTGTGGCAGGCAAGGTTCCCGTGGTGGCCGGAGCCGGCGGACCGCTGGGCCACGCCCTGGCGGCCGCCCGGGTTGCCGAGGAAGCCGGTGCCGACGCACTCCTCGTCCTGCCGCCGTACCTGGTCACCGGACCCACTGACGGACTGGTGGCCTACATTGAGGCAATTGCGGACGCCAGCAGCCTCCCCGTGATCGTCTACCACCGCGGCAACGCCAAGTTCACCGCCGCTTCCATGGCACGGCTCGCCGCCAACCCCAAGGTGATCGGCTTCAAGGACGGACTCGGCGACGTCGGCCTGGCCCAGGAGATCGTCTCCGCCGTCCGCGCCACCGGACGCGAGGACTTCGCCTTCTTCAACGGCCTGCTGACCGCCGAACTGACCCAGGGCGCCTACCGCGGACTGGGCATCCCGCTCTACTCCTCGGCGGCATTCGCCATGGCACCGGAGATCGCCAAGGCGTACTACGACGCCTACATGTCCGGGGACGAGGAGCGCCGCAACGCCCTGCTGGAGGGCTTCTACGCTCCGCTGGTGCGGCTCCGGGACCAGACCCCCGGCTTCGGCGTCTCGCTGATCAAGGCCGGCCTGCGGCTCGGCGGACTGGCTGTTGGGGGCGTCCGCCCGCCGCTGGTGGACCCAACCGAGGACCAGCTGGTCCAGCTGAAGTCCATCCTGGCCAAGGGCTACGAGCTGGCCGGCCGCTGATGAGTGCGCCCGCCGTCGAAGCCGTCCGGACCGCGCCGCGCATCACCGGACTCACCACCCGACTCCTGACTGTGCCGCTGCGGCGCAGCTGGGGAGCGGACGCGCCGGAAAACCATGTGATCGTCACGGAGATCCAGACGGACGACGGCGGCGCGGGGCACGGTTTTTCGTGGACGCCCACCATCGGCCCGCAGGCCGTCAAGGCCCTCCTCGACCACGACATCGCACCGTTCGTTACGGGGCTGCCCGCCCATCCCGAGACGGTGTGGGATGCGTTGTGGAAGCGGCTGCATGAAGCCGGCGGCGGGGGACTGACCACCATCGCCATGGCCGGCGTCGACCTCGCCCTCTGGGACCTCCAGGCCCGCCGCGCGCAGACGTCCGTCACCGGGTTGCTGGGCCAGCGGCAGGAGTCCGCGGAGGTGTACGGTTCCGGCGTGAACCTGCACTACACGCTGGAGGAGCTGGTGGCCCAGACCGAACGCTGGGTCGCCGCCGGGCACACGTCAGTCAAGATCAAGGTGGGCAAGCCCGACATCCGCGAGGACGCCGCGCGCGTGGCGGCCGTCCGGTCCGTGCTCGGCCCGGACCGCAAGCTGATGATCGACGCCAACCAGCGCTGGGACCTGCCCACCACTTTCAAGGCCTTGGACGTCCTGGCGGAATACGGGCTGGAATGGCTCGAAGAGCCCATCCGCGCCGACGACCTCTGGGCCTACCGCAGGCTCCGGAAGCATTCACCCGTGCCCATCGCCCTGGGCGAAAACCTGCACACCATCTACCGCTTCCGCGACTTCATTGAGGCGGAGGCGGTGGACATCATCCAGCCCAACATCATCCGGGTCGGCGGCATCACGCCGTTCCGGCGGATTGTGGAGCTGGCGCGGACCAACAGCATCCGCGTGATGCCGCACCTGCTGCCGGAGCTGTCCGGGCAGCTGGCCCTCACGCTGGCGGAACCCACTCTGGTGGAGGACGTGGAGGACGCGTCCTTCGGGCAGCTGGGCATCCTGGCCGGGCCGTCACCGGTCCGCTTCAGCAACAGCCGCCTGACCCTCACGGACCAGCCGGGACTTGGCTTCCGCTTCACGGACGCACCCTCATCCTGATGGATCCAGCCTGATGCAGATCCTATGACCGCAGATACGACACCTCCCGACGAAATACAGGTACTCCAGTGACTACTGCAACCCTTTCACTTTCCGAGCTCACGGCGGCGGCCACCCGTGCCGCCTCCATCGCGGCCGCCGCGTCCGACGCCGAGCGCGCAGGCTGGCTTAACGCCGTCGCCGACGCCCTGGACGCCAATGTGGCCGAACTGGTGGAGATCGCCGATTCGGAGACCAGCCTCGGCAGCGTCCGGCTGACCGGCGAGGTGGCCCGCACGTCCGGGCAGCTGCGGCTGTTCGCCCGCGTCATCACCGAAGGCTCCTACCTTGAAGCCGTCATCGACCACGCTGACCCGTCCGCCACGCCGCCCAAGCCGGACCTGCGCCGTATCCTTCGCCCGATCGGTCCGGTAGCCGTCTTCTCCGCCTCCAACTTCCCGTTCGCATTCTCGGTGGCCGGCGGCGACACCGCGTCCGCCCTGGCGGTTGGCTCGTCCGTCATCGTCAAGGCCCACTCGGGCCACCTGAAATTGTCCGAACGGACGGCCGAGGTGGTCACCGAAGCCCTGCGGGCCGCAGGAGCCCCCGAAGGCCTGTTTGCCCTGGTGAGCGGCCGCGAGGTGGGAACTGCCCTCGTGCAGGATCCCGCCATCAAGGCCGTGGGCTTCACCGGATCCATCCCCGGCGGCCGGGCACTGTTTGACCTCGCGGTTTCCCGTCCGGACCCCATCCCGTTCTACGGCGAGCTCGGCAGCCTGAACCCGGTGGTCATCACCGCGGCCGCCCTGGCCGAGCGTTCCGGCCAGCTCGCGGCGGGCCTCGCAGCCTCGTTCACCATGGGAGCCGGCCAGTTCTGCACCAAGCCCGGCCTGGTCTTCATCCCGGCAGGCACCAATTTCGCCGCCGAGCTGGCGGAAGCCAGCAAGGACAAGCCGACGGCGGCCATGCTCACAAGCCGGATTTCCGACGCCTACCCCGACGGCCTGCGGAGCGTGGCTTCGCTGCCCGACGTGACCATCGTCAGCGGCACCGCGGACCAGGATGCCACCCGCGACGGCGCCGCACCCGTGGTGTTCTCCACCTCTGCCGCAAACGTCCTGGAACGCCCGGACGAATTGCTGGAGGAGTGCTTCGGCCCCACCACACTGCTGATCGAATACACGGACCAGGAAGAACTCTCAGCCGTCCTGGCCAATGTTCCCGGCAGCCTGACCGCCACCGTCCACGCCCAGCCGGGCGAGGACGTCGCGGAGCTTGTGGAGCAGCTGTCAGGCCTGGCCGGCAGGGTCCTCTTCGACGGCTGGCCCACGGGCGTGGCAGTGAACTGGGCCCAGCAGCACGGCGGCCCGTACCCGGCCACCACGTCCCTGTTCACCTCGGTAGGGGCGACGGCGGTCCGCCGCTTCCAGCGTCCCGTCGCCTACCAGGATGCCCCGGAAGCCGTGCTGCACCCGGCACTGCGCGAAAGCAACCCGCTGGGCATCCCGCGCCGCGTGGACGGCGAGCTCGTCCTCCCCTAGAAACGCTCTCACTTAATGCCGCTTTAACCGAAACGCTCTATCACTTTCTTTAGGAGAGTGATAGAGCGTTTCGGTTTAAGCGGCAGGACGACCACGGGGCAGGGCCCGGCCGGCGTCACGCAGGGCACGCTTTTGGGGAGCGGACGACGGCGGCGGCCCGGTTTCCCGGGGGAGGGGCGCCTGCGGTGGGCCGAAAGGCTGCCCCGCGTGACGCCGTCGTACCTCCTGCCGACGCTCCCTCACACGCCGCCCCGCAGTGGGGGTGACGTGTGAGAGAGCGTTTGGCGTTTTGCTGCAGGATCTGAGAGTGTCCCTATGTTGTTCGTCAAGGGGTTTGGGGTGTTTTGGGGTGGTAGAGGCTGCCATCGCGGAGCATGGCGAAGAGGGTGTCGCAGCG
>NZ_JAVDWK010000016.1:0-83681 GCF_031457335.1 Arthrobacter sp. BE255 | reverse complement strand
ACAACGGAACCAGGTTCTCCGCCTCGAAGTCCCGGTACAACCCCGCAAGCGCCGCAGCCTCCTCCGGCGTAGGCTCCGGCAACGCATGACTCGCAGCAACGGACTCGTGCGTCGTGTTCTCGGCGCTGATGGACACGTGGGCCTCCTCGATAGGTCAGGGCAGTTCTTTGGCGTAGCTCGACTCTAAGGAGGCAACGGCGTGACTCCAAGCATATTCTGGCAGCCAGAATCTTGAGGTGGTTAAGCGGGTGAAAGCGGGCCGCTGAGACCGAATGCTCAGTCCGGCTCGGCCGGGTTGGCAGCGATGTCGATTTCCAGCTGGCGGGTGGTCTCACGGAGGGCGCCGACCAGGCCGCCGTCGAACACTTTGTGGAACCGCGTAGCCGGTGTGGCGACGCTGAGCGCACCCACCACGTGCCCATTCCTGTTGTGCAACGACATGCCCAGGGCGCTGACGCCCTCCTCAGTCCCCTCGAAATTGGCCGCGAAACCATTGCTGCGGATGGACTCCAGCTCGCGCAGGAACGCCGGGTACTCCGCGTCGGGGATCATGTCGCCGCCGATCTCGGCATTGTTGCTGCGGAAGAGCTGGTCGATCATCTGGGGTTCGAGTTCGGCCAGCATCGCCTTGCCGCCCGAAGTCCGGTTCGCCGGCATGACCGTCCCCTGCCGGTCGCCTACCCGCAGCACATTGCTTCCTTCCACGGTGGCCAGGAAGCGGACTTTCGATCCCACCCGCACCATCAGGTTCACGGTCTCGTTGAGTTGTGCGGAGAGCAGCTCCATGTGGGGCTGGGCCAGGGAGCGGAGCAGCCTGGTCCAGCTCAGCCCGGCCGGCCCGACGCCCATCGCCGGACCCGGCACGTAGCGGCGGGTTTCGTCCTGGACCGCGAAACCCCGGTAAACCAGCATTGCCAGCAGGCGGTGGGCGGTGGAAGGCGCCACGCCAAGCTCCCCGGCCGCGTCCTTGAGCCGCAGCGTCCCGCCGTCGCGGAGCAGCTGGAGGAGCTGCAGCGCGTTGTCCACTGCCTCGATGGAATAGGTGGGCCGCTTCTGCACGGGCATTTTCTGCGCAGGCCGTCGGGGGGATGTGGATGCGGTTGGGGGTTCTGGATTGTTCTGCACATCAGAATTGTATTGTGGTTCATCTGGGGCCGCCATGACAGTAGTGGGATGAACCACATACTTCCCGCTGCAATGCCGCAACGGTCCTCTCCCGGGGCTTCCGTCCCCGGTTCCCCTGAGGGGCCAGCGCCGCGCTTCTCCAAGGCTTCGGCCGCCGCAGTCCTCGTGTGCTGGCTGCTGGTGGTCTTTGACGGCTACGACCTGATCGTCTACGGCACGGTCCAGTCCTCCCTGATTTCGGAGACAGGCTGGGGCCTGAGCAAGGCCACCGCCGGAACCATCGGATCAATGGCCTTTCTCGGCATGATGATTGGGGCGATCTTCGCAGGCCGCATGGCCGACTCCTGGGGCCGCCGCCGCACCATCCTCGGCTGCGCCATCGTCTTCTCGGTCTTCACTGTCCTCTGCGCGTTCGCTCCCAACGCCGCAGTCTTCGGCGTCCTGCGGCTCCTCGCCGGCATCGGCCTCGGCGGCCTGGTGCCCTCGGCCAACGCCCTCGTTGCCGAACTGGTCCCTGCCAAATGGCGGTCCCTCATCGCCACCCTGATGATGTCCGGCGTGCCGATCGGCGGATCCATCGCAGCCCTCGCAGGGATCCAACTCATTCCCGCCTTCGGCTGGGAATCCATGTTCCTCGTGGCCGTGCTGGCTCTGGTGATTGTGGTCCCGCTGGGCCTGAAATTCCTTCCGGAAACCCTGGCTCCGGCTGGCGGAACATCGGCCCGCACCGGGAAAACGCCCAGCGCCGCGGCCAAGGGGCCCGCCGGGTTCGCCTCCCTGCTCCGCGCCCCCTACCTGGGCGTCAGCGTGCTCTTCGCCGTGGCGACGATTGCCACCCTCTTTGCCTGGTACGGGCTGGGCACGTGGCTGCCCAACCTCATGCAGCTGGCCGGCTACAACCTTGGTTCGGCCCTGACGTTCGCCCTGGCCCTGAACCTGGGTGCAGTGGCGGGTTCGGTCATCACCGCCTGGGCGGGCACCCGGTTTGGCCCGGTGCCCACAGCCATCGCCGCTGCAGCCGTCGCGGCGGCAGCACTCGTGGTGCTCGTGACCGGACCGCCCGTCGCCGTCGTCTACTTCATGCTGGTCCTTGCCGGCGTCGGAACCCATGGCACGCAGTGCCTCATCATCGCGGCCGTCGCCAGCCACTACCCCGGCCACCTGCGGGGGACCGCGCTCGGCTGGGCCCTCGGGACAGGCCGCATCGGCGCCGTCGCCGCACCCCAGGCCGGGGGGCTCCTGCTAGCCGCCGGGCTGGGAGTCAATTCCAACTTCCTGGCCTTCGCAGGTGCAGCCGCCATCGCGGCGGTGCTGCTGGCCGCCGTCGGGCTCAAACTCACGTCAAAACTCTCAATCCCCACTTCATCAACAGGAGCAAACAATGTCTGAGCACGCCACGTCCACCGATGTCCTCGTCATCGGAGGAGGGATGGCCGGACTGGCCGGAGCCCTCGCGCTGCGCGAAAACGGCGCCAACGTCACCCTCGTGGAGCGGGCCCCCGAATTCGGGGAGGTCGGCGCCGGACTTCAGATGGCCCCCAACGCTTCCCGCGTCCTGCAGCGCTGGGGTCTGCTCGACAAAGCACTGGAAATCGGTGTCCAGCCCAAGCACCTGGTCTTCCGAGACGCCGTCACCGGCGAGGAGCTCACCCGCCAGAGGCTCGGCGGTGAATTCGCCGAACGCTACGGCGCACCGTACGTGGTGATCCACCGCAGCGACTTGCACCGGGTCCTGCTCGAAGGCTGCCAGGCGGCGGGCGTGAAGCTCGTCAACGACGTGATGGTCGAGAGTGTTGAAACCGTGAATGGCCGGGGTGTAGCCCACACCGCCGCTGGCGTGGACTACGAAGCCGATGTGGTGATCGGCGCAGACGGACTCAAGTCCACCCTGCGTCCGCTCGTGGCCACCGACGAGCCGGTCTCCTCCGCCTATGTGGCTTACCGGGGCACGGTACCGATCACCGAAAATACGCCCAAGGCCGACCTCGAGGACGTCATCGTCTACCTCGGGCCGGACTGCCACCTGGTGCAGTATCCGCTGCGCAAGGGTGAGCTGCTGAACACAGTGGCCGTGTTCAAGTCCGCCTCCTTTGAGCGCGGCGAAGAGCAGTACGGGGGCCTGGACGAGCTCGAGGCTGCCTACAAGGACTGTGTCCCGGCCGTCCAGGCAGCGCTGAAGAACCTGGGCACCAGCATGCGCTGGCCCATGTACGACCGCGACCCGATCGAAAACTGGGTTGCCGGCCGGATGGTGCTGATGGGCGACGCCGCGCACCCGATGCTCCAGTACCTCGCCCAGGGAGCCTGCCAGGCACTCGAAGACGCGGCCGTGCTGCAGGACGTCAGCAACGGCACAGTGTTCACGGCCGGCGGCGTCAACCCGGGAGCCTGGGACGACGCCATCAGGCAGTTCAACACCCTCCGGGCCGGCCGCACCGCCCGGGTCCAGCGCACCGCGCGCGTCTGGGGCGAGTCCTGGCACGTCTCCGGACTGGGCCGGACCCTGCGCAACCTGCTGTTCAAAAGCCGGAAGGACAACGACTTCCAGTACAACGACTGGCTGTACGGACAGGACAGCGCCGGCGTTCCGGCCCTGGAAGCTGCTCCCGCCGGGCTGGGGGTTCCCGTTCTTTCCTGACCTGGGACCCCGCGTCCGCAGGGACCGGAAGCACAACGCCTGACTTTGTCCTCAGCCCAAGGCCCGTGTCGGGCCTCCGGGCGAATGCTGCTCCGTCTCCGGCAGGCGGCGGCAGCCACGACATAGGGCGGTTTGAACCCGTCCGGTCCCGGCGCGAAGAAGGATCGTGTTCCCTTACGGGGGAGCATGGTCCTTCTTGGGAAGCCGAGAATCGCTGATGGCGATGCGCAGGGTCCACCACCGGACATGACCAAGCAGCGCCCGGTCCGAGAAGATCGTCCATATAGTTGCCACTTTCTGACATGGGAAGTTGTGTCCGCAGTCCATAGCCTTGAGTGGTGATTGATGATTCCAATGAACACCTGAGCCGGATTTTCCTGCCTGAGCCGCCGCCCGATCAGCAAGCGGTGCTCCGAGGTGGTGGTGTCGCCTGCTGGAACGAGCCGGTCTCCATCGACACCTACAGTCCCGGGGAACCGGACCGGTATCCGATGTTCCTTGATCGGCGTGTCTATCAGGGTTCCAGCGGCAAGGTCTATCCCATGCCGTTCATTGACAGCATCGCCGGCACCAAAGAACCCCGCCTGTGGCAGGCCATCCACCTGGAAAACGAATACGTCCGCCTGATGCTGCTTCCGGAGATCGGTGGCCGCATCCACATCGGCTTCGATAAGACGGCCGGCTACGACTTCTTCTACCGCAACAATGTCATCAAGCCCGGGCTCGTGGGACTTGCCGGGCCGTGGATCTCCGGCGGGGTGGAGTTCAACTGGCCCCAGCACCACCGCCCGGCGACCTTCCTTCCGGTGGAAACCTTCGTGGAGCGAGCCGACGATGGTCGGGTCACGGTGTGGCACAGCGACCTTGACCCGATGCAGCGGATGCGTGGAACCCACGGCGTCCGGCTCCGGCCGGGAAGCTCGCTCGTCGAGGTGGAGGCCAGGCTCTACAACTGCACTGATGTGCCGCAGACCTTCCTGTGGTGGGCGAACGTTGCGGCCCGCGCCCACGAGAAGTATCAATCGTTCTTTCCCACGGACGTGAGCTTTGTGGCAGACCATGCCAGGCGGGCGATCACGGCGTTCCCGCAGGCCGACCGCCCCTACTACGGGGTGGACTACCCGGCGCTGGCGGACCAAGCTCAGACGGATGCTGACCGGATCGATTTCTACTCCAACATTCCCGTCCCCACGTCCTATATGGTCACGGACACGAAGGACAGCTTCTTTGGCGGCTATGACCATGCAGCCGAAGCCGGTTTTGTCCACTGGGCCGACCGTTCCATCTCCCCGGGAAAGAAACAGTGGACCTGGGGGAACGGGCCCGTGGGCAAGGTCTGGGACGCTCACCTGACGGACACTGACGGCCCATACGTAGAGCTCATGTCCGGCGTCTTCACTGATAATCAGCCCGACTTCAGCTACCTCGCGCCGGGGGAACCCCGAACATTCAGCGAATTCTGGTACCCGATCCGCGCCATGGGCCCGGCACACCAGGCCAATCTGGACGTCGCCGTCTCGCTGCGGTTAATCGAGGAAGGACGGAAGGTTGTGGCGGGAGTTTCCAGCACGACCAACCGCGAACAGGCCACCGTAGTGCTGAAACTCCGGGGCGCTGTGGTCCACTCGTGGAACGCCCGGATCTCGCCGGCCCACCCCTTCACCGAAGCCGCCGAGCTTACGGGCCCAGTCGAGGAGGCGGACCTCACCCTGCAGGTCCTGGAGGAGGGCAGGGAACTCATTTCGTGGGCGCCCCGTAAAGCCACGGAGGCACCGAAAGAGCCCTGGGTAGCCACCGAGCCGCAGCCGCCGTCAGGCGTGGAAAGCCAGGACGAGCTCTACATCACAGGAGTGCACCTGTCGCAGAACCGGCACCCCACCAGGTCGCCGTTGCCGTACTTTGAGGAGATGCTGCGCCGGGATCCGCTGGACTCGCGCGCCAACATTGAGCTGGGGGCGGCAAAGTACAAAACCGGCCAGTACCACCGTGCACGCCAGCTGCTGGAGAACGCCCTCGCCAGGCTGACCAGCCGTAATCTGAACCCGCCCAGCGGTGAGGCCAGCTACCGGCTCGGCCTGGTCCTGGAGTGTACCGGTCAGCTGGACGAGGCGCAGGAGCGGTTTGGAAAGGCGGCCTGGGACAAGGCATGGGCGCATCCCTCCTACCTTGCGCTGGCCCGGCTGGCCCTCAGGTCAGGACTGCCCGCCGAGGCACTCACGCACGCTGAAGCCGCACTGCGGCTGGACGCGGGCAGCCCGGCGGCCAAGCACCTGCTCGTCCTGGCACTAATCAAGGCCGGACGTTCGGACGAAAGCGCACGGCTCCTGCAGGATATCCTCACCCTTGATCCGCTGGACCCCGTGGCGTTGGCGCTGAGCGGGACGTTGAACGCAGCGGACCCGAAGACTTCACTCACGGTCGCCTGCTGGTTCGCCAGCGCAGGCCAGTGGCAACTCGCGCTGGACCTCACCGACAGCCCCGCGCCGTTCGGCGCCTACAAGGCGTTTGGAAATCCGGAGACACTGCGCCACTACCTCCGGGCCAGCTGGCTGGAGGAACTGCTGGACCCAGAGGCCGCCTCCCTGGAACGCTCCGCGGCGCGGCGCAGTGACACCACGTATGCCTTCCCCTACGGACTGGACGACTACGACGCACTCCACCGCGCCCTCGAGGCTGACCCCAAGGACAAAGTGGCACACGGGCTGCTGGGGTGCTGGCTGCTGGACGCCCGCCGCACCAGTGACGCGCTTGAACACCTGGAAACGTCCATCGCGCACGGCTCCGAGGATCCGGTGGTGTGGCGCAACGCAGCCATCGCAAAAGTCAACACCGGCGGCGATCCCGCCACGGCCGACTCCTACTTCCACCGTGCCCTTGAGCTCAGCCCCGATGACGCCCGGCTGGTTTTTGAACGGTCGGTGCTGGCCGGCATCCGCGGATTGCCCGTCCGGGAGCGGATCGCCGCCATTGAACGCCATGGCAGTTCTGTGTTGCGCCGCGATGATCTGGCCCTGCTCTATGTCAACCTGCTCATCGATGCGGGACGGGCGGGGGAGGCCCTGCGCATCATGACCACGCGCAGCTTCCAGCCCTTTGAGGGCGGCGAGGGCATGGCCCTCGCCGCCTATGACCGGGCGGCGGTCCACACCGCCCGGATGTTGATGGAGGAGGACCCGACGGCGGCAATCACCTTGTTGCGCGAAGGCCTGGACGCTCCAGCCAACCTGGGCGAAGGCCGGCATCCTGCCCACAGCATGGCCGAACGGCTTGTCGCCCTCGGGGACGCCCTCGGACTGGCCGGCGACAAGGAGGCGGCCCGCGAGGCCTGGGAACAGGCCTGCCAGGAAGGCAGCTTATTGGGTGTGGACCCTGCGCCGGCCGGACCTGCCGACTACTGGAGGGGCATCGGCCACACCAGGCTCGAAAGACGGGAAGAAGCGGACCGCATCTGGCGAAGTCTGGAAACCCGGGCAGGCGAACTGGAAAGTGCTCCCTCAACCCCTGACTACTTTGCGACATCCCTTCCCGAGCTGCTGCTTTTCGACACCGACACCGATTCGTCCCGCACCGACGAGGCGAAGTCCCTGCATGAACTGGCCGCACGGGGCCGTGCACACCAGAAAGAGAAGGCAACCCTGTGACCGAACCAGCACGGTACCTCGGATCCGGAACCATCACCGTTGACACCTCGTCCCTGACGGGCCCGCGCCCGTCGCATCTTCCGGCCAGGCTGACCATTACCCTCTGGGACTTCTCCTGGTACACCCGGGCCGAGAACGGCGGCCCGTACGCAGACCTGGACGCTGCCTGCGCGAAAGCGGCCGAACTGGGCTACAACACCATCCGGATCTGCGCCGCCCCGCTGCTCCTCTTCGGCAACCTGGGCCTCGATGACCTGGCCACGGACCTCGATATCGAAGGCCTCGGGAAATCACCCGACGGGGGGATCTACGGCAGTGCCACGCGCTGGTACGACGCGCCCGGCGGCTACCGGCTGAACCTGCGGGCGCGGCTGCTGGAACTTTTCGCCGCCGCGGCACGCCACGGGCTCGTTGTCATCCTGGCCAGCTGGGAGTACCAGCAGTCCACGGTCTTCGCAGGTTCTTCGCGATGGTTCGATGCCATCGACGCCGTCCCGCTGGACGAAAGGTACCGGTTACTCGCGGACGCTTGGGACCGCCTCCTTACCGCGCTTACGGCCGCCGGCCACCGGGACCGCATCGCGATGGTGGAACTGCACAATGAGGTGGATTTTTCCATCCTGCCGGCGCTCGCCGACGGCGGCACCGAGCAGCTGCACCGGCTGAGGAAGCTCCACCCGGACCTCCTCGTCACAGCCAGCTACGGCAAGCCTCCGCACCTGGCCATGCACACCGTGCCGGACGGTCTGGGAGCGGCACAGTTCCACGTCTACAGCTACGGTGTGCTGGATGCGCTGCAGAGGCAGATCGACATCCGGTCCGAGGGTGCCGCCGAGTTCCCCAATCCGGCACTTCGCGCCCTGCTTCGCCCCGGCGCGCCGTCAGTGGCAGAGTACGGGCGCTTGGCCGACTGGAAGTACCGTGCCACTGTAGTCACCGACCAGATGTTTTACGGGTATGACTGGATTGATTCAGACGCCTGGGACACCTGGCTCTGCAACGAATACGGCCCGTACAGGGAAGTCATGCGCCGCGAAATCGAGTCCCGCGTCATCGCCATCGCGGCGTGGGCACGGTGGAAAGGGGTGCCTGCGGTGGTGGGTGAGGGATGGATCGGCTACACGCCGCTCCATGGCACATTTGAGGAAGGCCCCATCGGGCGGGACCTTGCCGAACGCGGTATCCGGACCGCGCTGGACCACGGAATCTGGGGAATGGTCCTGTGCTCCAACGCAGCCCCGCACCACCCCATGTGGGCCGACGAATCCTGGCAACGCCGCATGAACGCCCTTATCCTCGACGCACCCACCAGCTGAAAGAATCCCCTCCATGCCCCTTGACCAAAGCACCCTCGAGCTGCTGTCCGCGACGCACCGGAACCACGAACTGCCGCTGCAATGCCCGCCCATGAGCAACACCACTGATCCGCACAGCGGGTGGCGGCTGACCAGCCACTACATCGAACGTGCCGGGGTGCCAGCCGTGCCGGTGTCGGGAGAAATCCACTACAGCAGGCTGCCACGGTCCCGCTGGGAAGAACGGCTGCGGCTGATGAAGGCCGGCGGCATCACCGTGGTGGCATGCTACGTGTTCTGGATCCACCACGAACAGACCGAGGGCGAGGCCCGCTTTGATGGCAACCTGGACGTGGCCGGCTTTGTCAGGCTCTGCGGGTCAGTTGGCCTCGAGGTGGTCCTGCGCATCGGCCCCTGGGCCCACGGCGAGGTCCGCAACGGCGGCTTCCCCGACTGGGTGCAGGCCGCCGCCGTCGAACACCGGACCAACGCCCCCGCCTACCTGGCCTTGGTGGAGCGCTGGTTCAACCGAATCGGTGCGGAACTGCGGGGCCTGACCGGCCCGGACAGCAACGTCATCGGCATTCAGCTGGAAAATGAACTCTACGACCAGCCAGAACACATCACGAAACTCAAGCACCTAGCCCGGGCAGCAGGACTCAGGGCACCCGTATGGACGGCAACGGCCTGGGGCGGGGCGGACATCCCCGAGGACGAAGTCATGCCCGTCTTCGGCGGCTACGGTGATGGCTTTTGGGTCGACGCTGACGCCCCTTGGGACCCGACGTTCCGGCAGCACTACTTCTTCAGCCACCAGTGGGATGACCCGGGCATCGGGGCGGACCTGCGCGAACAACTTGCCGGAAGCGAAGCCGCACCGCCGCGGTCCCCTTCCACCCTCTACCCGCCGGCCACCTGCGAACTGACCGGCGGCATGGCAACTGCCTACCAGCGGCGGCCCTGGCCCAATGGCAACGATGTTGCCGCCGTGGCCAACAACAAGATCGGCAGCGGTTCCGGCTGGCAGGGCTATTACATGTTCGCGGGCGGGACGAACCCTCCCGGTGGCCTGCAGGAATCCCAGGCAACGGGCTACCCCAACGACCTTCCGGTTTTCGACTACGACTTCCACGCCCCCATCGGCGCTTCCGGCAGGCTGGCGCCCGGCTTCGCCCTGCTGCGCAAACAGCACGCCTTCCTCGCCGCCTTCGGGGACAGGCTCGCTCCCATGCCGTCAACACTGCCGGACAGCCTTCCCGCCGGAGTTGACGACGCGGAAACACTGCGCTGGTCGATGCGAAGCGACGGCCAGTCCGGCTTCGTGTTCATCTCCTGGCACCAGCCGCACATACCGCTGGTTGACTACCCGGCCGCGCAGTTCAAGCTCTCGTTCGGGGAAGAGACTGTTACGTTTCCCCGCAAGCCTGTCTCCATTCCCTCCGGAACGATTGCCCGCTGGCCCGTCAACCTCGAGACCGCCGGCGTACGCCTGAACTGGGCCACGGCGTCGGCCCTCACCGTGCTGGGCCCCGACTCCTCGCCGACGCTGGTCCTCACGGCCGACGACGGCATAGCGGTGCAGCTGTGCTTCCCGGACGGAACCAGGCTCGACGGGCCCGCCGACGCGATAGGCGGCAACGCCTACGCCGTCGACGGCGGACGTCTAGTGACGCTGACAGCCACGTCCGAACACGGCACACTGGCCATCCTGGTCCTGCCGGCAGCGCAGGCGGATCAGGCCTGGGTGCTGGACACGCCGCGCGGACGGGAACTGGTCCTTTCCGCCGACCCGCTGTGGGTTGGTGCCGACGGCCTCCTGGCCGGCAGTTCCCAGGGATTTCCGCGGCCCCGCCGTTACAACGCCGCGTCAGGCGGCTTCGGTGACGTGCCGACGTCACTGCCGTTGCCCGGACACCAGCGCCGGCCCATTGCGGCGGAACGCATCCGGGCCGCGCAGCCCGTCCCGGCCTCCTTCGGAGCGCTGGCCGGCCGTGCCGCGGCGCCTGCAGCCGCCGTCGTCGAGCACCTGTCCGAAGTCCACAGGCTGGACCTTCCCGCGGCATCCGATACCGGGGGGCACACGGAACTGGAGATCGCCTGGGCCGGGGACGTTGCGCGGCTGGTCGTGGACGGCACTGTGGTCGGCGACAGGTTCTGGGACGGTTCCCCCTGGATTGTGGAAACGTCCGACGCCGGCATCCGCCCGGCGTCGGAGGTTCTGCTCCAGATCCTTCCCCTGCCGAAGGACGCTGCCGTCGGGCTGCCGGCGGAGGCCCAGGCCAGGCGGGACGCCGAAGCGGGAGACCTGCTTTCCCTGGACAGCCTGGAGCTGATCCAATGGACTGGCTGGACAGAACAGCCGTCCTGAATTGGCCGGCCGGAGTGTGCGCCGCCTGGCCTAGACTTGACATTCGTGACGGAGGGAGCGCGCTTGGAGCGGGCAACTGGGTTCCAGAACCAGCGCCTGGTGGTGGTGCCGCGGCCGCTCGTCCGGGAGGCGCTGGCCCGCCCGGTCACGCGCCGCCTGGTAGTCACCGACGCAGGCGCCTTTCCCGTCGCCGAGGCCCATGGCCGGCACCGCCCCCACGGCGCGCCCGAAACCATTGTCATCATCTGCGTCGCGGGCGCCGGCTGGGTTGAAACCGCCGGCGCCCGGTTCGACGTCGGCAAGTCCACCGCCGTCGTGCTTCCCGGCGGAACCGGGGAAGCCCATGCGTACGGCGCCTCACCTCAGGACCCCTGGACGATCTGGTGGTGCCATGTGCGCGGTTCCGATGTGGAGGAACTCGTTGAGGAATCCGGCGTACGCCCGGACCGGCCCATCATTCCCTTGGTGGCGGTGGACCGGCTGACAGCCATGTTGGATGAGGTCATTTCGGCATTGGAACGTGACCAGTCGCCGGCCCGCCTGGTGGCCACGGCGGGGATGGCGTGGAAGCTGCTGACCACCCTCGCGGTCGACCGTCGCCTGCCGGAGCAGGGAACTCCCCTGCAGCAGGCCATGAAGTTCCTGGAGGAGCGCCTGGACGGCACCGTCCGCCTGCCCGACCTGGCGGCAGTGGTGGGCGTCTCGTCGTCGCAATTGAGCAAGCTGTTCCGCGAAGCCACCGGCGGGGGAGTGCTGGCCCACCACACTGCCCTGAAGATGGCCCGGGCCAGGCTCCTGCTTGATACAACGGACCTGACGATCGCCCACGTGGGACGCGAGGTCGGACTGAATGACCAGTTCTATTTCTCCCGCCAGTTCCGCCGGATGCACGGCGTGAGCCCCAGCGCATACCGGGCGGACCGGAAGGGCTAGCTAGGCAACGACGGATCGCGGCGCCGTGGCTTTGGGCGCTGGGCCTATGGAGGCCCGGACCACAAGGTGGGAGGGCAGAATCACGGGGTTCTGCACGGTTGCGCCGGCGCGTGGGGTGAGCTGTCCCAGCAGCATGGTGACAGCCACCTGGCCGGCTTCGTCAATGGGGGAGGCGATGGTGGTGAGCGGAGGGTTGCAGAAGTCCGCGCCCAGGACGTCGTCTTTACCCGCCTCGGCCCGTGGTCCCGACGGACGGCCGCGGACGCTTGCATAAAGAAGTGCCAGGCCCTTCAAGCCCCAACTAGACGGACTTATTTAGGTTTTGCACGTAAAATCTAAATAAGGACACCGTTGTTGTAGTTTGGAGGACCATGACTGACCCTTGGCCTATCCATGGAAGCAGGACCGTTCCGTGGAAGTCGTCCGGGCGGCCGCCGCGCGAGGACAGGGAATTCAGCGAGGTTACCGTCTCGCTGCCGCCGACGATCGCGGAATGCTGGTACGACCCGGGCCGTGAAACCATCGTTGCCCTCGAGGAGGCGGCCGTGGCTGTTGCCTCCCTGGACGTCACAGCCGGCACGCGCATGGCGGCCATCAGCGGTTTCCTGCTGCGCAGCGAAGCGGTGTCCTCGTCCAAGATCGAACACGTCAACGCCAACCGCGACGACTATGCCCGGGCAATGATCGGCCTAAAGGCCAGCGACAACGCCCGTTCCATGGTAGCCGCGGCCGACGCGGTCCAGGGCATGATCGACGCCGCCGGGAACACCGGAGAGATCCGGCTGGCGGACCTGCTCGCGGCCCACCACACGCTCATGAAGGATGATCCGGTGGACGGCCCGCACGCCGGGAAACTCCGGGACGTGCAGAACTGGATCGGCGGCAGTGATTATTCGCCCCGCGGGGCGATTCATGTCCCGCCGCCGCCGGAGCTGGTTCCGGACCTTATGGACGATCTGATGTTGTTCTGCAACCGCAGGGACGTTCCCATCATGGCCCAGGCTGCGATCGCCCACGCCCAGTTCGAGTCCATCCGCCCGTTCACGGACGGCAACGGCCGCGTCGGCCGTGCCCTGATCGGGGCCGTGTCACGCCGCCGGGGGCTCACCCGTAACACGGTCACGCCCATCGCTTCGGCAATGGTGGCGGACGTGGACAGATACTTCCGGCTGGTCAATAACTACCGTACGGGTGACGCTGATGCATTCGTGCTGTACTTGGCGCGTTGTGCCCTTCACGCTGCCAGTGCCGCGCGGGAAAGTGTCTCCGCCCTTGATGGCCTTCCAGCCTTGTGGTTTGAGCTGGCCAGGCCGAGGAAGGGCTCGGCCGACGAAAAGATCATTCCATGGCTGCTGGAACGCCCGGTGTTCGAGGCAAACAGCGCCGCGCACATCGCCGGCGTCGCAGAAAGCTCCGTCTACGCAGCCCTGGACCGGCTCACCACCGCCGGGGTTATCTCTAAAGTCGGCCAGTCCAAGCGCCATCAGGCATGGGCGGCCACGGAAGTGCTGGATGAGGTGGATCGGCTCAACCAGCGCCTCGCCCACATCGCGAAAGCGGCATGATCCTTCCGGGAGTCCATCCGAACAGGCGGGCCGCGGCCGCAGGCTCTTTGAAGCGGACGTTCACTGGCGATCTGCTGGTGTCCTTGTGCCAGGCTGCGCTGAATGTGGGCAGTTCCCAGCCGACGGGAATAATGGCCGCGGCGGCCCTGATCCGTGACATGACCTCCTCAAGGAGCTGGTCGCTCCGGCATGCCAGAAGATAGGGGCAAAGTGGGAGATGGCATCCCTGGGGAGAGCGCAATCTCGGGACGGTGAGTTGCATTGCGATGAGCCAGCGCAGGCGCCTCTCTAACGTCCATCCGGGATAACCGCTTTCCTGCTTCATCCCATCTTCCTTTTGGAACGCTCGCACTGCTTCGCTCACCGCTGGGTAGAAATGTTCGGGGGAGAGAGGATCAGGACTTCAGTCGCAACAGTCGGGCCAGATTTGTTCTCCGTCCTGAAGCCCGTTGCCGGGGGCCCACGTCTGGGAGTTCGCGGGTGCCGTCCACCGCCCCGTATCGGGGCAACTGATTCGGTTCGACGCTGTGACTTCCGTGCCGGTGAGTGAGCGGCCGCCGAGGGCACGAGGCGCTGCTAGTCGTTTCATGTCAGGCTGCCGAGGTGAAGCGTGTGGCTACCGCCGACGACGGAAGCAACGTCAGGGGCTGGTGCTGATTCATGGGTCCTCCTGCTCCGCGCATTTGACTGGATGCCTGCTGCTCCAGCGGCTTGGTGCGCCTGGTGTGCTTCTGGGTTAACCATCCCGCCGGTGGATCAAGACTTCCCATGGTTTTCCAAAGCTCAGGTGAAATTCTTGGCCAAGGAACACGCCACGAGGCTGATCTGGCGCTCAACGGGATGGCAGGACGATGAACTCAAGGAAAGCCATCATCCACCTGGCTTTCTACGCCGGGTGGCCCAAAGCAATGTCCGCCGTCACGGTCGCCAAAGAAGTCTTTGCCCCCTAGAGCCGCCTTTTCGGCAAGACCCGTGACTTTGCGGACTCCCCGGCTAAGGAGACAACGTCCTTGCACAGCGGGGCCCGTAGCCAAGCGAGCCGAGGGCCATGAAACCTAGCTAGTACTCGTGGGTGCCTGGATCAGGCCTGCGCCCACGTCCACGGGATCCGTCCCGGACTTGAGGGGCTTGAAGGTTCCTGAGCCGATCAGTTTGGACTGGAGGAGTATGGGACTCAGTGGGCCCTGCGCAAGAAGCCGTTCGGCCCAAAGCGCTGTCACGCCGGCGACGTGCGGGGTCGCCATGCTGGTTCCGCTGATGGTTTTGGTGCCGCCGTTGAGCCAGGCGCTGAAAACGCCGACGCCGGGACCGGCCACGGTCGCCATCGTATTGGAGAACGGTGCCACGGTGAGTCCGCCGGCGCCGTCTGCCAAGGCCGCCACGGACGTGATTCCGAACGCCGCCGCGGGCGGGGCAACGTTGATCTCGTACGCCGGATTGCCGGCGCGTTCGCTTTCGTTGCCGGCGGCCGCCACGATTATCGTCGTCTGGGCGACTGAGGCGCGGGCGTTGAGAAGGTTGGCCAGCTGTTCGAAAAGCCGCACATTGGCGCGGTAGCCTTCGAGGGCGATCGATGTGGCTGCGGGAATCGGCAGACCGTTTACCGTGACCAGCTCGTCCACCCAGCCCGGGAAGTCCATGCCCAACGACATGGAGATGACGTGGGCGCCGTTGTCCGCTGCCCACAGCATTGCCGAGGCAAGAATGTCGCTGCTGCCGCCGTTCGGGCCGCCGAGGACCTTGCCGATCAGGGCTTTCTGGACGCCGCGGGCGACGCCGATACGCTGGCCCCCCAGGTCGCGGCCGAAGATCGTGCCCGCGCAGTGCGTGCCGTGGCCGTTGTCGTCCTCGGCGCTGCCAGCGTCCGTGAAATCTTTTGTGACAAGGTCGACGCCGGCGAAGGCCGGATGGTCGGCGTCGATGCCGGTGTCCAGGACCGCGACGGTCACCCCGGTGCCCGTGAAGGGAGAGGTGTCTGCACCCACGGCCTTGACGCCCCACGTCGCGGCGGCGGCCGGTGCCGCGTCTGCATCGAGGGGTTCGATGAGTATCATTGGCATCGCGGGCGCGAAGCCGAGGACTGTGTGATCGTTCCTCAGGGCGTTAATGGTTGAGCTTGAGGGGTTGTCGTCCGTCTCCACGGTCATTCCCACAGCCCGTTCAGCGATGCCTTGGGCGGCCGATTCGAGCCCGGGTGCACTCGGTCCGTCGAAGGGGTCGCGGGTTGAGCGCAGTGCAGGGGCGCGCAGAATGACGATTTTCCGGTTGAGCCGTTCGGACATTTCAAGCTCCTTTGACCTCTATCTGGCCGTGGTGGCGCTGAAGGCGGGTGGACTGCAGGTATGACGGGCATCAAATTTTGTCGACGGACGCGTCGACACACTGCAAGGTTTACATCGTGCATCGTTACATCGGCGTTACCGGTCGAAAATGGGTTCTCCATTAGGGCTACCCGGCGGTTTTCGCACCGACGGCTCAGTAACGCACCAGTAACGCCTTGATGGAATCATGAGTCCCCGTGTGCTGAGGGTTTCGGCCGTGGGCAGGGCAAGCGAATGCTTGAGGTTGGGGCATGGGCAATTTCGTTGCAAGTGACATGGTGAATAACCCGGCTAATCGCGCCTGGCCACCTGCATGACTATTAGACAGTTCTGCGGCGTGTTGGCCGTAACAGCAGCATTAATGGCGTTGGTGCTGGTCAATGTCGACTGGTCTCCGGCAGCGCTGGCTGATCCCGCCCGCACGTTGTTTCTGAACGCACAGGGGGTCTTGCGCTGGAGCCAGAATCCCAACCGGACGCCGTTTTCGGTTCCGGAATTGCTGCTGTTCCTCGCCGTCGGACTAGCTTTCGTGGCAGCAGGCGTCACTGCATGGCACAGCAGGCCCAACCGGAATCCCGGTCTGCTGCTCGTGGTGTCGGGATGGATGTGGCTCAGTGCCGGTCTTCGCTTGTCCAGCAATCCGCTGGCCTTCACCTTTGGGGTGACAATGACCTTGATGTACCAGCCGCCGTTGCTGCAGCTGGCACTGTGCTTTCCGGGAGGCGTCCTGCGCAGCGCGTGGGAGAGACGGTTCGTGACGTTCTTCTTTGCCTCCTGGCTGGTCATTGCGATTGCTGGGTGGGCCTTCTTCGACCCGCGCGAACAGATTCTCGGGCACGTCTCAAGCTCGCAGAACCTGTTCCTGCTGTGGAACAGTGCGGAGATCACCAACCGGATCGGCAACGCGGCCAGGGTATTCCAAATCTGCGTGGGCCTTGCGGTTGTGGCTGTCCTGGTAGCACGGTGGCGTTCCGGGACGCCGGCCTATCGAGCCTCCTTCCTGCCACTATGGCTGGCTGTGATCCTGAAGACCGCTGCAACCATCTGGGTGTCCCTCGCGGTAGTGCAGCTATCCGGGACCCTCTCGCCGGCAGCGCTGTTGTGGCAGTATCCCGCAACGGCGGTGGTGCCCTTTGCGGTGTTGTTCGGCTTATGGCGCTACCGCTTTGCCCGGGGCGCCCTCGGCGAGGTCATGGTTGAAATCGGCGCGGCACCGGTCAGCGACAGGCTGATCCGCGTCCTGCGCCGTTCCGTTCACGACCCCACCCTGCAGCTGTGGCGTTGGTCCGCCGAAGCCGAACAATTCATTGACGACGACGGACGCCCCCAGGCGCTGCCCATGAGCACGTCAGGCAGGGCTGCGATTGTCCTCGAACGCAGTGGCAGGCCCTTCGGCGCCCTGGTTTTTGACGAGACGCTCAGAGATCAACCGGAACTCCTCGCTGCCCTCAGCAGCGCGACCGCACTCACCCTCGAAAACCAGCACATGGAGCAGCAGCTGCGCAAACAGCTGATCGAGGTCAGTCGCTCCCGGAAACGCATTGTCACGGCCGGGGACGACCGCAGGCGCCAGCTGGAGAGGGACCTGCACGACGGTGCCCAGCAGCGGCTGGTGGCCGTCGCCATGGCGCTGGCGAGGGCGCGGCGGGTACAGGATCCGAAAGATATGCGCTTCCTGGTGGAGCAGGCGCGCCAGGACCTCAATGAGGCCCTTGCCGAGCTTCGGGAGTTGGCGCATGGCGTGTACCCGCCGTCGTTGCGCGAACGCGGCCTCCTCGCTTCGGTGACTGCGGTGGCTGAACGCGCGGCCTTACCCATCCAGGTCAAGGCCGACCTTGCCCTGCGGCCGCCACCGACGGTGGAGCTGGCCGCCTATTTCATCTGCGCCGAAGCGGTCACCAACGCGCTCAAGCATGCGGCAGCCACGTCCATGGCCATTACCCTGACAAGCACCACAAAGGAACTCTTCGTGAGTATTACCGACGACGGGCGCGGCGGGGCCGGGTTTGGACCTGACGGTGGCCTGCTGGGCCTGACTGACCGCGCGGAAGCCTTGGGCGGCGTCCTGACCGTTACCAGCCCACCTGGGAGGGGAACGACGATCACCGCGGTCCTGCCCTTCGCCAATGACGCCGGGCGGCCCCTGCCGTGACGCTGCGTGTGGTGGTCGCCGATGATTCGGCCCTGTTGCGGCGCGGGCTGGCGGTGCTGCTGGCCTCTGAAGGGCTCTACGTCGTCGGGGAAGCATCGGAGGCACAGGGCCTGCTCGACCTGGTAGCAAACCACAGGCCCGACGTGGCGGTGGTCGACATCCGGATGCCGCCGTCGTACACCCTTGAGGGCATCAGGGCGGCGGAACAGATCCGCCGGGACCACCCGGAAACCGGTGTCTTGCTGCTTTCCCAGTACGTCGAAACGGACAACGCCATGGCCCTTTTGAGCAATGGCGCCAGCAGCCTGGGGTACCTCCTGAAGGAACGCGTGTCGGACGTGGATGAGTTCCTGGACGCACTGCAGCGGGTCGCCAGCGGAGGAACCGCCATCGACCCGGAGCTTGTCAGTCGCATGGTGTCCCGGCCACGGGCCACGGACCGGTACAGCCAGGAACTCTCCAGTCGGGAGCACGACGTGCTGGCGTTGATGGCCGAGGGTCGCACCAACACGGGAATAGCCTCGGCACTGTTTATGGGCGAGCGTACCGTGGAGGCACATGTCCGCAGCATCTTCCTCAAGTTCGGACTTCACCCTGAACCCGAGGACCACCGGAGGGTACTCGCCGTCCTGACTTACCTGCGCTCCGGACACGAACCCCGGCCCTGAGGGCGGACCGGCGCAGCTGAACCCCATTGTCAGGATGCAACGAGGGCCGAAACGCGCGCCTGCAGCTCCGAGCGCATCAGCTGGCTCAACTGGAAACCGGGTTCCAGGCCAAAGGTGTCCTGGCAGAGGCTGCGGAAATGGCGATACGAACGTTGGGCCCCGTTGATGTTACCGGCGGCGAGTTCAGCCCGAACCAGCAGAATCACCGAACGCTCGCGCAGAGGTTCGAGGTTGGCTGCGGCCAGCGCCGCTGTTTCGGCTGTGTCTGCATCGCCCTCGGCGAGGGCCCGCTCTGCTGCCGCGTCCAAGGCCATGACGCGCAGGTGCCGGAAACGCTCCTGTTCGCCGATGACCCAGTCCTCGTACCATCCCGGTAGCAGTTCTCCGGCACGCAGGTCCTCGATCGGAACGGGCTCAGCGTATGCGTGCGTGAGCGAGTGCTGGACGCCGTGGAAGTCAACGGCCACTGATGGATCCAGGGCCAGCGGGCCTTGTACGTCCCGCAGCAGGCCGGGGAGTTCGTGGGCAACGTGCCACAGTGCCACCCGTAGGCTGGCAGCGGCCTGTTGGTCGTTGCTGTCTGGCCAGAGCAGCCCCGCGATGGCCGTTCGCGGTCGTGGCCCCAAAAGTGCCAGCGCGGTGATCAGCCGGCGTTGCCGGCTCGCGACCCGCACCGGTTGGCCGAGGCGCCGTAACTGCCAGCAGCCCAAAAGATTCAAAGTCCACGTAGTGTCTGTCATTGTCGGATCCTTTGTAACTTCGGTGGTGAAAGTGTCCTTTCAGTCTGCTGCGGACCCCGGAACGGCGCCTCCGTGCTATCACTTAACGGCTGCGGGGCGGCCCTCCATGCCGAAGACGGCCCTGCATCCCCGTACCGCCTATGACAGCGGGCAGGAACGGCGGAGGAACTTGTTGTTCCTCCGCCGTTCCTGCTGGCCGACCGGTGGCTGCCGCCTCTTAGTTCACGTAGACCCAGGGAACGCCGAGGTAGTTCGCGGAACCGTCGCTGAAGTTCAGCTGGGCGGTGGAGCCGCCGCCCCGGGCGTAGACGTAGAGGGAGGCCGTAACGCGCAGGTATGCTTGGTCGGCTCCCAGCAGGTCCGAATAGTAGATATTCCGCCATCCGTCGAACCGGTCGTTGACGTTGATGTTGTCATCGCGGACATCAAGGACATTGGCGGTACCGACAGCCTTGTAGTTGTATTGGTAGCCAACGGCTGAGAGGTCGATTCGTGCATGGGCTTCCTTCGAGTCCCAGAACCCGTCGTCGGCCCGGACGATGTAGAAACCGTTAAAGGGAACCGACACCGAATGGGAGTAGTTGCGATTTTCCGGTGCCCTGTAGGTGAACCACCAGTCCATGTACACCGTAAAGGATCCCGCGCCGGTGCCGAACAGGCCCGATCCTGCACCATTGGCATATACCGAGGCATCTATGGTGCCGGGGTTGTAGCCCTGCCAGTACACGGTGCCATTCGAACCGTGCAGCGTCCCATAGTAGGGGGTAAGCCAACCGACGGCAGCCGCACTGGCGTTCAGAGCGGCGCCAACGCCCGGGTGCAACGCGGTCTGTTCCATCGAGGAAGACGTGGCCGACAGTTCCTTGCTCAGTGAGGTGGTCAATTGGCGGGTTTCCTCGGCCTGTTCCTCGTGCGAACGCTCTTGGGCCTTGAAAGCCTCCGCCAATTCACCTGGCAAGGTGTCCTGCAGTTGGGACAGCCGGGTTTGTCCCCGGCTTTCAAGTTCCCGCAGCCGGCTGGCCTGGCTGGTCTGCAAACGGATGACCTCTTCGCGTCGGTCGGCCACGAGCTGTTCGAGGACTTTGTCAATTTCAGTCTTGATCTTCTTCATGGTTTTTTCCTATTTCTGGTGAGGTGGGGTGCCGCTTGTGGTGGCCTGTAGGCCAGAAGGGAGGCGGTGAATTCACCATATGAACCGCCGGGTTATCAACCCGTTATCAGCAGCAGCCAAGTTGCCGCCGTGGGAGTTGCCGCGGGCGCTGCCCGTCACTTGCTGCCGGTAAATCGACTAAAAATGCGCTGCCTGGGACGCTTTTTGACCGTATGATCAGAAAATGACAGCAAAACAATGGACGGTCAGGTCGCATGCTGGCGGTTGAGCGAGACCAACTGATTCTGAAGGTTGCCCGCCGCGACGGCAGGGTTCTCACCGCGGCAGTGGCGCGCGAGTTGGGATTGTCAGAGATCACTGCCCGACGTGCGATCAACGCCCTGTGTTCCTCGGGGTTGCTGACCAGGGTGCACGGCGGGGCGACGCTCCCCAGCAACGGGAAACCGGAGCGGGTCCTGGGTGCGGCAACAGGGCTTGTCGTGCCGACCTCGGACTACTACTACGCCCGGGTTATCGCCGGCGCCGAGAGTATGGCCGGCCGTCTGGGCACCCGGCTGGTGCTCGGCGTGACGCACTACGACGAAGGATCCGAAAGGGACAGGGTGCGCCGCCTGGTGGACCTCGGCGTCCGTGGCCTCCTGCTGACCACCAGCACTTACGAGCCATCCGGTGGGGAGACGGGAAAATGGCTCGACTCAGTCGATCTGCCGATTGTCCTGATGGAGCGGTCCTTCACCTACCCGGAGACTTCCAAGGAGTACGACAGCGTCCGGTCCGATCACGCATTCGGTGCGGCGTTGGCGGTCCGGCACCTGTCGCAGTTGGGCCACACATCCATCGGACTGGCAATTCGTGAAGAAACTCCGACAGCCCGCGGACTCAGGGCAGGCTATGGCCAGACCATTCAACAGTTGGGTCTGGTTGAGGGGGCGCCGTACAAGGCACTGCCCCTGATAGCGCTCGATCCGGAAGGCACGGACAGGGCACTAAATGCATTCCTGGACGAATGCATGGATACAGGAACGAAGGCGGCGATCGTCCATGTGGACACCCATGCCGCACGCCTTGTCGAACTGGCGGCTTCACGGGGCATCCGCGTGCCGGATGACCTGTCCGTCGTTGCTTACGATGATGAGGTGGCAGCCTTCGCTATGGTTCCGCTGACGGCGGTGTCGCCTCCTAAACAGGCAGTGGGTGCCGCGGCCATGCGCCTTCTTGATGCCCGGCTTAGCAGCAGCACCAACGACGTTGAGCTGCCGGTCCAGCATCTTTCACTGCTGCCTTCACTTACGGTCCGGGAATCAACGACCAAATATTCGTGACCGTTTTTGATCGAATCGACACGATTCCATTGACCAGTCATTCTCGCGGGGCCCAACATGGTGGGACACCATTCACCCGTTCCGGGCTCTAGTCAAGGGAGACTGTTATGTCCCGCCGATGCCCAGCATCTCTACTGTTTCCCAATCGGGCAACCTCGTCTGCCAACCGGGCGGACGGTCGCCGCCGATGACCCGGAGCATGTTCCGCCCGAAAGTGGCCTTTGCCCTGCGCTCGGAGGAGCTCCGTGGGCAATTGTTCCCGCTGGACGTCCTGCAGCGTCTCCGGTCCGTGGCTGACATCGTCCATGAGCCGGTCCTCACAGACTTCAATTCCGAAACGTCACTCAGGGTTCTTTCTGAGGTCGACGCGCTTATCACCGGCTGGGGCGTCCCCACCATTGATGCCCGAATCCTTGATGCGGCACCACAGCTGCAACTTATTGCCCACTCTGCAGGCACCATTAAGCAGCATGTGGATCCGGCGTGCTGGGACCGGGGCATCACCTTCACCACCGCGGCACAGGCCAACGCAGTGCCCGTGGCCGAATTCACCCTGGCATTCATACTCCTGGCGGGTAAACAGACGTTCGCTGCGGCCTCCCAGCTACGCCGCCTGCAAGAAAGAGGTCAACCCACTATTCTTTCCGCTTCGCTCGGAAATCTCGGGAGCACGGTGGGCATCATCGGCGCATCCCGCATTGGGCGTCTGGTCCTGGAAAGGCTGAAGGCATTCGACCACAAGATCCTCCTCGCGGACCCCACTGTCAGCGAAAGTGAAGCCTCCGAGCTCGGGGCAACCCTGGTCAGTCTCGATGACCTTATGGCCCGCGCCGACGTGGTCTCCCTGCACGCCCCCCTGTTGCCGACGACCGTCGGAATGATTGGCGCGTTTCAACTCGGACTCATGAAGGACGGAGCAACGTTCATCAACACCGCCCGAGGGCCCCTCGTGGATCATGAGGCGTTGAGCGGTGAACTCGTCACCGGACGAATCAGCGCAGTCCTGGACGTCACGGATCCCGAACCCCTGCCGGCCGGTGACGTCCTGTACGGCCGGGATAACGTGATTCTGACCCCGCACATCGCCGGGTCCATGGGTAATGAGCTTCAGAGAATGGGTGCCGCCGCCGTCGAAGAAGTCATTCGGCTTGCCGAAGGCAGGCCGTATCTCCACGCAGTCCACTACTCCGAACTTGAGGCGATGGCATGACGCGAGCCAGCACTTCAGCGCCCGCCGGCATGCACCTGACCGTGTCAACAGGTGGAGCGCCCGCGGATGGGCTCGACAAATCTATTTCCTTGCTGGCAGCCCATGGGACCCAGCGTCCAAGGAACAGCAAACAGGAACAACTAACAACTGCGGAGACAAAGTGAATCCTCAGCACGCCCTCAGCTATGACTACTCGCCCTGGACCTTCTGGCAAAACGCTTCGGAAGAAGAGGGCCAGATCCAGTTGGAACGCCAAAAACTGCTGGCCGATCAGGGCAACGTCACCATAGGCGAGCACGCCTTCCTTTCGCCCCTGGCCATGGTGGACCCCGAGAAGCTGGAAATGGGGGCCTCCTCATTGATTGCTGCCCACGCCTACGTCACCGGATCAATTGAGATGGGCGAGAACTGCACGGTCAATGCGTTCACCGTCGTCCGCGGGACGGTCACCATGGGTGACGGGGTGCGCATCGGGGCCCACACTTCGATACTTGGCTTCAACCATTCCATGGATCCTTCCGAGCCCGTCTTCAAGCAACCCCTGACCAGCGAAGGTATCCGCATCGGGGACGATGTCTGGATCGGCTCGAACGTGGTGGTGCTCGACGGCGTCACCGTAGGCTCCCACGCAGTGCTGGCGGCAGGAGCGGTGGTCACCAAAGATGTGCCCGCCTGGGCCATTGTCGGCGGCAATCCGGCCCGTCCGATCCGGGACCGCAGGATGAACAAGGTTGACCCGGCAGCCCTGGGCGAAAAGCTCAACACCAGGCTGGCCCGCTTCGCCGGCACCGCGCGTTCAGAAATTGCCGGGATCATTGCCCATTCCTGGGAACAGCGGAACGGGGAAGGCCGCTTCGTGGACAGGCCCGGGACGCCGCCCACGGTCCGCGCCCACTGCGACGCCATCGAGCTCCATGACCTCCTGCTGCGATCATCGCCACCACAGCTCACCCGCGACGAGCACATCCATGCCCTAAGCTCCCTTCAGGACCCAAAGACCGGCCTTATCCCCGAATACGGGCCGGACGGGCTCCCGCAACCGGGCCCGCTGACCTTCGGCAACGGCCCCGTGACCTATCACATCCTCTCTGCCGGATACGCCCTCGACCTCCTCGGCACCCGCTTGCCCTACCCGATCAGTTGTGTTGCCGACGTCGGCCCGGTAGAACTCACCGGGGCACTGAACGGACTTCCCTGGCGCAAGGAAGCCTGGGAATCAGGGGCATGGGTCGATGCCTGGGGAACCGCCACCTATTGGAACCTCGCACAGGACCACGCCGGCGCGGGAGGTTCACTCGAAGCGCTCTTCGGCTGGCTCCTGACCCGGGTCAACAATGCAACAGGAACGTGGGGCACCCCGTCAGATGACACCCGACTCAAAATAGTCAACGGCTACTACCGGCTCACCCGCGGAACATTCGCCCAATTCGGGCTGCCCGTTCCTCACGCTGAGAAGCTCATCGACACGGTGCTCACCCACGGCGCGGACGCCCGCTACTTCGGCCCCGGCAAGCAAAACGCCTGCAACGTCCTTGACGTGGCCCATCCTCTCTGGCTCGCCCGCAAGCAGACAGAGCATCGGCGCCAGGAAGTCCAGGACTGGGCAACCAGCCAGCTGGGACACGCCCTCGCCCAGTGGCACCCCGGCGCCGGAATGGCCTTCAGCGTCTCACCCGACACCGGACCCCAAAACCAGCCCGGACTTCAAGGCACCGAAATGTGGCTCGCCATCATCTGGTACCTGGCAGACCTCGTCGGTTCAGCCGAATCCCTGGGCTACCGGCCCCGCGGCGTCCACCGCCCTGAACCGGCCCTCCTCCTGCCCACCCTGTAGGCAGAGGCGCCACCCAGACCTCGAACACCCACCCACTGTTGCTGCCGGTTACGGCCGCAGCAGCCTGCACCATGCAATCTGCACTATCTGAGCAAGGAGGCTCTCATGTTCAATCGAAGGACATTTCTCACCACCGTCACCGTGGGCTCCGCATCGGCCGCAGCGCTGGCTGCCTGCGGCGCCCCGGCGCCCGGCAAGACAGGCACCGCTGACAGCCCTGCCACCATCCGGTACACCTGGTGGGGCAACGAGGACCGTGCCGAACGCACGCGGAAGGCCATTGCCCTGTTCGAGGAAAAGAACAGGGACGTCAAGGTCAACGGAAACTTTTCCGACGGCGCGAGCTACTTCCAGCAGCGGGCCACCGAGGCCGCCGGCGGCGGCCTGCCCGACGTGATGCAGTTCGATCTCATCTTCCTGCGTGACTATGCCCAGCGGAACCAGCTGCTGGACCTTGGCACCGTCAAGATCGATACCAGCGGCTTCGAGAAATCACTGCTCCTGTCAGGGCAGGTCCGCGGCAAGACCTACGGCATCCCCACCAGCACCAACGCGTTCGGCGTGTTCTACGATCCCGCCAAGCTCGCCTCCCTGGGCGTGACAGAACCCGACGGTGACTGGACCTATGACGACTACAAAGCATTCCTCCGCGACGTCGGGTCCAAGGGCGGGGGAGCTGTCTATGGTTCTGCCGACTTCACAGGAATCTGGTGGATGTTCAACATCTGGCTGCGTCAGAACAACATCGCTGCCTTCACCGCGGACGGCAGGCTCGGCTTCAGCAAGGATGAGCTGAAGAAATGGTGGAACCTGACGTCCGACCTGCGCGGCACACCAGCCTTGGTTTCTGAAGAACGGGTCACGCAGGTGGCGCCCAAGTCCCCCTTTGGGGCTGGCCTGACAGCATCGGAAATGTACTGGGACAACCTCATGGCCGGCTACCTTGCGGACAGCGGCGCCAAAGAACTCAAACTCCTCCCGGTACCGTCGGACAACGCAGACAATTTGGGCCTGTTCCTGAAACCGTCGCAACTGATGGTGGCCAGCGACAAGACCAAGAACAAGGAAGCGGCCGCCCGGTTCATCGACTTTATGCTCAACGACCCCCAGGTAGGCGACATCTTCAAGACCTCCCGCGGCATCCCGGCCTCCAAAGCCCAGCGCGAAGGGACCACCTACACCGGAACGGACGCCGCCGTCGTTGCGTACGAGAAGTCCATCGAGAAGTACCTCAACGACGCGCCGGAGCCGCCCATCGTCGGGTTCGGCACCCTCGAAACTTCGTTCAAGCGCGTCAACTCAGACCTGAACTACGGCAAGCTCACGGTGGACGGCGCGGCTGACGCGTGGTTCAAGGAAGCCGAAGACCTCATCAAGCAGAACGCCTGAGCAGCGTAGCCGGCCTCCTCCAGGCGGCGGCCACACAGTGCCCCCTCGACCCGGAGGGGTCGTGGCCGGCCGTGATGATTAGCGCGGCAGGCCAGCAGTGTTGCCGTGCACTCCGCTGCCGCTGCGCGTTACCGAACCGCGCGGACCGACGACGGCGGGCGCGTCTTCCGCATTGCTACAGTGAGCCCATGACCATGGCTAGAGGGGATCAAAACCCGCCGGACGCTACGGCTGGGGCACTGCCGGACGGCCCAGTTGGCGTCGGTTCGGATGCTGTTGCGCCCGCAGAAAGGAGGGTAGGGAATCCTGCTTCCAGGCCCTCTCGCGAGCCGGCAGTCCGGCTGCCTCAGCGGCTGCCCGCCTGGCTGGTCAGCAATCCGCTGCATGCCGGCTGGGCGTGGACGGGTTTCTGGGCGTTGCTGATCATTGCCGACGAATTTGTGGACCTTGCCGGCTGGGCCTGGTACGTGTTTGTGGGGATGGCTGCCCTGCCCACCCTGGCCTGCACCGTGGCCGTGCTGCATGCGACCCCGCGCCGGTATCTCAAGCCGCAGAAAGAGTCGGTGCTCGGGCACTTCTTTGTCCGGTTCCTCGCGCTGACGGCCGCGTTTATGGTGTGGGGCCTCTCCGTGGTGGCCAGCGCCTCGATTTCCACAACGGTCCAGGCCCTGGCGGGGAACTCGGAGCGTGAAGTGACGTCTTTGGGGTTCAACCTGCTCCTGGCGGCGGTCCCCCTGGTTGTCTCAGTGTTGTGGATGGCGCTTATCGTGCGCTGCGCGTGGTTCCTGCGCCGCCTCCGCGGCTGGCGGCAGAACCCGCAAGATTCGCGGCTGCCCAGGAAATTCCTGCGGCGTTCGCCCGAACTCCGGCGGGTCGTGGTGGGTCTCGCCCACCCCGGCCTGCTTCTGGTGGCCGGGCTCGGCACCTCGGTTCTGGCACTTTTCCTCGGCGCCGTGGAACTCACGCTCAACGTGATTGCCTAAGGCCCGGCAGCTCCGGCACGAAAGACCGGAAGCGGTGGCGTCGGGTTTGGCCGCGCTACGTTGCCTGTCGCTCGCTAACCTGCTGGTGCGGTGGTGCCGTGCTTTCCCGCACTATCAGCTCCGTTGGCAGCAGATAGTGCCTGGCGGGCGCTGAATCAGCCTTGTTCGCCAGCGCGTCGGTCATGAGCCTGGCCGCAAGCCGGCCTTTCTCCGCGAAGTCCTGCCTCACAGTGGTCAGTGTTGGGCGAAGTTGCACCGCCACCGGGCTGTCGTCGAATCCGACAACCGACAGGTCTTCCGGTACCCGGAGTTGCAGGTCGTGAGCGGCACGGACGGTCTCCGTTGCCATGACGTCGGAGAAGCACAGCACCGCCGTCGGCCTGTCGCCCACGCTGAGGAGTTGCCGGGCCGCCTCGTAATGCTGTTCGCGCCCACCCATGGGTACTGCAGCAGTGCGTGCGGTGACGCCCGCTTTGTCCAGTTCGTTTTTCCACCCCAGGTACCGCTGGCGGACGGCATGGGGCAGCTGGCTTGGATCAGGGGACTGGTCAATGGCAATCTCCAGGTCTGCGGCGCTGTACATCAGGCCCACCCGCCGGTGGCCCAGATCCAGCACGTGGCGTGCCGCCGCACTCGCGCCGCCGAAATCATCGACATTAACACTGGGGATATCGCTCTGCTCCGCCTGGTCGATGTAGACGAGGGGCAACTGGCGCTTCAACAGCCAGCCCAAGGCCGGGGATGCAGGGTCGCAGGAGTAGACCAGCGCTCCGTCCATGCCGACGTCCCGCGCAGGTACGTGGGCACCTGTTTCGGCAGCCGACAGCAGCGTCAGCGCCAGGCCCTGACTGGTGACTTCTTCGGCGATCGCGCCAAAGAAGCGCATCGCAACTTCGTCCGTAAACGCATACGCGAGCGACTTGGTCAGCAGCACGCCCACCGCTCCGGTGTTTCCCCGCTTGAGCGCGCGGGCCCGGGGATCGGGCCCGACATAGCCGAGCTCCGTGGCCGCGGCGAGGACACGGTCACGGAGTTCCGCGGACAGCTGGTCGGGGCGTGAAAATGCATTGGACACCGTCATGCGGCTCACTCCCACATGGTCGGCGATCGTCTGCAGTGTCACATTTCCCATACCGGCCAGTATTTCAGCCCAGCGCCCTCGACGGCGCCACGGCGGCGGGAGCTCCGGACGGAGCCACAGCCTTCGCAGCCCAAAGGAGCGCCGTAGATACGGCGACGCGTACCTGGCGGGTCAGTCCGGCATGACGGGCGCCGGCTTCCTCCGCAACGACAGGAGCATCCGGCAGGGCCGACTGCGCGAGGCTGGCCTTGAAGGCTGGCGTGTGTGCTGAGTACTGAAGGGTTTCCATGAGAAGACTCCTCTCGAATTGGTTTCTGTACCGATACAGTATCAACATCTTCTTTATCGGTCAAGAAGAAATATTCAGCGCCTGCGGAAGAGCTCACGATTGCCCAGGCAGTCCTTTGGGAACGCATGTTGCGGGCGCGGGGACGCATCGATGATCCGCGGGCAGGCCGCGGACCACCCATCCTGTCCGGACAACGCACTAAGTTTCGCGTCGCGCCCTGGCCGGTGGAGCTTCTCGCTTCCCGGTGACCGTGTGCGTGGGCTGACGCATGCCAGTCATTCACGCTTCCTGCCCCCGAGACCCGGCACGGACGTGACTTGCCTCATCCACGCCGCGATCTGGCGTTCGTCGATGTCGTCCAGGGATTCGAGTTCGACACCCCGCGTCGTCTTGCCCATTCCCACCGGTGTCACCGGCGGGACGGGCTCGAGCGCCACACCATTGACAAACATGAGCTTGACATGGCCGGCGAAGCCGCCGCAGCTGAAGCACCACCCGTCGCCGATGCCGTAGTACGACATGCCCCACTTCACGGAGCGCTTGAGGTCGGGCAGCGTCTTGGCAGCCAGTGCATCGACCGCTTCGGCGATGCCGCGCTGCGGCTGCGGCAGGCTGGCAATGTATGCGAAGACCGGCTTGTCACCGACCGCCGCTTTCGCGGGGCTTGCCCTGCCGGTCATGGCCTCCGGCAGGCTGGTGGCAACGTCCACTTGTGCCTCGCTGGGTGTGGGTGGCTGGTGGGCCTCGCTCTTGTCGTTCCCCCTGCTGGTCATGGAGATTATTATTCCTTGCGCGTCGCAACAAGGAAGTGCAGCGTAGCTCCGAATGCAGTCGTCCAGCCGGGGGCGCCGGCAGCGCGTGCAGGGCTGGACCGAAATAGGAAATGCACGGCACTCCACCAAGAAGGGTCTCCCCGCCATGGTCCACTCAGGAGGCCACGCGCCTCCCTGAAGTCCCCGGGGGCGTCCAGTTCGCTAGGGGATCTCAGGCAGCCTGGTCCCTGGGATGGCTTCCGGGGCTGACTCGGTGAGGACTCCGTGGATGTACTGGAGGGCGCCTTCGGCCGTGGCGCGGTAGACGTCAATGAATGTTGAGCGTGCGGGGCGGAGGGGCCAGTCGGCGGGGAGGAGCTCGTACGGCATGCCTGCATCGTCCCAGGGGAAGGCCCGCCACTCGTCCATTGTCTCGATGCGCATCCGGAACGCTTCGCGGGGGTCTGCGCCTGGCTGACGAAGTCTCTCAAGCCGGCTTTCGTTCTTCTGCGCGAATGCGGCGTATCGCTCCGGCAGGTCCTGGCTGTTGATGACCGCCGGCCGGCGCCCTTGGAGCGCGGTGTCCTCCAGGCGGAAGGCCATGAAGTCGTCCACGCCGTAACCCTCGGCGGTTTCGGTCACCTGGGCCACGCGGTCCCGGGGGGAGAACCACAGCGCTCCGTATACGGGTGCGAATCCGAGCCATTTGAGCCTCGCCCGAAAAGCCTCCCTGATGTCCCGGTCTGTCTCGGGGATGGAGAACGCAACAGCCGTCCAGTGCCGGTCCCAGTCCACGCTTGGATCTCCAAATTCCGTGATCTGTTTGTGGCCCACCACCAGCCGGTCCCGTGCGGCGGCAGTAAACCGGTACCGGGACGCCCTGCCCCCGCCGTCGTTTTCGAGGACACCGCGCGCGGCCAGCCGGCTAAGGGCAGTGGTGACCGCCGGCCGGCTGAGTCCTACATCCTCGGCGAGCCTGACCACCACCCGGGCGGGAAGCCATAGGTCAGTTTTTCGCCAGAACTCAGCCAGCATCGTGACAAGAAGATGCTGGCTGGCATTGCCCTTCTGTGGGCGTGGAAAGTCCACTGCCGCCGGTCCTGCTGGTCGTTCTCCGCTGTTTCGCACAGTCCTAGTCTCGCCCATCGCTAAAATCTTTGCAGTTTTCTTGACGGTCGCTTGTTTTAACGCAATCATAGATCCCGAGTGATCCACGCCACTACATTGGTTGCCGACACAGACGTCCAACCGGCCAGGCGCACTCCACCCATTCCGAGCAACTATCAGGGAGATCCGCAATGACCGCAGGTCCCACGAGCACTGCCACCGCTGTCGCGCCGCCCACGGGCCGGCACGCCCGGAAGGCCGCCGTCGCCAGCTTCGTCGGCAGCACGCTTGAGTACTATGACTTCTTCATCTACGGCGCAGCGTCCGCCCTTGTCTTCAACAAAATATTCTTTCCGGGAATCGATCCGGCGCTCGGGCAGATGCTCTCCATGGCCACCATCGGCATCGGCTATGTTGTGCGCCCGCTCGCCGCGGGCGTCATAGGCCACTTCGGTGACCGCATCGGACGCAAGCAGATGCTCGTTTTCACACTGGTAAGCATGGGCATTGCCACGTTCCTGATCGGATGCCTTCCGCCCACGGCCGCGATCGGAGCAGCGGCTCCGGTGCTGCTGGTGCTGCTGCGCGTGGTGCAGGGAATCTCAGCCGCCGGTGAATCGGTGGGCGCCGTGACCATCTCCCTGGAGCATGCACCGGCCAACAGGCGCGCGTTCTTCGCCAGCTGGGTCAACACCGGGGCAGCGGCCGGCATCACCCTGGCCTCACTCGCCTTCCTCCTGGTGTCCCTGATGCCGCAGGAAGACCTGCTGTCCTGGGGCTGGCGCATCCCGTTCCTTGCCAGCATTCTGGTCGCCGTCACCGGCTTCATCATCCGCCGCAGGCTGCCCGAGGCCGAGGTCTTCGAACAGGAACTGGAGAACAAGGAAGCCCTGGAGCTTCCCGTCAAGGTTGTTATGCGGGACCACTGGCGCACGGTTCTGAAAGTGATCGCGTTCGGAGTCTGGGCCGTAGTCTCCTCGATTTTCTCCGCCTTCACCCTCTCCTACGCGGCAAAGGAGCAGTTTGTCCCCGCAAGCGTCATGCTTGCCGTCACCATCGTCACCGCCGCGTTGAGCGTAGGAATCCAGCCGCTCTTCGGAATCCTCGCCGACCGCATCGGCCGCAAACCCGTCTTCATTACAGGGAACCTGACCTGCGCAGCTGCCGTCTTTGCCTACTTCTGGGCCATCTCCAGCTCCAACATCCTCCTGGTCTTCGTCACCGGCATCCTGCTTATGTCTGTCGGTTACGCCATGGTCAATCCGCTCGGCCCGGCGATTGTCGCGGAAATGTTCGAAACCCGGATCCGCTACTCCGGCGCGGCCATTTCATCCCAGCTGGGCCTCATCCTGACCGGGTTCGCCCCCACCATCGCCGCAGCCATCGTCCGTCCCGGACCCGACGGCTGGCTGCCGGTGGCCATCTTCACAGCAGCCTGCTGCCTCGTCTCCGCCTTCATCGCCCTCGTATTTGTCCGCGAGACCTACCGGACGGCCACCGAGGACCTCGGCAAGAAGGCAGGAGTGATCGCATGAAGCACCACGTCCTCATTGAATCCGATGTCGAGACACAGCTCAGTGACGGCGCGGTGCTCCGCTCCACCGTGTACCGCCCGGACACCCCCGGACAGTTCCCTGTGCTCCTCACCCGTACCCCGTACGGACGGGATGTCGCCGTCAACTCCGCCTACTTCAACCCGGCAACGGTTGCCGCGCAGGGCTTCGTCGTCATCCTGCAGGATGTGCGCGGCCGCCACGGTTCGGACGGCACCTTCACGCCGGCAGAACATGAAGCGGACGACGGCGCCGAGACAGTTGCGTGGGCAGCCCGCCTGCCCTATTCCTCCGGCCGTGTGGGGATGTGGGGCCGGTCCTACTTCGCCGAAACGCAATGGCGGGCAGCACGCCGCCGGCCCCAGGGCCTGGCCGCACTGGCCCCGGGCATCTGCGCGGCCGGCAACGCGGACAACGGGGCGCTCTTCCGCGGAGGCGCCTTTGAACTGGGCAGCCGCCTTTCCTGGGGGCAGGGCTCCATCGCCCTCGAGGAGATCCGCCGCGAATGCGAAGGTGATTCCGAGCGCCTTGCCCGCGAACTGGCCATCTGGAACGAACTGGATGCAGGTTTTGCGGACGGCTCTGCGTACGCAACGCTTCCGCTCAATGACTTGAAGGCCCGGGCCACCGGATTCCTTCAGTCCGTGATCCTTCCCTCAGCCTCCGAAGACCCCGGCGGCGAACTCTCCCGGGCCTGGGACTGGCCGGCCTCGGAAGCCGTCCCGCTGCCCACGCTCCATATCGGCGGATGGTTCGACATCTTCCTCCCCAACACCCTGGCGCAGTACAGTTTCCAGCTTGAGGCGTCCCGCAGGAATGAAGCCCCACGGCCCAGCCTCATCCTGGGCCCCTGGAGCCACACCAACTTCACGGGGATCTACCCCGACGTGGCGTTCGGTGCCCTCGCGTCGTCGGCGGCAGTCAACGGCCTGGGGGATCTGTCCGCAATCCATGCCCGCTGGTTCGACCATGCCCTCAACGACGCACCCAAACCCGACATGCCGGGCGCCCTTGTCTACTTCATGGGCGAGAACCGCTGGCGGGCCTTCGATGAACTCCCCGCCCCGGACGCCAGTGTGGATCTTTTCCTCAATCATCAGGGTTCACTGCAGGGGTCCCTTGGGTCATCCGGGGAAGCGCGGTACTCTTACGATCCACGCGACCCTGTACCCACCACCGGTAGCGCCACCATGCACCTGGGCGCCGATTTGGCCGGACCCGCGGACCAAGGCGCCGTGGAAGCACGCGACGACGTCCTTACCTTCACAACCTTGCCTTTGGAAGAGCCGCTGACTGTCTTCGGCGCAGTAACGGCAACCCTGTTCGCGAGCTCAAGTGCGGTGGATACGGACTTCATTGTGCGCCTGTGCCGGGTCACCCCGGACGGGCGCTCGATTGGCCTGGCCGACGGTATTGTCCGGGCGTCCTGGCGTGACGCCTGCGCCGGCGACGGAGTCTTCCGCGCAGGGCCGCCACGACGGCCACTCGTCCCCGGCGAGGTAGAGGAATTTACCATCAGTCTCTGGTCGACGGCCTGCACCTTCGATGCCGGGGACAGCATTCGGGTCCAGGTAACCTCCAGTTGCCACCCCCGCTGGGACAGAAACCTCAACACCGGCGCCCGCGCGGCAGACTCATCCGAAACAGTCGTGGCAAACCAGGCCATCATGTTCGGCCCCGGGACCCCCAGCCGGATCAGCCTGGGAACCCTCACTGGCGGGATCTAGCGGTGCCGGCCGGGCAGGGAATTCGTGGCCCTGGCGCACGTCATCCGGCGTGCTGGTCTCGGCGTTCGTGGGTCTGGCCGAAAGGGACGTCTCGGCTGACCGCGACGGTGTAGCTGCTGTAGCCGTGCTGGGTGACCAGGATCCCGTGGCGGCGTTCCTGCATTGCGTGTTCGCGGGCCATTTCCACGGCGGTATTAAGGTCGTTTTCAACGGTGCGGGGATCGTAGGCGGTGATTTCCAGGACGAGGTCAGAGTGGCGCTTGATCATCGTGGTCTCTTTCTCGGGGGAGTAATTGCCTCAGGGCTGGGCGGACGCGCCTCCCGGGCGGGAAATCCGAGGGAGGCCGAAGGCTGTGGTTCGAGAGGGGTGCCCTGCATGGTTTGATGGGGCGGTGGCCGGAGAATGCCGGCGGTCTGGATCGGCGGAAGAATTCCTGCGGATCTGTAGCCAGTGTGGAGGATCAGCGGCCCTGTGCGCAAGACGAACCACGGAAAATCTTTCAGCGGACTATCGTGAACAGCTGGACAAGGGATCACGACGCCGAACGGGCGGTCGCCGGACGACGGGACAGGGATGAACACAAACACTACGGACGCAGCCGCCTACTTCCGGTCCAAGCTGCAGTTCGAGATCGACGTGATGGACGTGGCCGCCGGCCTGCCGAACGGCGGATTCGTGCTGGTCGACACCCGGCGGTTGGCCTCCTGGGAGCACGGCCACATCCCTGGAGCCGTGCATCTTCCCACCGCGGACATCCCGTCCCGCGCCCCGGAGATCCTCCCGGCCGGCACCCCGGTGGTGGTCTACTCCTGGGGCCCTGGCTGCAATGGCAGCACCTTCGCCGCGCTGGCCCTGGCCACCCTGGGCTACCCGGTCCGGGAAATGCTCGGCGGCATCGAGTACTGGGCGCGGAACGGCCTTCCGGTCCGCACGGCAGACGGCGACGGCGACGGCGCCAGGGAAGCCGACCGGCTGGTTACTGCCCATCAGCCGTCGTTCCCGGCGCCGCCGCCGTCGTTATGAATGCAGCAGGCTAGCCAGTAACCGCCAGAGCGTCGATCTCGACGAGCATGACCTCGTGGGGGAGATCCACAAAAACGGTGGTGCGGCTCGGAAGCGCACCGCTGGGGACGTTCTCCTTGATGAACTCGCCGTAGACCTCGTTCATGGCGGGGAAGTCGTCACGGGTGGTGAGGTAGACGCGGAACATCAGGACGTCCTCCACCGAGGATCCGCCGGCCTCGAGGATGGCCTTGACGTTTTCGAGGGTGCGGCGGGTCTGGACGCGGACGTCGCCTGCGCCGATGTACTGGTTGGCGGCGGGGTCCATGGGGCCCTGGCCGGAAACCTGGAAGAATCCGCCCTTCTGGATGCCCTGGGAGAAAACGTGCGCCGGGGCCGGGGCGTTTTCGGTCAGTACTACGGTCTTTTCACTCATGCTGAGTTCCTTTCGTGGCTGATCCAGCCGAGGTCGTTGGAGATGGCCTCGGTGCTGGCTTTGAGGTCGGGCAGCAGCTCAAGCAATCCTTCATAGCTGAGCATCACCACCGGTACCGAACAAGAGGCTGCGGCAACAACGGCGCCGCTGGCGTCGCGGATGGGGGCCGCGATGCAGTGCACAAACGCTTCGTGCTCGGCGTTGTCGTGGGCCCAGCCCTGGATCCTGACCTGCTCCAGTTCGGCCAGCAGGGCCTCCGGTGAGGTCAGGGTGTTTTCGGTAACTTTGATGTAGTCCAGCCCCGCCGCGATCTTTTCCTGCCGGCTCCGCGGCATGTCGGCGAGGAGGACCTTGGACACGGCGGCCGAATGCAACGATGCAGTCAGGCCGATGCGCGAGTACATGCGGACGGGGTGGTGGGACTCGAACTTGTCGATGTACACCACCTCGTTGCCTTCGAAGGCCGCCAGGTGCACCGTGTGGCCCGTGCGGCCGTTCAGGTCGGCCAGGTGCGGGTGGGCCACCTTGCGGATGTCGCGCTGCTCCAGCGCGAGGGAGGACAGTTCGAACAGCTTGGAGCCAAGCATGAACCGCTGGCCTTCGTCGCGCACTACAAAGCGCTTCTCCTCCATGGCGTGCAGCAGGCGCATCACTGTTGTCTTGTGCACTGAGGCCCTGGAGGAAAGCTCGTCCAGGGTGGCCGGCTTCGCTGCGAGTTCGGCGAGCAGGTCGATGGCCCTCATGAGGCTCTGGCTCACGGTGTCACGCTCCGGTTCTGGTGTTGAAATGTCCGTCTGCAACGTGGATAGCGGCCCAGTCGTCATCCGAAGAATCGAGGATGGCGCTTAGCTGCCCGGCGGGAGGCAGCGGGCCGCGGTCGCCGTGGACGGTCAGGGTGCAGGCGGCGGCGACATGCCCCCGGCGGAGGCTCGCCTTCTGGCCCAGGCCGAACAGCATGCCGCTGAGGTAACCCGCGGCGAAGGAGTCGCCGGCGCCTACGGGCTCGACGACGTCGACGGACAGCGCGGGAACTTCCTCCCGCGTGCCGCCCGGGTCAGCCCCGTTGCCGGGACTGCCGCCGCGCGACAGTGCGATCGCACTGATCGCCTCGTTCTTGATGACCAGCACCTCCGGGTCCGGCATCATCCGGCGGAGTTCAGCCTCGTCCGTGGTGCCGAAGGCGTGTTCGGCTTCGTCTTTTCCAACCAGCACAACATCGGCCAGGTTCGCCAGGCGCTGCAGGACCCTACGGTCCTGGCCGGCCCACAGGGCAGCCCGCCAGTTGACGTCGAAGCTGATGGTTCGGCCGTTGCGTGGTGCGGTCAGGATGGCCTCAAGCAGCCCGAGGCACTCGGGGGAGAGCGCTGCGGTGATGCCGCTCAGGTGGATGAGTACTGCGTTTTCCAGCAGGGAAGCCACCGCGGGATTGGCCAGCGTGCCGCGCCCCATGGCCGAGGCCGCAGATCCTTGCCGGTAGTACAAAACTGAACTGCCGCCGTCGGGGTCTGTTTCCCGGGCCGGGACCTTCACGTAGACGCCCGTGGGCAGGGACCCGTCCACCTCGACGCCGGTGACGCCCACGCCGTGGTCCCTGAGCTCGTTGACGATCCGCGTTCCGAATCCGTCGCGGCCCACCCGGCCCACCCAATGCGTGTCCAGGCCCATGGCTGCCAGGCCCATGGCCACGTTGGACTCCGCGCCACCGATCCCGCAATGGAGCTCGGTAGCCAAATGCAGGGGCACGGCCTGGGCAGGCGTAAGCATGGCCATCGTCTCGCCAACACACACAGCTGAAAGCATGTTCTCCCGCACTCACTCTTGCGCTTTTTCAGCGGCACTCGGACGCCACGGTACGAAGCGTTCCGCGGCGGATCGGACGGCACTGCGGGCGTGCCGCGGCCTTGACTGTCCATCCGCCACCATGTTAGACATATCACCAGCAGGTTTGCAACCAGCGTTGCAAAATACGCAACGCTGACGAAAACCTCACCAAGCACCACCCATAACGCAGCTTCAAAAACGCAGCA
Organism: Arthrobacter sp. BE255; assembly: GCF_031457335.1. Lineage (NCBI taxonomy): Bacteria > Bacillati > Actinomycetota > Actinomycetes > Micrococcales > Micrococcaceae > Arthrobacter > Arthrobacter sp. BE255. The sequence continues at coordinate 46,411 of NZ_JAVDWK010000016.1, read as the reverse complement.
CCGCGAAGGGAATCAACGCGTGAACACTTCCGAAGCCATTTCGGCAACCGCCGTGGCCGGCCTCGCAGACCGCCGGCTCGATTGGCGGCACAAAGCCATTCCGTCCGCCGCCAACGGCACCACCCACGCTGAGTTCCTCGCCGCCAAGCACACGCTGGCCGACTTCCAGACGCCGCTGCTGACGCTCGACGCCCAGGCCCTGCGTGCGAACGCCGACCGGCTGGCCGCCTGGTGCACGGAACACAGCGTGCTGCTGGCCCCGCACGGCAAGACCACCATGGCGCCGCAGCTCTGGTCCGAACAACTCCACCGCGGGGCATGGGGCATCACGCTGGCCAACTTCGCGCAGCTGCGCGTGGCCCGCGGGTTCGGTGTCCGGAACCTGCAGCTCGCCAACAGCCTCACCGATCCGCACGCCATCGAATGGGTCGCCGGCACCGCCACCGCCGACGCGCCGATCCTCTCGTGGGTGGACTCCGTGGGAACCGTGGACGTCATCAACCGGACCCTTGCCGGAAGCGATGCCGTGCTGGATGTCCTCGTGGAGCTAGGCGCGAACGGTGGCAGGACCGGCGCCCGCGGCGTTGAGGCCGCTATGGAAGCGGCCCGCGCGATCTCCGCCTCGCCGAACCTGCGGCTGGTGGGCGTCAGTGGATACGAAGGGTCACTCGCGCACACCGCGGACGACGCCGGACTGGCCGCCGTTCGCGGCTACCTCGCCCGGATGCGGCTGCTCCACGAGCAGCTGCTCGCCGACGGCCTCTACGGCACCGGCTCCGTGATCCTCACAGCTGGCGGCAGCGCGTACTTCGACGACGTCGTGGAGGTCCTGTCGCCGTGCATCAACGATGGCGCTGAAACGGGCGGCCCCGCGGTGGACCTCATGATCCGCAGCGGCGCCTACATCATCCACGACGACGGCTTCTACCGTGGAATCTCGCCGTTCTCCCGGCAAGGCGACCAGCCGTTCACCGCGGGGATGCACGGCTGGGCGCGGGTTGTCTCGCAGCCGGAACCCGGCCTGGCCATCCTCGACACCGGCAAGCGCGACCTTCCGTTCGATGAAGGGCTGCCCGAACCACAGTTCCTCGGACCGCTGCTCGGCGGTCCCATGGAGCCCCTGGTCGGAGCCGAAATCACCTCGGTCAACGATCAGCACAGCTTCATGACCTTCGACGCGGGCACCACCACCGTGCGCCCCGGCGACGTCGTCCGGCTGGGCTTGTCCCACCCGTGCACCGCCTTCGACAAATGGACCGTCATCCCGGTGCTGGCGGACAGCAGCCCCCAAGGCAACCCGACCGTCGTCGACCTCATCCATACCTTCTTCTAGGACAACCCATGAAGACACTCATCAGAAACGCCACCCTGGTGGACGGAACCGGAGCGGACCGCCGCCCCGCGGATGTCCTGCTGGACGGAACGGTGATTGCCGCCGTCGCCGGTGCCGGTAACCTCACTGCAGCGGAAACGGGCGCGGACCGCACCATCGACGCCACCGGCCTGGTCCTGAGCCCGGGTTTCATCGACATGCACGCGCACTCGGACCTCCAGCTGCTGGTCAACAGGGACCACTACGCCAAGCTGAGCCAGGGCGTCACCACCGAGCTGCTGGGCCAGGACGGCCTGTCCTACGCTCCCGTGGACGAGGCCACACTCGCCGGCGTGCGGGAGAAGATCGCCGGCTGGAACGACAACCCGGCTGGCTTCGACTGGAACTGGCGGACCGTGGGGGAGTACCTTGACCGCCTCGATGCCGAAGTCGCCGATTCAGACGGCAACACAGGCCGCATCGCCACCAACGCCGCGTACCTCGTCCCGCAGGGAACTGTCCGCGCCATGGTGATGGGCTTCGCCGAAGGCGATCCGACGCCCGGGCAACAGCAACAGATGCAGGACGTCATCCGCGCGGCGATGGAGGAAGGCGCCGTGGGAATGTCCTCGGGCCTCACCTACACGCCGGGCATGTACGCGCAGACCGAGGAACTCGCGGGCCTCTGCCGGACCGTGGGCGGGCTGGGTGGTTTCTACGCACCGCACCACCGTTCCTACGGGAAGGGCGCACTCGGCGCCTACGCAGAGATGATCGGGCTGAGCCGGGCCACCGGCTGCGCACTGCACCTGTCCCACGCCACCATGAACTTTGCGGAGAACAAGGGCCGCGCCGGCGAGCTGCTCGAGCTGATCGACGCAGCCCTGGACGACGGCGTGGACATCACGCTGGACACCTACCCGTACCTCCCCGGCGCCACCACGCTCTCCGCGATCCTCCCCAGCTGGGCGTCGTCGGGCGGGACCGAAGCCACGCTCGGCCGGCTCGCCGACCCCCAAACCCGGGAGAAGATCCGTGAAAGCGTCGAGATCTACGGCTCCGACGGCTGCCATGGCGTGGTCGCGGAGTGGGACACGCTGGAAATCAGCGGAGTCCAGAACCCGGCGCTCGCAGGCCACGTCGGCAAGACCATCAAGGACATCGCCGCTGAGGCCAGCCAGGAACCCTTCGACGTCTTCGCGCAGATCCTTACGGACGACCGCCTCGGCACCGGCATCCTGCAGCACGTCGGCCACGAGGAAAACGTCCGGGCCATCATGCAGCACCGCACGCACACCGGCGGCAGCGACGGACTCCTGGTCGGCGCCAAGCCGCACCCGCGGGCCTGGGGCACGTTCCCGCGCTACCTCGGCCATTACTCCCGCGACCTCGGCCTGCTCAGCCTCGAAGAGACCGTCCACCACCTCACTGGCCGCCCCGCCGCACGGCTCAAGCTCCACCACAGGGGACTGGTACGCGAAGGCTACGCGGCCGACGTCGTACTTTTCGATCCGGAAACCATCCGCGATGAAGCCACTTTTGAGAACCCGCGGCAAGCCGCCAGCGGCATCCACTACGTCTTCGTCAACGGCGCGGTGGCCATCGACGGCGGCCAACCGACCGGCGTCCGCGCCGGCCGTGCCCTGCGCCGCAGCAGTGACGGACTCACCCGAGAAGGAAGACAACCCACCCATGACTCCTGAAGAATTTGTCCGGCAGCTGGAAGCGGACCGCACCCTGGCCGTTGTCCGGGCTCCCTCCATCACGGACGCCGCGGATCTCTGCCGTGCGCTGGCCGACGGCGGCATCCACAGCGTCGAACTGACCTTCACCACCCCGGATGTGCTCAGGCATGTCAAGCGCGCGGCGGAGACTGCAGCCGAGCACGGCGCCGCCGTCGGGATCGGAACCGTGATGACGGCAGACCAGGCACGGGCAGCGATCGACGCCGGTGCCCAGTTCCTGGTGACGCCCGGACTCCGCCCGGAAGTCGCCAAAGTCGCCGGCGACGCCGGCATCCCGTTCAGCCTGGGCGCCATGACGCCCACTGAGGTGGCGCAGGCCCTGGATCTGGGGTCCGCCGCCGTCAAGATTTTCCCCGCCCGGCAGCTCGGCCCGGTGTACCTGAAGGACCTGCAGGGCCCGTACCCGGGCATCCGGCTGCTGCCTTCGGGAGGCATCGACGCCTCCAACGCCAGGAGCTACCTCGACGCCGGTGCTGCCGCAGTCTGCTGCGGCACCAGCGTGGTCCCGCCGGCAGCAGTTGCTGCAGGCGACTGGGCAGACATCGCGGCACGTGCCGCCGCCTTCACCGGCATCCTCAAGTAGGACTTACCCAGAAAGATACGTCCATGAATGAATTCCTTGAATGGCTGCGGCACGACACCGCCGGCCTGCTCCTCCTGGCAGGCGCGGGCATAGCCCTCCTGCTGTTCCTGATCATCAAAGTCAAGCTCGAGCCGTTCATCGCCCTGGTGGGCACCGGCGTGATCGTGGCGTTGGTGGGTGGGATCTCGGTGGAGGCGCTGGTCGGCTCAGCCACCAAGAGCAGCGACGCGCTCATTGAGAAAGGCTTCGCCGGCATCCTTGGCCACATCACGGTCATCATCGGCCTCGGCACTGTACTCGGCGCCATCCTCGAGCGATCCGGCGGAGCGGAAGTGCTGCTCGGACGGCTCGTGAAGATCTTCGGCGAAAAGGGCACCCCGCTCGCCATGGGCATCACCGGCTTCGTGCTGGGCATTCCGGTGTTCTTCGACATCGGCATCTTTGTCCTGGCCCCGCTGGTCTATGTTGCTGCCATCCGCGGCGGCAAATCCCTCGCGCTCTATGCCCTGCCGCTGCTGGCAGGCCTCTCCGTCACCCACGCCTTCCTGCCGCCGCACCCCGGTCCCGTTGCCGCCGCCGGACTGTTCCACGTGGACCTCGGCTGGATCATTCTTATGGGCCTGATCTGCGGCATCCCGGCCTGGTTCGCCTCCGGTATCCTGTGGGGCACGTGGATCGGCAAGCGCGTGATGGTCAATGTCCCCGAGGACCGGATCGTCCCTGAAGCCGAGGAAGCCAAGGGCCACGAACCGTCCATCGGACTGGTGCTCCTGGCCATCGGCCTGCCCATGATCCTCATCCTCGGCGGCACGTTCGGCAACATCTTCGCCCCCGCCGGCCCGTTCCGTGATGTCCTGACGTTCTTCGGCAACCCGGCCATCGCACTGACAATGGCCGTGCTGCTGGCCATGTGGCTGCTGGGTATCCGCCGCGGCATGACGCCGGACGAACTCAGCGAAATCACCGGCTCCTCCCTGCGTCCGGTGGGCATGATCCTGCTCGTGGTCGGTGCCGGCGCCTTCTTCGGCGCGGTCCTGTCCGCCACCGGCGTGGGCAAGGCCGTGGCTGACTCCCTGGCCCAGGCCGGCCTGCCGATCATCCTGTCCGCCTTCGTCATCAGCGCCGGCATGCGCATCGCCCAGGGCTCGGCGACCGTGGCGATCGTGACTACCGGCGGCATCCTGGCACCCAGCCTGGCCTCCGGGTTCTCCCAGCCGCAGCTTGCCCTGATCGTGGTGGCCATTTCCTCCGGTTCCATCATCGCCAGCCACGTCAACGACGGCGGCTTCTGGATCATTTCCAAGTACTTCAACATGTCGGTCAAAGACACCCTGAAGACGTGGACGGTCCTGGAAACCGTGCTGTCCGTTGTCGGCTTCGGAATGGCGGCGCTGCTGTACCAGTTCGTGAAGTAACTTTCATTGGCAGACGCGAAAGGGTGCACCCCGGGGAGGTGCACCCTTTCGCCATGCCTTTCTGCAGATGGTGGCAGGCTTTGGGGGAGTGCCTTCGGCTGGTTCCGCCAAGCGGGAATCAGGCGATGGTATTGCCCCGCCTGTGCCTGGTTTCGATGACGTCGTGGACTTCGAGGGCCGTCGAGATACGCGTTGCGTCAGATATGCGTGAAAGGTCAAGCGCCAGCAGGGCCTCGATCCGTCGGCGGGCTTCGACAACCGCGTCTTCCTGGAGATTCAGCTGCTCGGCGGTCTTACCGGCGCTGAGGTTGTTGTGAATGAGGGCTGACAAGGTTGGCAGGAGCGGGGGACCTTGAGCTGGGTTGTTGCCCCGCAACGGGCCAAGCACGTCGTCCGCATAGTGCTTCAGGGCGGACACATCCGGGAGTTGAAGCAGGAGTCCAGTCAAGCCCAGATCGCTCAGCACAATGGTCCCGGGAGGACTCATGCGAAGGGCTGCCAGCTCGACAGCTCCGCGGGCAGTTGCAAACGCTGCCGGATAGTCGGCGATGTCTGTTGCCGGTCCCGTGATGGCAACGTACGCGGGATCCGTGCTTTGGCCGTTTCCTGAAGGGATCTGCCTGACTTTGTCCGCGATGCCACGCATTTGGTCGATCCGCGTGGGTGGGACCATCGGCCAGAGAGCAACAACGAACCCGCCATGGGAACCAAGCAGCGGCGTTGGTGAGACTTGCCGTGCCATTTGTGCGAACGCTGCCGTAAGCCAGTGCGGCAGGGTGCGTTCGCTGCGGGGGTCAAACGGGACTGCGATGACTGCGTGGGGCAATGACAGGTCGTGGCCGAGCCGTTCGGCATCGGCCACGAGCGCTGTGCCTTCGTGCCCCCTGCCTGACAGGAGCGCGGAGAGAATCTCGCCAGTGTCCCGCCACGCTGTCTGGGTTGCAGTCCGGGTCCGAAGAAGTTCCAAAGCCAGTGGCGCCGCGGCCCTTTCCATCGCCTGGCGGTCCAGCGGTCTGAGCTCGGAGATTGTCCCGCTCGTCCAGATCCACGCGATGACCTTGTCCTTGATCATTACCGGGACGCGGACAAAGGTCCGGGTCCCTGTTGTATCCGGAACATTCACCTCGGCGAGCAACCCGGCACTGCCCGCGGACATGACATCGGGCAGGGGGAGGTCAGCGGCGTTCGCGAGGAGGGCAGCCGGGAGCGATACGCCATCACCTTCGGTGTTGTAGAGGATGGTCCCGTTGGTCTCGCACACGGCGACGGGACGATCCAGGATCTCTGTCAGGGCTCCGCCAAGGCCACTGACTCCGCCCCCTTCGAGCGTCAGGGCTGTCAACCGCTCGTGGATCGCTTCGGCTTGCCTCTGCAGTTCATACTGCTCCTCCAGCGACTCGTTCAGCCCGTTGAGGACCGCGATCCGCTCCGCCTGCTGGGAACGCAGGCGGCTGGTGGTGATGGCCAGCGCGGCCTGGTCCGCCAACATCAAAAGGCGCGATTCTTCTTCCTTGGTGAAGTGGTGTGTCGAGCGGGTGTAGCAGTTGAGAGTCCCGAGCGTTTCACCGGCGGAGTTCAACGGCACGGCGATCATGGAGTTAAAGCCTTGGTCCTTTGCCGCGGCTCTCCAAACAAGCATCGCCGGGTGGCTTCCAAAGTCCTCGATCTGTACGGGAACGCCCATGGTAAACGCCTGGATCGACGGGGTGGGCGTATGAACACCATGAAGCCGGATCGGGTGTGTTGCGTTTATTTCCCGAATGTAGTCCGCTGAGAGGCCGTAGGAGCCTTCGATCATCAGGACCTGCGCCGCCGCGTCCGGCATGGTGATCGCGCAGAAGTCATAGGACATCAGTTTGCCAGCGGTCCTGGCGATCAGGTCCAACAGCTCGCCCAGCGAAACGCCGCGGTTGACTGCCGCACCAACATCGGCCAGCGCCTTCAGCCATCCTTGGAGGTGCTGGGCCAAACGGTCAGGGCCCATTTTCACACTTAGAGTTTTTCACGGATTCCAGGAACGAGCGAGAGACTTTTTACCCACTGGATGGCGGTCAAACGCCGGTCGCATGGCCTCACGTTATCGTTGGACCAACACATCTGATCAGGAGGACGTATGCCGTACGTTGTTGACTTCAAGGACGTTTCCACTGTCGGCCTGGAGTCGTCGCCGGTCGCCGAGGCGCTTGCCGGGTTGCGCGCCAATGAGGGCCGCTACTACCGCACCAAGTACGACCACGTCTTCACCGTTAGCCCCGCAAGCGACGTTCCCGAGGTGGTCGACCGGGTGAACCGCATCCTCAAGGAGGAGCGCGACATTGTCATCAGCTCCCGCCCGCTCGAGGCAACAGCCTTTGAAGTCGATGGCTTGCGGATGGATTATGTGTTCTTCGAGTCGGGGCTGTCAGTCAACGTCATGTACAGCATCGAAGACGGCGGGAAGCGGGCGGTCGGTTTCAAGCTGGCCGAAGGCATGGAGATTCCAGAGGAACTGGCGCCCCGTTTCAAATTCGCCCGCCAGAAATCAAAGCTGGCAGGCGTGATCCGTGGCTCGTACTTCGTGATCAAGGGCGAGTACTGATCGGCTCACGCGGCACTTATTAATGGGGCAACTCGGCCTTGTGGCCCTTCGTGACCTATGTCATACTGATGGTCGATGCGCATCGACGATGCGTATCGATGATCCACAGAAACCACCCGCCAGAGAGCACATGGAGGCCAGGTCATGCCCACCAGCAAGGATGTTGCCCAGGCCGCCGGTGTTGCCCAAAGCACGGTGTCCTACGTCCTGAGTGGCAAGCGGCCGATTTCTGAAAAGACCAGGAAAAAGGTCGAGGACGCTATTGAGCACCTGACCTATCAGCCCAATGCCGGGGCCCGCGCACTGGCCAGCCGCAGGACCCGTGTCATCGGCTTGGTCATTCCTTTCATACCCGAGCTGCACATGGCTTCGATCATGGAATTCGTCTCCGTGATCGCTAATACCGCCCGCCGCTACGACCACGACATCCTGCTGGTCACCGAGGACGAGGGTGCAGCAGGACTGCGGCGCGTGGTCGGCCAGCAGATCTGCGACGGACTGATCCTCATGCAGGTAGAGGGCGACGACGAGCGGCTGCCTGTGGTCCGGGGCCTCAAGGTCCCGGTGGTCCTGATCGGCATCCCGCACGATCCTTCCGGCCTGGTCTGCATCGATGCCGACTTTGAAATGGCCGGCAAACAGTGCGTCCAGGACCTCGCCGCAGCAGGGCATGACGTGATCTGCGTCCTCGACTGGCAGCGCGAGGTAGTGGACCGGCACGTTAACTACGTGGAACGCTTTATGAGCGGCACCAACCAGGCCGCGGAGAGCATCGGCGTCAGGATGCTTCACCTGCCAGGCGGCACGGACCGCGATGTCATTGCCGATTCCGTGGACAAGGCCCTGGCCGAAACCACCGGAATGCCGGCGTTCATTGCCCCTGACGGCACCGTTCAGGACGTTCTGCGGCGGGTGCTGTCCAGCCGCGGCCTGACTCCGGGCAAGGACGTGTCGGTGATCGGCAGCGCCTCTCCCACGCTTGCAGAGCTCCAGCCCATTCCACTTTCCACCATCGACCTCCGTCCGGCCGAAGTCTCGCGCCGCGCGGTAAAGATTATGTGCGACCTCCTCGAAGCCGACTCGCAGGGACCAACCGAATCCCTGGAGCTGGTGCCCACGGTCATCACGCACCGTTCCAGCACGCTCCGCCCACCCCGCGGCAGCTGAACCGCCCTCCGTCCCACCCCGCCCAAAGACAGATTCCAGTCATCGATACGCATCGTCGATACGCATCGACAAATCGATTCCCATAACAAAGGAACAGACAATGAAGTCAGCACACCGGACCACGCGTCCGCTCTCCTTGGCCGTTGCCGCCCTTGTCGGCATTCCGCTGTTCATCTCAGGCTGCGGAGCGGCCGGCAACACGGCTTCCTCCACTGAGCCCGTCAAAGAGATCTCGGTGGTTGACTACTACAACAACGAGCCGGACAAGTCCTTCATCGGCGACGCCCTGACTGTCTGCGGCACCAAAGCCGGCGTCACCGTCAAGCGCGAGACCGTTCCGGGCAAATCGCTGATCTCCAAAGTGCTCCAGCAGTCCTCCTCCAAAACGCTGCCGGACGTACTAATGCTGGACAACCCCGACCTGCAGCAAATTGCCGCCACCGGCGCCCTGGCCCCCTTGGCTGATTTCAAAATCAGCACGGATGACTTTGCTCCCGGAGTGCTGAGCGCAGGCACCTACAAGGACAAGGTCTACGGCCTGGCACCCACCGTCAACACCATCGCCCTGTTCTACAACAAGGACATCCTGGCCAAAGCCGGTGTCACGCCGCCCACCACCTGGGATGAGCTGAAGTCAGCAGCCGCCAAGCTCACGTCCGGGGACCAGTACGGACTGGCATTCAACGCCAACCCCACCTACGAGGGGACGTGGCAGTTCCTCCCTGTCATGTGGTCAAACGGCGGTGACGAAAAGAAGATTGACACCAAAGAGACCGAGCAGGCCCTGCAGCTGTGGACGGACCTGGTCAAGAACGGTTCGGTCTCCTCCTCCGCCCTGAACTGGACCCAGGCCGATGTGAAGGACCAGTTCCTGGCCGGCAAGGCAGCCATGATGGTCAACGGCCCGTGGCAGATTCCGTCCCTGGACAAGCAGCCGGCCCTTCAGTACGGCGTTGTGAAGATCCCGGTCCGTGAAGCCGGCCAGACGCCCGTGGCCCCGCTCGGCGGGGAAGTCTGGACCGTTCCGCAGACCGGCAACAAGGCCCGCCAGGCCAAGGCGGCCGAAGTGGTTGCCTGCCTGAACAGCGATGAAAACCAGCTGGCGATGGCCAAGGTCCGCAACACCATTCCGTCCAAGACCACGCTTGCCGAGACCTTCGCAGCCGAGAACCCCAAGCTCGCCACCTTCACCGAGCTGATCAAGACCGCCCGTGCACGCACCGGCCAGCTCGGCGACCAATGGCCTGCCCAGGCCACCAAGATCTACACCGCCATCCAGACGGCGCTGACCGGCAACGCCTCGCCGGCCGACGCCCTCAAGCAAGCCCAGGGTCAGTAGGCAGCCAGCCATGTCACTAACAACCGACGTATCACAGACGGCAGCTGGGCCGTCCGCGGGAAAGTCCTCCCGGAAGCACGGACGCGCGAACACTTCAGGGTCTGAGGCAGAACCTCCGAGGCGGCGCAGCCGCCACCGCCGCGAGCGCATCTTCCAGTGGCTCTTCCTGGTTCCCGCCGTGGTCTACATGGCGCTGTTCTTTGGCTACCCGGTGGTCAAGAACGTCGTGATGAGCTTCCAGGACTACACCACGTCCACGTTCTTCACCGGAGAAGCCCCGTGGGTGGGGTTGGCGAACTACGCGACTGTACTGTCGTCGTCGTTGTTTTCCACCTCGCTGCTGAACACAGCGCTGTTCACGCTGGGGTCCATCCTGGGCCAGTTCGTCATCGGGCTGGCGCTGGCGATCTTCTTCCAGCGCAGGTTCCCGCTCAACGGAATCCTGCGGTCGCTGCTTCTGCTGCCCTGGCTCCTGCCGCTGATCGTTTCCAGTGCCGTGTGGCGCTGGATCCTGGACAAGGACAGCGGCGCACTGAACCGCTTCCTCGGTGACCTGGGCATCATCGACACCGGCATCCCGTGGCTGACCAGCACGTCGCTGGCGCTGATTGCCGTGGTGGGGGTGAATATCTGGATCGGCATTCCCTTCAACCTGACCATCCTGTACGGCGGTCTCCAGGAAATCCCGGACGAACTGTACGAGGCAGGGTCCCTGGACGGGGCCACCGGGTGGCGGGCGTTCCGGCATATCACCTGGCCCATGCTGCGGCCGGTGGTCAGCGTGGTCCTGGTGCTCGGCGTCGTTTACACACTCAAGGTGCTGGACATCATCCTTGGCCTCACCAACGGCGGGCCCGCGAATTCAACCCAGACCATCGCCACCCAGTCCTATGCCCTGTCCTTCAACGAGTTCAAATTCGGCGAAGGCGCGGCCCTGGGCAACGTGCTGGTCATTATTTCCCTGGTCTTCGCGGTCCTCTACCTGCGGGCCAGCCGACGCGCAGTGGATGAGTGAGGAAACCATGACAACCCAACTGAAGGCACCCGTCCGCCGGAAGGCCGTTGCCGCCGCCGACCGCAAGAACTGGGCCTACACGGCATTGGCCATCTTCTTCCTGGCCGTCATGCTGTTCCCGGTCTACTGGATGGTCAACGCATCCCTGCAGCCCAACGGCGCCACCCTGGAAACCTCGTGGCTGCCGCTGAAGCCCGACTTCACCGGCTACGCAACAGCCATCAATGAGCAAGCCGGCAACCTTGGCACCAGCCTGGTCATCTCCCTCGGAAGCGTGGCGCTGAGCCTGGCCATCGCGGCCCCTGCGGCTTATGCCCTGGCGTACTTCAAGGTCCGCGGCGCAGGCGTGGTCCTCTTCGCCATCCTCATCAGCCAGATGATCCCGGGCATCGTGGTGGCCAACGCCCTGTACACCGCGTACAACGACCTTGGCCTGCTCAACTCCATACCAGGCCTGATCCTTGCCGACTCGGCGCACGGCATCCCGTTCGCCATCCTCATCATCCGGGCGTTCATGAATGGCATGCCGGCCTCCGTCATTGAGGCTGCGCGGGTGGACGGTGCGGGCCACGTCCGGGCGTTCTGGTCCATCGTGATTCCGCTGAGCCGGAACTCCCTGATCACCGCGGGCCTGTTCACGTTCCTGTTTGCGTGGAGCGACTTCCTGTTCGCACTCACCCTGACCACCACCGAAGCTGTACGGCCCGTCACCTTGGGCATCTTCCAGTACATCGGCGCCTACGTGAACGACTGGAGTTCAGTGATGGCGACGGCGGTACTCGCCTCCATCCCGGCCATCGTCCTGCTGGTCGCAGCCCAGAAATACATCGCTGCCGGTACCACCGGCGGCGCGGTCAAATAGACCCCCTTCAGCACCTACGAGGAGAAAATCATGACTGACAGCAAGCCCATCCGCGTCACCGTCTGGAGCGAAAACCGGCACGAGAAGCGGGACGAACTGGTCGCCCGCCTGTACCCGGACGGAATGCACGGCGCCGTCAAGGCGGGCATCGAGGAGAACCTGGGCGCCGCCGTCGTGGTCCGGACCGCAACCCTGGACGAACCGGACCACGGCCTCACAGAGGAAGCACTCGCCACCACCGACGTCCTGACCTGGTGGGGGCACATGTCCCACGCCGACGTCGACGACGCGGTCGTCGAGCGCGTGCACCGCCACGTCCTGGCCGGCATGGGCCTGATCGTGCTGCACTCAGGGCACTGGTCCAAGATCTTCACGAAGCTCATGGGTACGTCCTGCACCCTTCGCTGGCGCTCCGAACAGGACCGCGAACTCGTCTGGACAGTTGACCCCACGCACCCCATCGCCAAGGGTGTGCCACACCCCATCGAAATTCCCGAGCAGGAGATGTACGGCGAATTCTTCGACATCCCCGCGCCCGAAGAACTCGTGTTCATCAGCTCCTTCAGCGGCGGCGAAGTCTTCCGTTCCGGCTGCACGTTCCGGCGCGGACACGGCAAGATCTTCTTCTTCAGCCCCGGCGACCAGGACTACCCCGTCTACCACCACAAGGACATCCGCCGGGTCATCGCCAACGCCGTGGAATGGGCCGTCACCGACCGCCCGGAACGGGCCGTCCCCGAACTGCTGCGCTACGAGACCGGCGACTTCTTCAACGGCAAGAGCTACCAGGGAGCCAACGCGTGAGCGGCCCCTTTGCCACCATCCCCGACGACGGCACTCCACTACGCGTCGTCGTCGTCGGCGCCGGCGGCATGGGCCGCGCCTGGCTTCGCACGGTTGAGGAATCGCCGCTGGTGGAGCTCGCAGGCATCGTCGACCTGGACCTGGACGCCGCCCGGGCGGCTGCCACGGAGCTGGGGCGTCCAGACCTCCCCATGGGCGCCGGTACAGCAGCGTTGGCGTCCGACGTCGGCGCCCAGGCGGTCATCAACGTCACCGTCCCTGCCGCGCACCATCCGGTCACCACCGAAGCACTCGCCGCCGGGCTGCCTGTCCTCGGCGAGAAGCCGGTGGCGTCCACCGTGGCCCAGGGACTGTCGCTCGCAGCAGCTGCGGAACTCCACGGCCAGTTGTTCATGGTCAGCCAGTCCCGCCGTTACAACAGGCACCTGTTCGAAGCGAAGCACCTGTCCTCGTCCCTGGGCAGGGTGGGCATCGTCTCCGCCGACTTCTTCAAAGCACCGCATTTTGGCGGATTCCGGGACGCCATGGACCACCCCCTGCTGCTAGACATGGCGGTCCACCAGTTCGACATGGCCCGGTTCCTCCTCGACGCCGATCCCGTCTCCGTCTTCTGTGAGGAGTACAACCCTTCCTGGAGCTGGTACCGCGGGGATGCAGGCTCCACGGCGATCTTCGAGATGACCGGAGGTGAACGCTTCGTGTTCACCGGCAGCTGGTGCAGTCCGGGCCAGGAAACCTCATGGAATGCTGCATGGCGGATCAGCGGCGAGCACGGAACGGTCCTCTGGGACGGCGACAACAGCCCTGTGTCCTCGGTTGCCACCGACACGGGCTACAGCGAAGACCCCGGACAGGAAATCGCCGGGTCGTTGCGGGACTTCGTGGCGGCTGTCCGCACAGGGAGCACGCCGATGGGACGGGTCCACCAGAACATCATGAGCCTGGCCATGGTGGAAGCCGCCATCCGGAGCGCGGCCACCGGATCCCGCGTGTCCGTGGACGCACTCCTCGAGGACTCCTACCGGCAGGCCATCCTCGCCGAGCGCGACCCCGCAGTGCTGGAAGTCCTCAAGTCCTGGACATCGGTCCGCAATGCCCTCACCGGCGAAAGCATCGCACTCTGAAGCGGTGGGTGGAGAGCTGATTCTTTCCGGGGACGTTTAGGGCAGACTGGTGGCGTGAACGGAATCCGGTGGGTGCTGCACGTCGACCTCGACCAGTTCATCGCGGCGGTCGAAGTGCTCCGGCGGCCGGAGCTTGCGGGCAAGCCAATCATTATCGGCGGCCGGGGCGACCCCACGGAACGCGCTGTGGTGTCCACCGCATCCTACGAGGCGAGGGCGTTCGGTGTGGGTTCCGGCATGCCCTTGCGCATTGCCGCCCGGAAAGTGCCCGATGCCGTGATCCTGCCCGTCGACCAGGAGGCCTACCTCGTGGCGTCCGAAACCGTGATGGCTACCCTGCGCGCGCAGCCCGGCGCCACCGTGCAGGTGCTGGGCTGGGATGAAGCCTTTATAGGCACGGAAACACGGGACCCGGAAGCCTACGCCCGGCAGGTCCAGGCCGCTGTCCTGGAGCGGACCCAGCTGCATTGCAGCGTGGGCATCGGCGACACCCTGGTCCGGGCCAAGGTCGCCACCGGGTTCGGCAAACCGGCCGGCGTCTTCCGACTCACCGCCGGGAACTGGCTCGACGTCATGGGCAGCCGGCCCACCAAGGACCTGTGGGGCGTCGGAACCAAAGTTTCCGGCCGGCTGGCCAAACTCGGCATCAACACCGTCGCCCAGCTCGCCGCGTCCGACCCCCAGGACCTGGTCCCGGAGTTCGGCCCCAGGATGGGTCCCTGGTACGCGGAGCTTGGACGAGGGGATGGCGCCAGCGTTGTTGACGACACCCCGTGGGTTGCCCGCGGGCACAGCCGGGAAACCACCTTCCAGCAGGACCTGACCGAGCCCGCCCAGGTGGACGACGCCGTGAGGGAACTGACGGCGCATGTCCTTGAGGACGTTGTGGCCGAAGGACGGCCGGTGGTCGGGCTGACCCTGAAGGTCCGGTACGCGCCGTTCATCACCACGACGCACGGGAGGAAGATTCCCGAGACATTCGACCGGAACGAAATCCTGGCGCAGGCCTTGGACCTCGCAGCCGGAATCGAAGCGGGACGTCCGGTCCGGCTCCTGGGCCTGAGGGCAGAAATGGCGATGCCTGACGATGCCCGAAAGGGACACACTCCGACGCGCGGCGGTTGGTGACGGCGCGGCCGGCAAGAGGCAGTGTAGATGGTGCGGTGGAATTCGCGGTGGACGGTCATGGCTCCGAGATCGGCCGCGTTGCCGGACCCTAAACCACACCACAGCTGATGCGGCGGCCCGTAGCATGGCGGGATCGGGCGAGGGGAAGGTTAGACTCGCGGGTTTTCCCGGCACATCCCAAGGTTCAGCCAGGCATAATAGATCGAAGCTCCGGCCGAATGGCAATTTGGCCGGGGCTTCGCCAGTTGGTTCGCCCATCATTCATGGGGCTTTTTGGTGCTCAGGGGGATCGCCGATGGTTTGCGTTGAAGCTGACCAAGCGCGAGCAGTGGAAAGAGCAGCACCGAGAGCATTCCTGCGCCAACGAGTGCGGATGCCGTTCCGCTGGAGATCAGCCCCTCGTCCTGGCCAATGGCTGTGACCGCCACGATGATAGGCAGTCCTGTTGCCCCAAAAAGTATGATGGCCCGTTTGTCGGCACGTGTGGAGCCGGGCGGAACGGCGAGCAACGATGGCAGCCCGCGGATGATGAGCAGGAGGAGCAGGAAAAGGGGGATCATTGCGAGTGCCGCCGGGCTGGCGGTCAGCGCGCGCAGGTCGAAGTCTATGCCGGTGTCGATAAAGAAGACCGGCACCAGGAACCCGAATGCGATGGCGTCGATTTTTGTCTCGATGACCGACCGGTCCTTTTCGGGAGCCCGTGCGATGGCAACCTTCCAGAGGACGCCGGCGGCGAATGCACCCAGCAGCATGTCGAGTCCCAGCACCATGCTCAGCACCACGAGCGCGGTGAGAATGAACATGATGGACCGGACAGCGAACTGGCCGCTGGTGTGGAGCGTCCTGGTGACGTGGGAGTGGAGCAGGGTGTGCCGGGCGCGCGAGGCGAGGTAAATGGCCAGGCCGGTCAGGAAGACGAACCCGAGCAGTACTGCTGTTGCCGGTCCCAGCTCCCTGCCGCTGAAGAACAGCGAGATCGCAACGAGCGGACCAAACTCACCGGCCGCACCCAGCGCGGTGACCGCGATGCCGACCGGGGACCTCGATTCGCCGGCGTCGCGAAGGATGGGCAGCAGCGCGCCAAGGGCGGTGGAGCACAAGGCGACGCCGATGATCACGGCGGCCTCCGGCGTGGGGGACAGGAGCAGGCCCGCGCCGATGCCGGCCGCCAATGAGACGACCCAGCCGGCGGACGCACGGTTGGCGGGCCGGCCTCGGATTACGGCGAAATCGATCTCGTTGCCGGCAACGAAGAAGAGCATGGCCAGCCCGAATTGAGCCAGTGTATCCGTGAACCCGGCCGGTTGGATCCACCCCAGCAGGCTGGGGCCAAGCATGATACCGAGGACAATTTCGAAGACCACGATGGGCACCTTGACCCACCGGTCGAGGACGCGGGCCGCCAGGGGCGCTGCGATGGCCAGCAGTGCGATCAGAAGCAATGACGTGGACAAGCCCTGCATCAGCGGTACCTCCGGTACCTCGGTTGCCTCGAAGGAAAAGTAATCCAAAGCTACCGCCACGGTGGTGCTGGCGCCATCAGCCTCCGCGTGTGGCCGGAACGGCCGTCGGTGTGACCGCGGCGGTGTCGGGCGGCGCAGCTGTTCGCTCCGCAGTGGGCGGTTCCTCCGTGCCGCTGCTTTCCGGAGCCGGGCCGCCGGTGACGGGCGCTGCGGTGGTGGGCGCCGCCGTCGTGGTTCCGGACGGCACGGATGCCGTGGCGGGTGGTGTCCCGGGCGGGGGAGCCTGGCTTGTTCCGGGCGTTGAGCCGGGTGCCACAGTGGAGGTCGTGGCCGGCAGCACCGGCGAGCCGGTGACGCTGGGATCGGCTTGGACAATCCCGATGATTTGTTCCTTGAACGCAGTGAGCCGTTCCTGGATTTCGGACAGCGGGACGTTCTGCAGGTTCCGGCCGAATTCTGCGATCTCCGCCCACAGCGCGTTGAGCCGGGACGTGCTGCCGTCGCTCAGCGGTCCGTCCAACGTGAGGACCAGCTGGCTGGCCAGCGCATAGGTCAGGCAGCGGGCGCAGTTGTAGTTGGCGGCGGCAGATAAGTTTTCCGGAACGATGACATCAGCCTGGCCAACGATGAGTACCACCTGGAAGCCGACGGCGACTGCCGCGCAGTCGGTGCAGCTGGCGAACGCGTAGGCCTCGTTGGTGGTGTCCACGGGTTTGCCGTCTTCGGCCCAGACCAGGGCGAATGCGACGTCGTAGTCCACAGACCCGTCCTCCGTGTTCACCACGAGTGCCTGGTTGCCGTCCCCTTCGGGGGCGGCCGGCTGGTCGAACGGAAACACCCACGACGGCGCCGGCGCACCGCCGGGCACGCTGCCGCCCGGTGCACCGGTTCCGGTAAACCCGGAGTGGGGCACCAGGACCATGCTGAGCTGGGGGTTTTCGCGTGTCGGCCTTGCTGCACCCGCGGGCCACAGGGCCACCGTGTTGCCCGCCTGGCCTTCCCGCAGGGCCGAATACTGCTGGGTCGGAAACACAGCCGTGGTGACGTCGGCCAGCGTGCCGCGCTCGTACGGCTGCACCGGCCGGTACGCGTCCGCTCCCGGCCACCAGGCCCAGGCCAGCCCGCCAGCCAGCGCTGCGAGGACGGCCATGGCCGTGGCCCGCTGCAGTGTCCTGCCTCGGGTTTTCTGCCAGAGTGCGGTGGTCAGCTGCCGGGCCAGGCGGAGCAGCACGTAGAAAATACCTGCGACGGGAAGGGCGACGGCGGTGATCGCCAGCGCGCGCACGGCGGCGCCCGCGATGTCCCCGGCAGCCAGGCTGTCGGACAGCTGCGACTGATGCTTCAGCGCGCTGGCCCATGCGGTGCCCAGCAGCCGCGGCAAGGAGAGCACCATCATGACCAGGCTAAGTACCAGCAACGGCACGGTGACCAGCACCCAGGCCGTCACCACGGCCCGTGCCCATGGTTTGAGGACTTGGGCTTCGGGGTCCTTCCGGCGCCACGGCAACAGCCCCAGAAGGGTGGGCCGGATGCGCTGGAAGAGGTCCGGGACCCCGGTCGCATCGGCCAGGATGTGGTACCCGTCGAACCGCACCAGAGGAAGCAGCTGCCGGACCATCTGGAGGATTTGGGTGACCACCACCAACAACAGGGCGTCAAAGCCGGTAGCCCACCAAAGACCCATGATAGCCACCGCCATGATGGCGTTGAAGTACAGCCCTCCCAGGTCAGTGCGTATCCGCCCGCCGCGGCCCAGCCGGTAGGAATCGGTGACGTCGGTGAAGAAGGCAGGCCAGATCAGGTAGAGGCCGGCGCCCATGGCCCCCGGCGTCGCGCCGCCGCGGCGTGCGGCGGCGGCGTGGCCGAACTCGTGGAAGCCCGCGGACAGAACCGTTACGGCCAGGACCAGCAGCACCAGTGCCGGGTTGGCAAAAGCGTCATGCGTGGCGGATGCGAGTCCCTTGACCATAAGGACCCACCAGCACACGGCGATGAATGCTGCGCACACCGCCGCCACGATGATTGGGTTGAAAAGCACCGCGAACGGAGCCGTGAGCCGACGCGTGCGCTCCGGGTCCGTGACCGTATAGCGCAAGCGCATGCCGAGCAGCGGGTCGGCCTTTCTCACCTCCGGCTGGGAACCGTCGGCAAGCTGGAGCAATCCCAGCGGAAGCAGTTGGGAGGTGGCCAGTGTCCTGACGTTGTCTTCGCTGACCAGCTTTCCGAAGCCGGCACTGGCGCAGGCTGCGATTTGTTCGATGGTGCGCTGGCCGTCCACCGCCTCCAGCACCAGGTACAGCAGCCGTGTCAGCTGGATTGCCTGGCCATCTGACCTGCGGACCAGGGAGGGCGGCTCACGGTAGCCCGACCCCTGGGTTTCGCCGATCAGCTCAACTCCCTCGGCCCGGACGGGGATGTCGGGCAGCCAGGTGCCGGGTGGGCCGGCGGTGGTGGTCGTAGTGGACGCAGTGGGAAGCGGCGGCCCGTCCATCCGGGACGGCCCGCCGTGTTCTGGGCTCATAAGGAAGTGCTCACGTGGAAGCTGGCGTCCGGATCCTACTGGCGCAGATCGGACTGCTGGTCGGCCGAGGCGGTGGCTTCGCCGTCGATGTTCTGGCTGATGATGGCGTCCTGCTGGGCCACCGCGAAAGCATCGCTGTCAATGGAACCGATGTTCGCAGCGACGGCGGCATCAATCGGTGCCGCCACGTTGGCGTTGGCTGCCACGGCGCCGTTGATTGGAGCCGCGATGTCGGAGTCAGCTGCAAGGTCCACGTTAACGTTCAGGAGGTCCCCGTCCAATGCGGCGGAAGGATCCACAGGCAGGGCGCCGACGTCGGAAGCGGCATCCCCGGGGAGGAGCCCGCCGTCGGTGCTTCCTTCAGCACCGGTGCCACTGTCAGCGGCCGTGTCACCGGCCGCGGCGTCTGTTCCCTGGTCAATAATGCTGTCCTGCGTGGAGTCTGCGGTGGCGTCTGCGGTGATGCCCTGGTCGATGACGACCCCCTGGTCGGCAAGGGCCTGGGCCTCAGACCCGAAGGAAAGGATGTTCGCGGAAGCTGCCGCGTCGATGGGGGCAGCGACGTTGGCGTTGGCGGCGACCGCGAGGTCGATGGGGGCCGCAGCGTTAATGCCCAGGTCCAGATCGGCGTTCAGGTCCAGGACCGAGGCCACCTCCTTGTCCGGAAGCGCCGTGCCGCCCTGTGCCATGAGTTCGTCGTCGGTCAGCGGGGTCAATCCCTGTTCAATGCTCATGCGAAACTCCAGATCCGGCACGGGTCACCGCTGCCCCCAGTGAGCAGTTTCTACACCGATGTGCCTAATGCCAGTCAATAGTAAGCATGATGATCATATTTTGGTATCCTCAAGCGTTTCCTCTTCCAGGGACGGGTGAGGCATGCTCTGATCGGCACTGCCGGGGTTGCCACGAAAGATTCAAGCAGGCCGAAAGGGCGGGATCACATGCCGATGTGGATGCAGGCACTGATGTGGGGGACCATTGCCGGTGGGGCGCTGGTACTGGGCTCGGGCCTCGCCTGGCTGTGGAAGGTGCCGCCACGGATGGTTTCGACCATCATGGCATTCGGTGCGGGTGTCCTGATTTCTGCCTTGGCTTTTGAGCTTGTTGACGAGGCGGTCGAGGGTGGCGGGCTGCTGCCGACTGTGGCCGGGTTTCTCTGCGGCGCGTTGATCTTCGTGGGCTCAAACATCCTCCTGGCTCGTGCCGGAGCGAAGCACAGGAAACGTTCGGGGGAGCAGCAGCCAAGTGAACAGGAATCCCCGGGCAGTGGGACCGCGATCGCCGTCGGGGCACTGATCGACGGCATCCCGGAGTCCGTGGTCCTGGGACTGGGCCTGGTCATTTCAGGAAACGTCAGCCCCGCGATGCTGGCGGCCGTTTTCATCTCCAATGTCCCCGAAGGCCTGTCCAGCACCGCCGGGATGAAGAAGGCGGGCCGCAGCGGGAAGTACGTGTTTGGCATCTGGGGAGGAATCGCAGTCTTCTGCGGGCTGGCGTCGCTTGTTGGTTACACGGCCCTGGAAAATGCTCCGGCCGAAATGATCGCCTTCATCACGGCCATCGCGGCCGGAGGCATTCTGGCCATGCTGGCGGACACGATGATTCCGGAGGCATTTGAGGAGCACCATAACCTCACCGGCTTCACGGCGGCAGTCGGTTTCCTGACTGCCTTCACCATCCACAGGGTCGGGGGCTAGGGGGACCGGTTGGTTCGGCAGCCGGTGCATTCCGGCCCCAAAACCTCCTGGATGTGCCGTAGGGTGACTGGATGGAACTCCGCCTCGAGGTTGTCCAGGTGCCCGTCTCCGACGTGGACCGGGCCAAAGCCTTCTACACCGACAAACTCGGCTTCGTGCTCGATCACGACGTCGAACACATCCCCGGCATGCGCGTCGTCCAGCTCACACCGCCGGGCTCATCCTGCTCCATTGTGATCGGGACGGGCATGACGTCCATGGTTCCGGGAAGCCTCGAAGGACTCCAGTTGGTGGTCCCGGACATGCCGGAGGCACGCACCGAACTCCTTGGCCGGGGAGCGCCCATCAGCGAAGCCCAGGACATGGGCGGGTTCGCCTTCGCCTACCTCAGCGATCCGGACGGCAACCGCTGGGTCATCCAGGAAATCCCGCCGAGCGCGCCATAGCCCAGACGGTGGTCGACTCGCAGTCTCTCACCGAAGCACGGCTGCGACAGCACTGATCTCGACCAGCGCGCCGGGCACGCCCAGCCCGGCCACACGGGCAGCGGTGACCAGGGCCGGTTCATCGGATGCGAGTTCGGCCGCGATCGCCCCGTACCCTGCGGCGAGGTCGGCGCCGTCGACGAAGAGCACTGTCCAGTGGACGACGTCGGCGAGGGTGGCGCCGGCCGCGGCGAGCGCAGTCTTCGCGTTCTCGAGGGCGCGCGCAGACTGCACCGCCACGTCGCCCCCTCCTACGAGTGCGCCGTCGCCGTCGACGGCGTTCTGGCCACCGACATAGATAGTGGTCGCGCCGGGCGGAACGATCGCGACGTGGCTGAAGGCCGGACTCGAGACAAGCCCCTGCGGGCGGATGCGCTGTATGGGTGCCATCCCTGTATGGTCTCACTGACCGCCGACGGAGGGGAGGCCCGGCCCGCACTTTCCCCGCTTGAACCGCGGCGCCCTTGAACGTCTGAACACCCCAGGGCTACCATTGCCCGCACGGTGGTCCTTGCTGTTCGGTCCCGGGCCCTGGGGCCCAGCGAACACTGACATAAGTCACATCGAGGAGACAGTCATGGGCGAGACAGCTGCAGCGGCGTCATCAGCAACCCTGATGGTTGACCTGATTATTTCACTGGACGGGTATGCCTCAGCCGAGGGATGGCCTGGCTGGTGGGGTCTTGAGGGCCCGGAATACCTGGCCTGGCTCGGGCAGGAGGGGGAGAAGGACTACACCTTCCTTCTCGGTGCGAACACCTATCGGCTGATGTCCGGCATGTCGGAGGAAGCCGCGGCCGAGGGCTCAGGCTTCACCGAGAATGAGGGGGCCAGCCTGACCGGCCTGGCCGCCGTGCCCAAGGTGGTCTTCTCCTCCACCCTGCAGGCGCCCCTGACATGGCCGAACTCGACGCTGGTCACGGGTGACGCGGTGAAGGCTGTGACGGAGATGAAACGGACCGGCACGGGAACCCTGAGCACGCTCGGCAGCCTCAGCCTCTGCCGGTCGCTGCTGACCGCCGGCCTCGTGGACAGGTTCCGGCTGGTGGTCTTCCCGGTGATCACGGGCCGAACCGGTAAGGAGCGGATCTACGACGGCTATCCGGACGTCGCGCTCGAGATGGTGGACAGCAGGACCTTCGACGGCCGGCTCCAGCTGCTCGAGTACGTGCCCACCCTGCTCAGCGGTCCGCCGGGCAGCGGCCCTGCCTGAGTCAGTCCGTGGCCGCCAATCTCCGGCATCAGTCCGCTTGGCTCAATCACGGGTTTCGATAGTGACGGTCCGGGGTGCCTGGAAGGACAGGAGCCTGATCCAGTCCGGCTGGTAGTCCTGCAGCCGCACTTCCGGCAGTGCAAGGGCGGCTTCCTGGACAACGATGGCGGCCTCCAGCTCTGCGAGCTTGGCTCCGAGGCAGCGGTGGATGCCGGACCCGAACACCAGGCCCGGTCCCGTGGTTTGGCCGGGCCGGGCAGCTTGCGCGGCAGCGGACGGGCCCGCAGCCGGAGCCGGTGCGGTGATGCGGTTGCCGCTCAGTTCCAGGAGGATTTCGGTGCCGGCCGGGATCAGCCCGTCACCGAGCTTCGTCTCGTGGGCGGCTACCCGTCGCCAGGTGGGGACCGATGATTCGGTGGCCAGAACGTGCCGGATCATGGCCCTGGAACCGGCATCGGTGGCCGCGTCTTTCCAGCCGGCGGGAGCTGAACCCTCCAGGAGGCGGAACAGGGTGGTGCTGATCAGCTGGGTGGTGGTTTCCTGGCCGGCGATCAGCAGGAAGTAGCCCAGCGAGCACAGTTCCGGCGTGGACAGGCCGTGTCCGGCCAGGGATTTGAACAGGTTGCGCCCCGGAGCCGCCACTGACTCCGCTACGAGCTTCCGCAGCCAGACGTAGAAATCAGCGGCGCTGTGGGCCAGTTCGAGCTGGCGCTCCTCGTCGGGCCAGCCCCAGAACAGTTCCATGGAGTCAAGGCCCCAGCGCTTAAGGTCAGCCAGGTCCCGGACGGGCCGCCCCAGGAGCTCGAGCATCACGACCGCCGGCGGAAACGCCGCGACCGCCTGCACGAGGTCCACCTGGCCGGAAGCATCCAGCAGGTCCGCGGCGTTCCGTGCCGCTGCCCGTGCCAGTTCCCGGATCCGAGGCTCCATGGCTGCCACTGTGGCCGGGGTGAAGAAACCCGCCACGACTTTGCGGATCCCCGCGTGTGAGCCGGTGTCGTTGCTGGCCAACACGGGAGGCAGCGCAAAACGCACCCGCTGCAGCACACGCAGGGCGGCCCCGGCGAGGGGCGTCACTGCGACCAGGGCGTTCGCCGGGCTGAAGTCGGCTGGCCGGTGCAGCACGTCACGGACCGCGTCCGGGTCGCGTACCACGAGGTACGGGCACCGGGCCGGTCCCGAGCTTTCCGCCAGAGGGGCGGCCGCCGTCATCGCCGGGTTCATGCGGGCAGGCCGTTCAGCCAGGCAGCTGCGCCGGCCCGGAATGCCGCCGGGGACAGTTCCGAGGCGTGCTCCGGGAGGGCGCCGAGGAAAGGCACCCGCAGAGACCCGAGCACCTGACGGTTGCTGTGGTGCACATGTTCGGGGCTGACGGGCCAGCTGCCGAGCACCAGCCCCAGGACGTGAAGTTCCCGCGCTGCCAATGCTTCGAGGGTCAGGGCGGTGTGGTTCAGCGTCCCGAGCCCGGGCCGGGCAACGAGGACAAATGCCGCCGCCAGGATGGATCCGAGGTCGGCCAGGTTGCCGCCGTCGGAATCCAGTTCCACCAGCAGGCCGCCTGCGCCCTCAACCAGGACGTGGTCGTGCGACGCCGCGAGTTCGCGGACCCGGCCGGCGTGCGCTGCAAGCGCGGGGAGTTGCGTGCCGTCGACGGCGGCAGCGGCGGCGGGTGCCAGGGGCTGCTGCAGGACGACGCCGGTTTCCGTGGTCACCGTGCCGGCGAGCCGGATAATTTCGGCGGTGTCGGAGTCACCGTCGGCGGCTCCTGACTGGCACGGTTTGTAGACCGCGACGCTGCGCCCGGTTCCGTGCAGGACGGTGGCGAGTGCCGCCGTCGTGATGGTTTTTCCGACGCCGGTGTCCGTTCCGGTGACGATGATGATGGCGGGCAGGTTCATGCAGGTTCCTCCAAAATGCCGCGCAGCACTGCGCAGCTCTCCTCAATTTCCGCAGGTGTCAGGGTGGCGCGGGCGGTGAGCCGCAGACGTGAGATCCCGTCCGGGACCGACGGTGGGCGGAAGCAGCCGACCCGGACGCCGGCCGCGCGTGCGGCACCGGCGGCCGCCAGCGCTGATTCGGCGGACGGCATGGCGACGGACTGCACGGCCCCCGGCGTTTGCTCAACGGCGGGACCGCCGGTGCCGCGGGTCCCCAGTGCCGGGGCGAGCCCGGCGGCCAGCGCCGCAGCGTTGGTTCGGACGGCTTCCGCCCGCCAGGGCTCATCCCGGATGATCCGCACCGCGGCGAGGGCAGCCGCGGCGGAGGCCGGCGCCAGTCCGGTGTCGAAGATGAAGCCCCGCGCCCTGTTGACCAGGTGTTCCCGCAGGAGGCCAGAGCCCAGGACTGCGCCGCCCTGGCTGCCCAGCGCCTTGGACAGCGTCGCGGTCACCACCACGTTCGGGTGGCCGGCCAGGGCTGTCCCGGTCACCGACCCGCGGCCCTGGAAGGTCCCGGTGCCGGTGACTCCCAGGCTGTGCGCCTCGTCGACCAGGAGTACGGCGTCGTGCTCCTCGGCCACAGCCAGCAGCCCGGCGAGCGGAGCTTCGTCGCCCAGGACGCTGTAGAGGGATTCGACGGCGATCAACGCGCGCGGCTCCGCCCGGTCGGCCAGCAGCCGGCCGGCATTTTCCACGCTGTTGTGGGTGAACGATTCCGTGCGGGACCGGCTGAGGCGGAAACCGTCGATCATCGAGGCGTGACAGTGTTCGTCCGCGACGATCAGGGTCCCCGGGCCGCCGAGGGCCGTAATCACACCGATGTTGGCCAGGTAGCCGGAAGAGAACACGAGTGACGTTTCCATCCCGGCCAGCGTGGCAAGTTCCTGCTCGAGCTCCAGATGCAGCCGGGTGGTCCCGGCCACCAGGCGCGAGGACGTGGCGCCCGCGCCCCACCGCCAGGCCGCCGCCGCGGCTGCCGCGGCAACCCGCGGATCCGCCGAAAGGCCAAGGTAATCGTTGCTGGCCAGGTCGATGAACCGTTCGTCCGCGGTGCGCGCGAGCGGGCGGCGGACCAGGCCGCGGCGGTCGCGGACGGCGGCCTGGCGTTCGAGCCACTGGGTCATGGAGTTGCTCATGCCGCTCCTCCGGACCGTCCAGCGCCGGCCGGTGCCGGGACGCGCCCGTGGACTTCGGCGATTGCCGCCGTCATGCCGGCGGTGATCTGTTCTATGTCGGCTGCCGTGCTGATGTACGGGGGCATGGTGTACACGAGGTTCCGGAACGGCCGGACCCAGACACCGTGCCGGATCGCCGCGGCGGTTACCGCCGGAACGTCGACGGCGTGGTGCAGCTCAATGACTCCGACCGCGCCGATGGTGCGGACGTCCGCCACGGCCTCAAGCCCCAGGGCGGGGGAGAGCCCCGACAACAGGCCGGCTTCGATCCGAGCCACGTCTGCCCGCCAGCCGCCGTCGCCGATGATGCCAAGGCTCGCATTGGCGACGGCACACGCCAGCGGGTTACCCATGAAGGTGGGGCCGTGCAGCAGCGCCCCGGCGTCGCCGCCGGAAACAGTTGCCGCAATCTCCCCGGTGCAGAGCATGGCGGCGAGGGTGAGGTACCCCCCGGTGAGGGCCTTGCCGACGCACATGACGTCGGGCACGACGCCGGCATGATCGGCCGCGAACAACTCGCCGGTCCGCCCAAACCCGGTGGCGATCTCATCAAAGATGAGCAGCAGGCCGTGCCGGTCCGCCACCTGCCGCAGCGCTGTCAGGCATTCGGCCGGATAGGCGTGCATGCCGCCGGCACCCTGAAGAACAGGTTCGACGATGATCGCGGCCAGCTCCCCGGAATGCGCAGCAGCGATGTCCTCGAGGCCGGCTGCCCACGCCTGCACGGACCCGGGCGTGGCTGACGATGCCGCCGGGGGACGCGGTGCAAAGACATTGCCGGCCAGCAGGCCCGGAAACGCGGAGTGCATCCCGTCCACCGGATCGCAGACGCCCATCGCCGCGAACGTGTCGCCGTGGTACCCGCCGCGGATGCTCAGGAACCGCTGCCTCTGCGGGTGCCCGGACGCGGTCTGGAACTGCACCGCCAGCTTCAGCGCCACTTCAACGGCCACCGAACCCGAATCCGCAAGGAACACCCGCTCCAAACCCGGCCGCCCGGGCGCCGACGGCGCCATGTCCACCAGCCGCTCGGAAAGTTCCACCGCCGGGGCGTGCGTGAGGCCGCCGAACATCACATGGCTGAAGTTTTCCAGTTGCCGATGGGCGGCGGCATCCAGCACCGGGTGGCGGTAGCCGTGGATCACCGACCACCATGAAGACATCGCGTCCACCACTTCATGGCGGGTACCGTCCTCGCCCCGAAGCCGCAGCCGCACGCCGTCGGCCGCCTCGACCTCCCACAGCGGAAGACTCGGCGACGCCGGCGCGTACGGGTGCCACAGCCGCGCCCGGTCCCGCCCGATCAGGCCAGGCTGCACCCCGCCACTCATGGTGCGCGCACCCCGTGGCGGGAGCATTCCGCCGACCAGCCCAACGGAGTCACCTGGACTTTCATTCGCCGGCGGCAGGTGCCGCAGTACCGCGGCGGTTCCATCGCGAGGCGCTCGGCGCACCGGCGGTGAGCGTCCGACGCCGGGCTGTCGCCGCCGTCGGACGGTTCACCACAGTGCCCGCAAAAGCCGGCGGTGGTTGTGCCCGCGGGAAGTGCGGGGTCCGCGTTCCTGGAAACCCCGTTCACAGCGTCTTCTGGAGTTCCTTGATGGGCATGTTCAGTTCCACCAGGAGGTTCAGGTCGGCGGTGGCCGGCCGGCCCAGGGTGGTGAGGTAGTTGCCGACGATGACGGCGTTGATGCCGCCCATGAGGCCTTCGCGGGTGCCGAGGTCGCCGAGGGTCAGTTCGCGGCCGCCGGCGTAGCGGAGCACGGTGCGGGGCATGGCGAGGCGGAATGCCGCGATGGCGCGGAGGGCGTCTTTGCCGTCCATGATGCCCTGGTTTTCGAGGGGCGTGCCGGGGCGGGGGTTGAGGAAGTTGAGCGGCACTTCGTGCGGTTCCAGGGCGGCGAGCTGGGCTGCGAGTTCTGCGCGCTGTTCCAGCGTTTCGCCCATGCCGATCAGGGCGCCGCAGCACAGTTCCATGCCGGCGGCTTTGACCATGTTGCAGGTGTCGAGGCGTTCTTCGTAGCTGTGCGTGGTGACAACTTCGGGGAAGTAGCTGCGGGCTGTTTCGAGGTTGTGGTTGTAGCGGTGCACACCCCATTCCGCGAGCTGGTCCACCTGGCGCTGGGTGAGCATGCCCAGGGAGCACGCGATGTTGATGTCCACTGCTTCGTTGATGCGGTCAATGGCGAACTTGATCTGGTTCATCAGTTTGATGTCGGGGCCGCGGACGGCGGCGACGATGCAGAACTCGGTTGCTCCGGTGGCGGCGGTTTCCTTGGCGGCCTTGACCAGTTCGGGGATGTCGAGCCAGACACCGCGGACGGGGGAGTCGAACAGGCCCGACTGGCTGCAGAAGTGGCAGTCCTCGGGGCAGCCGCCGGTCTTGATGGAAATGATGCCCTCCACCTCCACGTCCTCGCCGCAGTGCTTAAGCCTGACCTCATGGGCGAGCTGCAGGGCTGCGGGCAGGTCGCTGTCCGGCAGCCGGAGGATTTCCAGGAGCTGGCTTTCGGACAGGCCGATGCCCTGATCCAGGACCTGGGAGCGGGCGGTTTCGAGAATGGTGCCGGGTCCGGCCTGGAGGTCTGGCTGCATCGTCATCGATAGTCCTTGGGGTGCGTAGCTGCGGATCTTTCTTCCGAACCGACGCTAGTTCCCCGTGCGAGGCGGGATTTTGTGGGGTTTCGACAACGTGGTGAAGCTGATATTGGACGGACCGGCGGCTGCCGTCGGCTTACTCGACTGGGCTCGCTTACTCGGCGGAAGGGCGTTTTCTTTGCTGTTTCGTCACGGCGCGCTGCTGCTTGGCGGCAAGGCGCCGGCGGTTCGAGCCCCGGGTGGGTTTGGTCGCCCGGCGGCGGGGGGCCTCGGGAGCAAGACCCTCTGCCACGAGGTCGGCGAGCTTGGCCAGGGCGATCTCGCGATTGCGCAGCTGCGAGCGCTGTTCTGAGGCAGTCACGGTGACAACCCCCACGACGAGGCGCCGTTCCAGGCGTGTGAGGAGCATCAGCCGTTGGCTGTCCGAAAGCGCCGCCGAACTGCCGACATCCCAGAAGAGCTCGACGCGGCTGTCCGAGGTGTTGACGTGTTGCCCGCCCGGTCCGGACGACCTTGAAAACCGCCAGCCAAGTTCCGACGCGGGTATGGTGAGCGCCGTCGAAACCTCCAGATCCATGCATCAAGCGTTGCACAGTATGGGATTGGCCTGCCGCGCCCGTCTCAGGAGTAGGGTTTGACCTAGTCGACGAAGGGGTCAACGTGAGCTACAAGTATCGAACCGTACGGGTTCGCGGTACCGAGCTGGTTGGAACAATTGCCCGGAAGCACGGGAGCGCGCCTGATATCTACGAAACGTCCAAGGACCCGAGCACATCAGTTGTGCCGGTGTTCTTCGAGGCGACGGGCGAGGTCCGGTTCTTCGACAGGACCGTGCTGGAGGACGTTGTGGCGCCTGCCGGCTAGCTCCCGGACCGGGACCACGCACGCGTAGCCAAAATTGCCCGGATCTTGAGCAGATATGGCGTGTCAGGCGGAATTCCGGAGACTAGGTTTGGCTTTAGTGGTTCAGGCAGATGGACCCCCACCTTCAGCGGTCGGAGTACCAAATGGCTGACAGTAAACGCAGTGAGCATGCGCGCCGGAGGGCCGAAGCGAAGGAAGCGGCCGATCGAGGCAAGGCGGCAAGCAGCGGCGGGAAGGATCAAAAGGAGCCTTCCGACAAGGCGCCGGAGCCGCGCCGGGTGCCTGGCCTTCATGGCTACGACCCCAGCCAATGGCCTGACGCGCGGTTATAGGCCATGGTGCCGGCCCTGAGGCCGATTATCCTCCTCGACATCGATGGCGTGCTCAACCCGGTGGTCCGACCGGGTGGCGCCGGGGACCGGGCAGGGTTGTGGCTGCCGGAAGCAAAAGTTTCCCTTATCCGAAGGCTGGCACAGTGCGGCCGGATTGCGTGGGTGTCCACGTGGCCGGCAGACCAGACGGCCAGCCTGGAGTCACAGCTGGAACTGGACGTGGCACCATTGCGCGTGACGCTGACGCTGCGTGCCGAAGACAGCGATGAGCCGACGCCGAAACTCCGTTCGGTGCGCCGGTGGCTGACGAGGATGGAACTCTTGGGGGAAGCGGACTGGGACGCGGTGGTATGGATCGACGACGTGCTGGGGCCCGACGCGCGGGAGTGGGCGTCCAACCATACCCAGCCTGTCCTGCTGGAACGGCCCGGTCCGGCGCAGGGAATGTCCGAAGTGCACGTCGTCGCCGTGGAGGTTTTCGTTGGTGCCTGACCCCGGGGCCGTAGGTCCGGTGCGCACAAGCTTCCGGCGCCGACATACCGGGGTTCGGTGAAGATCAGGACTAGAGTCCGTCGGGTACCGGAAAAGTACTCAATGGAGAGGCAGTCCCTTGGCAGACACAGTCCTGACCAGAAGCGGAACCGAAGAACGAGGTCTCGCCCGAATAGCCCAGCGGATGGCAGCGTGGACCGAAAAGTGGTTCCCGGATGCCTACATCTTCGCCCTGGCCGGCGTCGTCATCATCGCCCTCGCCGCCCTGGCCATCGGTGCTTCACCGCAGTCGATCGCCGACTCTTTCGGCAATGGATTTTGGGACCTGACGGCGTTTACGCTGCAGATGGCCATGGTGGTCCTTACCGGTTACGTCGTGGCGACTTCCCCGCCGGTAGCCAAACTCATCAACCGGCTGGCCCTGGTCCCGTCCACGGCCCGCATGGCGGTCAGCTTCGTGGCGATGATGTCGATGTCCGTGTCCTTCCTCAATTGGGGCCTCAGCCTCATCTTCGGCGGACTGCTGGCCCGCGCCATTGCGCGCCGCAAGGACCTCACCGTGGACTACCGGGCGCTCGGTGCGGCCGCGTTCATGGGCCTCGGGGCCGTCTGGGCGCTGGGACTGTCCTCCTCCGCTGCGCAGCTGCAGGCCACCGCGGCGTCGCTGCCGCCGGCCCTGCTGAAGATCACCGGCATCCTGGACTTCGGCACAACCATTTTCACGTGGCAATCGTTGCTCACGCTCGTTATCCTGATGGCCCTCACCACCGTGATTGCACACTTTTCCGCGCCCCAGGGCGGTGCGATCCGCACAGCGGAGGATCTCGGCGTCGACCTCGACGACGAACCCAGCGAACCGGCACCCCGCTCCCGCCCGGGCGAATGGCTCGAATACAGCATGATCCTGCCGATCCTCGCAGGCATCCTGACACTCGGCTGGCTGGTCTCCCAGTTCCTGACCAAGCCGTTCCTCACCGTGGTGAGCAGCCTCAACGGCTATTTGCTGGTGTTCCTGATCCTGGGCCTGGTGCTGCATGGAACGCCCCGCAACTTCCTGCAGGCCGTCACCAAGGCTGTCCCGGCGACCGCGGGGATCCTGGTCCAGTTCCCGCTGTACGCGGCGATGGCCGCGATCCTGACCAAGGCCACCGGCCACGGCGGGATGACCATCTCGGCGCACCTTGCCGGGTTCTTCTCGGACATCGGCGGCAACGGCGCGTTCGCCGTCGTCATTGCGCTCTACACCGCCGTGCTGGGACTCCTCGTCCCGTCCGGCGGCGGCAAGTGGCTGGTGGAGGCACCCTACGTGATGCAGTCGGCCACCGACGTGCAGATGAACCTCGGCTGGACCGTGCAGATCTACAACATCGCCGAGGCGCTGCCCAACCTGGTCAACCCGTTCTTTATGCTGCCCCTGCTCGCGGTGCTGCGGCTCCGGGCCCGGGACCTCGTCGGCTTCACCTTCCTGCAGTTCGTGTTCCACCTGCCCGTCGTGCTGCTGCTGGTCTGGCTGCTGGGAATGACGTTCGACTTCGTGCCGCCCGTCATCCCCACAGCGAAGTAGGCACGCCAGCCGGCCATGGCCGACGGCGGGCGGGACCTGCGACGGATCCCGGCGCCTCAGCTGCCAATAACGCCGCGGTAACGGCTGATCCGTAGGTTCAAGGCGGAACGACCGACTAACGGGAGGCATGCCGTGGCGCCGCGACTCATTGAAATACGCCAGCCCAAAGCGAACGACGTGGTGGGACGGGAGTTCACGATTGCAGGGTTTGGGACCGGATTCGAGGCGGCTGTCCTGTGGCGTGTGCTTGACACCGCCGGGAACGTCGTCGCAGCCGGCAACATCCAGGGTGCGGGCAGCATGGGGGTGATCCGCGACTTCGGGCAACAGGTTTCCCTCGGTGGCCTTACGGCCCGGGCCGCCCACCTGATGCTTCAGGTCTTCGGTGACGATCCCTCCGGAATGCACCCGCCGGGAACAGACCTGAACGTCGTTCCGGTCACCGCCTTCACGGCGCTGGAGGGCTTCAGGCTCCACGAGGTGGTCAGCGGCGACAACCTGACGAAAATCGCCCGGGAGCAGGGCCAGAACACCACAGCCGACGATATTTTCCAGGCCAACCGGGACAGGATCAGCAACCCGAACCTGATCTTTCCCGGCCAGGTTTTCCGGGTCCCGCTCCTCGCCTGATGCCCCTTCGCTCAGAGGCGGAGCTCCATAAAGACGCTGTTCGGATCGAGCGCGTAGCCGGCAAATGGCGGGCACTCAGTGAAACCGTTGCGGGCGTAGAGCCGCCGGGCAGGGGCGAAATACTCCTCGGTTCCTGTCTCAAGGAAGACGCGCCCGTAGTTCCGGCGTCGGGCTTCGTCCAGGATGTGTGTGAGCAGGAGGGTGGCGACGCCGCGCCCGCGCGCACTTGCCGTGGTGCGCATGGACTTGATTTCACCGTGATTGGCCGTGCCGTGCGGCGAATCGAGGAGTTTGAGCGCCCCGCATCCCAGGAGTTCGCCCTCCTCGCGTGCCGTCCAAAACGTGATCAACGTTCCGGAAAGTGCTGCGTGGTCCAGGGCGTGCACGCTTTCGGCCGGGGAGGTGGCGAACATGTCTGCCAGGTGCTCGCTGAGGAGTAGGTGGACATCGGAGCGCGAGGGGTCATCGTGGGCAATGTGAATCATCGCTTCAAATTTAGCCGGTCCACCGAAGCATCCGGAACCCCATGAATCAGCCCGCGAAAGCCGATGGTTCCACCGGGTCGCCTCGTGAACGGGCGTCAATCGAAGTAAATTTTGTCCATTGAAAGGCTAAATACCCCGGAGGGGCCATACGATGGGCACGTCTCATCACTCAAAATTTTCGGGGGAAACACCATGAGCTATCCGCAATACCCGCAGCAACAGACGCCGCAGCAGACCTTGCAGGGCGGCGAGCCGCCGCTTTGGGCACCGTACTACGGTGCGCCGTTGCCGGCAGCCGTCAAGCGGTTCTTCAAGAAGTACGCCACGTTCTCAGGACGGGCCAGCCGGAGCGAATTCTGGTGGTGGGCCCTTGTTTCCTTTGCCGTGAGCATTGTCCTGAACATCATCACCGGCGTGACGACGCCCGCGAGCCTGGACAGCGCGCCAGCCCTGGGCGCCGGAAGCATTATTGCCGTGCTTTGGGGCCTGGCCACCCTGGTCCCGTCCTTGGCGCTCCTTGTTCGCCGCCTGCACGACGGCGGCTTCAGCGGCCTTTTGGCTCTCCTCCTGCTGGTGCCGTTCCTGGGCGCCCTGGCTGTGCTGGTCCTGACGATCCTGCCGTCCAAGCCGGAAGGCCAGAAGTACGACCAGCCTGCGGGGGTTTAGCCCGCAACCCGGCCGGTAGTATGCGCGGCTGACTTACCACCACAGAAGGGCCCGTTCCTGTGAACGGGCCCTTCTGTGTTGCTCCGCTATTCCTCCGCGTTCCGGCCGCACCCGAGTGCCTGGCGGGGTGGGGCGCTCAGGTTTCGTCCAGAAAAGTCCGGAAGACTGGAAAGTTGCGGGCCTGGCGCCTGCCATCAGATTTATGTCAACAGACGAGGCCGGTTCCTGCCTTGGTTTAGCCGAAGCGTGGATCCGGCAAGACGAAAGCCCCGGAGGTTATGTGACGTTGCTCATTGGTGGAACCGTGGAGACGGCCGCCCGGCAGACTACCGTGCGCCAAAGGCTGGACGGCCTGGATGTCCTCCGCGGGGCCGCCGTTGGCGCCGTTCTCCTGGGGCATTCCTGGCCCGGGGTCTTCCAGGGTGCCGGCATCGTCGGGGTGATTGTGTTCTTTGTGCTGAGCGGCTACCTGATCACCGGCGTGCTGATGAGGGACATCGAGCGGCACCGCAAAGTCCGCTACGGGCGCTTTTATGCGCACCGGGCCTTTCGCCTGCTGCCGGCCCTCATCGCATTCCTGGGCGTCTATGCCATCGTGGAACTGGCCGCTGACGTCCTCGGGGACCGGTCCAAGGGAATCATCGGCTATACGCTGCTTGCCGGTTTCGGCTACCTGAAAGACCTGCCGCTGCCGTTCGATGTCAGCATGGCCATCGGGCCGCTCTGGACGCTGGCGGTGGAAGAGCAGTTCTACCTGATCTGGCCGGCGCTGCTGGTGCTCGCCCTGCGGAAGAACCGGCAAGGACGGCTGGTTGGCTGGTCTGCCGCCGTCGTTGTGTCACTGATGACGGCGAGCGTCCTCGCGATGCTGATTCTTGCCCCGCACCTCCATTCGCTGGTTTATGCACTGCCGACCACGTGGGGACTGGCGCTGATCATCGGTTCGGCCCTGCGCCTGTACCGGGTCCGGATGTTCAGCTGGTTCTCCGGCGCCAGGATCAGGCGCGCTGCCCTGCCTGGTGCCGCTGCGGTCCTTGCCTCGCTGATGTTCTTTCCCAAAGCCAACGAGACTCCCGCATTCTTCTTCCTTGGCGGCCCGCTGGCCATGGCTGCGGCCGCTGTGCTGGTGGTCCTGGCCGCCTCCCGGTCAGGCAGGATGCCGCAGTGGACGCGGCCGTTGCAGCTGCTGGGAACGGTCTCCTACGCGGCATACCTCTGGAATTATCCGGTCATTCTGTGGCTCAACCACGGATCGACTGCCGACCTGCCGCCGCTCGTGGCTGTGTCCGCGATCCTGCTGACGCTGCTGCTGGCAGTGGTCAGCTGGCACACGGTCGAGAGGCTAGGCCGGATGGGACGGGAACGTTTCGACAAGTACTGCGGCGGCTAGGGGCTGGTGAGACCGGTCGAAGGCTTGGGCGAGGCGTTGGCTTCATCGGCCACGGCTGCCTGCCTCCGGCTGGCCAGCAGGAACGGAATGGCCAGCATCTCGATGACGCCGCCGATGGCCAGGGAGGCGGGGTAGCCGTACAGATCAGCTCCGCGGCCGAGCAGCGGCTGCACCACCACACCGCCGCTTGATCCCATGAGTGAATCGAAGCTGAGGACCGTCGCCCGCTGCTTCGACGGGATCATGTCGTTGATGTAGGCCTGCCGCACAGGTGCTGCCGCGGAGCCGATCAGCGCCCACACAGTCAGCAGCACCAGGGCCAGCCAGAACACGTTGGTAAACCCGAGCGCGAAGAGTATCAAAGCGCCCAGCATGCCACTGACGATCAGCAACGACGTGCGCTTGCGGAACAGGCCGCGGGCATAGGGGGCGAGCCAGCCGCCGATCACCTGCGCGACGGCGACGATTGCCGCTGCCAGCCCCGCCACGGAGTACGCATGAGGGTCGCCGAAAAGCTCCAGCAGGTAAGGCTGCAGGGCGTAGAAGACGTAGATTCCGACGCCGGCGCTGAACGGCGCGGCCAGCATCACGTATCGCACGGGGGGATTTTTCAGACCGCCTTCGATGGACGCGGTAAGAACGGCCCGCGTCGCCCGGAGAGGATGCGTGGAGCGTTCCGGGGTAAACCCGACATCGCGCATGAGTCCAAAAGCCACGCCGAACATCGCAAGCAGCACGCCCACTCGCAGCAGGAACGGCACGCCCAGGTTGGTGGCCTGGGCGATCACCCCGCCGGCCGTCGAGCCGATGAACATGGCCGCCCCCGCCACCATCAGCCCGCGCCCGAACACTGCCTCCAGGCCGCCGTCGTAGCCTGAGAACCGCAAGGCATCCACCAGCCAGGCCTCGACCGCTCCGGAGAAGAACGTAAAGCCCAGGCCGAGCAGGACCGACACGACTGCCCAGGCCCAGAACGGGGCGGAAACCTGCCAGAGGACGTAGTAAAAGTAGGTTGAAACGGCGAGGGTCACGGTCCCGAGCAGGAACGATGCGCGGCGGCCCCAACCGTCGGCCACCACTCCGGTGGGTACCTCGAACAGCACCATGCCGACTGTGAAGAAGGCGTTGGCGGCGAAGGCCTCGAAGTTGCTGAGGCCGGCGTCCAGCAGGAACAGTGTGTTGACCCCCCAGATGAAGGAAGCCGCAAGGGTATTGCCCAGCGTCAGGGTGAGATAGATGCGCTGGATTTTTCGGGCGGCAGGGTTCATCGTTTCGCCGTCCCCACTACGGCGAGTTAGGACCACGAGGCCATTCTCGTCCTGTTCTGCGCCGTGTGCCAGAGCGCCGGGCAGCCGGCACGTCGGTGGGCAGGGTGGACCGGTCCCGCGCTACGCTTCGTGGCTCGTCGGAATGTCCTGCGAAGCTGCCCATTCGCCCACGTCCCGGCGTTCAATGGCAGCCGCCATCAAGTCCGGAAAGAGGTCCGGCGTGCAGGCGAAGGCAGGGACGCCGATCCCGGCAAGGGCTGCAGCGTGGTTCGAGTCGAACGACGGATGGCCACTGTCACTCAACGCCAGGAGCGCGATCATGGTGGTGCCCGACCCAACGATCGTGGCCGCCCGCCGCAGCATCTCCTCCGCAATCCCGCCCTCGTAGAGGTCGCTGATCAGCACCAGGATCGTCTCGGCAGGCTGGGTGATCTGGTCCTGGCAGTACGCCAGGGCACGGTTGATGTCGGTGCCGCCGCCGAGCTGCACGCCAAAAAGCACATCAACGGGATCGTCCAGCTCGTCCGTCAGGTCAACCACCTCGGTGTCGAACACCACCAGCCGGGTGCGCACCGACCGCAGCGAGCTGAGCACCGCCCCGAACACGCTGGAATACACCACGGACGCGGCCATCGAACCCGACTGGTCGATGCACAGGATGATCTCCCGCTGGATCTCGGTGCTGCGCCGGGCATGGCCCACCAGCCGCTCCGGCACGATCGTCCGGTATTCGGGCTGGTAGTGCCTGAGGTTGGCGGCTATCGTCCTGTTCCAGTCAATGTCCCGGTGCCGGGGCCTTCGCGTCCGGGCCGCCCGGTTCAACGCTCCCGAGACGGCCTGCACCGTCCTGGCCCGCAGGCGTTCCTCCAGTTCGTTGGTCACCTGGCGGATGACAGCCCTCGCCGTCTCGCGTGAATGCTCGGGGATCACCCGGCCGAGGCCCACCAGCGTACTGACGAGGCCGACGTCGGGCTGTACAGTGCGCAGCATCTCCGGCTCAAGCAGCAACTGCCGCAGCCCGAGCCGGTCCATGGCGTCCGCCTGCATCACCTGAACCACCGTGGAGGGAAAATAGCCGCGGATGTCACCGAGCCAGCGGGCCACCAGCGGACTGGACGCGCCGAGGCCACCGCGGCCGTTCTTCTCCGCCCCGTACAGTTCCTCCAGTGCCTGGTCGCGGCGCGCGTCATCGGCGGAGAGCTCCACGCTGCGGCCGTCCGCCGTCGTGATGCCGTCCGCATCCTGCCCGCCGAGCACGAGGCGCCAGCGGCCCAGCCGTCCGCCGCGGTTGCCGCCATCAGGGTCCGTGTCCGTCACGCGATCGCCTCCCATCCGAGGTAGCGGGCCATGGCACGGACCGCGGGGCCCGCGGCTGCCAGGTCCAGTGCTGCTTCGCTGGCTGTCTGGACGATGCCGCCCATGCGGCTCACCTGCTCGCCGATTTCCCGCCGCTCCGGCCGGCTGAACGCCGAAAATGTCCTGCGCAGGAGCGGCAGCACGTCGTCGAAGACGTCGCCGTCCACGCCGGCGACCCAGTCGTCAACGATCTGCAACAGGCGCGGGTCGTAGATGAGCAGCGTTGCGTCGCCGGAGAGGAGTCCGTCCAGCCAGGCAGCCGCTTCCCGTGCCGGGGTGGCGACTGAGAGCCGGCGGCTGAGCCTGGCCGCGGCGTCGTTCCCGTCCAGCAGGCCCGCGTCCAGGAGCAGCCTGGTGGCCCGGCCTGCCACCGCTCCATGGATCCGGTCCGAACCTGCGACGGCGGCGAGCGCCCGGTGCCAGTCGTCCAGCGGCATGTCGGGCAGCAGGGACAGGCCCTGCTGGGCGGAGTCGACGGCGCGCCGCATGGCGGCGGCGGCCTCGTCGTCAAGCCCGGCGCAGGCCGTGGGCAGTCCCACGCAGGCCCGGACCACCGTTGTGTCCAGAATTTTCCGGACCCCGGTGACGTCAACACCGCGCACGTTGCCGTACCGGCAGGTCCGGGCAAGGGGCGCAATGGTTTCCAGCAGCGGCGCGGCGTCCTGCTGCAGGGCGGTGCGCTCGGCAAGTACCTGCACGACGCCGCCAATGCCGTCCGGCAGGTCGGCGAGCAGGCAGCCGGCGAGCAGGTTGCTGAGCTCGGTCAGGCTGCCGGCGTCCTGGGCGCGTTCGGAGACGTAGGCCGCGGCGGCCGAGGCCACCGTGGTGCCGTAGCGGCTGGCCTCCACCACCGCTATGGCCAGTTCCGGCTGCCACAGGAGTGTCCATACTTCCTTGAAGGTTCCTGTGGTCCGTCCTGTTTCGGTCTGGATTCCCCACTCGACGCCGAGCAGTGCCAGCCGGTGGAGCAGGACCGAGCGGGCCAGCTGGTTCGGCTTGCGCAGGTCGAGGGTGAGCACTTCCTCCATGGCGCTTGGTTTCCAGCGGAGCCTGCGCTGGGTGGCGGCGAGGTCGGCCGCCAGCGGGAGGGTCGGTGCGGACTCCGGCACGGTCCCCAGTTCGAGTCCGACCGTTAGTTCGCGGTGCACCAGGGCCAGCGGCAAGGGTGAACCGTCGCACAGCACGGCCTGGGCGGCGTCGTCCAGTTCTGCCAGTCCGGGGCTGGGCCGCCCGCGGACGGCGGCCAGGGCATTCGCCATCCGGCTTGCCTCGACGCCGGAGGCCGTTGAGGCGTCGAGGTTCTCGCGGCGCAGGGCGTGGGCTACCCGGACCAGCCAGGTGGTGGACACCTCCGTGCCCGGATCCTGCGCCATCCAGTGCGTGAAGAGATGCTGGTACCAGCCGGGCGCCGTGACGCCGGCCCCGTACCCGCTGCGCCGGCTGAGCCGGTCAGAGGTCCACGGCACCCACGTGACGGCGACCTTGGCCTTTGGCAGACCGGCGAGCACCTTGTTGTCGGCTGCCACAGGCGGAAAACCGGCGGGCACCAGCGCAGGGGAGTGGTAGGCGCCGCACACCACGGCGATCCGCGCGTGCCCCTCCCGCATGGCGGCCCGGACCAGGCGCCGCATCGAGGCCTCCCGGCGGTTGTTCTCCATCACGTCGGGATGGTGGTCCGGCCTGCTGTCGGCCGCGCGGATCTCCGCAATGGCTTCGGTGAGCGCCGCGAACCGGTCAACGGGGTCCGTGTTCCGGTGCTCGACGGCGTCCTCCCACCACCGTTCGGCGTCGCTGTACCCGGCGGCGTCAGCCAGCATCGCAATCGCGTCCGGGCGGTAAGCCTGCTGGGGTTGCGCCGGAGGTTCCGGGCCCTCGGTGGAGGGGCCGCCGTCGGCCGCCGTGTCCTCCCCGTCACCGTTCGACGGCGGCCCGGCGGCTTCATCCGCCAGGCGCAGCGCGAAGGTGTGCGCCGCCGGGAGGTCGATGGCCCGCACCTGGGCGCCGGTGGACAGCGCCCAGCGGATCGCCACCCATTCGGGCGAGAAGGCCGCCATCGGGTAGAAGGAAGCCAGCCGGGGTTCATCGGCCGCGTAGATCAGTCCGGCGACGGGTGGCACCATGTCCGGATCGGACAGCAGTGGGATCACCTGGTCAAGTTCCGGCGGACCTTCGACCAGCACCAGATCAGGGCGGAGGCTGGCCAGTGCTTCGGCGACCGAGTGCGCCGAACCGGGGCCGTGGTGCCGGATCCCGAGGACGTGGACGTCTGTCATGGTTCAGTTGTCATCGGGTCAGTTCGACGATTCGAGGTCGCGGCAGGCCCGGTACAGGTCCTTCCACTCCGGCCGGTTCCGGACCACGGTTTCCAGGTATTCCTGCCAGATGACCCGGTCCTGCACAGGATCCTTGACCACCGCGCCCACCAGGCTGGCCGCCACGTCCTGGGCCCGGACGGTTCCGTCACCGAAGTGGGCGGCGAGGGAAAGCCCGTTGGTCATCACCGAGATGGCCTCGGCGGTGGAGAGTGTTGCGGAGGGTGACTTGATGGTGGTGCGCTGGTCCTGGGTCGCGCCGGCGCGCAGTTCCCGCATGACTGTGACCACGCGGCGGACCTCGGAGAGCGCGGCCAGGTCGGCCGGAAGCTCCAGGGCGGCGCCGAGGCTGCGGACGCGGCCGGTGACGATCTCCACCTCCTGCTCGATGCTGTCAGGCAGGGGCAGCACCACAGTGTTGAAGCGGCGGCGCAGCGCCGAGGACAGATCGTTGACGCCCTTGTCGCGGTTGTTGGCCGTCGCGATGATGTTGAAGCCCTTCCGCGCCTGCACTTCCTCGTTGAGTTCGGGGATGGGAAGGGTTTTCTCGCTGAGGATCGTGATCAGGGAATCCTGCACATCGGAGGGGATCCTGGTGAGTTCTTCCACCCGGACCAGGCTTCCGGTTTCCATCGCGCGCATCACCGGTCCGGGGACCATGGCCGCCCGGGACGGGCCGTCGGCGAGCAGCCGCGCGTAGTTCCAGCCGTACCGCAGCGCCTCTTCCGGCGTGCCGGCAGTCCCTTGCACCACGAGGGTGGAGGAGCCCGAAACGGCCGCGGCCAGGTGCTCGCCCAGCCAGGTTTTCGCGGTGCCCGGCACGCCAAGCAGCAGCAGGGCCCGGTCTGTGGCCAGGGACGCGACGGCGATTTCCACCAGCCGTTCCGAACCCAGGTATTTCGGGGTGATCTGCACCCCGTCCGGCAGCGTGCCGCCGAGGACGTAGGTGGTCACCGCCCAGGGAGAGAGCCGCCAGCTGGGCGGCCGGGGCCGGTCGTCGACGGCGGCCAGTGCGCTGAGCTCGTCGGCGTAGGCGTTCTCGGCGTGGGCGCGAAGAACGTCTGTGCCGGTCTGGGCATCGGTCATTGAAAGGCCTCCGTCAGGGATTGTCGGAATGATTGGTATTGCACGGCATCACGAAGCACGCGGCGGCGGGCCGCGTCGTCGTCTGAACGCTCCAGCAGCCGCCGGGCCTGTCCGGCCGCCTCCGGCGGGAGCGCCGCCGGAAGGATGTCGGCCAGCAGGGCTGCCAGCTGGCCGCCGTTCTTAGCTGCGATCTGCCCGAGCACGGCGTCAGCCAGGCCTGGTCCCCAGGGCTGTGGAAGGTCACGCAGCGGTGCGGCCAGCGCGAACGGGTTCGACGTACCGGCCCTGATGTGCCGGACGAGCGTGTCCTCACGCTCGTCCGGGGGCAGGATGTTAAGCAGCCGCAGGTCTGTGCGGACCTCCAGCAGCGCACGCACCCAGTCAAGGTCGGCCCGCTGTGCGGCCGTGGTGAGGATGGTTTCGAGGACGCGGGTCTCGCCCTTGAGGAGTGCCACTGTCGCTGCCGGGCCGCGGCCGGACACCGCCGTCCAGACATCGAGCGGGGCGCCGCGGACGACGGCGTCGAGCCGGCCCAGGCGGTCGGGTTCGCCAGTGCGCGGGTCCGGAGCGATCCCGTCCCGCAGGGCGGCCGCGTCGGGTCCGGG
Organism: Arthrobacter sp. BE255; assembly: GCF_031457335.1. Classification (NCBI taxonomy): domain Bacteria; kingdom Bacillati; phylum Actinomycetota; class Actinomycetes; order Micrococcales; family Micrococcaceae; genus Arthrobacter; species Arthrobacter sp. BE255. The sequence goes on along the minus strand of NZ_JAVDWK010000016.1, from coordinate 5,200 downwards.
CGGGAGATCGATCTCGAACTGCTTACGCAGCACGCCCTTGACGCGGAGCAGCGGTAGCAGCCGTGCCGCCATGCGTCCGGCGCGGGCACTGGCCGGGAGCCGGTCCAGCAGGCCCGCAGCGACCTCCCGGACGGTCTTGGCCTTGTCGTCCAGGGCCCGCTCGAGCAGCTCTTCATCGTCGTCGTGGAGGTTTGTGGCGAAGGTGGCCAGGTGGGCGGCGCGCTCCCGGGCGGCGAGGCTGTCCCAATGCGTGACCAGTTGACCGCGGGCGGCGGCGGGGTCAAAGCGGCGGAGCCGCTCCAGTTCCGTGCCGGCGTCGGCGCCCGTCAACTCGGCCCAGTCCGCCGCCTTGGCTGGCCGGGCACCCGAGGCCACCGCTTTGATGTCCTGAAGCCAGCGGCCCCTCGTTCCGATGGCGGGGTGCAGGTGCTGTGCCACGCCGGGTTTGCTGTCTGCCAGGGACAGCAGCAGGGGCAGCAGCCGGTGCGGCACCCGCCGTCCGTACACGCCGGCGGCCTGGAGCCAGTCCGCCACCAGCTGGCTGCGGAGCTCCAGCCCGACGGGCGGCTGGGTGAGCAGCAGATCCAGCAGCCTGGACGCCTCACCGGACGCCTCGGGCGCATCGTCCGGCGGCGCGGGCTCAGGCAAGTCCGCCGCATCCAGGGTGCTGCACGCACGCGCGGCGCGGGTGACGGCGTCGGCCAGGGCCGCCTGGTCCAGCAGCGACTCCTCACTGGGCCGGCCCTCCGGCGGACGGACACCCAGTTGCACAGGCGGCGGCGGTGCCGGGTGCCGGGCGGTGCCAACAAGCGCCGCCGTTCGAAGGTCCGACAGCCACGTCATGGCGTCACCACCGCTCCACCGACGACGGCGGACAACGGCCGTACGCGGCCCTCTTCCAGCTCTCCGAACAGGTCCACCGCGTGGCCGCCGGTCAGGGCCAGCAGGGAGTCCAGTGGTGCATCGACCAGGGGGAGGGCGTTCCCGGATGCGTCCCGCAGCCAGCCGTCGTCGCCGGGGGAAACCCGGACCCCGGCGAGCAGCACCGGGTGGCGCCCACGCCACGGGGAAAGGGCCACGGCAGCCGATTCGGCTTCCAGAGCCTGCGGAATGCTGCCGCCCTCGCCAAGGCTGGTTGCCGTCCCCAGCGGGGCCACGGGACTGGTGAACATGGCCCGCCGGGGTCCGGAGCCCGGGTACCGTGCGACGGTGGCGTCCAGCAGCGCGCCCGCGAGCTGCGGGGTGGCCAGCGACTCGCTCTGGGCGGCAAAGTCGAGGACGACGACGACCGTTCCGTCGGGTGCGCGAAGCCAGGTCCGCTGCTGCTGGAGCCGTCCGTCGTCGCTGCGGTGGGCGCCCAGCACCAGCCACGGACCGGGCAGGGCCTCCGTGCCCTGGACGTCCGCCGTCGGAACCGCCCAGCCAATGGCCACCCGGAGATCGGCCAGCTCGTCCGGCGTCAGCGTGTCCTTCATGCGCCAGGCCTTGGTGACGGCCCACCAGCGGCCGGCCCGAAGGAGCAGGTGGTCGGCCCAGTCGGTCCGGGCGTGCACGTCCGAACCCATGGCGCGCACCTGTTCGGCCAGACCCGGAAGCTGCGCATCAACCAGCCGGGCCGCCACACCGGCCCACCAGGAATACGGCTGGGTGCGGGCAGCCGCCAGGCCCGTCCGCACCAGATCCGTCAGCCAGCGGGCAAAGTCGTCCATCCCGGCGTCCATCAGGGCCATCCGGTCGGCCAGCCGCTTGGCCTGTGCCGCCGGATCCGCCGGCTGGTCAGTCCGGCGGCGTTCAAGCACGGTGGCCCGTTCCGCCCGCTGCTCAGCCCATTCCCGGGCGAACGCGGCGGTCTCCGTGCCGGCGACGGCCGCTTCCCCGCGCGACCACAGAAGGAGGAGCGCCAGTGCGTGCTTGCAGGGGAATTTCCGGCTGGGGCAGGAGCACCGGTAGGCAGGGGCTGCAGTGTCCACGCTGACTTGGTAAGGAACCTTGCCGCTGCCCTGGCACTTGCCCCAGACCAGGACGTCGTTGCTGCCGGTATCGGACCAGGGGCCTGGATGTGCCAGCTTACGGGCGGCCGCCAGGGAGGATGCGTCGGGCGCGGCGCCGACCACCCGCTCCTCGCTCCATCGCCCCATGAAGCACATTGTGCCTGAAGTCTCAGGCGGCGCAAAGGGAGGCAACCCGGGGTGAGCCGCAAGTTCTCCACAAGATTGCCTGAAGTGCTCCTCGCGTTGGAGTCTGCAGGTCTGGCCGGACGGGTATACGTGGCCGTCGCCGGTGTGGCTGGTTGCTGCCTACTCCGTCGAAGGCCCCGTGCGCAATGCGGTCCGGAACGCTGAGGGCTTAATTCCAAGGTCTTGCGTGCATGCCTTCAGCTAAGCGAGACTCGTTAGGAACTTAATGCACCGATCAATGGGATTGCACAACAAGACCAACGGTAAAGGACGCAGCGTCGCGTCCCGTCAGCCCAGCGGCAAAGCCGCCGCAGGGTTTGGTCGCGGAGACTTGAGGAGAGCCATGGCTGGCATGTTTGAACTTTATGTGGACCCGGAGTCGTATTTCAGGTTCCGTCTCACAGCGCCGGACGGAACCGTAATGGCCGTTTCCAAGGCTTTCGACACCAAGACCGCCGCGGTTGCCGGCATCGCCGAAGTGCGTGAGTACGCCGGCATGGGACACATCACCGACCTCTGCCCGGCAGCCAGGAAGCCGGCGCAGCAGGATATTCGCGACGTCCCGGTTACCCAGGGCCATGAAGTCCGGCGCATTCCGGCCGCTGACCTTCACGCCCGCGCCAGGCCACTCCGTCAGCCCGCGGTCGGGCCCAGGTGGGCCGGAGCGGTCTAACGCGCCACACGTATTCGTGTCAGGATCAGGTATGCCAGATCGCCTGATGCTGCTCGATACCGCGTCCCTGTACTTTCGCGCCTTCTACGGCCTGCCGGACACCATCCGCCGGCCCGACGGCACTCCGGTGAACGCAGTCCGCGGCCTGCTGGACATGATTGCCAGGCTCACCACCGACTACGGCGCGACCCACCTGATTGCCTGCTGGGACGACGACTGGCGTCCGCAGTGGCGCGTGGATCTCATCCCCACCTACAAGTCGCACCGGGTCGCTGAGGTGGTGGCGGATGCCGCCGACGTCGAGGTTGTCCCCGATGCCCTCGAAGCCCAGATTCCGCTGATCCGGCACGTTCTCGACCTGGCCGGTATCGCCGTCGTCGGCGCTGCCGAACACGAGGCCGACGACGTCGTAGGCACCTACGCCAGCCACGCAGAGCTTCCCGTCGACGTGGTGACCGGGGACCGGGATCTCTTCCAGGTCGTGGACGACGCCCGCCAGGTGCAGGTGATCTACACAGCGCGGGGGATGAGGAACCTCGAAGTCGTGACGGACGCCGTCGTCGTCGGAAAATACCGCGTGTTGCCCGAACAGTACGCCGACTACGCAACGCTCCGGGGCGACGCATCGGACGGGCTGCCCGGCGTCGCCGGCATCGGCGAGAAGACCGCGGCCTCGCTTCTGGGCGAGTACGGCACGCTGGAAAGCCTGCTCGCCGCGGCAGCTGACGGGGAAGGCGGTGTCTCCGCCTCCGTGCGGTCAAAGCTTGCAGCGGCGGCCGACTACCTATCGGTCGCGCCCACTGTGGTGAAGATTGTGCGTGACCTCAGGCTGCCCAGCCTGGAGGAGGCAGGCGCCCGGCTGCACCCCGTAGACGGCGCTGCGCGCGCCGAACTGGAGCGTCTCGCCGTCGAGTGGAATCTCGGCAGCTCAGTCAAGAGGTTGCTCGCTGCGTTAGACCAGCGTTAAAGCTTCCACCGCCTCGTCCACTGCTCCCCAAACGAACGGACCACTTATGCGTGAACTGAATTTCATCAGCACCGGCAAGCTGGAGTGGATAGAACGGATCGACCCGAAGCTGATCACCGGTGATGATGCAATCGTGCGCCCGATCGTTGTGGGCCGCTGCGACGGCGACACGTTGCCGATCCACCATCGTGTCTCGCGGGCCATGCAGGCCGGCCTGAAGACCGGGGTGATCGACGCAGCCGTCGGCAGCATCTGTGGGCCGGTGCCATTCCAGGGACCGTTCGCGATCGGCCACGAAGCGATCGCGGAGGTGGTGGAAACCGGACCGTACGTGAAGAACCTCAAGGTAGGCGACCAGGTAGTGGTGCCTTGGTCTGTCTCGTGCGGGCGGTGCAAGACGTGCCGTCGGGGTTTGACTTCCAAATGCACCACGGCCCGCGACGGCCGCACCCTCGCAGCCTTCGGTTTCGGTCCGGCAAGCGGCCACTACGGGGGGATGGTCTCGGACCTTTTCCGGGTCCCGTACGCCGACCATATGCTGGTCCCGCTTCCCGTTGGGCTCGATCCGCTGCGGGTAGCAGCGGCCAGCGACAACCTTTCCGACGGCTGGCGCACCGTGGTGCCGCATCTGGCGGCCCGGCCCGGCGCGACAGTCCTGGTCTTCGGCGGCGGGGGCAAATCCATCGGCCTGTACGCGGCGGGTCTGGCCGTCGCCCACGGCGCCTCAAGAGTCGATTACGTCGACACCGGCCACCAGCGCCTCGACGTTGCCCATTCCCTCGGGGCCGACGCCCACCAGCGGACCGGTAAGGCAGCCACCCCCGGGGCCGGGTACGACATCGTCGTCGAGGCCTCAAGCACCGGCGCCGGAATCCGCAATGCCATCCGCGCCACCGCACCCGGCGGCATCTGCACAGCAATTGGCTACTACGTCGGCACGAACACCGGAATCCCCCTGATGCACATGTACGCCAACGACGTCACCCTGCACCTGGGCGTCTCCCACCCCCGCGCCATCCTGCCCGAACTCCTGGACTGGGTGCACACCAACAACTTCCCGGCGGAGAAGGTGACCAGCCACCTGGCGGACTTCGACGACGCACCCTCAGCGTATGCCGAACATGCCACGAAACTTGTCCTCCACCGCCCTGCCATCAGTCAGACCAGTCAGAAGGATTAGATCCATTTCGGGGCGACCGGCACCTGTTCCAGTACCTGGTTGTCCCGGGCGGCGGTGACGCCGGTGGTCCCGCGGCCGGTGGCCCATTGGACGAGGGCGGGCAGGGGCCCGGTGATGGTTGTTTGGTTTGCGGCGTTGGTGTCGCCGAGCGCCGGGTCGGTGCCCGTGACTTTGACGAGCAGCCCGATGTCCGTGCCGCGGGC
>NZ_JAVDWK010000015.1:0-107735 GCF_031457335.1 Arthrobacter sp. BE255 | reverse complement strand
CCCTTGGGCACGCCGGGGCATCCGGGTTCCATGTAACCCCCCGGGTTCCCACCCGCGCGGGCTTACTCGGGGGGGGGGCCACATTTTTCCAAAATGGTCCCCGCCCGCCGTCGTTCGCTTCTGAAACCCCAACGCGGGGTCACTTCCTCCCCAAAAACGATCGTTTATTGGGCGGGAAGTGACCCTCCCCTCCCGCACCCTAGCCTCGCAAGCTCGGCCAGGGAACCCTGCGGGCGTGGGCCCGCGTTGCTCGTCAAACTACTTAGCTTCGATGGCTGCCTTCGCGGCCGGATCCGAGTCGTTCAGGAACTTCTCGATCCGTTCCGGCTCGTCCGCCTCGCCGATGGCCGAGGAAGCCCGGCCCAGCGAGTAGAGCGCGCGCAGGAAGCCCTGGTTGGGCTCGTGCTCCCACGGAATGGGGCCCACGCCGCGCCAGCCGTTGCGGCGCAGCGAGTCCAGCCCGCGGTGGTAGCCCACGCGTGAGTAGGCGTAGGAGTCGATGGTGCGCCCTTCGGCCCACGCCTCCTCCGCCAGCACGGCCCACAACAGCGATGACGTGGGGTGCTTTGCCACGAGGTCCAGTGCTTCCTGGCCCGCGTCCAGCTGCGCGTAAACGTCGGTCTCGGCAGGCAGGAGCGTGGGCTCAGGGCCCATCAGGTTCTTGCGGAACTCGTCGGACATACTAGAACGTCTTGCCGAGGGAGCCGAGCTGGCGGGCGGCCTCAACAATGCGGGCTGCCATGCCGGCTTCGGCGGAGGCACCCCAGACGCGGGGGTCGTAGGTCTTCTTGTTGCCCATTTCGCCGTCGATCTTGAGCACGCCGTCGTAGTTGGCGAGCATGTGGCCGGCCACCGGGCGGGTGAAGGCGTACTGGGTGTCGGTGTCGATGTTCATCTTGATGACACCGTAGGAAACGGCGTCAGCGATTTCCTGGTCGGACGAGCCGGAGCCGCCGTGGAACACGAGGTCGAACGGGTTTTCCTTGCCGATCTTGGCGCCAACTTCGGCCTGGATCTGCTTGAGCAGCTCGGGGCGCAGCTTCACGCCGCCCGGCTTGTACACGCCGTGGACGTTGCCGAAGGTCAGCGCCGTCATGTAGCGGCCGTTTTCGCCGGCGCCGAGGGCCTCGATGGTGGCCAGGGCGTCTTCGGTGGTGGTGTACAGCTTCTCGTTGATCTCGTTCTCGACGCCGTCTTCCTCGCCGCCGACCGTGCCGATCTCGACCTCAAGGATCATCTTGGCGGCCGCGGAACGCTCCAGCAGCTCGCGGGCGATGCGCAGGTTGTCTTCGAGGGTCTCGTGCGAGCCGTCCCACATGTGCGAGTTGAAGATCGGGTTGCGGCCGGCCTTGACCTCGGCCTCGGATGCAGCCAGGAGCGGCAGGACGAAACCGTCCAGCTTGTCCTTGGGGCAGTGGTCCGTGTGCAGCGCGATGTTGACGTTGTAGTTCTTGGCCACTTCGCGGGCAAAGGCTGCGAAGCCGAGGGAACCGGCCACCATGTCCTTGACCGAGGCGCCGGACCAGTAAGCGGCACCGCCGGTGGAAACCTGGATGATGCCGTCGGACTCAGCCTCGGCGAAACCGCGGATCGCTGCGTTCAGCGTCTGCGAAGAGGTGACGTTGACGGCGGGGAATGCGAAGCCGCCCGTCTTTGCGCGGTCGATCATCTCGGAGTAGATCTCTGGGGTTGCAATGGGCATGCTGACTCCTAATGTGAATTTCGTCTGCGGGCTGGGTTGGCCCTGGAGTGAACCTCGTCGGCTAGGAACCATCCTAGCCATTTCTGCCGGGGCGCTGTGTTTCGTCTCACGCGGACCCGGTAACACTTGCCTACACGTGCTGGTTGAATACGTGCCGGCGCACCCAGGCGTGCATCGCGATGGCCGCAGCGGACGCCGCGTTGATGGAGCGGGTGGAGCCGAACTGCTCGATGGACAGGGTGGCGAGGGCGGCCTCGTGCACTTCGGGCGTGAGGCCGGGGCCTTCCTGGCCGAACACCAGCACACAGTCCTTGGGCAGTTCGTAGGTTTCCAGCGGAACGGAATCCGGGAAGATGTCGATGCCGATGATCGCCAGCCCCTCCCCCTGCGCCCACACCACGAAGTCCTCCACGGTGGGGTGGTGGCGGACGTGCTGGTAGCGGTCGGTGACCATGGCCCCGCGCCTGTTCCACCGGCGTCGTCCGATGATGTGGACTTCCTTGGCGAGGAACGCGTTGGCGGTCCGCACCACGGTGCCGATGTTGAGGTCGTGCTGCCAGTTTTCAATCGCGATGTGGAAGTTGTGCCGTTTGGAATCGAGATCGGCCACGATCGCGTCATGCTTCCAGTAGCGGTACTGGTCCACGACGTTCCGCCGGTCCCCGTCGGCCAGCAGCTCGGGGTCCCAGTGGTCCCCGGCGGGCAGCTCGCCTTCCCAGGGCCCGACGCCGACCTCCGCCTTTGGCCCCGATTCCTCCTCAGGCGGTGGAACGGGCAGCGGCGGGGTCTGGGGCTGGTCAGTCACGCCTCAACTCTAGCCGGGGTCAGCCTTCGAGCTTCCAGCGGTTGGCGCGGTACGAGTTGGCGAGCTGCTCCAGCAGTCCGGGGTGTTCGTCCCAGTACGTCGCGTGGCCGCTGACGCCCACCATCTGCGGCGTTCCCCACGGGGTCACGCTGAACAGGTTCACTGCTTTGATGGTTTCGCCGCGGGCGTTGAGGCACTCAAAGCCGATCACCACGGCCGCCGTCCGGCGGAACTCCCGGATTTCCGGAGTTGTCGTCGTGAAATTGCCCGTGCACTTATGGCCCACGAGGTGCTGCGGCATGTCGGCAGCGGGCATGGCTGTGAACTTGGCCTCAATCTCCTTGATGGCGGCCTGGACCTTCTCCGGCTCCTTGCCGTACTTGCCCTCTTCCGCTTCGGCGAAGAAGGCAAAGGCCAGGGCGATGCCGTCCCCGTCCCGTTCCTCGGTGCCCTGGGCTTTTTGCTGCATGGGAGCGCCCGTGGTCGGGTCAGTGGTGACCCCGAAGGTCTCGTCGCCGGTCCAGGAGGCAAGGTACTGGAAAGATGACTCCCCGGTGACAAACTTGCTGAACAGCGGGTCGCCTTCGGCCGGGATGTTCGCGGGACCCTGCAGTTCCGCCCAGCCCGGCGGCAGCGGAATGGCTCCGGCCGGGACATCGTCCGCGGTGGGATCGTCCGACGGCGCGGCAGATTCCTTCGGCGCGGCGCTTTCCTCTGCTGCCTCGGATGTCACCACGGGAGACGGGGTGTCCTGGGCCTGGGGCTTGGCGAAGGTGGGAATCACCCAGGCGAACACGGCCACCAGGGCAACTATCACGACGGCGGCAACGGCTCCCAGAACAATGAACAGCGCCTTTTTGTTGCTGTCCGGGGGCTGCGGCGCCGGGTGCTGCGGGTACTGGCCCGGGTACTGCTGCTGGCCGGGGTACTCCTGGACCGGCTGTGGCGTATGGGGGTACTGCTGGCCGGGATAAGGAGCCTGGGGGTCGCCCTCCGCGTCCCTGGGCGGTGGCGGCGGCGCACTGTAGTTGTTGCTCATGGCGGTCCCTTTCAGGTGCTGGCAGGCATCCTGCGGTTCGCGCGGTGCCCGGTGATTTCCGACGGCGGGGACCGGCCGGCGCGCGCCGGCACAACACCCGCCGTGGACATCCCCCGATCCGCAGCCGATGGGCGCCATGGCGCCACTATGAGCCTAGCCGACGGGCCGGACAGCCCCCGTCGGCGGTCGCGGTCGTCATTTCTTCGGCCTCACGTGTTCCGGTGCCCGAAGAATGACAGACTGGACCCCGGAAAAGGCACATCGGCGTTGGAGGAAAACATGGCAAAAGCAGACCAGGTCAACGGATCACCGGCGGTTTACCGAAGCGGGCAGGAGATCGAGTGCTGGCTGACTGACATGGACGGCGTTCTGGTCCACGAAAACCAGGCTGTCCCCGGCGCGGCCGAGCTGATCCAGCGCTGGGTGGACACCTCCAAGCGCTTCCTGGTGCTGACCAACAACTCCATCTTCACCCCCCGCGACCTCGCCGCCCGGCTCCGCGCGTCGGGCCTGGAAGTTCCGGAGGAGAACATCTGGACCTCGGCGCTGGCCACCGCGCAGTTCCTCAAGGACCAGGTGCAGGGCTCCGGTTCCGGAAACCGCGCCTACACCATCGGCGAGGCGGGGCTGACGACGGCGCTGCACGAGGCAGGTTTCATCCTCACCGACCAGGATCCGGACTTTGTGGTGCTCGGCGAAACCCGGACGTACTCGTTCGAAGCCATCACCATGGCCATCCGCCTGATCCTGGCCGGCGCCCGCTTCATCGCCACCAACCCTGACGCCACCGGTCCGTCCAAGGACGGCCCCATGCCCGCGACCGGTGCGATCGCGGCCCTGATCACCAAGGCCACCGGCCGGGAACCCTACATCGTGGGCAAGCCGAATCCCATGATGTTCCGGTCGGCCATGAACCAGATCGACGCACACTCTGAGACCACTGCCATGATCGGTGACCGGATGGACACGGACATCATCGCGGGCATGGAGGCCGGCCTGCACACGGTCCTGGTGCTGACCGGCATCACGCAGCGCGAAGACATCGCGTCGTACCCGTTCCGGCCGAACCAGGTTCTCAACTCCGTGGCGGACCTGAAAAGCCAGATCTAGAACCCGGCCTAGAAAACAGTCACGCGCGATCCCCCGCCGGGAAGGGGGAAGAACTCGTTCATCAGTTGGTCCACGATGGGCCGGTAAACGGCGGGGTTCCAGCCCGGACTGGCATGTGCCGGCCGGGCGCCCTCCGTTTGCAGGTTTGTTGACACCATGTTGGAACGGAAGGCAACCTCCCACGCTTCCAGGGCCGTCTGGTACTGCACCGTCTGGTCACGAGGGTTGCCGACGTAGGCCATCTTCGTCCCGCCGAGCTTTTCCACGAACCGGAGCCCGTCGAAGTGGTAAATGTAGGCGGACTCCGACTGGACGAGCACGCTGGAGGGGGCGATCGGGGACAGCTGCTCCAGGGTCTGGTCCAGGATCTGGCGCCAGGTCCGTTCGTCCTTGTGGATCACCCGCTCCCCCAGTTCGTACCCGCCGCGCAGCACGGACGGGACACGGAAACCGCTCTCGTAGAGGAACACCACGCCGTCGAACCAGCTCTGGTCCAGGACGTCGTGCTTGCTGTACGGGCTGGAATCGAGCAGGATGAACGCCACTTCCACGCCGTGAAGTTCGCGGAGGCGGGCGGCGACCTGCGTGGCCACCATGCCGCCAAAGCTGTGGCCGTAGAAGAACAGTTTGGTGAGCTTGTTCGCCCGCACATGCTCAATCACGGCGATCACCAGTTCGTCGATGTCCAGCCCCTGGTTGGAATAGCCGACGGCGGCCAGCCGGGCGCGCTTGTTCAGCGCTCCACGCAGGGCGTTCAGGATCCACTGCGCCTCTTCCCAGCTGGTTTTGTAGCCCGGAAACAGGAACCAGCTGGCATCGGGGTAGTACGCATCGGCGAAGTCATCCCGGACTTCAAGGATCCTGTTGACCCGCCGCTCCGACTGGACCCGGCGGGTGACCAGCATGTCCCCGGCCAGCAGGGCGGAGGCTCCCGTTCCCCAGAGGAAGCCCCGGCGGGAGAACTGCCGGAGGGCGGCAGCGTGGGCCAGCAGCCGGGCATGGTCAATTCCCGGCTGTTCAGGCTGTCCCTGCGGATCTGTTTCCCCCCTGTACGGCACGTGTCTACCGTACGCACAGCCGGAGCCCCCGCTGCAACCCCCTGGCAGGACCGGGCCGCGTCAGCTGGCGGCGAGGCCCTCCCGGGCGGGGCCGTACAGGCCGTCAAGCGGGTTCCGGCGTGATATTTCCTGGCCGATTTCGTTGTACCTGGCCAGCAGGTCCGAGCCGCCGAAGCCTTCAGGGTTATCCAACAGCGCAAAGATCGAGTCGCTGGCCGCGAGGAGTTCGTCGTCGGAATATTCGGCCAAGGGACGCCCGAACATTGCGTCACCGGGAGGCTGGGCCTCCCCTTCGGCGCCGTCCGCGTAACCGCCCGCGAGCTCATCGGTGATGGCCAGCGCCAGCCCGTTGACGCCGGCTTCCGGCGGGGCTGCATCGGCGGGCGCTGTCAGAACCAGCGATACGCCACCCCCCGCCATACCGGGAAGGGCAACCCCGTCGATGGCGTTGAGATCGTTGCGGAGGCCCGCCAGCGCCGCCGATTCAACGTAGGCAGCCTGGGAGAGGTCCACGTGGATGTGGGAGGGAATGCCCATGGCCCGAACACGTCGGACCATATTCACAAGTGCCGGGCGGGATTCTTCATTAAGGCTGCCGCGGATATCAATCCTGACGGTGTCCGTGAGAACGTCACGCGTAGCGAGGGCGTGCAATTTGCGGTCCATAGGTACTCCAAATAAGGGTGTCTATGGCCGACGGCTCAACCTCGGCAAGCGTATCCTCCGTACGGGCCCGGCACAAGCCGCTGACGTGGCCTAGCCCGCGTGGGCTTTGCCGGGCTCCTGGTAATGCGTCCGGGTGCCTGCCCCGCCGACGGAATCCACCAGCGACTTGGCGATATCCCGCAGCTTGGTGTTGCTGTTGCTGGACGCTTCGGTCAGGATCTGGACCGCCGCGTCCTGGCTGCAGCGGTTTTGTGCCATCACAATGCCCACGGCGATATCGATGATGGTGCGGGACTCCAGGGTGGCGCGCAGGTTGGCGGCGCTGTCCGTGTGCAGGGAAAATCTGACGGCCAGCCTCAGTGCCTGCGAGATTTCCCGCGTGTAGCCCCGGGCCTTGGCCGCGGCACGTTCGTCGAATTTGTGCGGTACGTCCGAGTAGAGGTTCAGCGCAGCTTTCGCTTCCCCTTGGAGGTTGAACGGGAGGGACAGCACCGAACGCAGCCCATGGGACGCGACGGCGTTGGCGTAGTCCGGGCCCCAGCGGTCCTCCTCGAAGAGGTCCGGGACGTTGACTTCGCGTTCCTCCTCGGCCGCGGTCAGGCACGGGCCCTGGGACAGTGAGTACTGGATCTCGTCCACTTCGCGGGCAGAATCGCTGCTCCAACCGATGGTGGCAGCTTTCCGGTCCCGGAGGAGGGTGATGCCGCACAGGGCGTCGTCGCCGCCGCCTGCCACCTGGTGGGCGGAGAACCTGGCCAACTCGTTGAGGAACTGCTCAAAATCCGCACTGTCCAGGATGAGGTTCTGGACCTGCTCGGTGGTATTCAAAGGAAGTTCCGGTGGGAGCATGGCGCGTTCTCCAATAGCAGCTTAAAAAGGGTTGAGCAAATACTAGGGCGACCCCCTGCGCCAGTCCAACCGACACCAGTTTACGCCGGTGCCGGTTGGAGCCGGACTAGGAGAGGCCCAGTTCGTCCTTGCCGAAAGCGAAGAGGTAGGGCACCCCGGTCTCGGCTTCGATTTTTTCCTTGGCGCCCGTGTCGCGGTCCACGATGACGGCCACAGCCACCACGTTGCCGCCCGCCTTGCGGACGCCCTCCACGGCGGTAAGGGCGGAGCCGCCGGTAGTGGACGTGTCCTCGAGCACCAGCACCTTCCGGCCGTCGACGGACGGGCCCTCGACCTGCCGGCCCATGCCGTAGGACTTCTGCGCCTTCCGGACCACAAAGGCGTCAACAGTCCGGCCGGCGTCCACCGCGGAGTGCATCACGGCGGTACCTACGGGGTCGGCACCCATGGTGAGTCCGCCGGCGCACTCAAAGTCGATCCCGGCGTCGTCCGCCAGTGCCAGCATGACCTGGCCCACCAGCTTGGAAGCCTCGTGGTGGAGGGTAATGCGGCGCAGGTCGATGTAGTAATCGGCCTCTGCTCCGCTGGACAGGATCACCTTGCCGCGGACGACGGCGAGCTCCTTGATCAGCTCAAGAAGGCGGGCACGTGCGGCAGTGGCATCAAGAGGGGAAGTCATGGTCTCCAGTTTAGCGGCGGGCGAAGCCGGGTGCGTGTTCACGGTGGATAGGCAACGGCGCCGGCGACGCGGAAATGGACTGGCGCTACGCATATCCGCGTAGCGCCAGTCCATTTGCGCGTCGTCAGTCTGAAACCGCACCGAAAACGCTACAGCCGGGTGTCGAAGGAGTCGCAGAAGACGTTGTCGTTGAACGTTCCCTGGAACTCGGACTTGCCCTGGATCTTGTTGATCGTCGCCCGGATGGCCTCGCGTGACCCGGCGTGGGCGTTGATGGCGGTCTTCACCATCGGCACGTCAATCAGATGGTTGGGCTGGTTGAGTGAGACGAACACGGTGGGGACCTCGGTGACGTACCAGGGGATTTCCGCGGCCATCGGGGTGGACCACTTGATCCGGATGGCGGCCTCCTGGGCGAAGCCCTTCACGTTGGCGAAAACGAACGCGGCGTCGTACTTGTCCGCATAGTCGCCGGTGGCTTCCTCGGAGATGACCCGCATGAAGTTCACGCCGGTCTCCCCCGCCGCTTCGCGCTGGTCGGCGGTTTTGAACAGGTGGACTTCGAAGCCGGCGTTTTCCAGCTCCTCCTTGACCGTGTCCAGGTAGGCCAGCGGGTCCGCGCGGGTGAAGTCGGCGCCGCCGGAGATGCCGTACAGCCGGATCCGTTTGTGCGTCTCCGGGGTGATGGGCAGGTTGTGGGCGGTGTCCTTGACCAGGGTCACGGTCTTGTCCGCGATCTCGGCCGCGATGGCCCGGTGGGCCTCGGAGCCGATCACGGACAGGGCCTCCATCGGCGGCACGAGGTCCGCGGCCTGCTTCAGGTGCAGTCCGAGGCTTGCCTTGAGCGCCAGGATCCGGCGCAGTGCGTCGTGCAGGCGCTGCTCGGTGATGACGCCGGATTTGTAGCCTTCCAGCATGTACCCGAAGTCTTCGGCCGGGTTGCGGAAGAACAGGAACATGTCGCACCCGGCCGCGATGGTGGCCGGCACCAGGTCCTTGCGCTTCATGGCCTGGGTCAGGCCCACCATCTGCGAGGCGTCGGTGAGGATCAGCCCGTTGAAACCCAGCTCGCCGCGCAGCAGGTCCTGAAGCAGCTCCGGGGACAGCGTGGCGGGCAGGATGTCCGCGTCCGCCAGGCCTGGGCGGAAGTGCCGCGACAGTTCGGGCGCCCCGATGTGGCCGATCATGATGGATTGCACGCCGTGTCCGATCATTTCGCGGTACACGTGCCCGTAGGTCCGGCTCCAGTCCTCGTAGCCGAGGGTGTTGTAAGAGGTGACCACGTGCTGGTCGCGTTCGTCCATGCCGTCGCCCGGGAAGTGCTTCATGGCGCAGACGGTGGGTGACTCGCTGATGCCGTCGAAGTACTCCTTGGCGCGCTCCACCACGATCTCCGGCGTGTTGCCGAAGGCCCGGGTGGAGATGACCGTGTTCCGCCAGTTGTAGTGGATGTCCACGATCGGCGCGAACGCCCAGTTGCAGCCCAGCGCGGCGGTTTCCACCCCTGCCACCTGGCCCATTTGCCGGGCGATGGATTTGTCCGGGTGCGAGCCTGCCTGCAGGTGCGTGGACACAAACGTTCCGTCGTCGCAGCTCCCGGCGCCTCCCATTTCCGGGTTGGAAGCCACCAGCAGCGGGATCCGTGTCCTGGACTGCGCGTACCGGATGTGTTCCTGCACGGCTGCGGAGGGTCCCGGCCGGTAGCGCATGCCGCCCACGTGGTACGTGTCCAGCACACTGTCGAGGTACTCCGGGGAGTAGTCGTTGTTGTGGTTGATGAACAGCTGCCCGATCTTTTCCTCAAGGCTCATCCCTGCGAGGGTTGACTCCACCCAGGCGACAGCGTCGCCGTCGAGGTTGAACGGCGCGGCCTGGAGGTCGACGTCGAACTGGCGCGGCCGGGTGCCGGCGGCACCCGCGGAAGTCCCGCTGTCGGAAGTTCCGACGGCGGCGATGCCGGCGAGTGCCTTGGCCACCACCTGGTCCACCGGGGCGGCGATGTCGACGACGACGCCGGCTTCATCGGCCTCGAGCGGTTCCAGCGTGGCCAGCTGTGAATCGAGCAGGGCAGGCGGCATGAAGTGTCCGGAGCGCCCTTCGGTCCGCGCCCTCAGGACCTCCTTGCTGCCGTGCAGGTGCAGGAAGACGGTGTCCGGCGCCTGTTCGCGGATGGCGTCGCGGTAGCTGCGGCGCAACGCGGAGCAGGCGAGCACCAGTCCGCCGTTCCCGGCCGCAGCGAGCTCACTGCCCACGGTGGCGAGCCAGGGCCAGCGGTCCTCATCCGTCAGCGGCGTCCCGGCCGCCATCTTGGCGACGTTTTCCACCGGGTGGAGGGAGTCGCCGTCGAGGAACGGCACGCCCAGTTCGCGGGCCACGAGGTCGCCGATAGTGGTTTTGCCGCAGCCCGAGACGCCCATGACGATGATGCGGTGCTTGGTGCTCATCACAGGTTCCTTGCTACCAGTCATGGACGGTGCCGTCGACGAGGCGGTTGTAGGGCAGGTAGGCCTGCTGGTAAGGGAACGCGGCCGCGGCTTCCTCGTTGAATTCGACGCCGATGCCGGGCTTGTCTCCCGGGTGGAGGTAGCCGTCCACGAACGTCATGGACTGCTCGAAGACCTCGTTGGTCTTGTCCGAGTGCTGCATGTATTCCTGGATGCCGTAGTTGTGGATGGCCAGGCCCACGTGCAGCTGCGCGGCGAAGCCCACCGGGGAGATGTCGGTGGGGCCGTGGAAGCCGGACTTGATCTGGTACTGCGCGGCGAAATCCATGACCTTCTTCAGCGGCGAGATCCCGCCGAAGTGCGTTGAGGCTGCCCGGACGTAGTCGATCAGCTGTTCCTTGATCAGGGTCTGGAAGTCGAACACGGTGTTGAAGATTTCGCCGATGGCCAGCGGGGTGGTGGTGTGCTGGCGGACCAGGCGCAAACCCTCCTGGTTTTCCGCAGGGGTGCAGTCCTCGAGCCAGAACAGGTCATAGGGTTCCAGGGCCTTGCCGAGCTTGGCCGCCTGGATGGGGGTCATGCGGTGGTGGCCGTCGTGCAGCAGCGGGATCTCCGGGCCGAATTCGTTCCGGACGGCTTCGAACACGGTGGGCAGGTGGCGCAGGTAGGCCCGGGTGTCCCAGTCTTCTTCCAGCGGGAACGCGCCGCGGCCGGCGGGCTCGTAGTCGTAGCGTTCCCCGGAGGCCTGGGCCTGGGCCGCGACGCCGTAGACGGCCTTGATACCTGGGACGGCGGTCTGGATGCGGATGGACTTGTAGCCCAGTTCCAGGTGCTCGCGGACGGAATCGAAGAGGGAGGGGAGGTCCGCGCCGGAGGCGTGGCCGTAGGCACGCAGGCCGTTGCGGGACGCCCCGCCCAGGAGCTGGTAGACGGGCATGCCCGCGATCTTGCCCTTGATGTCCCATAGCGCCATGTCGACGGCGGCGATCGCGGCCATGGTGACGGGGCCGCGGCGCCAGTAGGAGCTGCGGTAGAGGAACTGCCAGGTGTCCTCGATCCGGTGCGGGTCCTTGCCGATCAGCAGCTGCGCGACGTGTTCCTTCAGGTACGCGGCGACGGCGAGTTCGCGGCCGTTCAGGGTGGCGTCCCCGATGCCGGTCACACCGTCCTCCGTGGTGATCCGGAGGGTCACGAAGTTACGGGAGGGGCTGGTGACGAAGACTTCCGCGGCGATGATTTTCACTGCAGGTTCCTTTCAGGGTCGGGTGTGAGTTTCGGGGTGTCGAGGCGGGCAGCGGTCAGAACGATCCGCGGAGTTTCTCCACAAGCTCGATGACGGAGTGGTCCTGGACAAGGACCGGATCCAGCAATGAGAGCAGGGCCTGTGTCCGCTCCGGCCCCGTCAGCTGGTTTGCGGCAGCAATCGTGCCCGCGAGGGGATCCTGCAGTGTGTTGCCACTGGCGGTGAAGTCCATCCAGGCTGCGATCATCAGCGCGGCGCCGGCTCCGGTACGGCCCGCGGCCCGCTCGGCCTGCAGGACCGGGACAGCGCGCATCCGCAGTTTGGTGCTGCCGTCCATGGCGATCTGCGCCAGGTGGTGGGCAATCCTGGCGTTGCTGAAGCGGGCCAGCAGGGCGGCCCGATAGGCAGGGATCTGCAAATCGGCGGCAGGCAGGTTGGCCTCGGCCTCGTCCCAGAACCGCTCCACGGCCTGCAGGCAGAGCGGGTCCGCCAGCGCCTGGGCCACGGTGGTGTGGCCGCGGAGCTGTCCGGCGTAGGCGAGCAGGGAGTGGGCGCCGTTCAGCAGCCAGAGTTTGCGGTTTTCATAGGGTTCGATGTCGGCCACGAACACGGCCCCGGCGTCTTCCCAGCGGGGCCGCCCCGCGGGGAAGTCCCCGCTCAGCACCCAGTTGGAGAAAGGCTCGGCCACCACTGGGGAATTGTCACGGTAGCCGCACGCGGCCTCGACGGCGGCAAGGTCCGCGTCCGTGGTACGCGGGGTGATGCGGTCCACCGAGGTGCTGACGAAGCTGATGTTGGCGTCGATCCATTCCGCAAGGCCTGCATCCCACGCGTCGGCGAAGCCCGCCAGGGCCTTGCGGGCAACGGTGCCGTTGTTCGAGAGGTTGTCGCAGCAGACGACGGCGAGCGGCCCCGCGCCGGCAGCCCGGCGGGCGGCGAGGGCGAGCACCAGCCGGCCCAGCGGCGTCGTCGGGTTTCCGCTGCCGGAAGCCAGCAGCGCAAGGTCGGCGGCGACGTCGGACGCGGTGCGGTCCAGGTGCCCGTCGGAGCCGATCCGGTACGCGGCTTCGGTGATGGTCAAAGTGATGACGGCGGTGGCGGGGGCCGAGACCAGCTCCACCAGGCGTGGCACGTCGGCTCCGTCCACGGCCTCCACAATGCTGCCGACCACGGCGAAGGAGTCGCCGTCGTCAGCGCGCTCCACCACCGTGAACAGTCCGTCCTGCTCGGCAAGTGCCAGGGCGGCGTCCGGGCGCCGGCCGGTGAAGGCGGCGATGCCCCAGTCCGCGGCGTCGGATGCCTGGTGCGTGTACCAGGCCTGGTGCGAGCGGGAGAAGGCGCCCAGTCCCAGGTGGACGATCCGCACGGGCGCCTTGGCGGCGGGGCGCAGGCTGCGGTTGAGCCGGGGAAGATCGACGGCGGATGTCGCCTCAGGCTGCAGTTCGAGGCTCACAGCTTGAACACCCTCCGGGGCGAACCGTCCACCAGGTCAACGATCAGCTCGTGGGCACGGTCCTCGCTGACGCGGTGCTCGGCCACCAGTCGGGCCAGGAAGGAGGCCTCGATCCGTCGGGAGGCATCGTGCCGGGCGGGGATGGAGCAGAACGCGCGGGTATCGTCGATGAAGCCTGAGGAACGGGAGAATCCTGCGGTTTCGGTCACGGCCGAGCGGAAGCGCAGCATGGCGTCCGGCGCATCCAGGAACCACCACGGGGCACCCAGGTAGACGGACGGATAAAACCCTGCCAGCGGCGCGAGCTCACGGGAGAACACCGTCTCGTCCAGAGTGAACAGCACAAGGTGGAAGTCCTTGGCGGTGCCGAAATCCTGCAGCACGGGGCGGATCGCCTCGGTGTAGTTGATCGCAAAGGGGATGTCGTGGCCGGTGTCGGCCCCATAGGTGTTGAACGTGGGTTCGTGGTGGTTGCGGTAGGAGCCCGGGTGGATGGTCATCACCAGGCCGTCCGCCACGGACATCCGCGCCATCTGGTACATCATGTGCGCTTCGAAGGCGTCGCGGTCCTGCGCCGTGGCCTGGCCGGACCGGGCCCGTTCGAACAGGGCCGCGGCGTCGGCAGCGCCGAGCTTGAGCGTCGCGGGAGTGCGGACGCCGTGGTCCGCGGAGACGGCGCCGTGCTCCACGAAATAACGACGCCGGTTTTCCAGCGCGGTGATGTAGCCCGCGTAGCCGGTGCCACCGTCGCCCGCTGCCGCGATCAGGCGGTCAACGTTCGCGGACCAGGTGGGGTGCGCGATGTTCAGGTAGGCGTCCGGGCGGAACGTGGGCAGGACCCGGCCGTGGAATGTCGGGTCCTGCGCGATTGCCTTGTGGCTGGCCAGGCTGTCCAGGGGATCATCCGTGGTGGCCAGGACCTCGATGTTGAAGTCCTTGAAGAGCTGGCGGGGCCGGAAGCCCGGCTCGCGCAGCTTGGCCGAGATCGCATCGTAGCTGGCATCGGCAGTCTCGGCGCTGATCTCCTGCTGGAGGCCGAAGACGCTGTCGAACTGCGTGCGGAGCCAATAGCCGGACGCGGTGCCCTCGAACAGGGGCCAGGCCTTGCAGAATTCGCGCCAGACGGTGAGGGAGTCCGGTTCCCCTGCTGCCGAGCCGCGCACGCGGTCCAGCGGGACGCCGCTGGCATGGATCAGCCGGGTGACGTAGTGGTCCGGGCTGACCAGCAGCGCAGCCGGGTCCGGGAATGGCGTGTTCTGCTCGATGACTGCGGCGTCAACGTGACCGTGCGGGGAAATGATGGGCAGGTCCTGGACACGCTGCAGGAGGTCCCGCGCAATACTGCGCGTTCCGGGATCCGCAGGCAGGAGCCTGTCAGGGTTGGCGGCAATCGACTGTGACATAGGTCAATGGTCCGGCCTGCACCAGAGCTTTGTCAACCGGTTGCCATCAATTGCCATTACAGTTGCTGGCCGCGGAGCTAGCCCGCGGGGAGGAGCCGCCCGCTCGAGCCACGCAGCACCAGTTCGGTTTCCACCCGCAGGGTTCCGGCGCCTTCCCCCAGTCCCTGCAGGAGGTCAAGCAGCAGCGTTGCGGCGCCGGAGCCGCACTCCCCCAGCGGCGAACGGACAGTGGTGAGCGGCGGAGTGGTGAAGTCGGCACCGAAGATGTCGTCGAAGCCCACGATGCTGATCTGGTCCGGGACCACCACGCCCGCGGCCTGGAGTTCCTGCATGAGGCCGATGGCCAGGAGGTCGTTGTAGGTCAGGACTGCGGTGGCACCGCTGGCCCGGACGTCGCGCGCCACCTGGCGGCCGCCGTCGACCGTGGGTTTGGTGGATTCGAGCCGCACGGCGTCCAGCCTGGACCACTCGCACGCGGCCTGCATGCCCTCCCAGCGGCGCGCGGACATCCAGGACTGCGGCGGCCCGGCAACAAAGGCAAGCTTCCTATGCCCGTTGGCGGCCAGGCTGCGGACTGCCTCGCTGATGCCCTTGTCGACGTCCGGGACAACGCAGGGCACGCCGTCGACCTCGCGGTTGATGACCACAACGGGCTTGTCGCGGGCCAGCGTGCGGATGTTGTCGTCGTCCATGCGCGGACTCGCCAGGATCAGGCCGTCTACCGTGGCCATCATCCGGCGGGCGGCCGTCAGTTCGGTCACCGCGGACTCCGCGGACTCGGCAAGCACCAGCGTGTAGTCCCGCACGGTGGCGGTGGTTTCGGCCCCGCGGATGATGTCAAAAAAGGTGGGGTTGGTGATGTCCGCGACGATCAGGCCGAACGTGCTGGTCCGGCCCGTTGGCAGCGCCCGGGCGAACGGGTTGACCTGGTAGTTCAGCTCGGCAGCGGCATCCTCGATGAGTTTCTGCGTCTTGGCGCTGACCCGTCCCGGCTTACTGAGCGCACGGGAAACGGTGGACGGATTGACGCCGGCAACTTTGGCAATGTCGTAGATGGTGGGGTTGGACTTACCTTCCCGTCCGCGTTTAGTGGGGGCGGTTGCTGCTCCGGCGTTCGTCGCTTCAGTCACTGCTCCATCGTAGACGGCCTGGCAACAAAAACGGGCCGGTTGCCATGATCGGAAAAGCAACCGGCCCGCCGATGTGGCGGAGCAGACGTTACGAGCGCTCGGGGAACTTGCCTTCGTCCGCGATGCGCTTGTTCAGTTCGGCCAGGAACACGTCCTCGTCGAAGTCCAGGCCCACTTCGGTCCCGGTCCAGCTGGAAAGGTGGATGGCGTTGGCCAGGCGGACGCCGTTGATCCCGTCCGAGCCCGGCGCCAGCAGCGGGGTGCCGTCCAGGATGTTGGCGGCGAAGTTCTCCAATACACCCGCGTGCTGGCCGCCCCAGACTGAGTCGAACTCGATGACCTCGGTGGTGTAGTACTGCTCCGGATTCAGCTCGCCCATGAACAGCCTGCGGACGTCGTCCATGTCCATGGCGTCGCTGAGTTCACGCTCAGGCTTGACCAGGCGGGTGACGGTGGCGGTTTTGGAGTTTTCGACGACGATCTTGCCCTGGTCGCCCAGGATTTCGAAGCGGTCGGTTCCCACGAGGTCGTGCGTGGCGGTGACAAAGACGCCGGTGACGCCGTCTCCGTAATCAGCCACCGCGGTGACTTCGTCCTCGACGGCGATGTCGCGGCGGAAACCGAAGGCCACCTTCGCGTACACGGACTTGGGCACTCCGCAGATCCACTGCCACAGGTCCAGCTGGTGCGGTGCCTGGTTGACCAGGACGCCGCCGCCTTCGCCGCCCCACGTCGCGCGCCATTCGCTGGAGTTGTAGTAGCCCTGCGGACGCCACCAGTTGGTGATGATCCAGTTGCTGCGGCGGATCTTGCCGATCTCACCGTTTTCCACGATCTCTTTGAGCTTCCTGTACAGCGGGTTGTTGCGCTGGTTGAACATGATGCCGAAGGAGAGTTCCGGCTTGCCGGCCGCGAACTCGTTCAGTTCCCTGACCTGCTTGGTGTAGACGCCGGCCGGCTTTTCCAGAAGGGCGTGGATGTTGCGCTTGAGGGCTTCGATGCCCATTTCCGGGTGCAGGAAGTGCGGGACGCACGTAACGACGGCATCGACGTCGCCGCTTTCCAGCATGGCGATGTAGTCGTCATAGAAGGGCGCGTCCGGGTACGCGGCCGAGGCAACTTCCTTCTTGGCCGGATCGGTATCGCAGATGGCGCCGACCACCATGTTGGGGACCATGCCTTCCGTGATGAACCTGGCGTAGGCGCCGCCCTGCTGGCCCAGGCCGATGATGCCAAGGCGTACTTTCGTGCTCACAGTTGTTTGTCCTTTTCGTTGGTTGAGCTTGTCGGAACCAGTTGCCGGAAGTCGGTGCTTAGAAAAGCCCGGCGTGGCCCATGGCCGTCAGGTTGTCGTAGGAGGTCTGCAGCGCGTCCCAGACTGTCCGGCCGTAGAGTTCGTCCTGCTCCACCAGCAGGTACGCGGCGCCTGCAGCCTGCGCGGCCGGGATGATCGCAGGGAAGTCCAGGTTGCCTTCGCCTACTTCGGCGAACTGGACCACGTCCTTGAATTCGGCCATAAAGCCCGCGACGTCCCCGCTTTCCAGCATGCCAAAGGCGGACTCCGGCAGCTGGCCGATCCGGTAGTCCTTCAGGTGCACCATGGCGGTCCGGCCGGCGTACTTTTCCAGGGTGCGGACCGGATCCAGGCCGCCGCGCTGGACCCAGTGCACATCAATTTCCATGCCGATGGCCGGGGAATTCTCGGCAATGAGGTCCAGCATGTACGTGCCGTCGAACTTCGCGAACTCGATGTGGTGGTTGTGGTAATACAGGCCGAGCCCGTGTTCCTGCAGGCGCTCCGCGTATCCGTTGGCCCGCTTGGCGAAATCCACCACGGCCTCGATTGATTTCATGGCCGGGAAGGGCAGCATGCCGATCCGCAGGAGCCTGGTGTCCAGGCGTTTTGCGTCGTCCACGATCTTGCTGAAGTTCTCTTTGAGCGAATCGGTGGGCATGGCCTTGGGCGCCTCGACGGCGACGGACAGTGCGGCAATGTCCATGCCAAGCTCGCTGCGGGAACGGTCCAGTTCAGCGACGTTGCCAGCAGTCATGGGGATCTGGGAGATTTCGACGGCGTTGTACCCGATCGCGCTGACCTTGCGGAGCGTTTCGAACGGCCCGATCTCAGCGAAGCTGCCCTTGAGCATCATCGCTTGTACGCCGATAGTGGCCATTGTTTTCCTCCGTGGTGCTGTGGGCCCGTCAAGGGCCATCGTGCCGTGTGGTCAGGAAACGAGGTGAACCGAGTCCGGGTAGCTCTGGCGGTAGAGGTCCTTGATGATCCGCAGCGATTTTTCAGCTTCGGCCGGGCTGATCCAGAAAGGTCCGGGCTCATCCAGCCGGGCGTAGAAATCGTTGATGAGGAGCTCATGCGAAACGCCCCAGTAGGACCGGCCCCCGGATTCGCTGGTGCGCTCCGGCATGACATCCACCCGACCGTCCGCATGCGTCACTGTCAGGTCTCCCCGCAAGCTCAGTACGGCCTGATCGGTAACCACGTCGAGCGTGACCGGGGCGTTGAAGGAATTGGCCAGGGTGGCATAAAAGGCGCTGCGGGCACCGTTGGCGTGCCGGGCAACAAATTCCGCCGTGTCCTCCACCTCGATGGCTTCGCCCAGGAAGCGCGTGGATGCATTGCCAGTGACGGAGACAACGTCCCCCACCAGCCACTGAAGGAGGTCCACAGTGTGAATGGCCTGGTTCATCATCAGTCCGCCGCCGCCACCCGCCCAGGTACCCCGCCACGGCCTGCTCTGGTAGTACTCGGGGACCCGCTGCCACATCACCGTCGCCGATGCCCCCACCACTGGCCCGAGTTCGCCGGATGACAGCATGGCATGCATGGCCTGCGCCGTGGCGTTGTAGCGGTTCTGGAAGCAGACTGCGATCTTCGCGGTGCCCGCTGAGGCGGCCTCAACCAGCCGGCGCCCCTCCGCGAGGGTGTGTGCCAGCGGCTTTTCCACGATGACGTTGACGCCGCGCTCCAGGCAGTCCGCTGCCACCGACGCATGCTGGTCGTGCGGGGTGCAGATATGCACGACGTCGGGCCGGACTGCCTCGATAAGGCTCAGGTGGTCGGCGAAGCCGGGGACGCCACAGCCGTCCACAGCGGCAGCCAGCCGCTGCGGATCCGTATCGCAGACCGCAACCAGGGTGGCGCCGTCGAGCTTTGCAACCGCATCGAAGTGCACGGCGGACACATCGCCGCAGCCGATGACCGCCGCCGTCGTCATCAAGAGAATTCAACCCCGTTCTTCGCCGCGAGCGCGGCAAAGGCGCGGGCCGCGATGCCGAAAGCCACCGGTCCCGAGAAACCGCCCAGCTCATGCGCACTGGCCAGATGGGGTTCCAGTGACGCAAAGCCGGAAAAGCCGTCAGCCTTAAGCGCGGCGATAGTGGCGTCGAGTTCGCCGTCGCCCTCGCCTGACGGCACCACTTCGCCGGTGGTGGAGAGCGCGTCCTTTACCTGGAGGTACTCAAGGTAAGGGCGCAGGATGGCGTAACCGTCCGTGTACGGTTTGACGCCCACCTGCACGAAGTTGGCGTTGTCCCAGGCGACGCGCAGGGCCGGTGAGTTCACAGATTCCATGATGTCCAGCACCCGCTGCGGCGTATCCCCGTAGATGTCCTTTTCATTCTCATGCAACAGAACGACGCCGGATTCCTCGGCGAGCGCGGCCAGCGCACCCATGCGGACCAGGACGTCGTCGCGGATTTCTTCCGGGGTCCGGCCTTCGGCCCGGTAGAACGAGAAGATCCGGACGTATTTGGTTTCCAGGCCTTTGGCCACGGAGATGATCTGGCGAAGCCGTTCCACCTCATGCTCCACGGGCAGGCTCACGTCCACCTTGCCGATGGGGCTTGCTACGGCCGAGACCTTGAGGCGCTTGGCATCGAGGATTTCCTTGAGCGCGGCAACCTGCTCGGCCGACAGCTCCGAGACGTTTGTCCCCCAGGCGCTGCGGACCTCGATATGGCTGGCGCCCAGTGCCAGCAGCACAGACGCCTGGATTTCCGGATCAGGATCAATTTCGTCCCCGAATCCTGAGAGCTGCCAGGTTGCGGATGATGCTTGGGACAAGGGAATCTCCTCGGTAGGACCCGCGCGGCAGGGGCAGCCGTGGATTCCAGCTACGGCGCGTGGGTGACTCGGTTCACAGAACGGTACTCCCGCAAGTCTAGGCATCACGCCAACAAATGACAACCGATTGCCAATAGCTGGCTGATCGTGGCATTCTTGGCGGATGCAGCTGTGGCAACGGTCATAGCCTCCCCGTCCTCCGTTCAGAGAGGAGCGCCATGACGACGCAAGCCGCAGGAGCCGACCGCCCTGCCACGATCCACGACATCGCCGCCAGGTGCGGAGTCGCGGCTTCCACCGTTTCACGCGCGCTTTCCACACCGGACAGGGTAAACATCCGCACCCGCGAACGAATCGAGGCCGCGGCGGCAGCGTTGAACTACAGGCCGAACATCCAGGCCAAGGCGCTGAGCTCGGGCCGGACGTCTGCCGTTGGGGTACTGGTGCCGGACATTACCAACCCCTTCTACTTTGACCTGATCCGCGGAACCCAACTCCAGCTGAAGGCAGCCGGGTACACCCAGTTGCTGGTGGACACGGAGGAGTCCGACGAAGTGGAGGCCACCACCGTTGACCAGCTGCAAAAGAGCGCTGACGGAATCATTGTTGCTGCCTCCCGGCTCACTGATGAGGCGTTGCTGGCAGCGGCTTCGACCATGCCCCTGGTGGTCATCAACCGGGACGTTCCGGGCGTTCCGGCGGTCATCATCGACACTCCCTCAGCCACGAGCCAAGCACTGGACCACCTCGTTTCGCTGGGACACACCAGGATTGCCTACATCGCGGGGCCCGCAACGTCCCAGTCCAGCTCCCGGCGATGGACCGCCCTGGCCGTGGCGGCAGAGGAACGCGGCGTGGAAGTCCGGCGGCTTGGACCGTTCGCGCCCAAGACCCAGTCCGGGGCGGCCGCGGCTGACGCTGCTGTCCACTCCGGAGTGACCGCCTGCCTAGCCTTCAACGACCTGATTGCCATCGGCATGCTGCAGCGGCTGCGCGAACGCGGGCTGCGCGTTCCCGAGGATATGAGCATTGTGGGCTGCGACGACATTTTTGGTGCAGACTTCTGCAACCCTCCCCTGACCACCATGAGCTCCCCCATCGAGCAGGCCGGCCGCGTAGCCGTCTCCATGCTGCTGGCCCAGCTGAATCCGCTGGCAGGCGGCGGCACCCGCAGCCGCTCGGTGATGCCCACCCACCTCACGGTCCGCGGCTCCACCGGGCTGGCTCCGAAGGACACAGTTGAGCGTTCTTGACACTGCTGGCTAGGCTGGGACACATGCGCGAACTCCAGGCCAAAATCGTTGAAGAAATGGGCGTGCAGCCCCGGATCGATCCCGTCGGGGAGGTGCGCAAACGCGTCGCTTTCCTCAAGGACTACCTCAAGGCAACACACACCAAGGGCTTTGTCCTGGGCATCTCCGGCGGCCTGGACTCATCGCTCGCCGGCCGGCTGGCCCAGCTTGCCGTTGAGGAGCTGGAGGCCGAGGGAGTGGAGGCCAACTTCGTGGCCGTCCGCCTGCCTTACGGCGTGCAGCACGACGAGGACGACGCCCAAGCGGCACTGGACTTCGTCCAGGCCAAGACGGAGTGGACCTTCAACATCTCCGCCGCCGTGGACGGCTTCGAGGACGAGTTCGAAAAGACCGTCGGAAACGGGATTTCCGACTTCCACAAGGGCAACACCAAGGCGCGCACGCGGATGATTGCCCAGTACGCGCTGGCCGGCGAACACAACTACCTGGTCATCGGCACCGACCACGGCGCCGAGTCGGTCACGGGTTTCTTCACCAAATACGGCGACGGCGGCGCGGACATCCTGCCCCTGTTCGGCCTGAACAAGCGCCAGAACCGTGAACTCCTGGCCGAGCTGGGAGCCCCCGCACGCGTCTGGGAGAAAGTGCCCACGGCCGACCTCCTGGACGGCAAGCCCGGCCGCACCGACGAGGACGAGCTGGGTATCACGTACGACCAGATCGACGACTACCTCGAAGGCCGCGACGTGCCGGACGAGGTAGCAGAAAAGATCGAAGAGAAGTACCTGCGCACCCGCCACAAGCGCACAGTCCCCGTCACAATCTTCGACACCTGGTGGAAGGACTAAGGTTCCGGGGAGCGCCGGGCCGGCCTTAGGCGGGCATGGTCCAGCACAGGCACAACCTTCGCGATCCTGCTCGGTAGCTTCCTTAGGGCAGCAGGACGATCTTGCCGTGGCCGTGGCCGCTGCGGCTAAGTTCCAGCGCCTCGGCCGCCTCGACCAGCGGCAACCGATGCGCGATGGTGAACGTGATCAGGCCTTCCGCCGCGAGCGTGGCCACGTCCATGATCCGGCCCTCCTGCTGCTGCACGGCGGCGATCCCGGCTTCCTTTGACTGTTTGCCCGGAGCGGTGATGACGGCCCGGCCGCGGTCCGGGAGGAGTTCGAGCGTTGCCGCCACGGATTCCTCGGTCCCCACGGCGTCCAGCACGGCGGTGACAGTTCCGGCCTCCTCGGCCGCGGACCTGATGCGGTCCGCCAGGCCGGGCCCGTACGGAACGGCCTCCGCGCCCAGCTCCCGCAGGTAGTCCTGGTTGGCTTCCGATGCTGTGCCGATCACGCGGGCGCCGAAAGCCTGGGCAATCTGGACGGCAGCGGACCCCACACCCCCGGCCGCCGCATGGATCAGCACTGTGTCTCCCGGGCCTACTCCCACCTGCATCAGGGCCGAATAGGCAGTGCCTCCCGCCACCGGAATGCAGGCCGCCTGTTCAAAATCGACGCCGGCAGGCAGGGGCGTGAGCTGATCGGCGGGCACAACGGCCTCCATCCGGTAGCCGCCCGTGAAGCCGCTCCAGATGACCTCGTCGCCCACAGTGAAGCCTTCAAACGCGGGCCCCACCGCCGTGACCACTCCGGCGGCCTCACTGCCCGGCACTTCGGGGAGGTCCAGCGGCGCCACTTTGCTCAAGTGCCCAGCCACCAGTTTCCAGTCCGTCGGGTTGACGCCAATGGCGCGGAACTCCACGCGCACCTCGCCGGCCGCGGGTTCCGGCAGCTCCTCCGGCCCGATCTTCAAAACCTCCGGATCGCCGTACTGTTCGAAGTAGACGTTCGTGCTCATGTCCCTGGGCTCCTTCGGGTGTTTGGCACTCTACGGCTAGCGTAGGCACGCCCCGCCCGACGTCACAACAGTTCCTTGGCGGGGGAACCCAGCTTGTTCGTGATCCGGTGCGCCTCTTCCATCAGGAGCCGGCCGAGGAACTCCTGCCGGTCCTCGCGGAAGCGCGGTTCGATGCCGGTCAGGGAAAGTGCCCACGCCGGCCGTCCCGCCTGGTCAAAGACGGCGGCACCCATCCCCCAGCTGCCTTCGAGCACCAGGCCGGGATTCACCGAGTAGCCTGCCTGCCGGGTCCTGGCCAGGCCTGCCCGGACAACTTCTGCCGTGTGCGCTGCGGCGAACGCGCCGGCATGGCCTGCCCAGGATGCCAGCAGCTGTTCCTGCTCCGCTTCCGGCAGGAACGCCATGATCGCCGTCCCGGCCGAGGCAACGCCCAGCGGGAAACGGACTCCTTCATGCAGCACGAAGGAACGCACCGGGAAGCTGCCTTCCTCCCTGAGCAGGCAGACCGTCTCCACTCCCCGGCGGATGGAGAAGAACGCACTCTCCCCCGTTTCCTCCGCCAGCCGGCGGAGGCTGGGCCGGGCGATCTCCTCGAGCGGGAACCTTGCGGACGCCACGGACCCCATCAGCAGGATTTCGGGCCCGAGGACCCAATTGCCGGTCCGGCCGTCATGGTCCAGCAGTCCTTCCGCCGCCAGCGAGGTCAGCAGACGGTGGACCGTCGGCCGGGTGAGGCCTGACTCCTTCACAAGTTCCACCAGCGGGCTGCCTTCGGGCTTGCGGCCGGCGATGCGCAGCAGTCCGGCGATGCGGCTGACAACCTGCGCGCCCTGCACGGGATTCTGGTTCATGTACGACCTTTCAAGCTTCAAAGTATCCATATTGTGGACTCCGCTCAGGGTACCGTCCACACTGTAAAAATGCCACGATTTAGGCAATTCTGATGCCTTGACAGTCCCCAATCCACTCCCGTACGCTCCGAAACCAGAGCCATTGTCCATAAAGTGGAATTCCGCCCAACGCCCCCGCTCTCAATGAGGAGAAAAGCATGTCGAAACTCAAAACAGGCGCTGCCGACGCCCTCCACGATGCCCTGAGGGATGGAATCACCCTCGCCGTGGGCGGCTTCGGCCTGAGCGGCATCCCGGCTGACCTGATCGAGGCCGTCCGTGACTCCGGCGTCCGGGACCTCACCGTGGTGTCCAACAACATGGGTGTGGACGGCAAAGGCCTGGGGGTCCTGATTGAAGCCGGACAGGTCCGCAAGGTCATCGCCTCCTACGTGGGTGAGAACAAGCTGTTCGCGGAGCAGTACCTCGCCGGGAAACTGGAGGTGGAGTTCACCCCGCAGGGCACGCTCGCCGAACGCCTCCGCGCCGGCGGCGCCGGCATCCCCGCCTTCTACACCAAAACGGGCGTCGGCACGTTAGTAGCCGAGGGCAAGCCGCACGAGGTGTTCGACGGCGAAACGTACGTGCAGGAACGTGCCATCCGCGCCGACGTCGCACTGGTCCACGCCCACACGGCGGACACGGACGGGAACCTGGTCTACCGGTACACCGCCCGGAACTTCAACCCCGTGGTGGCCACGGCCGGTGCGGTCACCATCGCGGAAGCGGAAGTCATCGTGGAACCCGGGACGCTGGATCCGAACCACATTGTCACCCCCGGCGTCTACGTCCAGCGCCTGGTCCAGGCGTCCGGGCGGGTGAAGGACATCGAACAGCGCACGGTCCGCCCGCGCACCGCCGAGCACGTCCCCGCCTAGTACCGCTCCACAGCGCGAACGAACACTTAAGCCCGCGAAACTTTTTAAACAAGGAGACCCCCATGGCCTGGACCAGGGATGAAATGGCTGCCATCGCGGCCGAGGAACTGAACGACGGCGACTACGTGAACCTGGGCATCGGCATCCCCACGCTGGTGGCCAACAACCTGCCCGACGGCGTCCGCGTGGTCCTGCAGAGCGAAAACGGCCTGCTCGGCATGGGCCCGTTCCCCTACGACGGCGAGGAGGACGCCGACCTCATCAACGCCGGCAAGCAGACCGTCACAGTCCTGCCCGGCGGCAGCATCTTCGACTCAGCGACGTCCTTCGGCATGATCCGCGGCGGCCACGTGAAGGTCGCCATCCTCGGCGCGATGCAGGTCTCCGGCCACGGCGACCTCGCCAACTGGACCATCCCGGGCAAGATGGTCAAGGGCATGGGAGGCGCCATGGACCTCGTCGCCGGGACACCGCGGGTTGTGGTCCTCACCGAACACAACGCCAAGGACGGCACCGCCAAAATCGTCACCGAATGCACCCTCCCGCTCACGGGGCTCAGCTGCGTGGACCGGATCATCAGCGACCTCGCAGTCTTTGACCTTGTGAAAGCGGACGACGGCGGCGGGCGGCAGCTCACCCTGACCCGCCTTGCGCCGGGGGTCACCGTGGACGAAATCCGCGGGAAGACCGAAGCCGTGTTTGACGTCCAGCTCGACAACGAGGAAGTGGCAGCATGAGCCTCAAGGAACAGTTCGGCAAAGACGTCCTGCTCACCGGCTGGGGCCACAGCCGGTTCGGCAAACTGACGGAAGAGACCCTTGAGTCCCTGATCGTCCAGGTGGCCACGGAAGCCATCGGCAGTGCCGGCATTGAGCCGGGCCAGATCGACGAGATCTATCTGGGCCAGTTCAACTCCGGCATGATGCCCCTGGCCTTCCCGTCATCCCTGGCATTGCAGGTCTCTCCGGACCTGGCCAACGTCCCGGCCACCCGTGTCGAGAACGCCTGCGCTTCCGGTTCGGCCGCGTTCCAGCAGGGCACCAAAACGCTGCTGGCCGGCACGGCGAAGACCGTCCTGGTGATCGGCGCCGAGAAGATGACGCACGCCGGTGCCGACGTTGTGGGAGCCGCCCTGCTGGGAGCCGACTACGACATGGCCGGCCAGACGTCCACCACCGGCTTCACGGGGCTTTTCGCCGACGTCGCCAAGCACTACGGGAAACGCTACGGACGCGGCGACGGACAGCTGGGCGACGTCCTGGGCACCATCGCTGCGAAAAACCACCGCAACGGCGTGGACAACCCCTACGCCCAGCTCCGCAAGGACCTCGGCGAGGAGTTCTGCCGCACCGTCTCGGACAAGAACCCGATGGTCGCGGACCCGCTGCGCCGCACCGACTGCTCCCCCGTGTCCGACGGCGCCGCCGCCGTCGTGCTGTCCGTCTCACCAACCGGCGGGGC
The DNA here is from genome assembly GCF_031457335.1 of Arthrobacter sp. BE255. Lineage (NCBI taxonomy): Bacteria > Bacillati > Actinomycetota > Actinomycetes > Micrococcales > Micrococcaceae > Arthrobacter > Arthrobacter sp. BE255. The sequence continues at coordinate 81,746 of NZ_JAVDWK010000015.1, read as the reverse complement.
TACTGCGCCGGTGCGGCTCGCGGGCTTCGGCCAGGCCAATGATTTCTTCCCGGCTGAACGCCGGGATCCCACGGCTTTCGCGGCCACCCGGGTGTCCTGGCAGCGCGCCCTGGCGATGGCCGGCGTCGGGCTTGACGGCCTGGACTTCGCCGAAGTCCACGACTGCTTCACCATCGCCGAGCTGCTGATGTACGAGGCCATGGGACTGACCGGACCCGGCGAGGGGGCCCGCGCGTTGGAGGAGGGCTGGGTCTTCAAGGACGGCAAGCTGCCCGTCAACGTCTCCGGCGGCCTCAAGGCCAAGGGCCACCCTGTCGGCGCCACCGGCGTGTCCCAGCACGTCATCGCCGCGATGCAGCTCACCGGCACCGCCGGCGACATGCAGCTGGCCAACCCGCGCCGCGCCGCCGTCCAGAACATGGGAGGCGTAGGCATCGCCAACTACGTCAGCGTCCTCGAGGCCGTCTAAGAAGCAACGCGGGGTCACATTACGCCCTTCCGGATCGGATTATTGGGCAGGATCTGACCCCGCGTTGGACTGGGGGGCAGCTAGCGGGCGCGGATCACGGTAGCGATCTCGCCAAAGCCCAGCCGTTCTGCGTTCTGCAGGGCCGTCCGCCCCTGGGGATCCCGGATGTCCGGATCCCCGTCTGCCTCCAGCAGGAGCCGGACCACCTCCTGCTGCCTGGGCCCGCCATCGTTGAGCAGGATGGCCTCCTGCATGGCGGTCCAGCCCAGGTTGTTGACATGGTTCACGGGCACCCCGGCGGCAAGCAGGATGCGGACCGTCTCCACATGGCCGTGTTCGCTGGCCGGGATCAGTGCCGTCCCGCCGTAACGGTTGGTGCTGGCGACGTCGGCGCCGGCCGCCAGCGTCAGCCGCAGGACCTCGTTAAACCCCTCGGCCCCTGCGTAGAGGAACGCGGAGTCCTGGATGGCGTCCTTCGCGTTCACGTTGCCGCCGCGGCTAATCAGCTCACCCACCAGCGCCACGTTGTTGGCCTTCGCGGCGGCGACCAGCTCCTGGTCGAGCCGGGCCTGCGCCTCGGCGGACAAGGCCGGCCCCGCGGTGTTTGCGGGGGTGGGGGCAGGCGGGGCGGACGTGGCGGGAGCGGACGTTTCAGGACCCGACAGGACGGACGACGGCGGCGACTCGCCCCGTGGTGCCTCGCCGGGACCCGCCTGGCAGGCCACAAGGCACATTGCCACGCCGCCCGCCAGAATCAGCAGGGGTGCCGGACGGCGTGCCCGCCGCCGGGTCCTCAACCGCCAGGTCCTGAACCGCCAGGTCCTGAACCGCCTCATGGAGCCGAGCCTACTTGGCCGGGCTGGCTGCGAGCGCGGCGATGGCGTCGGCGCCGGCGGTGGCGCAGGCTTCGTCCAGGTTGCCGTCGGGGGCGCCGCCCACGCCGATGCCCGCCACGGAGACGCCGTTGACCTTGAGCGGGACGCCGCCGGCCAGGAACAGGGTGCCGGGGAGGTCGGCGATGCTGGGTCCGTTGCCGTTGATGCGCTTGGCCAGCTCACTGGTTGGTGCACCGAAAGCAGCCGCGGTGTAGGCCTTCTGCTTGGCAGCCTCGATCGTGTGCTCGGCGGCGTTGTCGCCGCGAAGGAGCGCCTGGACGGTTCCGAACCGGTCCACGAGGGCCACCGTGACGAACGGCAGCTTGTCCGCCTGGCATTTGGCGAGGGCTGCGCTGACGGCATCGGACGAGGCGCCAACACTGATGCGGTTCTGCGCCACCACTATTTCCGGTGCCTGCGGGATATCGACGGCGGGCACCGCGGCCGGGGCGGCCACCTGGCTGGTTCCGGCGTTGGCTGCGGCGGTCAGCCCTCCGGTCAGCAGCAATGCTCCGGCGGCAGCGGCAGCGGCAATCTTGTTGGACTTCTTCACGGTGTTCTCCTCATGCTGATGGACTCACGATGATGGGATCCCTTGGAACGGGCATCGGCTCCATCCATCCTGTCCAGCCCCGCCGGAACAAACATCGGGCCTTCGGCTGCGCCCCCGTCCCCCGGAAGGCCAGCAGCATCAGCCAAAAGGCTGAGAGACCAGCAACGGCGCGGGCAATAGCATGGGAGAGGAACTCCTCTGACCTGAACCGGACCCCATGCCCTCGCCTGCCACTCCCCCTGAAGCCCTGACCACAGGATCCGCCCGGCCTGCCCACCCTGCCCCGGCAGCCAGCCGGCTCGGCCGGATCGATGCCGCCGTCCATCTGGGCTTAGCTGTCCTGCTCGTGGCTTCGGGCGTCCGCTATGCCATGCGGCACAGCCTGCCGGACAACCTCCTGGTCCTCGGCCTGGCAGCAGGGGTGTTCGCGCTGTATGCGGTGATCGCCGTCCTGGCCCGGCAGGGACGCCCGTGGGCAGTATGGATGCTCGTGTTTGTGGCCGTCTGGGCAGCCCTGGTCATCGCCGCACCCAGCTTTGCGTGGTGCTCCTTTGCGATTTTCTTCCTGTGCCGCACCGCTTTTCGAGGCGCTGTGGGCTACGTGGCTGCGGGCGCGACGGCGGCCGCCACCGCCGTCGGGCTGTTCCGGCTCAGCGAGGGCACGGACCTCGCGATGCTGCTGGGGCCGCTCGCTGTCGGCGCGATGCTGACCCTGATTTATGACCGGATCGAGCACGACGCCGCGGAGCAGCGGCGCCTCCATGCCGAGGTATCGCTGGCACAGGGGCAGCTGGCGGCCAGCGAGCGCCGGGCCGGCACCATCGCCGAACGCGAACGCGTATCGCGCGAAATCCACGACACCGTGACGCAGGGCCTGGCCAGCAGCCTGCTGCTCCTGGAGGCCGCTGACCGTTCGTGGCCAGGCAAAAGTTCGCGCCAGGAGCTCACCCAGGCTGCGGAGCTGCTGCGCCGGAACCTCGCCGAGACCCGCAGCCTGGTCCATGAGCTCGCCGCCCCGGGCCTCGAGGCGTCGCCGCTGCCCGAGGCGCTGCACCAGGCTGCCGCGCAGTACGTCCCGCAGGCCCGGCTCCTCGTCACCGGCGAGCCCCGGGACGTCCCGGCCGAGGTCCGGCACACCCTGCTGCGGGTGGTCCAGAGCGCCTCCGCGAACATCCAGCAGCACGCACACGCCGCCACCACAACCCTGACGCTGGGATTCCTCCCGGACTCCGTCACCCTGGACATTTACGACGACGGGACGGGCTTTGATCCGCTGGCGGCAGCACCGCCGTCGGACGCGGGAGGATACGGGCTGCGGGCCATGCGCCAGCGTGTGGAGCAGCTGGGCGGCGTATTCTCGGTGGAAAGCAACCCCGGCGAAGGGACCATCGTGGCCGCACAAGTGCCGGTTCGGGTGCAGTTAGCGACCCCTGCGCAGCAAACGTCAGAGGATGACGCATGACCGGCATCACCGTCCTCCTGGTGGACGACCACCTGGTGGTCCGGAGCGGCCTCAAGGCACTGCTGGGCACGCAGCCCGACTTTGACGTGGTGGCCGAGGCCGCCTCCGGCGAGGAGGCCCTGGGGCTGGTGGAACAGCACTCCCCGGCAGTGGTGGTGATGGACCTGGCCATGGGCGCCGGGATGGACGGGATCGAGGCCATCAAGCAGCTGCGGCAGCGCAATGGCCGGCAGGCAATCCTGGTGTTCACCACCTACGATTCGGACGCGGACATCGTCCGGGCGGTGGACGCCGGGGCCATGGGCTACCTGCTGAAGGACGCTTCCCCGGACGAAATATTCGCCGCCATCCGCGGAGCAGTGCAAGGGAAAAGCGTGATGAGTGCTCCCGTGGCCTCGCGGCTCTTCCAGCAGCTCCGCAACCCCGACGAGGTCCTGACGCCGCGGGAGGCTGAGCTGCTGAGCCTCCTGACCCAGGGGCTCAGCAACCGGGAGCTGGGCCAGCGGCTGTTCATCTCCGAGGCCACGGTCAAAACGCATTTGGCGCACATTTACGCCAAGCTCGGCGTGGAGACCCGGGCCGCGGCGATCGCCACGGCCATCCGCCGGGAGGGCATGCGCTAGCGGATACCGGCCACCCGCAGGGTTCTGGCCAGCTCGGCGGCGGCCGCTTCCAGTGTGGCCACCGTGTTGCGGAGGACTTCCTCGGTGGCCAGTTCGGTGGGAATGGAGCAGCTGATGGCATCTGTGCCCGGGATCCGGTACGGCACCACCACGCTGACGCAGCAGAGTCCCACAGTATTTTGCTCTCTCTCCACAGCGTGGCCGGTCCGGCGGAACACGGCCAGTTCAGCCTGCAATGCTTCGAAGTCCGGCACCGTATTGGGCGTGAGCTGGTCGTAGGGACCGGCGCCGATCCGCTGGCGGACCTCCGCGTCGGTGAACTCGGACAGGATGGCCTTGCCCAGCGCCGTCACCTGGGCGGGCAGTTTTCGGCCCACACGGGACGAGAGCCGGCGGCGGTCCACAGCCTGCCGGGTTGCCAAGTAGATGACATCTGACCGGTCCAGGCGGGCGTAGTGCGTGGTGAACGTCGTGGCGTTGCGGACCTTTTCCAGCACCCCGGAGACGTGCTCCATGACCGGATCCCGGTCCAGGTAGGCGGTGCCGCAGAGGAGTGCGTGCGTGCCGATCCGATAGGCGCCTTCCGCACTCTGCTCAATCCAGTTCAGCTCAAGGAGCGTCAACAGGAGCCAGTGGAGGCTGGAGCGCGGGTACCCGGTCTGTTTGAAGATTTCCGCAGTCGTCAAAGGTTGGGGGGCGGCAGCCAACAATTCAAGGATTGCGATCGTGCGCTCAGCGGATTTAACGAGTTTCACGTCTCCGGCGGACCCGCCGCCGTCGCCGGGCTGCTCCTCCAGCGGTGTCATTGCTGCCTTCCCTTTCGGCTCGTCCCTACAGTACGGTAGTTCACTTCGTGGCCAGTTGCGGGTAGTTGTCCACTCCTAGCTGATGGCCACTGCTGGCCCAGAACCCGCCCAGGAGGCTGTCCCACTCTTCGCCTTCACGGTGGCTGGTGACCGAGGCGGCAAAGTCCTCTGCGTTGTCCTGCGGATCAAATCCGATCCGGCGGCCGGCTGAAAGGTCCGCCCAGCCGCGTGAATTGGCCGAGACGGCCCACAGCACGTGATGGCCAGGGGCGCCCAGATCATTCAGGGTCGCCTCGACCAGCCGGTAGGAATCCGCCGGAGACAGCCATGACGCGAGCGTGCGGGCGTTGTCCGGCCGCTCGCCGCCTGTCCCGATCCGGGCACTGACAACCTTCATCCCGAACTTGTCGGCGTAGAGGCTGCCCAGGGCTTCCATTGCTGCCTTGCTGACCCCGTAATAGGTGTCCGGCCGCGGAGCCAGGACAGTGTCCAGGCCGGCCGCCGCGGAGGCGTGAAAGCCCACCGCATGGGTGGAACTGGCCAGGAGCACGCGCTTGACGCCGTTCTTCCGCGCCGCTTCCAGCGTCACTTGGGTGCCGGTGATGTTGGTAGTCACCAACTCTTCCCACGGCTTCTCCCGATGGAGCCCGCCAAGGTGGATCACTGCCGTGACACCGGCGAGCGCGGTGTTCATGAAGTCAGCGTCGGCCACCGAACCTACATACCGGGATTCGCGAGGACCGGGCTGAGGGGCTTCCGCCAGGTCGATAAGCCGGACACTGTGTCCGACTTCCACCAGGTAGGGCCGCAGCAGGGAAGCCATCATCCCGGCAGCACCTGTCAGGGCGATGGTGTGGGCCTCCGGTGTTGCTGACAATGTTCCTCCTGCAGTTGACAGTCTGTGATGGCGATCATACTCTCATGAAGTACGTTTCACATAGTAACAGTGATTTACATATGTAAAAAGAGGAGAATCAAAGTGGATTCGAGAATTAAGTCCCGCTCCCGCACTGCCGTGGCGCTGACCATTGCCTCCGCGGCAGTCCTGACCGGTTGCGCCGGCGGGTCAGCTCCGGCGGCCACCGATGACGGCCAGCCGATCGAGGTCTGGGCCCGCGCCGGCACAGACGCTGCCACCACCTACGCGGCCATGTTCAAGGAATTCACTGCCAAGACTGGCGTGCAGGTCAACTTTCAGGGCGTGCCGGACCTGGACCAGCAGCTGCAGACCAGGGCGGCTTCGAAAAAACTGCCGGATCTTGTCGTCAACGATTCCGCCGCCCTCGGCAACTACACCGCCCAGGGATACCTCCAGAAAATCGACAAATCCACGGTGTCGGGCAACGACAAGATCGCGGATTCGCTCTGGGACGAGACTGTTGGACTGGACGGCGCCAGCTATGGTGTCCCCTTCTCCCGCCAGACCATGGTCACCCTGATCCGCAAAGACTGGCGTGAAAAGCTGGGTCTGCCGATCCCGGAGACCCAGGAGGACCTTGCCCGGCTTGCCACTGCGTTCGCCACCGAGGATCCCGACGGAAACGGCCAGGCAGATACGTACGGCATGACGGTTCCCGGCTCCACCGAGCGCGGCTACCTCGGCTGGTGGGCCTCCTCCTATATCTGGCAGGACGGCGGCAGCTACCTGACCGACGAAGGCGATGGCAAGTTCACTTCCAACGCATCCGCCGCCGAAACACAGGAGGGCGTCAGCTGGATCAAGCAGCAGTTCTGCACACCCGGAAACACCCAGCCTGGTGCGCTCACGGCAGCAACCAGCGTGGCCTCACCGTTCTTCCAGACAGGCAAAACCGGCATCATCCTGACCGGTCCGTACAACTTTGCTTCCTTCGACACGGCCCTGGGCAAGGACACGTACGAGGTGGTCGCGGCCCCCAAGGGTTCGGTGGACAGCACCGTGCTGGCCGAAGGCGAAAACATCTACGTCACCGCAAGCAACGGCAAGAAGGACCAGACAAAGCAGGTCATTGATTACTTGGTCTCCGCGGACGGCCAGAAGGCGGGCATGACTGCCGGCAAGCAGCCCATTGTCCGGGTTCCGGTGAACGCCGACGTTGATGCAGCGGCGGTCTACAACGACCCCCGGTGGGCAGTGGTCCAGGAGGCACTGAAGAGCTCCTCCCAGGCATTTCCGTCGGCGATCAACTTTGTTCCCATCAAGCAGGCCGCTGCTGAAAGCCTGAACAAAATCGTGTCCGACTGTGCCGCCGATAACGTCGCTTCGGGCCTCCAGGAACTGGACAAGGCCATCAACGACGAGCTGACGAGCCAGAACGCCAAATCATGACCGTAACCCCAACCAAGCCTGCGGGAGTTTCCCGGGCTGCGGGCGTTTCGAAGCCACCGCCGGCGTCGAGGAAGCGCAAGAACAGCACGCAAGTCCTCGCTATCTGGCTGTTCCTAGTCCCGGCAGCGGTTCTTGGCCTCTACTTCAAGTTCATCCCCATGGTCGAGGGCATCAGGCTGAGCCTGTTCAAGGTGCAGCCGTTCCTGGGCGATGTGTTTGTGGGGTTCGACAACTACGCCAACGTCCTGACCGACCAGCGCTTCCTGGACGCCCTGGGCCACACGGTGGTTCTCGGCCTGACCCAGACCCTGGGCGCCCTGGTGGTGGGATTTGTCCTGGCCCTGCTCCTGGAGGGCCAGGCGCGGTCCTTGTGGGTCCTTCGCACCGCTATCTTCCTGCCTGTGGTGACGGCACTGGCCGTCGTGGGCGAGATCTGGCGGATCCTGTACTTCCCCACGTCCGACGGGCCGCTGAACACCATACTCGGCTGGGCCGGACTCGAGCCACTGCAGTTCCTCAACGGTACGGATACCGCGCTCTGGTCCATCGCCGTCGTCGGCATCTGGAGCGGCGCACCCTACAACATGGTGATCATCCTTGCCGGCCTGACCGGCGTGGACCGGTCCCTGTATGAGTCGGCAGGCGTCGACGGTGCCACCATCTGGCAGCGGCTGCGCTACATCACCCTGCCCGCGCTGCGCCCATCGATCGTGATCGTGCTGACGCTTGCCGCGATCCGCAGCCTCCGCAGTTTCACGGAGGTCTATGTCCTCACTGGTGGCGGACCGGCCGGATCCACGGAGGTCTGGATGACCCGCATGTATTCACTGGGCTTTCAACGCAACGACATCGGCGTCGCCTCCGCCGCCGCAGTCCTGCTGCTGGTGGTCACCCTGCTGCTCACAGTAGGTACCCAGTTCCTGGCCCGAAGGAAGGCAGAACAATGAGCCAACTGCGCACACGGTCCGCAACACGGACCCGCCCCGTGTCCTCCTCGGCCCGGTTTGATTCGGCCCTGGGCTGGTCGCCCAGGCTGGGGATCAACATGATCCTTCGTATCGCGCTTTGCGTCCTGGTGTTCTGCATCTTCGCGTTGCCGTTCGTCGCCATCATCTCCGGAGCCTTCGACCGGAATTCCAGCCCCACGGAAATCTCGCTTTTTCCGAAGACGTTCACCCTGCAGAACTTCCAGGCAGCACAGCAACAGGGACTGTGGGCTTACCTGCTCAATTCCCTGGTCATTGCCGGTGGCGGACTCCTCCTGCAGATGACCGTCTCGGTCTTCGCCGCCTACAGCCTGAGCCGCAAGAAGTTCCGCGGGCAGGCCCTGGTGATGCTGCTGGTCCTGATGACCATGATGCTGCCCGAGGAAGTCATCGGCATCCCGCTGTCCCTGGTGCTCGGAGACCTGCCGCTGCTCGGCATCAGCCTCCGGGGAACGGTCCTCGCGGTCATCCTTCCCGTCGGCATCTGGGGCTTCTCCATCTTCATCATGAGCGAATTCATGAAGGAGATCCCGGCCGAGATCGAGGAAGCAGCCAGGCTGGACGGTGTCGGCGAATTCCGCATGCTTTTCACCATCATCCTGCCGCTCTGCAAGCCCGCCCTCGGGGTGATCGGCATCTTCGGATTCATGATGGTCTGGGACCAGTACCTGCTTCCCCTCATCGCCGCCAATGACCCGAGCGACTACACCCTCACAGTTGCCCTGTCCGTGCTGCGCAACGACACCACCGTTGGACCCGGCGTGCTCCTGGCCGGAGCTGTCATGGCCATGATCCCCAGCCTGCTGGTGTACCTGTTCCTGCAGCGCTCCATGATCCGCGGCATCACCTCAGGCGCCACCAAAGGCTAGCGCCGGATCCTGCCGCAGCCGTCCCACCGAAAGAAGTTCCATGAATACCAGCACCACCCTTCAGGCCGCACCCAAGACGACGGCGGCCGACCTGAGAATCACGGACATCACCATCACGCCCATCGCGTTCTCCGACCCTCCGCTGCTGAATGCCGTCGGCGTGCACGAACCGCTGGTGCATCGCGTCGTCCTTGAGGTCCGCACAGCCAACGGACTCCTAGGCCTGGGAGAGTGCGCAGGCGGGCAAAGCAGGCTGGCCAACCTCGCCGTTGGCGCCAACGCCATCAAGGGCATCAGTGTCTTTGACACGTCCCTGATGGAACAGCTCATCAATGAAGCGCTCGCCGCGGAACCGTCCGTCTTCGAACGTGCCGCTGTATTCGCTGCCTTTGAGGTGGCTGTGCTGGACATCCAAGGCCATGCCACAGGCCGGAGCGTCAGTGAACTGCTGGGCGGCACCGTCCGGGATGAAGTCCCTTTCAGTGCTTACCTGTTCTACAAATGGGCTGAGCATCCGGCACTGGACGGCAGGCCGGCGATTGCCGATGAGTGGGGCGAAGCCCTGGACCCAGAGGGCATTGTGCGGCAGGCCCGCAAGATGATCGCCGAATACGGCTTCAAATCCATCAAGCTCAAGGGCGGCGTCTTTCCACCCGCCCAGGAAATCGAAGCCATCAGGGCCCTCCGCGAGGCTTTCCCCGACCTGCCGCTCCGCCTGGACCCCAACACCGCATGGACCGTGGAAACGTCCAAGTGGGTGGCCGGGCAGACTGACGGCCTCCTCGAGTATTTGGAAGATCCCACCCCCGGCCTCGAAGGAATGGGGCAGGTGGCGGCTTCGGCGGCCATGCCCCTGGCCACCAACATGTGCGTGGTGGCTTTTGACCACATCAAACGCAGTGTGGAACTGGACTCGGTCCAGGTGATCCTGGGCGACCACCATTACTGGGGCGGCCTTCGGCACACCCGGGAACTGGGAACCCTCTGCCAGACCTTCGGGATCGGCCTGTCCATGCACTCCAACTCGCACCTGGGCATCAGCCTCGCCGCCATGGTGCACGTTGCCGCGGCCACGCCGGCACTCACCTACGCCTGCGACACGCACTACCCATGGAACGGCCACAACGACGTCGTCAAGCCCGGCACCCTGCGCTTTGTTGATGGCAGCGTAGCGGTGCCGGCCGGTCCGGGCCTCGGAGTGGAGCTGGATCGGGAAAAACTGGCGGAACTGCACCAGCAGTACCTCGACGCAAAGATGACCGCACGGGATGACACTGGCTACATGCAGCGGTTTATGCCCGAGTACAGCGCCGACCTGCCCCGCTGGTGACTCAACCCATGCGGAGCGTTACAGGCTACCTCTATCCATGGGACGTCCTCGGGGACCCCGACGCGGGCGACCGCATCGGGGCGACGGGAGTCAGTCGGGTGGCGTTGGCTGCGGCGTACCACTCGGTGCGCGCAGCCACGCCCCGGCATCCGGAACGCCGGGTCGTGGACGCCCGTTCCGCGGCCCTCTACGTGCCGCTCGGCACTGCCTGGGCCGATCAGCCCCTTGCTCCGGCGGATGCTGAGGAGTGGACAGGAACTGACGATTCCTTCTCCGCGGCGGCCGCCGTTGTCCGGAGCACGGGGCTTCCCGTCGATGCATGGACGGTCCTGACTCACTCGAGTGCGCTAGGGGCGGGGAAGCCTGAGTTCTGCGTGCGGAACGCCTTCGGCGAAACATACCGCCACGCCCTGTGCCCCTCGTATCCGGAAGTACGCACGTACGCCGCCACGCTGGTGGCCCAGGTGCTGCAGCGCGGCCGGCCCGACGGGTTGATCCTGGAAGCCGCGGGCCCGCTCGGCTTCGGCCACCAGAACCAGCATGAGAAAACCGAAGGGGCCGAGTATTCGCCCTGGGTGCAGGCGCTCCTGTCCTTGTGCTTCTGCGCGGCCTGCTGTTCCGCCTACGACGCGCGCGGAATGGCATCCGCGTCACTACGGAACCGGGTGCGGCAGGAAATTCTGCGGACGGACGATCCAGACACCACGCCGGAATCGGCGTCCGGTGCCCAGGAATTCCTGCCGCTGCTGGACGCCAGATGGGGTGCGACGGCGGCCCTGCTGGATGCGTGCCTGGCGGTCGTTGCGGACTCCGGAACCACACCCAGGATTTCGATCCATGCCTCGCCTGATCCGTGGTCCACGGGGCCGTTTGTTCCGGTGGAAGCACTCCGCCGCAGTCGACTGTGGCCGCACATGGGCGAGGTCACCGCCGTCGTTCCCTGTTGGGGAGACACAGCCCAGGGAGCCGCAACCGTGTCAGCGATGCGGGCGGCGGCGCCGGAGGCGCGGGTGGGCTCATACGTGCTGGTGTTGCCGCCGAAAGCTGCCGACATGGGCGCCATGGCACGGGAGTGGGCCGCCCTCCTCGACGCCGGTTGCAGCGAACTCCACCTGTACCACCTGGGGCTGGCTTCCACCCGCCGCCTCGACGCGGCCGCCGGCGCCTTGGCGGCCGGCCGGGGCTAGACTCGGTATTCCCCTTCGTCCATGCCCGACAGGAGCAGTTATGCGTGCCACGATCATCCACGGCCCCGGCGATATAAGGGTCGAAGACCGCGACTATCCGACGGTCCAGCTGCCCACCGATGCGGTGGTCAGGGTGACGGCGTCGTGCGTCTGCGGCTCTGACCTATGGCCCTACCGCGGCGTCAAGCCCACCCGCCGTCCCACCGCCATCGGCCACGAGTTCATCGGCGTCGTGGAGAGCACGGGTGCCGACGTCACGGAGCTGAAGGCGGGCGACTTCGTGATCGCACCGTTTGTGGTCAGCTGCGGCGAATGCCCGCAGTGCCGCAACGGCGTCACCGTGGCGTGCGCCCGGCTGGCCGGCTGGGGCGGCCGGGACGACTCAGGAGTGAAGATCGACGGCGGCCAGGGCGAAGCGGTGCGCGTTCCGCTGGCCGAGTCCACCCTGGTCAAGGTTCCGCTGGCGGCCGAGCCCGACGACGCCCTCCGGAAGAATCTGCTCACCCTGTCCGACGTCATGGCCACGGGCCATCACGCCGCGCTCTCCGCCCAGGTGTCCCCGGGCCGCACCGTTGTGGTGGTCGGCGACGGCGCGGTGGGGCTTTGCGGCGTGCTGGCGGCCAAGCGGCTGGGTGCCGAGCGGATCATCGCGATGTCCCGGCACGCCGACCGGCAGGCCATCGCCCGCGAGTTCGGCGCCACGGACATCGTCGAAGAACGCGGGGACGACGGTGTGGCGAAGGTCCGGGAACTGTTGGGCGGGGTTCTCGCCGACTCGGTGCTGGAGTGCGTCGGGACCAAGGAATCCATGGAACAGGCCCTGCACTCGGTCCGCCCCGGCGGCGCCCTGGGCTTCGTGGGAGTGCCTACGGGCGGCGCCGAAATACCGCTGCGCTACCTGTTCGACAAAAACATCACGGTGTCCGGCGGCATGGCCCCTGCCCGCACCTACATCCCCGAACTGCTCGACGACGTGCTGGCCGGCCGCATCAATCCCGGCCGGGTGTTCGACGTCGAAATGCCGCTTGAGGAAGCTGCAGAAGCGTATAAAGCGATGGACGAACGCCGGGCCATCAAGGTGCTGCTGAGGCCATAACCGCATTTCCGGCAGGTTACAGCTTGAATAGTTGATGACGGCAGCTATTGCACGGCCACCGTCCGCCCCCTAGGTTGGAGACAGCGGGGGATCATCTCCGCCATCTGCCTGCCGTTGGAGCAGGACCAGAAAAGGGTTACAAAGGAAGTAGCAATAGCAATGGCAACAGGCACAGTTAAATGGTTCAACGCCGAAAAAGGCTTTGGCTTCATCGCTCCGGATGACGGATCCGCTGACGTTTTCGCGCACTACTCGGCAATTGCCAGCAGCGGCTACCGCTCACTGGACGAGAACCAGAAGGTCGAATTCGATGTGACCCAGGGTCCGAAGGGCCCGCAGGCAGAGAACATCCGCCCGCTGTAACGTCTCAAGGGAACTCCCCCATTGGTGCTTTTCGCACCGGCGGGGGAGTTTTCGCGTTTGCAGCTAAACGAAGGCAGACATTCCGGTGACGCCGCGGCCCACAATGAGTGAATTTATTTCGTAGCTGCCCTCGTACGTATACAGGATTTCCGCGTCGCCGAAGAGTTTCCCCATTTCGAAATCCGTGCTGATCCCGTTGCCGCCCAGGATGGAGCGGCCCATCGCCACGGACGCGCGCGCCAGCCGGGTGCAGGTGGACTTGGCCATGGCGGCCTGCACCATTTCCAGTTTCCCGTCCTCCTGGATCCTGGCCAGCTGGGCCATGAGTGCCAGCGATGCGGAGGCGTTGCCGAGGATTTCGGCGAGCTGCTGCTGGATCAGCTGGAAGCGTGCCAACTCCTTGCCGAACTGTTTCCGGTGCACCGCGTAGGAACGGGCGACGTCGAAGGCCGCCAGCTGGATGCCGGCGCCTTGCCAGCCCACCCAGGCGCGTGAATCCCGCAGGAGATCGTTGGCTTTGGAGAAGTCGGTGGCGCCCGGCAGCATGTTGGACTGCGGAATCCGCACGTTATCCAGGACAATGTCCGCGTTCTGCATGATCCGCAGGCCGATCTTGTTGGAGATCTTCGTGGCCGAGTATCCGGGCCGGTCCGTCTCCACAATGAAGCCCTTGATCTGCCCGTCCGCGTCGTCACGCGCCCATACCAGCGCGAAGTCGGCAATGGTTCCGGCACCGATCCAGCGTTTCGCGCCGTTGATCACCCATTCGCCGCCCTCCAGGCGGGCAGTCGTGGCCAGGCCGCCCGCGATATCCGAACCGTGGTCCGGCTCGGTCAGGGCAAACGCGCCCAGTTGGGCAAAGGAGGCCAGCCCGGGCAGCCAGCGTTCCTTCTGCTCCGGAGAACCGAGTTCGTGGATCATTCCCACGATCAGCTCATTGTGGATGCCCACCAGTGCCGAGAGGGACACATCGGCCCGGGCTACTTCCACGTACATCAGGCCCTTGAAGAGTTTGGAGCTGCCATCGGTCTGCAGCCCGCCCAGGCCATGCTTGCCCATTTCCGCCAGGAGGCCGAACGGGAATTCCTCGCGGTTCCAGTAGTCGATCGAGGCCTGCCGGACGGAGGCCTGCAGGAACTCCCGGATCTCCAGGTAGCGGTCCTTCTCGTGCCCCGGCAGCAGGTCCACGATGTACATCAGGTCCGCGTCCGGAAACGGCAGCGTGGCTGCTGGTGCCGCCAGCGGGGCTGCGGTCAAGGCGCCTTCATCACGTCGTTGTGGCGGCACGGGCATACGGTCCCTTCGCTCTTCCAAACCCTTGGATGTCCTAGTATATTGCACAGAGTTGGATAACCAGTGATGCGCATCACTTGTTGAAAGGGCGCCACCATGACAGTCACCGACGACTTCCGTGCAGCACGCGACCGCCTGCTGGCCCTCCGTTCCGACTACGGCCAGGCCCGGGAAGAGTTCCGGTGGCCACGGTTCGAGGAATTCAACTTCGCCCTGGACTGGTTCGACCAAATCGCCGCCGACCCCGCCCGCGGGACCCAGCCTGCCCTGGTGATCGTGGAGCAGGACGGCTCCGCAACCCGCCGGAGTTTCGCTGACCTGGCAGCCCGTTCCAGCCAGGTGGCCAACTGGCTTCGGAGCCAGGGCGTCCGCCGCGGGGACCGCATGATCATCATGCTGGGCAACCAGGTGGAGCTGTGGGAGCTGATGCTCGCCGGCATCAAGCTGGGGGTTGTCCTGATCCCCACCACCACGCTGATGGGTCCGGCGGACCTGGTGGACCGGGTGGAGCGCGGCGAGGCGGGCTGGGCCGCCGTCGGGAGCTCCAACATCGGCAAGTTTGCCGGCGTACCCGGCGATTACCGGCTCATTGAAATCGCCGACGGCGGCACTCCCGGCAGTCCTGAAGCCACCGCTCCGGCGGCCCTCCGGTACACGGAAGCGACGACGGCGGCAACCACCTTTGCCGCGGACGCCCCCACCGCGGCGGATGAGACGCTGCTGCTCTACTTCACCTCCGGCACCACGTCCAAGGCCAAACTCGTGGAGCACACCCACACGTCCTACCCCGTGGGCCACCTTTCCACGATGTTCTGGATCGGGCTGGAACCGGGGGACGTGCACCTGAACGTGGCCTCGCCCGGCTGGGCCAAGCACGCCTGGTCCAACGTTTTCACACCGTGGATCGCAGAAGCCTGCGTCTTCATCTACAACTACGAACGCTTCGATGCCCGGGCGCTGATGGAACAGATGGACCGCGAAGCCGTCACGAGCTTCTGCGCCCCGCCCACCGTCTGGCGCATGCTCATCCAGGCCGACCTGACACTTTTGAAGACCCCGCCCACCAAGGTGGTGTCCGCCGGGGAACCGCTCAACGCCGAGGTGATCGGGCAGGTGCAGCGCGCCTGGGGGCAGACCATCCGCGACGGCTTCGGCCAGACCGAAACCACCGTCCAGGTCGCCAACACGCCGGGCCAGCCGGTCAAGATCGGCGCCATGGGGCAGCCGCTTCCCGGTTACGACGTGGTGCTGGTGGACCCGAACACCGGGGAAGAGTCCGACGACGGCGAGCTGTGCCTCCGCCTGGATCCCCGCCCGGTGGGGCTGATGAAGTCCTACTACGGGGACGCGGGAAGGACCGCCGAGGCGTTCCGCGGCGGCTACTACCACACAGGTGACATGGCCAGCCGGGACGAGCGAGGCATCATCACCTACGTGGGCCGCGACGACGACGTCTTCAAATCCTCCGACTACCGCCTCTCGCCGTTTGAGCTTGAGAGTGTGCTGATCGAGCATCCGGCGGTGGCTGAAGCGGCCGTCGTGCCCTCCCCCGATGCCCTGAAACTGTCCGTCCCCAAGGCGTACGTGGTGCTGGCCGCCGGCTACGATGCCGGGCCGGAACTGGCCGAGGACATCCTCCGCTACTGCCGCGACCATCTGGCCCCGTTCAAGCGCATCAGGCGGCTGGAGTTCGCAGCCCTGCCGAAGACCATCTCCGGCAAGATCCGCCGGGTGGAGCTGCGGCACAACGAGGAAGTGCGGCACGGCGGGGACCTGCATCCCGGCGGTGCCGAGCTCCCCGAAGGGGCCGGAATCGAGTATTCCGAAGCTGACTTCCCCGGGTTGAAGGGCTGAGGGATGGGCGCACCGCTACCCCGCGATCCCATTGCCGACGCCCAGCGCAACTGGGAGGACCGCGGCTGGTCTGACGTCGCCGCGCCCATGGCGGCCATTACGGCCATCATGCGGACCCAGCAGATCCTGCTGGCCCGGATCGAAAGCGCCCTGAAACCGTTCGGACTTACGTTTGCCCGCTACGAACTGCTTGCCCTGCTGAGCTTCGCCCGCAGCGGTGCGCTGCCCATGAACAAGGCCAGCGCTTTGCTCCAGGTCCATCCCACCTCGGTGACCAACGCCGTCGACCGGCTGGAAGGAGCCGGGCTGGTAGCCCGCTCGCCGCATCCAACGGACGGCCGCACCACACTGATCGAGCTCACCGCGGAGGGCCGCACCGTGGCAAAGCGTGCGACGGCGGTGCTCAACTCCGAGGTGTTTGGCCAGTCGGGTTTCGAGCCGGCAGATGTGGACCAGCTCATCCGGATCCTGGGCAGCTTCCGCCGGAACGCCGGCGACTTCACGGACTGATGGCGCCCCTTACGGCTTTGTGTGCTTAGGGCCCGGCGTTCCTGCTGCGCCGGACACTCCTGACCACGAGCCACACCACCATCAGTCCCAGCGCGCCGTACACGGCATAGTTGAGGAACCGTGAATACTGTTCGATCACCTGGTACTGCGAGCCCACCGCATAGCCCAGGCCGATGAGGGCCCCGTTCCACAGCCCGCTCCCCGCGAGCGTGTAGAGGCTGAACGTGGCCAGGTGCATGCTGGACGCACCGGCCGGCAGCGAAATGAGGCTCCGCACGCCGGGAAGCAGCCGGCCAAAGAAGATCGAGGACCGGCCATGGCGGCGGAACCAGTCCGCGGCATTGTCAAAATCCTCCCGGTCCACCAATGGAAGCTTCGACAGGCCCCGGATGGACCGCTCGAGTCCGAGTTTGGCCCCGAGCCAATAGAGCAGGAGGGCACCGGCGTAGGCGCCCAGCGTGCTGGTGATGAACACGAGCACCAGGTTCAGGGATCCCTGCTTGGCCAGGTACCCGGCCAGCGGGAGGATCACCTCGCTGGGAATGGGCGGAAGGACTGTTTCTGCGAGGGTGAAGAGGCCCACGCCCCATTCGCCGAGGCTTTCGATGCCCCTCGCCGCGACGCCCACCAGGCCGCCCAGGTTATCGGTCGAGCCTTCGGCAGAGACGCCAGTTCCCCACATCACCATTCCCCATTCCCCTACGCAGCCAACTGTCCGTTCCGGTTTCCCGGCTCCTACGAGTCTAGGAGGAACAGGGCGTGGCGTTTCACATGCAGGGGTGGAGCCGGGGCGGGTCAGCGGTGGCTGAACTCCGGCTGGCGTTTCTCCGTAAACGCGGCCATGCCTTCCTTCTGGTCCTCGCTGGCGAACAGCGAGTGGAAGATCCGGCGTTCAAACAGGACACCCTGGGCGAGTCCCGTTTCAAAGGCGGCGTTGACGGCTTCCTTCGCGAGCATGGCGACCGGCTTGGACTTGGACGCGATGATCTCAGCGGCTTTCAGCGCCTCCTCCACGACGTTTTCGGCAGGCACTACGCGCGAGATAAGCCCGGAGCGTTCGGCCTCCTCGGCGCCGATGAAGCGTCCGGTGAGGATCATGTCCATGGCCTTCGCCTTGCCAACTGCACGGGTGAGCCGCTGGGAGCCACCCATGCCCGGCAGCACGCCGAGGTTGATCTCCGGCTGGCCGAACTTGGCGTTGTCTCCGGCGATGATGAGGTCGCACATCATGGCCAGTTCGCAGCCGCCGCCCAGCGCGAAGCCGGACACCGCCGCGATGGTGGGGATGCGGAGCCTGGTGAAGTCCTCCCAGCCGCGAAACCAGTCGGCCGCGAACATGTCCATGAAGCCCTGCGACGCCATTTCCTTGATGTCCGCCCCGGCGGCGAATGCCTTGCCGGAGCCGGTGATGACCACGGCTCCGATGCCCGGGTCGGCGTCCATGGCGGTGACTGCTGCGACGAGCTGCTCCATGGTGGCCTTGTCCAGGGCGTTGAGGGCCTCCGGCCGGTTGAGCGTGACCAGGCCTACCCGGCCGCGCTGTTCCACCAGGATGTTCGTGTACTCCGTCATGCCTGACTCCTGTCGTTGTGCGACTTGTCCCGGATGTCCGTGATGATCCCGGAGAAGTCCCGGCCTGCGCCGCCTTCAGCGGCAAACGTATCGTAGATTTCGGAGGCGAGCGGGCCCAGCCGGGCCGCGACTCCGGTGCTCTGCAGGGCGTTCAGTGCCAGTTTGAGGTCCTTGGCCATCAGCGCCCCGGCGAAGCCTGGCTGGTAGTCGCGGTTGGCGGGGCTGCTGGGGACCGGGCCGGGAACGGGGCAGTTGGTGGTCAGCGCCCAGCATTGCCCGGAGGCGTTGGAGGCTACGTCGAACAGTGCCTGGTGCGTCAGGCCCAGCTTCTCGCCCAGGACAAACGCCTCACTCACGGCGATCATGGAGACCCCCAGGATGAGGTTGTTGCAGATCTTCGCCGCCTGGCCGCCGCCGTGCCCGCCGCAGTGGACCACACGTTTGCCCATCACGTCGAGCAGCGGCCGCACGGCGTCGAAGTCGTCTTCTTCCCCGCCCACCATGAATGTAAGGGTGCCGGCCTCCGCGCCCACCACCCCGCCGGAGACCGGGGCGTCCACGGAGCGGTGGCCTGCTTCGACGGCCAGCGCGGCGGCTTCCCGGGCCTCGTCCACGTTGATGGTGGAGCAGTCCAGGAACATGGTTCCCGGGGCGGCAGTCGCCAGCAGTCCGGGCGCACCGTCCGTCCCGCGGTAGGCGTCCAGGACGTGCTGGCCGCTGGGGAACATGGTGAGCACCACGCCGGCGCCGGCCACGGACTCGGCAGGGCTGGCCGCAATGGGCACACCGTGGGCTTTTGCCGCCTCCAGGGCCGCGGGCACCACGTCGAAGCCGGCCACGCTGTAGCCGGCCCTGACCAGGTTGATGGCCATCGGCCCGCCCATGTGGCCCAGGCCCAGGAACGCGATGGCGGGTTTCTCAGACATGGTCCGTCTCCTTTGACTGGCTGAAGGTCTTCACACCGGCGCCTACGCCGGCCAGGCCGAGTTCGCGTTCGCCGAGGGATTCAAAATAGGCTGCGACGTCGGCCTCGCCCACCTCTTTGAGTGTGGCCGGCTGCCACCGCGGATTGCGGTCCTTCTCGACCACCTGCGCCCGGATGCCCTCGCGGAAATCACGGCCGGCCAGGAAGCGCAGCCCCACCCGGTATTCCTGGTCCAGCGCGTCCTCGAGGGACAGCCCCCGGACCCGCCGGAGTGAAGCCAGGGCCACCTTCACGGCCGTGGGTGACTTCGATTCGATGGTGTCCGCCGCCGCGGCGGCGTCACCGCCGGCGGCGCGCAGGCGCCGGACGATCTCCTCGGCGTCGTCACCGGCATAGCCGGCATCGATCCAGCCCCTCTGCCCCTCCAGTGCCGAGGCCGGCGGTTCCTGGGCGAAGCGCCCGACGGCGGCATCCGCCGTCGAGCTTTCCAGCGCTTCCGCCAGTGCGGGGAGACTCCCGGACGGGACGAAGTGGTCGGCAAGTCCCAGAAACAGGGCATCCGCGCCGCTCAGGTGGGCACCCGTCAGCGCGGCATGGGTGCCGGTCTCCCCCGGGGCCCGGGAGAGCAGGAGGGTGCCGCCGACGTCGGGCACAAATCCAATGGTGGTTTCGGGCATGCCCATCCGCGTCCGCTCGGTGACCACGCGGACCGAACCGTGGGCGGAAATTCCCACACCGCCGCCGAGCACCAGTCCGTCCATGAAGGCAACGTAGGGCTTCGGGTAGCCGGCAATGAGCGAATTGAGCCGGTACTCGGCGCTCCAGAAATCCGGAGCCCGGCCTGCCTCCTGGATCATGTCCTGGTAGATGGCCACGATGTCCCCGCCGGCGCACAGCCCGCGGTCCCCGGCGCCGCGCACCAGGATGGTGGCTACGGCGTCGTCGTCGGCCCAGGCGGTGAGCTGCTCCAGCATGGCAGTGACCATGCCGAGCGTCAGGGCGTTGACGGCCTTCGGCCGGTTCAGAGTGATCAGGCCAAGCTGCCCGCGGCGCTCGAACAGGATTTCTGCCGGTTCCCGCTCCCCCATCAGCTTCCCGCCGGCATCACAAAGCTGGCGCCCTGGCGGATCCCGGAGGGCCAACGCGTGGTGACGGTTTTGGTTTTGGTGTAGAAGCGGAAGGCATCGGCGCCGTGCTGGTTCAGGTCACCGAAGCCGGAGGCCTTCCAGCCGCCGAAGGTGTAGTACGCGATCGGGACCGGGATGGGGACGTTGATGCCCACCATGCCCACTTCCACGCGGCTGGCGAAGTCCCGGGCGGCGTCGCCGTCGCGGGTGAAGATGGCCACCCCGTTGCCGAACTCGTGCTCGGAGCACAGCCGGAGGGCCTCGTCGTAGTCGGCGGCACGGAGCACGCTGAGGACGGGCCCGAAGATTTCTTCTTTGTAGATCTTCATGTCCTTGGTGACGTGGTCAAAGAGCGTGGGACCAACCCAGAAGCCGCCGTCGTAGCCTTCAACGGTGAGGCCTCGCCCGTCCGTGAGGAGGGTCGCCCCCTCGTCCACGCCGGCCTGGATGTAGCCCTCAATCCGTTCCTTGGCACTGGCCGCCACGACCGGGCCAAAGTCCGAGTCCTTGGCCAGGCTGTGGCCCACCTTGAGCCCCTTGATGCGGTCCTGGAGTTTCCCCACCAGCCGGTCGGCGGTTTCCTCGCCGACAGGAACAGCCACGGAAATTGCCATGCACCGCTCACCGGCGGAGCCGAAGCCTGCCCCGATCAGGGCGTCGGCGGCCATGTCCAGGTCCGCGTCCGGCATGATCACCATGTGGTTCTTGGCGCCGCCGAAGCATTGTGCACGCTTGCCGTGGGCGGCCGCCGTGGCGTAGATGTACTGGGCAATAGGGGTTGAGCCCACGAAGCCAATGGCTTTGACGCGCGGGTCCTCCAGGAGGGCGTCCACGGCTTCCTTGTCCCCGTTTACCACATTGAACACACCGTCCGGGACCCCGGCTTCGGAATACAGCTCAGCCAGGCGCAGCGGCACCGAGGGGTCCCGCTCGGAGGGCTTGAGGATAAAGGCGTTGCCCGCCGCAAGTGCCGGCCCGGACTTCCACAGCGGGATCATCGCCGGGAAGTTGAAGGGCGTGATGCCCGCGACGACCCCGAGTGGCTGGCGAAGTGAGTGGACGTCGATGCCTGCGCCGGCGTCGTCGGAGAATTCACCCTTCAGCAGGTGCGGGGCGCCGGCCGCGAACTCCACCACTTCGATGCCGCGCTGGATGTCGCCCTTGGAATCGGCGAAGGTCTTGCCGTGTTCGGAGGAGAGCAGGGTGGCGAGCTCATCCATGTTCTGGTTGACCAGGTCGACGAACTTCAGCAGGATCCGCCCGCGGCGCTGCGGGTTCATGGCTCCCCACTCCGTCTGGGCCTTCTCCGCGGCGGCCACCACGTTCCGGACTTCCTCGCGGCTGGCCAGCGGCAGGCGGGACTGGACCTCGCCCGTGCACGGATCAAAAACGTCGCTGTAACGGCCGGATGTCCCGCTAATTCTCTGTCCGGATACGTAATGGGATAGTTCGCGCACCATGGCTGAATGCTCCTTCGCATGTGATCCAGGTCATCTCTGCAAGCGAATATACTCGGACTTCCTACTAAATTCCAGAGTGCCCCGCCGCCGCCGTCGCATGCTTTAGTGCCGCCGTCGTGGGGCACTTTGACCCGCATCCAGGCCTCGAAAGCGCGTTCCGACGGCGTGTCCGCGCCATAGTGCCCCGTTCCTGCGGGCACCGGCCGGGAGCCAGGCGCGGAACCCGGCTCGGCCGTGGCCCTCGGGCGGCGCCCAAGTTCGGTAAGTTAGGAACGTGAAGATTGCTACCTGGAATGTGAACTCCCTCCGTGCCCGTGCCGACCGCGTGGAGGCCTGGCTGCAGCGCAGCGACTGCGATGTCCTGGCCATCCAGGAAACCAAGTGCAAGGACGAGAACTTCCCCTGGGAACTCTTCGAGCGGATGGGCTACGAGGTGGCCCACTTCGGCGTGAACCAGTGGAACGGCGTGGCCATCGCCTCCCGGGTGGGCCTTGAGGACGTGGAGCGGACGTTCCTGGACCAGCCGGCGTTCGGCAAGGAGGGCAAGGACCCCGTCCAGGAAGCCCGCGCCATGGCCGCTACCTGCGGCGGCGTCCGGATCTGGAGCCTTTACGTCCCCAACGGCCGGTCGCTCGATGACGAGCACATGCCGTACAAGATCAAGTGGCTGGAATCCCTGAAGACCCACGCCCACAGCCTGGTCACCGCCGACCCGAACGCCCAGGTGGCCCTCATGGGCGACTGGAACATTGCACCGTTCGACGACGACGTCTGGGACATCGACCTGTTCGTCAATAACAGGTACACCCACGTCAGCCCGCCTGAACGCGCTGCGTTCCATGCCTTTGAGGAGGCCGGGTTCAAGGACCTGGCACGCGAGTACACCCCCGGTCCCGGCGTCTACACCTACTGGGATTACACCCAGCTGCGCTTCCCCAAGAAGGAAGGCATGCGCATCGACTTCGTCCTCGGCTCCCCCGCCCTCGCCGCCAGGGTCACGGGCGCATCGATTGACCGCGAGGAGCGCAAGGGCAAGGGCGCCTCGGACCACGCGCCGGTGCTGGTGGATCTGGCAGACTGATGCTGCAGCCCTGGACCGCCGAAAGGGGAGAACGATGACCGGAAACCTCTACCGTGGCCAGGCCGGCCTGCCGTTTTCCTCCACGCTGCGTGTCTACGAACCCCTGGACGCCTTTCCCGAGGACCAGCGCGAAGCCATCCGTACGGCCGGTGCCCGGACCGCCTCCCGGGCGGCCGTGGAAAACGCCGAACTGCTCGCCTCCCTGGGCCGGATCACCCGGGCTGGCGGCGATCCGTTTCCCACCGGCCGCACCGACCTGGTCCGGGTCACCACCACTCCCGGTGTTCCGGGACCGGCTTTGCCGGAAGATGCCCCGGCAGCCGGAACGTCCGACGGCGGCGCTGACGCCGGTTCGGGTGCCGCCCCGGACCCGGTCCTGCTGTACTGCCCCAGCCAGCTGGTGCTGCGGGCCGGGCTGGCAGCCAACGCGCTGATGGAAGGAATCCACGGCCCCCTCGCCGAAATGCTGATTCCGGAAGAACAACGGGATAAACACCAGGAACGCATCGACCTCGTCAAGGCCCGGGACGGATCCATCCGGGTCCACACCCGCGCCTCCACGTGGGGCATTCCATTCAGCTGGTTCTCGCTGTTTATGGAAGGTGACCGTAAGGACGTGGTGGAATCCGGCGGCCGGATCCTCACCGTCCGCGTCTGGACGCCCATCACGGAGGCCATGGAGCGGGCACGGTACGCCGTGGCCAACCTGGCCTTGGCGGCGCCTGACCTGGACATGCTGGACGACCTCGCCCAGCTCACCGAGTGGCTGGAGCTGTTCCACGTCAATTCCATGGTGGAGCTGGATTACGGAGCTGTCGCCGACAAGGTGTACCCGGACGAGTCACCCATGGACATCCGGCTGGGCATCGAGTGCCTGGCCGAGGGCGACATGACCGGCGCCGCGGCAGCTTACCGCCGTCTGGCCTCCCGCTGGATCCCCATCAGGCAACTGGCCCGGGCGTCCTAGGTTCACCGCTGAGGTACACGCAGTATTAGGCGCGTGGCGGCGCCGTCGTCCTCCGGATGATGAGTTCGTGGGGTGCGACGGCGGAGCGCACCGCCCCGATAGCGCCGTCGAGTTCGTCCAGCAGCATTTTGGTGGCCAGCTCCGCTTGCTCGTCCGGACGCTGCCCCACCGTGGTCAGGCCCATCGCGTCGGCGAAATCGTGGTTGTCGATCCCCACCACGGAAAGCTCCTCCGGGACGCGGACCCCCAGCCGCGACGCCTCGAAGATGACGCCCATGGCCATTTCATCGGAGGCGCAAAAGACGGCGGTGGGCTTGTCTCCCGGACGGGCCCATAGCCGGCGGAATGCCTCCTGCCCGCTCCGGACCGTGAAATCGCCCCATTCATCCCATTCCGGGCGGGTAGGCAGGCCCGCGGCCTGCATGACGTCCTTGAAGGCGAGGATGCGGACCCGTGGGACGTCAAAGTTGAGGTCGGTTTCGTCGTCGCCGTGGACCAGTGCGATGTCGCGGTGCCCCAGGTCAATAAGGTGCCGCACTGCGGTGGAGGCGGCGGCGTAGTCATCGATGCCGATGTAAGCGCATTCCTCAACATGGCCGCCCACCACCACCAGGGGGATGTCGATCTTTTGCAGATGGTCGAGCTCGTCATGGGTGAGGGCCATACACAGCACCAGCAGCGCATCGATCTGCTTGTAGACCATGGTCTTGCTGAAGAGCCGCTCCCGGTTGCTGCCGTGGCCGCCCAGGTTGAACAGCGAAAGGTTGTAATTGCGGGCGTGGAGCTCCCGGTCGGCACCCTCGATGGCCTTGGAAAAGAACCACCGGCTCACAAACGGTGCCAGCACACCAATGGTCTTGGTACGGCCGGTGGCCAGCCCTGATGCTGAGGAGGAGGCGACATATCCGAGCTGGCCGGCGACCTCGAGGATCTTTTCCCGCGTGGCCGGCGATACCCGGGGCAGTCCGCGAACCGCCCTTGAGACGGTGGCCGTGGAAACTCCCGCAGCGGCCGCTACGTCCTCAATGCTGACGCCGCTGTGGCCGCCCCGTTGGGACCTTTCAGATGTGCGTGCCACGGTGTCCCCTTATGTACTCCCTGCAGGCGTCCGCCCTGCTCCAGTGCGATCCCCCCACGCCATAGTATTTTGAGCCGGGTCCCGCTTCGCAGTGTTACCTGCCCAGTGTCAGTGTGGGCAGTGTTACACCGCGAAGCGGGCGCTCGTTCGGCGGGATCCCCGGGCAGCGCTACCTCCGCTCAGGCAGCCGCTTTCGCAGCCGCAGCATTCCATAGATTGCCAGCAGTGTGGCCAACAGGCCCAGGGCCCACCAGAGCGCGGGTTGTCCCGTTACCTCCATCCAGACCGTGACCACAAGCAGGACCACTGCCCAGAAACCCAGGAATCCGATGATGATGTCAAAATCCTCGCCGGAGCGTGCCAGCCGGCGTTCGTTTCCCGCCCCTTTCGGCTTCCGGGGGCGGGAAACGCCTTCCGTCACTTGACCGCACCTGCCGTCAGGCCGGCAACGATCTTGCGCTGGAAGACCAGCACCAGGATCACCAAGGGAATGGTGACGATGGTGCCGGCGGCCATGATGGCCGTGTACGGGATCTGGTTGGGCTGTGCACCCGCGAAGCTCGCGATGGCGACGGTCACGGGCTGGGTGGCGTCACTGGACAGCTGGCTGGCGATCAGGAACTCGTTCCAGGACGAGATGAACGCCAGGATCGCCGTGGTGAAGATGGCCGGTGCGGCCAAGGGCATGATGACCTTGCGGAAGGCCTGGCCCTGAGTGCACCCGTCCACGCGCGCTGATTCCTCCAGCTCCCACGGCATTTCGCGGAAGAAGGACGTCAGCGTGTAGACGGTCAGCGGCAGCACAAACGAGATACTCGGGATGATCAGCGCCTGGTACGTGCCCATCCAGCCAATGTTGGTGAACAGCTGGAAGAGCGGGGTGATCAGGGCGACGCCGGGGAACATGGAAGCCCCCAGGATGAAGCCCAGCACCAGGAACTTGAACCGGAAGTTCAGCCGTGCCAGCGCGTAAGCGGCGAACACGCCGATCAGCAGGGACACCGCTGTGACCACGACGCCGATGAAGATGCTGTTCAGGAGCGCCTGGCCGAACCTGTTGCCAAACGAGGTGTCGAACGCGGTGGCGAAGTTGTCCAGCGTGACGTGGGTGGGCAGGATCGAGGTGTCGTACGTGAAGCCCACCTCGCGGAAAGCCGTCACCACCATCCAGTACGCAGGAGCGAGGCACCAGATGAGGATGACTGCCGCACTGATGTACGTGCGCCCCTGGGCCCACTTCTCCCTGTTCTGGGCGGTCTTGCGCCCCTTGTCCTGCCTGGCGCGCAGGTCGGTGGCTGCTGTTGACGTGCTCATTTCTTCCCCTTACCGGTGGCGCCGCTTTGTTCCACAACATTCGCGCCCAGGAACCGTACGAAGATGAAAGCGACCAGAAAGATGATGATGAAGGTGATCGTGGACAGCGCCGCCGCCGCGTTGAACCCTTGCCTGATCTGGTTGATCACCAGGATGGACAGCGTGGTGGTGTTGTTGGCGCCCTGCGTCAGGATGTACGGCAGGTCGAACATACGCAGCGCGTCCAGGGTGCGGAACAGGATGGCCACCATGAGGGCCGGCTTGACCAGCGGAAGCGTGATCAGGCGGAACCGCTGCCATGCAGTGGCGCCATCCACCTTGGCCGCTTCGTAGACTTCAGCGGGAATCATCTGCAGGCCCGCGAGGATCAGCAGAGCCATGAACGGCGTTGTCTTCCAGGTATCGGCGATGATGACCGCCCATTTGGCGGGCCACTCACTGCCGGTCCAGAGGATGCTGGCGTTGAACAGTTTGTTGGCGATGCCTTCGAAGTCGAAGATGAACAGCCAGAGCTGGGCGGTGACGGCGGTGGGGATGGCCCACGGCACCAGCACGGCGGCCCGGATGAGGCTGCGGCCCTTGAACGTGCGGGCCATGATCATGGCCATCCAGAAGCCCAGGATGGTTTCAAAGGTCACCGTGATGATTGTGAAGATAAACGTGGTGGTTGTCGCCGACCAGAACTGGCCACCCAGCGTACCTGGGGGGCATGCGATGGTGCCGCCGCCAGGGGCGGCACACTGCTGGCCGATCCAGTTGACGTAATTCTGGATACCTGCGGGGCCGCCGGCCGTGAAGAGGCCGGTGACAGGATCCAGGCCTGCGTCCTTCTGGAAGGACATCACAATGGCGCTGATGATCGGGTAAACAATAACGACGCCCAGCGCAATGATGGTCGGGGCGAGCAGCCAGGACGCCCACCTGCCCTGGCTCATCAGCTTGTTGTCCTCCCCCACACCCTTGGGTGCGTGGTGGACTTCGGGACCGCCCGACGCCGGCTTCTTGACCGGCGTCGGGCCCAATTCGGTTGCCATGGCTAAGCTACGATCCTGCGCCAGCGGACTCGATGGACTTCTGCATATCGGAGAGGGCCTGCTCGGCAGACTTCTCGCCCTTCAGCGCAGCGTACGAGTTCTCCTGGATAGCCTGCGTAACAGCCGGGTAGAACGGCGTCACCGGACGCGGAACGGCGTTCTCGATGGAGGTCTTCAGCACCGGAAGGTACGGGAGTTTGGCAACGAGTTCCTTGTCCTCATAGAGGTCACCGAGCACCGGAGCCAGGGAACCCTGGGTGGCGAAGAACTTCTGCTGCTCCGCATCGACAAGGAACTTCACGAAGTCCAGTGCCGTTGCCTTGTTCTTTGAGTAGACGCTGACTGCAGCGCTGTGTCCGCCCAGAGACGATGCACCCGGTCCGTCCTTGCCCGGAAGGGCCGTCATGCCCAGCTTATCCTTGACGACAGACGAGCCTTCAGTGGTGGCCAGGTTGTACACGTAAGGCCAGTTGCGCAGGAAGAGCAGGTTACCGCTCTGGAAGGCCCGGCGGCTTTCCTCTTCCTGGTAGGTGATGGCTTCCTGCGGGATGTTCCCGTCGGCGTAGGCCTTGACCAGGTTTTCCAGGCCTGCCTTTGCCGCGGCGGTGTTCAGGCTGGGCTTGCCATCCTTGTCCAGGACCGAGCCGCCGAACGAGTTGATGGCTTCGGACGCGTTCACCGTAAGGCCCTCATACTGCTTGAACTGGCCCGAGTAGCAGCCGATGTTGTTGGCCTTGGCAATGGAGCACATGTCCATCATTTCTGCCCAGGTCTTAGGGGCAGTGGGAACGAGGTCCTTGCGGTAGTAGAGGATGCCGCCGTCGGACGATACCGGAGCGGCATAGAGCGTTCCCTTGTACGAACCCGCTTCAACGGTGGGCTTAAGCATGCCCGTGGTGTTAACGGCCATCTTGTCCTTGAGCGGCTGCAGCCATCCCTTGGCCGCGAATTCAGCAGTCCACACAACGTCAACGCTGGCGACGTCGTAGTTGGCGTCCTTGGCCTGGTAATGCTGCACGAGGTCATCGTGCTGCTGGTCGGCCTGGTCGGTCTGCTCTTTGAACGTGACCTTCTCGTTGGGGTGCGCGGCATTCCACTTTTCCACCAGGGGACGGACAACGTTGCTGTTGTCCTTGCCCTGGACGTAAGTAATGGGGCCGCGGCCGTCGAGGTTAGCCTCGGCATCAGTGCCGCCGCCACCTGTGGTGCCCCCGCCCCCGCCGCCACAGGCGGAGAGCGTTAGGGCCAAGATGCCGGCAGTTGCTGCCGGGAGTAAGAATTTACGGGTTTTCATTGCTTGAGGCTCCTCGCTGAGTGACAAGTAAGTCGACAGTGCGGTTGATGTGGTGACCATCACACTAGTAACGTTGCGGGAAGAAATGCAAGCGTTTACATCAAAAAGTTACCTGAGAGGAACCAAATGCGCCATCCGCTCGTTCCCACCCCCGGTTCCGCGAGGAATTCCTGGTGGGCCAGTGCCGCCGTGTACCAGATCTATCCCCGCTCCTTCGCAGACGCCAATGGCGACGGAATGGGTGATCTCCCCGGGATTACGGCCCGTTTGCCGTATTTGCAGCGGCTGGGAGTCGACGCGGTCTGGCTGTCGCCTTTCTACAAGTCCCCCCAGGCGGACGGCGGTTATGACGTGGCGGACTACCGCCAGGTTGATCCGCTTTTCGGAACGCTGGCGGATTTCGACGCAATGTTACAAACTGCTCACGGCCTGGGCCTGAAGGTCATTGTTGACCTGGTTCCAAACCACACTTCCGACGAGCACATCTGGTTCCAGGAGGCCCTGGCCGCTCCGCCGGGGTCCCCGCAACGGGACCGTTACATGTTCAGGACGGGCAAGGACGAGGTGCCGGGTTCCGGCGACGGCAACCTGGCCCCGAACAACTGGCGGTCGATCTTCGGCGGACCCGCCTGGAGCCGGGTAACGGAAGCCGACGGCAGCCCTGGCGACTGGTACCTTCACCTTTTTGATACCAAACAGCCTGACCTTAACTGGGACAACAACGAGGTCAAGGAGGAAATGCGCTCTGTAATGCGCTTCTGGCTGGACCGCGGCGTGGACGGCTTCCGCGTGGATGTTGCCCACGGCATGGTCAAGGAAGCCGGCCTGCCGGACTGGGACGGCGTCGCGGCCATGGTGGAGGGCACCGCGGAGCAAGCACCGGACAACCGGCACACCCCGCCTGGCGATGCTCACGGCGCCCATACGGAGGCGCAGGAGCCGCACCGCGCGGTGTCTCCGCAGTACCCGCCGTCGCCGTTTTTTGACCAGGACGGCGTGCATGACATTTACCGCGACTGGAACCGCGTGCTGGCCGCTTACGACGGCGACCGGATGATGGTCGCCGAGGCCTGGGTGGAACCCGCGGAACGGCTCGCACGGTACGTCCGCAAGGATGAAATGCAGCAGGCCTTCAACTTCGATTTCCTGCTCGCCGGCTGGGATGCCGAACGCATGGCAGAAGCCATCGACGACTCCCTCCGGGCCGCAGCCTCCGTGGAGGCACCGTCCACGTGGGTGTTGAGCAACCACGACACCGTGCGGCACACCACGCGGTTCGGCTTGAAGGATCCCACCACGTTCCCCAAGGGCATCGGTGCCGGGGACGAGCAGCCGGACGCAATCCTGGGACTGCAGCGGGCACGCGCCGCCACAATGGTCTCCTTCGCGCTGCCGGGTTCCGTCTACATCTACCAGGGCGAGGAACTGGGGCTACCCGAACACACCACCCTCCCGGACGAAGCCCGGCAGGATCCTACGTTCTTCCGCACTAACGGCGCCGAGATCGGCCGTGATGGCTGCCGGGTGCCGCTGCCATGGAAGGCAGACGAGCCGGGTTACGGCTTCGCAGGGGCGTTCCCCGGGGGTGTAACGCCCGACGCCGGCACCGGCGCCAAAGTGCCCGCGGCACCGTGGCTGCCCCAGCCGGAGTCGTTCCGGGACCTCGCTGCCAACCGGCAGGACGGCGTCGGGGGTTCCACTCTGGAGCTCTACCGTTCGGCGCTGGCGTTCCGCTCTGCCCACGGGTTGGGATCAGGGACGTTCCGGTGGGCGGACGTCCACCAGCCGGAAGCGGGGGTGCTGGCGTTCCACAACGGCGAAGTGCTGGTGCTGACCAACCTGGGTTCGGCCGCTGTTCCGGTACCCGACGGGTTCACGGCATCGATGGCCAGCGTGCCGCCGTCGGACGGTCTTTTGGCCGGAATACCGCCGAACTGCACGGTTTACCTGACCCGCTGACGTAGGTGCTCAGCGGACGCGTTCAGCCCGGCTGAACCGCGTCCGCGCACCGGCGCCAATGTGGATCAGCACCGGTGTGCGCTTGCCAACCACCGCGTCCAGGGCCTCCACCAGCGTTGCCACCTCCGCAGCGAGGAGGTGCGGGGCGACGCCTTGGCGCGGAAGGAGCCGGACCTTCAGGGCCGGGCTGCCGTTGACCTCGTAGGTTGCAACGGTGGCACCGGCCAGGTCCGGACGCTCCGCAAGGGCCTGCTTGAGGGCCTGCTCGGCCACTCCTCCACCGATCCGGACGTCGCCGGCGACCTCCCCGGCGTCGTCATCCGAAACGAGCTGGTTGCTGCGGCCTTTGCCCTGCTGGGCCACCCAGGCAACCATCAGCCCCATTAGCAGCAGCGTCACGAGGACCACCACGATCCAAAGCCAGCTCTCCGGCCTGCCGGGGAACCGGGTGTTGTTGAAGGCCTGGTTTATCCCCTGCCAGGCATCCTCCGACCAGGAATGCCACCACGTGGCGACTGCCGGAACGGTGGCCAGCAGGACCAGGAGCAGTCCAATGGCGAGAAGCTTGAGGCCCAGGATCGCCACAAGGATCCGATTCAGCAGGGCGGGTGTGCTGGTCACGCGCCAATCACCCCCGCCGATGCCAGGTTGATGCGGACCTCAGGAACCGGGAGAAGGGCCATCTCGCCAAGTTCGCTGTCCACTGCTGCGCGGACGGCTCCCCCATCCACCGGCACGCCGGAGGTGGGACGGACGTTCACAATGACCTGGCGCCGGGAGACAACCACCATGACCTGCTCAGGTGTGACGTTGGCAGCGAGCCGGGCACGGCGTGCCAGGGCGGAAGCGATGACTTCGTCGTCGACCACCACCGCCGGACTGTTCCAGCCGTCCTCGTCGTCGCTGAGCACATGCCGGGCGCGGCGCCCGGGAAGCACTGCGTTCAGAAGGAAGAACAGCCCGATCATTGCCAGCACGGCACCCAGGGCGCCGAGCAACAGCGGCGGTACTCCCGAAGGCAAGGCGACGAGCCGTTCCGCAGCGGTCTGCGGTTCGATCAGCCAGGCCGGCTGGCCGATGGCATGGACCGCTGCTTCCAGGAGTCCATAGGCACAGGCAACAACAACGAGGACAGCGGCGAACGATGCGACCACCGCTCGGGACGAATGGGTCTCCCGGTAGAGGACTCTTTGCTTGTCCGGTGCGCTCATTTCACACGCCCTCCTTCGCTGATCCGGGCCCCGCTGATCCGGATGTCCACGCGGCTGAGCCGGGCCCCGCTGAGCGAGGTGACGGTGGCCAGGATCCGTGCTTTCGCTGTGACAGTGCGGTCCCAGATGGACCCGC
Source organism: Arthrobacter sp. BE255 (assembly GCF_031457335.1). Taxonomy (NCBI): domain Bacteria; kingdom Bacillati; phylum Actinomycetota; class Actinomycetes; order Micrococcales; family Micrococcaceae; genus Arthrobacter; species Arthrobacter sp. BE255. Next base: position 50,004 of record NZ_JAVDWK010000015.1, on the reverse strand, counting down.
CGAAGGCAGCAACCCTGCCGGCGTCGGCAGCTACTGCCTTCAGCGGAGGGATGTGGATGGGCGCCACGAGGGACAGCGCAAGCAGGCCGTCGTCGTCGGACCAGTCTGCACGGATGTCCTGGGCAGGCACGCCCAGCGCCTCAGCTGCCGCGGCCCTGGCCAGGCTGGTCAGGGCCTGGGTGCTGATGCGGTTATGACCGGCAAGGACCTGGCCCCGGAGCGTCGGTGCAGGCGAGCTCATGACGAGGAGCGCCGGCCGATGATGGCATCCAGGACGCCGCGCAGGTCCAGTTTCCCTTCCGCCGCGCGGCCCAGCAGGGCTCCGATTGCCATAAACAGCAGCGAGACCAGGAAGCCCCATAGCCCGAACTGGAAGGACATAAACGCCACGAACGCTCCCACGGCGATTCCCACAACTGTCAGGTTCACAGGACGGCCTCCCTTTCTGCGGTGGCCGGACCGGCCGGTTTTACAGGCGGGGCCACATAGACATCGGTGATTTCGACGTTCACTTCAATGACCTGCAGCCCGACGAGCTCTTCAACGGCGCGGTACACGGAAGACCTGACCTGGTCAGCCACCGAATGGAGCGGCGCGCCGTAGGTGGCCACGAGGCTGATGTCCACAGCCACCTGGGTTTCGCCCACCTCTGCGTGCACACCGGCTGCGTGGTCGGAACTGCCGACGGCGTCCCGAATGGCGCCGAGGGCACGGGACGGTCCGGACCCCAGCGAATAGACCCCCGGGACAGCACGGGCGGCGATGCCGGCAACCTTTGCTACGGCAGTCTCAGAGATGACGGTGCGGCCGTGGCCCGGCACCAGGCTTCCGGCGCTATGTCTTTGGACGCCCGCATCGGGTTGTGGGTTCTGGTATTCCATCAGGCACTCCCCCTTCTGTTGAACCCAACCCTATCCCCTGCCCGCGGCTTAACGGCAGGAGGCGGGGACGCCCGGCCATGCCGGACGCCCCCGCCTCCACCTGCGGAAGGTCCTTGATCAGGTTCCGCTATGGGCGGTTCACTTGTAGTGACCCTCGCCGCCAACGCGGACGTTGGTGGGCAGGTAGCCGAACGGGCCGAGGCCGTCCTTGCCGAAGCTGCGGTCCACCTGGGAAATGCCGTTCTGGAAGTTGATCTTCACCGTGGGCGAAAGGGATCCGCCGCGGACGCCGTTGACGTTGTCGATGAAGGACTGCACCAGGCCACCGGGCTGCACGTAGTGCGAGTAGGCCTGGAACTGGCGGCCGTTCTGCAGCGGGTTGGGGCCTTCCGGAGCGTTGGCCGGCATGTTCAGGTCCGTCGGGGAACCCAGGGCCAGTCCGCTGTTGTTCATCGGCTGGTAGTCGGAACGGACGCCGTCGCCGACGAAGCCGTAGACACCGTCGGGGCCGCGCATGCCCGCAGCGTACGTGAACTGGTGGCTGATGGTGAACAGGTAGTACTTGTTCTTGCCGTTTTCGTTCTGGATGAAGATCTGCGGACGCTCAGTCTGGTCGTTGACGCAGTTGGCAGACAGGACCGGCGGCAGGAACGACCACTTGGTCAGGTCCTTGTTGTCCGCCACAGCCAGGCCCACGTTGGCGGTCTGGTAGTAGGCGCCGGTGCTGTTGACTTCATTCAGGTTCTCGGCGTTGGGGTCTCCCGGCTGGTAGCCGAGGTCCTCGGGCTTGCACTCGTACTCTCCACGGGTGCCGCCGGTGTTCCCTTCGAAGACCATAAAGGTCTTGCCGGGGTGCGCAGGGTCCGCGAAGGTGTACGGATCGCGGAAGGCGAAGCCGGGGTTCTGGGCCTTGTTCTGGTACATCTTGCCGTCCGGCTCAAGCAGCTTGGTGTGCTCGAAGCCATCGAACGTAACGCCGTTCTCGTCAGCGTGGATCTTGCCCAGGGCCTTGGCGATTGCCGCGTCGGGAGCGATGCCGCCGCCGCCGGCGTTCCGCTCGGCCACGTCGTAGAACGTGGTGGCCGTGTAGAACACGTTGACCTGGTTGCCCTGCATCAGTCGGGTGGAACCTGACCACTCGGTGTTGCCGATCGAGGTGTTGTCCAGGAACAGGTGGCCGCCGTAGTTCCACTTGTCCTTGGCCGGGTCGGCGTTGGTCTTGCGGAAGAAGTAGCCGATCCGGGCGTTCCAGTGTCGCTGGTCGAACCCGTAGCCGGCGTGCCGGTCTGCCACGAGGGAGAAGATGACGTCGTAGCCCTTGTAGCTGATCTGGTTGGCGTTTTCGTCCGTGAGGGACCAGGTGTCCCAGACCCAGACGTCGTCATTCATGGCGGGGAAATCCTCGGGGATTTCCGGCATGGTGACATCCGGGCTCATGGAGTTCTCGCCGGGAGCCACGGTGGAGTCGCTCTGGGCCATGATCTGCTTGGCGTCTGCGCGGGTCCACTTGGAGGTGAAGTCCGACGCCGGGTCGTGGGCCTCCTGCGTGTGCTTGGTGGGCAGGGGGAAGCCCGGGGTCGGGGCCGGCATCTGCTCGGCGGCCGGCGGATCCGCCGGCTCGTTGGCCTGTGCTGACGGGATGGCCAGGAAGGCCGAGGCCGCTACGGCTGCCGCCAGTGCTGCGGCGGCGGGGCGCCACCGCAGCATCCGGGGTGTTTGGGGGTGCTTGTGCATTTTTGCTCTTCTCGCGGAGGTGAAACTATTCGTGGAAGACGGGCGTATGCCCTGTGGCCTCGAATGCTCCGGCGAGCCCGACGACACCTCAGGCGTCATCACGGACGCCGTTGTTTCGAGGGGAACGGGGCTTGGGTGAGGCCCCGTACGTGGCTCAGGACAAATTGTTATTTCCTGGCCCGCTGTCCACGCTAGGCAGTACACCGACTGCATTCAAACCGTGTTTCGACGCCAAAATCCAGCCTGTCAGACATTTGATGCAAGCGCTTACATTGCCCAAAGCGCGCGCGTGCCATAACGGTTTGGCGGAGTCAAATGTTTCATTGGAAAAATTCAATCGTGGGAAACGTCACGCTGGATCCACCCGGAGTTCACCGAAATTTTGGCGGTGGACCCGGCCCGCGGGTGGATCCAGCGTGGTGATTGATTGCGGGGATCGATTGCTCCGCGGGCGCCGTCATGAGTCCCCAAAGGGCCGGCGGGATCAGGCGCTGGAAAGTTAGGGGAACAGCGGTCGCGGGCCGCCGAAGATTCCCTCCATCCGCCAGGCATCGAGCTGCCGCAGTCGAACCTTCCCGTCGGCTGACAGCCGCACAGCAGTCCCGCCAAGGGTGGGATAGACCCGGGCTGTCAGGGGCTTGCCGTTGGCGAAGATCTCCAACGCCGAGCGGTCCACGAGGACCCGCAGGTGGAGCTTGCCGCCGGGAAGCCTTACCGGCCCGGATCGCTCCTCCGTGTCCACCATTTGGTCCAGGCTGCTGCCGGAGCGGTCGAGCCGCAGCCATGACTCCCCGCTGATTCCGTCGGCGCGGCCCACCTCGATGACCGTCTCCTCGGCGGGGCTCTGGCCTGTTTCGGCCGGGGAAATACCGGCACCCAGAATCCCGAGCCGGAAGACTGCCCCGGGCTCCAGTTCAACGTCCAGTTCCAGATCCAGTTGATTTCCGGACACCCCGTCGAGAACGCTGCTGCCGCCCACGTCCCGCGGCCCGAGCCTGACGTGGTCCCGGCGGAGCGACTCGATCTCCGGCACGGGAGTGAAGGCCAGTTCCCCTTGTTCGTCGGGGGTCGACACGCGTGGCAGGCTCATGACGCCGGACCAGCCGGCTTCGACCATGGCCACATCCGTCCGGCCCTCCTGCAGCCACCCGAACATCACGCGGCGGCCGGCGTCGTCGGCGAATGACTGGGGTGCGTAGAAGTACCTGCCTCCGTAATCCAGCCGGCGCAGCTGCCGCGGGGTGTAAGAGTCTCCCGCGTACCGCCCGGTCCAGTACAGCGGGTGCCGGGTGTCGCCGTCGTCCCAGGCGGAAAAGACGAGCACATCGTCGGCCGGGCCACCGCTGTCCCCCAGCACGCCGGGGCCGGCGCGGAACAGGTCCACGCACTCCCACATGGTGCCTTCCCAGTCCGTCGCCGCAGGATCGCCGGCGGACGCGTCGCCGATGTGCAGCGGCCCGATATAGTCCCAGGTCCGGAGGTCAGCCGACTCATAGAGGAACGCCGTGCCGCCGCGGCCCCTGATGCCCGAGCCCACCAGCTGGCGCCAGCGGGATCCCTCGCGCCACACGCAGTGGTCCCTGTAGGCGGTGATGTCCACCCCGGCCGGCGGGGCGGCGATCACCGGGTTTTCCGGGGCTTTGGTCCAGGAGAGCAGGTCCGGTGATCCGACGGCCACACACGGAAGTTCGTGTTCGCCGTGCCGGCCTGAATACACCAGGGTGGGCGTGCCGCCGTCGTTCACCAGCACGCCGGACCAGCAGCCGTCAGCGTCCGGCCCTTCGGACGGTTCCAGCGCGACTGGCTGATCCGTCCAGGTGACCAGGTCCGTGCTGGTGGCGTGGCCCCACAGGATGCGGTGGTGGAAGGCCCCCTCCGGGTTGTACTGGTAGAAGAGGTGGTAGGTGCCGTTCCACTGGCTGACCCCGTTGGGATCGTTGAGCCAGCCCGCAGGCGAGACGAAGTGGAAGCGCGGCCGGTGCGGATCCGCCTCGGCGCGGATCACGAGTTCATCCTGCGGCACGGTGGCCAGCGGGTGGGTCAGGCCGGTCATGCGGAAACCATTTCTTCCAGGGCGTCGGTGGTCAGCGCGTGTCCGGCGGCAGCGGCCGGCGGCCGGTACAGATGGCAGCGGACCCAGTGCCGGTGGGCAGGATCGCCCACCTGGTGCCGCACGGGTTCGGCGGCGGAGCACCGCTGCTGCGGGTCGCCGTCGTACGTGCACGACGCCGGTTCCATCACCGCCGCCCGCAGCGCGGCGCGCTCGACGGGATCGTAGGATCCGGTGCGGGCAGGGTCCGGAACGGCCGATACCAGCAGGCGGGTGTAGGGGTGTGCCGGGTTCGCCAGGAGGTCCAGCGATTCGCCTTCCTCCACAAGTTCGCCGGCAAACATCACGGCGATGCGGTCCGCGAGGTAGCGCGCCGAGGCAAGGTCGTGGGTGATGTAGAGCATGGAAATGCCCTGCTCGTCCCGGAGCCGGCGCAGCAGGTTGAGGATGCCGATCCGCACCGAAACATCCAGCATGGAGGTGGGCTCATCGGCCAGGACCACCTCGGGCTCCACGGCCAGGGCCCGGGCGATGGCCACGCGCTGGCGCTGGCCGCCGGAGAGCTCATGCGGGTAGGAATTGAGCATATCCGGGGTGAGTCCGACGGTGGTCATCAGTTCATCCAGCCTCGACCGCAGCTGGTCAGGGGTCCCGGCTTTTCCGTGCAACGTGAGGGAACGGGTCAGGAAGTGTTCTATCCGGTGGACCGGGTTCAATGAGCCGAAGGGGTCCTGGAACACCATTTGCACGTGTGCCCGGTATTCCTTGGATGCCTGGAACCGGTCCCGTTTCAGGACGTCGGTGCCGTCCAGCAGGATCTGGCCTGAGGTGGGCCGTTCCAGCCGCGCAATGCACCGGGCGAGGGTGCTCTTGCCGGAGCCCGACTCTCCCACGAGGGCCACGATTTCGCCCCGGCCGATGCTCAGGTCCACTCCGCCCAGGGCCCGTACGGCCGCGCGGGAGAACAGGCCGCCGCTGTGGAAATCCTTGACCAGGCCCCGTACCTCAAGGGCTGGGACTTCAAGGGTTGGTGTTTCGCTGTGCTTGCTCATGAGCTTGCTCCTTCCAGGGCAGGCTGGTTCCGGGCAGTCTGAGCGGGGGAAACCGGTGCCACGAAATGCCCGGGAGCCGCTTCCCGGAGGTCGGCAATGTTGCTGAACTTCACGCCGTCGGCCAGGCCGGTGAGCGGCACACGAGGTCCCGTCAGGGGTGGGAACGCTCCCATCAGCGCCTGCGTGTACGGGTGGCGAGGGGCGGTATGGATGTCCGTGGACTTGGCCGTCTCCACGATCCTGCCGCCGTACATCACCGCCATCCGGTGGGAGAGTTCCACCATGAGGGACATGTCGTGCGTGATGAAGAGGACGGAGAAGCCCAGCTGGTGCTGCAGGTCCTTGATCTGGGCCATGATTTCCTGCTGCACCACCACGTCCAGGGCGGTGGTGGGCTCGTCGAGGATCAGGAGCGAGGGCTTCAGCGCCACGGCCATGGCGATGACCGCGCGCTGGCGCATGCCGCCGGACAGCTGGTGCGGGTAGGACTTCAGCCGGGCGGGATCGATCCGGACCAGTTCCAGCAGTTCGGCGGCCCTGCGCAGGGACTCCTTGCGGGAGTAGCCGGCATGCGTGGTGAAGATATCGACGATCTGGTCGCCGATGGTCATCACCGGGTTGAGGGAGTTCATGGCCGATTGAAACACCATGGCCACGTCCTGCCAGCGGAACCGGCGGAGCTCTTCCTTGTCCAGTGCCATGACGTCCCTGCCGCCGAAGCGGATGCTGCCGCCGGCGATTTCGGCAGGGTCGCGCAGCAGCCGCATGATGGCGTTCGCGATGGTGGATTTGCCGCAGCCGGATTCGCCGGCCAGGCCGAAGATCTCGCCGGCGCCGATGCTGAAGGAGACGCGGTCGACGGCGGTGGTGGACCGGGTGTCGCCGCGGTACTTCACGGTGAGGTCCTTGATCTCCAGGACAGGCTGGTGCGAGCCGAGGGAGGTCTGGGAGACGGTCATGCCGCTGCTCGCTTTCGGGTGGGGACAGGCTTGGGTTTTTTGATTTTCCTGAGGCGGGGATTCGTGACTTCGTCCACCGCGTAGTTGATCAGCGCCAGCGAGAAGGCCACCAGCGCGATGCACAGGCCGGAGGGGACAAAGACCCACCAGCTGCCGGTGAGCAGGGCGCCTTCGTTGCCGGCCCAGTAGAGGTTGTTGCCCCAGGAGACCGTGCTGACGTCGCCCAGGCCCAGGAACTCCAGGCCGGCCTGGGCGCCGATGCCGTAGATGATGCAGGCCAGGAGCGTGCCCATCACGATGGAGGCCATGTTCGGCAGGATTTCGCCGAACATGATCCTGAGCGGCCGTTCACCGGTGACCACGGCAGCGGCCACAAAGTCCTTGGACCGGATGGACAGCGCCTGCGAGCGGAGCACCCGGGCGGAGCCGGCCCAGCCGGTGACCACCAGGACCAGGATGACGGTGCCCAGGCCCGGCGGCAGGAACGCAGCCAGGATCACCAGGAGAGGCAGGCCCGGAAGCAGCAGGAAAACGTTGGTGGTCAGGGACAAAGCTTCGTCGATGAACTTGCCGAAGTAGGCGGAGGCCAGGCCCACCAGGATGCCGATGAAGGTGGACGCGAATCCCACGGTCAGGCCCACCAACAGTGAACTGCGGGAACCGTGGATGGTCAGGGCCAGGACGTCCTGGCCTTTGGCCGTGGTGCCCAGCCAGTATTCGGCGTCGGGCTCCTGGGAGGCCATGCCGGTGATCTTGGACGGGTTGTCCGGATATAGAACCGGGGCCAGGAGCGCCAACGCGATGAAAACGAACAGGATGGCGGCGCCGGTCATGGCCTTTTTGTTGGTCAGCAGCCCGTGGAGGAGGCTCCGGTTGGACCTGCGTACGGTGCCGCCGGACGGAACCCCCGTACCGCCGTCGGGCGTTTTGCCGGTGAGCGGATCTGCGACGGTCCCGGCGGGCAGGCTGGAAGCGGTGTTTGCGATGGAAGTGGTCATGATCAGTCCTAGTTGCTGCGCACGCGCGGGTCGAGACGGACGTAGAGGATGTCCACCAGGAAGTTGGCCAGCAGCACGGCGGCCGTGATGGTCAGGAACAGGCCCTGCATGAGCGGGTAATCGAGTCCTTGCACGGCGGCCAGTAGCTGGTAGCCCACGCCCGGGTAGGCGAACACCACCTCGGTCAGGAGGGCACCGCCCACCACAAAGCCCAGGCTCATGCCGAAGGCGGTCACGGACGGCAGCATCGCGTTGCGGGCGGCGTAGCGGAACATGATCCGCCCCGGACGCAGGCCCTTCGCCTCGGCCATGGTGATGTAGTCCTCGGCGTTGGTGGCGATCATGGTGTTGCGCATGCCCAGCATCCAGCCGCCGATCGAAACCAGCACGATGGTGAGGGCCGGCAGCACCAGGTGCATGCCGACGTCGGAAATGAATTCCCAGCTGAAGCCGGGCACGATGGTGTCGCTGAAGGCGTGCCGGATGGGGAACCAGCCCAGCGTGACGCCGAACAGGTAGAGGGCGCCCATGGCGAGCCAGAAGTACGGAAAGGAACCGATGAAGATCAGCAGCGGCGGGAGCGCCGAGTCGACGGCTCCCCCGCGGCGCCACGCTGCCAGGATTCCCAGGAGGTTGCCCACGACGGCGGCAATCACCAGTGCGGTCCCGCCCAGCAGGAGGGTCCAGCCCACCTGTGAACCGATCACTTCAGTGACGGGAGCGGGGAAACGGGACATGGAAACGCCCATCTGGCCGGTCAGCATGTTGTGGAGGTAGCCGAAGTACTGCTCCCAGAGCGGCCGGTCGTCCACGCCGAGCAGTTTGCGCAGCTGCTCGATCTGCTCGGGCTGCATCCGGTCCTGGTTCCGGGCGAACATCCGGGAGACGGGGTCGCCGGGCATAAAGCGCGGGAGCAGGAAATTCAGGGTGATGGACACCCAGAAGGCAATCAGGTAGAAACCCAGGCGGCGCAGGATAAAGCGCACGGCTTCCCTCCATTCGGGAGTTGCGGAAAGTTTGGGAGCACACCCGGCGCCGGAAACAGCGCCGGGTGTGCGGATCAGTGCGGCGGTGGGGCCGCGAGAAAGATGGCTACTTGCGCGGTTCCAGCGACGTCAGGACCAGGACCGTGGTCGGGGACTTCACCGAGAGGGTCGCGTAGGGATTGTCCTGGGTGGGCCAGCCTGTGAAGCGGGTGTCGTTGAAGGCGCCCCATTCCGGACCGGAGAACAGCGGCACCAAGGGCGCGACGTCGTTGTATTCTTCCTGGAGTTTGTCGGCGATGTCCCTCTGCTTGGACTCGTCGGCTTCCGCGGCGAACTCGGCGAGCAGCGCGTCTGCCTGGGTGTCCCCGAAGCGGTGGTAGTTGTCGAAGGTTTTGGTGCCTACCGGCTTGAACGTTGCCGTGCCCATGGAGGTGCTGAAGTACTTGTACGGGCTGGGGTCGTTGGCGCTCCAGACGATGCCCGAATCAAAGTCGCCCGTCTCGTAGCCGGCTACCACCGCGGCCCAGTCCGGGGAGTCAACCTTGGCGCTCACGCCGATCTCGGCGAGGTTCTGGGAAATCACGTTGGCCACGGAGAGCCAGTCGGATGAAGTAGCGCCCACGGAGATCTTGAACTCAAAAGGCGTGCCGTCCTTCAGCTTGCGCTTGCCGTCGCTTCCTTTGGCAAAGCCGGCTTTGTCCAGCAGCTGGTTCGCAGCGTCCACGTCCAGTTTGGTCCACGTGCAGTTGTCCTTGACGGTGGCGTTCTTCCACTTTTCATAGTTGCCGGAAAGGCCCGTGCAGTCCGCCGGCTTCGCGTAGCCGCTCATGCCGATCTTGGTCACCTGGTCGCGGTCCACGGCCATGCTGAGTGCCTTGCGGACGTCAACGTCGTTGAAGGGGGCCTTGGTGGTGTTGAGTTGCCAGTTGATCATCGCACCAGTGGCCGGGAACCAGTACTGGCGGTGTTCCTTGTCCTTGGAGATGAAGGTCTTCTCAATGTTGGGAATGTACTGCGGCGCCCAGTCGACGTCGCCGTTCGCGGCGGCGAGGTTGGCGCCGTCGTTCCCGGCGAAGGCAAGCATCTTGATTCCGGCGATCTTCTGCTTTTCCGGCTGCCAGTAGTTGGGGTTCTTCTTCAGCACGAAGGACTGGGCCTGGAAGCTGTCCACTTCGGTGTACGGGCCGGTGCCTACCGGCGTGGCGTTGGTGTCCTTGCCCGGATCAGCAAGTGCGGACCAGATGTGCTTGGGCAGGATGGTGAGCTGGCCGAGGTCGTAAAGGGCCGGCGACCAGGGCTTGTTGAAGCTGAAGGTGACCTTGTTGGCGCCGTCGGCGGTCACCGTTTCGAGGTATTCAAAGCCACCTTTGATCTTCTTCTGCAGTTCGAACGTGTACGCCACGTCGTCGGCCACGAGCGGCTTCCCGTCGGACCACTTCACGCCGTCGCGGAGGGTGAAAGTGATGGACTTGCCGTCGCCTGCCGCTTGCCACTCAGTGGCGAGCCACGGCGTTGTGTCTCCATTGGCCGGATTGAAGATCAGGAGGGACTCGTAGATCGACTGCTGCACCATGGGGTTCACCGTGGGTGCGAATGGGTTGAAGTTCTGCACGAACGTGCCCATGTCCTCGCGGGGAATGGTCAGCAATGCGCTCTCGGCCGAAGCGCCGGTGGCACCTGTTGTGCCCTGGTTGGCTGAGCAGCCGGTGAGCAGGAGGGCTCCCACGGCCAGGCCGGCCGCCGTGATTCGGGCAGCCCTGAAGAATCGCTGTTGTGTCATGATGGGTATCTCTTTCCTCTCTTCATCGCTGAAGGTGAAGGTGTGGTTGGGGGTTGCTTTTCAGTGGTTGATTTGCCGTCAGACTGAAGAGCGTTCTAGCAGCGGACAGTCGACCATTTGCTGGTGTGCAGTGATCGGCTGTCCGGCTGTAAGGTTTGCGAGTGTCTGGACACCCAGCGCACCCATCTCCTCGAAGGGCAACGCAACCGTCGTCAGTTTCGGCCTGAGGTAGGCCGCAATGAGTTCCTGGTTGTCGAAGCCGATCACGGCGATGTCTTGGGGGATGGCGAGCCCGCGCTCCTTGATGGCGTCATAGGCGCCCATGGCCATCCGGTCGTTGAGGCAGAACAAGGCAGTTGGCCTGCCTTCCCCAGCGGGATATTTATCAAGAATTTGGCAGGCTGCCTCGTAGCCGCCGTCCGCCGTCGCGTATCCGGAGACTACAAGATCAGGGTCCAGTTCCAGCCCTGCTTCGGCGAGTGCTTCACGGCACCCCTGCAGTCGTCCGACGGCGGCGGGGATGTTCGGATCCAGGTTGATGACACCGATCCTCGTGTGGCCGGCCTGGAGCAGACGCTCGACGGCGACGCGCCCACCTGCGCGTTCGTCCGGGACGATCGAGGGCAGCTTCCCGTCCGCGTCGAAGCAGTTGATCAGGACAGTGGGCACCTCATGGGTGCTTTTCGGAACGTGAACGCCCCGGTGGAAGGTGGCCGCGTAAAGGAGTCCTTCGACCCGTTGTTCCAGCAGCTTTTCCACGGCGGCATCTTCCAGGCCCTGGTTTGGTCCTACGGCGTCCGCCTGGTCTGACGGGGCGATGAGCAGGAACTTGCGGTCCAGCCACGCCTGGTCCTGCGCGCCCTTGATGATGTCGACGGCGAACGGGGCCGTAACGATTTCCGTGACGATGCCATACCAGTCGCTTCGCTTGGAGGCCAGGGCCCGGGCGCCGGCGTTGGGACGGTAGCCGAGTGTCTGGACGGCCTCAAGGATGCGGTGCTTGGTGTCCTGGGAGACGTTGGGGTGCTCCCGGTTGCTAAGGACGAAGGACACAGCGGTGCGCGACACTCCGGCGTGCTTAGCCACTTCCGCCATGGTGACGCCACGCTGCCCGGGGGTCGCCGCCGTCGTACCGGCTGCGCGTTTCTTCGCTGCAGGTGCGGGTGGGGTGCTGTTCGCCATTGAATGCTCCGGGACTTCTGCGTGGGGCCTGTCTGGTGACCGGCCGGAATTTTAGTTACGCGCGTTACATGCTGCGATGTGATTCAGGTTACGCGCGTTACATGGAAGCTGTCAACGGGAATTTTGATTTGTCCCCTTGAGACGGACTTATCCACTGGGAACGGCTCGGGGAATTGACCAGACGGCGGGGAGAAGCGTCCTGTTGGCAGGCGGCGTGGTAAAGGAGTGCGGGCCGTTAAAGAAGAAAAGCACCAGTTCCGAAGAACTGATGCTTCCCAGTGGTGGCTCCGACCGGCGTCGATCCGGTGACCTTTCGATTTTCAGTCGAACGCTCTACCAACTGAGCTACAGAGCCTAGGTGACATGTCACCTTGACCACCGGAATTTCTTCCGGCAATCAGAGCGACCCTGACGGGACTTGAACCCGCGACCTCCGCCGTGACAGGGCGGCGCGCTAACCAACTGCGCTACAGGGCCTTGCTTTTCTTGCTTCCGCAGTATCGCTACCGCGTTTTTTCAAGGCTTCCAGCCTACCAGACTTTATCAGCCTGTTTGACCAGTTCCTTGCGTACCCCCAACGGGATTCGAACCCGTGCCGCCGCCGTGAAAGGGCGGTGTCCTAGGCCGCTAGACGATGGGGGCCAGAACCCGTTCGGAGCAAAAAGAAAAGGCTTCGAGCCGGGGCTGTCAGTCTTTGTCCTTCGCAGTTCCTCCGAACTGGACTCTAAAACTATAGGGCCTACGCCGGGATATTCCAAAATCGGCCCGCAGGCACCTGACCAAAGCGCCCCGAAGCGGCGAAGATGGACCCATGGATGCCGTCGCCGCGCTCAACGAAATTGCTTTCTGGCTGGAGCGCGAACGCGCCGCCACGTTCAAGGTCCAGGCCTTCCGGAAAGCGGCGGACACCATCGCGGGCCTGGAGCCCGCCGAGCTGAAGGCCCGGGCGGAGGACGGCCGGCTCAAACGCACGAAGGGGATCGGGGACAGGACCTACCAGGTGATCCGCCAGGCGGTCGACGGCGCGGTGCCGGACTATCTGGAAGACCTGCGCCAGCGCAGCACCGGGTCTCTGGCCGAGGGCGGCAATGAGCTCCTCGGCTCACTCCGTGGCGATCTCCACAGCCACAGCGACTGGTCCGACGGCGGCTCCCCCATCAGTCTGATGACCGAGGCCGCGAGGCTGCTGGGACGTGAGTACCTGGCACTGACCGACCACTCCCCCAACCTGAAGATCGCCAACGGGCTCACCGCTGAGCGCCTGGCTGAACAGCTCGACGTCGTGGCCGGGATCAACGACGGCACCGGCGGAAACGGCTTCACGCTCCTGGCCGGGATCGAGGTGGACATCCTGGAGAACGGCGAACTGGACCAGACGCCCGGGATGCTTGACCGGCTGGACATTGTGGTGGCAAGCGTCCATTCAAAACTGCGGTCGGACCGGAGCACCATGACGCGGCGCATGCTGGCGGGCATCAGGGACCCGCACACCAACGTGCTGGGCCACTGCACGGGACGCCTCGTGGAAGGCTCCCGAGGGACCCGGCCGCAGTCGGAATTCGACGCCAAAAAGGTGTTTGCCGCCTGCGCCGAAAACAATGTGGCCGTAGAGATCAACTCGCGCCCGGAGCGGCAGGACCCGCCGGACGACCTCATCCAGCTCGCCCTCGATGCCGGGTGCCTGTTCTCCATCGACAGCGACGCGCATGCCCCGGGGCAGCTGGACTTCCTGCAGTACGGCGCAGCACGGGCGGCCAGCAACAGCGTGCCCGCCGAACGCATCATCACCACGTGGCCGCTGGACCGCCTCCTGGAGTGGTCAGGAAAGGCCTGACCAGGAGCTACTTCACGGCGTCGGCGAGGATCTGCCGGAACTCCTGCCTGGTGCTGGGGGTGAGCTTCTCGCCGTTGAGGAAAAACGTCGGGGTGCCGGTCACGCCCAGGGCGGTGCCGTCCGTGATGTCGGCCCGGATCCGTTCCTTGGTCTTGTCGTCCGCGACGGCGGCGTCGTACGCGGCGAGGTCCAGCCCGAGTTCCGCCGCGTAGGTCCGAAAGAGGGGCGCCTGCGATTCGGCCTTTCCGTGCCACTGGTCCTGGGTTTCAAACAGCCTGGCCTGCATCGCTTCAAACTTTCCCTGCTGTGCCGCGGCTTCAACGGCGAGCGCTGCCTGTCCGGAGTTCGGGTGCGACGACAGCGGGAAGTAGCGGCTGACGAAGGTGATCCTGTCGCCGAACTCCTGTTTTAGCTCTTCGACGAAGGGGTGGACGGAGCGGCACGCCTCGCATTCGAAGTCGAGGAACTCCACGAGCTGCGCCTTTTCCACGGCCGGTGTGGTGAGCCTGTGGCTGTCAGTCCGAACCAGTTGTTCACTGCCGGCCACCGGCGGGTCCTGCGAGGGCTTGTTGGACGTGAGCACGGCGTACCAGGCCGCACCGCCCACGACGATGACGGCCAGAATGATCCAGATGACCAGGCGTATTCGTTTGGCTGTGTCCGGCGGTGAAGTTGTGGCTGAGACCATGGCACGCATCCTAACCGAGGCTGCGCGTTCCCCTCGCTGTCCACGCCCGCACGATTGGCAGGAACTCGACTAGACGTGGCCGATTTCCGCCAGCCGCCGAGGCCTGCGCGAGGCTAGATTGGCAGCATGGCAACCACCTCCTCGACGGACTCCGCTACATCGACGGCACCTCCCGCACTCCCGAACCGCGTGAAGGCGCTCGGCGTCGCGGCAATGGCGGTGACCGTGGTGCTCTGGGCGTCGGCGTTTGTGGGCATCCGGGCGATTGGGCCTACCTTTTCCCCGGGCTCCCTGACGCTGGGCAGGCTGGCCGTTGCCGCCGTCGCGCTAGGCGCACTGGTGGTCCCGCAGCTGGCCAAAAGCAAAGTGCTTCCGCGGGGCAGGGAATGGTGGCCCATCCTGGGGTACGGCGTGATGTGGTTCGGCGGCTACAACGTGGCCCTGAACGCAGCGGAACACCTGCTGGACGCCGGGACCGCCGCCCTGCTGATCAACGTCAGCCCCATCCTGGTTGCCATCATGGCCGGACTCGTGCTGAAGGAAGGGTTCCCGCGGTGGCTGATCATCGGCAGCCTGGTGGCGTTCGGCGGGGTGGCGCTGATCGCGATCGGCTCCGGCCCAGGTTCCGGGGAACGTTCGACGGCGGATGTGGCGGGCGTGCTGCTCTGCCTCCTTGCCGCTGTGCTCGCCGCCGTCAGCGTCATCATCCAGAAGCCGGTACTGCGGAAGTTCCCCGCCGGCCAGGCCACCTGGTTCGGTATCACGGTGGGGGCATTGTGCTGCCTTCCCTTCAGCGGCCAATTGGTGTCCGAGCTGCAGTCGGCACCGCTGCCGGCCACATTGGGCCTGGTGTACCTGGGCATCTTCCCCACCGCCATCGCCTTCACCACCTGGGCATACGCGCTGTCCCTGATTGACGCCGGCAGGCTGGCCGCCACCACCTACCTGGTGCCGGGCACCACCATCCTGATTTCGTGGCTGCTGCTGAGCGAAATCCCCACCGTCTGGGGGCTGGTGGGAGGCGCGGTCTGCCTGGTGGGAGTGGGCCTTACAAGGCGCCGGTCCCGCCCCCTGCGCAAAGCCGCCTGACGGGGTTTCCCGCTAGAGTCAGGGTATGCCCGCACACCTTCCGCCCGGACTTCCCATCATCCCGGACGGTCCGCAGGAGACCCCTCCGTTCTCGATGTCCGACGACGAGTTCGAAGCCGCCGTCAGCGACGCCCTGAACCGGATTCCGGCCAAGATCGCCCGGGCCATGGACAACGTGGCGGTGTTCATCGACGACGACTACATTCCCGGGCCCGGCGACGACCCGGACACCGTCCTGCTGGGGCTCTACGAGGGAGTCCCCCTCACGGAGCGGGACTCGTGGTGGGACGCGGGGTCGCTGCCGGACAGGATCACCATCTTCCGCCAACCCATCCTGGACATCTGCGAGACCCGCGAGGACGTCGTCGAGGAGGTGGCGGTGACCGTCATCCACGAGATTGCCCACCACTTCGGCATCGACGACGAGCGCCTGCATGAACTCGGCTGGGATTAGCATTGCCTGGTTTCGGCTTCCCCTGGGACTAGCCTTGTAGGCATGGGACACGACCACCACCATTCGCACGGGATGACGGCCACCGGCCGGCACCGCAAGAGGCTGATCGCTGTCCTGGCCATCACGATGGCAGTTGTGGTGGTCCAGCTGGTGGGCGCGGCATTGTCCGGATCGCTGGCATTGCTCGCGGACGCTGGCCACATGCTCTCTGACGCCGCCGGCGTTACCATCGCCCTGCTGGCAGCCTGGATCGCCGGACGGCCCGCCAGCGACCAGCGGACCTATGGCTACCAGCGCGCCGAAGTCCTGGCGGCGCTGGCAAACGCGCTGATCCTGATTGTGATTTCGGTGGTCATCTTCTCGGAAGCCATCCGGCGCATCGGTTCCACCCCCGAGGTCCAGACCGGCGTCATGCTCTTTGCTGCCATCCTGGGCCTGGTGGCCAACCTGGTGTCCCTGCTGATCCTTCGGGGAGCGCATGAGGACAGCCTGAACGTCCGCGGGGCCTATCTCGAGGTGCTCGGGGACCTACTCGGGTCCCTTGCCGTCATCGCCGCTGCCGTGGTCATCCTGCTCACCGGCTACCAGGCCGCGGACACCATCGCCTCGGTGGTGATCGCCTTAATGATCCTGCCGAGGGCGTGGAGCCTGCTGCGGGACGTGGTGGATGTCCTGCTCGAGGCAACCCCGAAGGGCGTCGAGGTGAAGATGATCCGCGAGCACATCCTTTCGGTCGAGGGCGTCACGGATGTCCACGACATCCACATCTGGACCATCACCTCGGGAGTGCCCGTGTTTTCCGCGCATGTGGTGGTGGAGGACGGGGTTCTCAACGCACGGGGCGCGGACCAGCTCCTGGACAAGCTGACAGCGTGCCTGGGGTCCCACTTCGATACGGACCACTGCACGTTCCAGCTTGAACCGGCCAGCCACTCAGAGCACGAGTCGCAGCAGCACGCATAGCTCACAAACGGCCCCGACACACCCGGCGGAAATGCACCCCATCAGCCCTCTTGTTGTTTATGTTATTGATGTGACCAGTGTTGCCAAAGTGCAGATGGTCCCGTAGCCTCTGAAATGCTGGGCGATCGGCAGAGGGGCACTCAGTGCCGACCAATCAGACCTCGCTCCCCAGCCCAAAGATGCTGCGAGGTTCTGCGAATGGCTTTGACCGGACCCGGCCGTTGGGCCGCGCAGCTGGGACTCGCCGTCGTGCTTCTTGGCAGCATCCCGCTGCATGCCCAGGCTGCGCCGGCACCATTGGCACCGGCGCCCGCCGCGCCTGTCGTCAGCATTCCGGCTGCGCCGGAGATCCCGTCCCCCGAGGACATTGCCGCGGCCAAGGCAAGTGAAAGCGCGACGGCGGACCAGGTCACCGCCATCGAACGGCTCCTTGCGGACGCAGCGCGCGCCCAGGAGGCCACCTTCGCCCTGGCGATGCAGGCCAACAACGCCTACAGCGAGTCGCTCGTTGAGCTTCAGGCACGGCAGGCGGCCGCAAAAGTGGCCACCGCACGGGCAGAAGCAGCCGGGCTGGAGCAGGACAGGACGCGCAAACAGGTGGGGCAGCTGGCCGGGGACCTCTACCGCAACGGCGGCATGAACCCTGCCCTGACCACGTTCGTCACGGGCGGCGGGGACGTTTTGGGACAGGCCGCCACGCTCGAAGCCATCTCGGCAAGCCGGAGCCGCGCCTTCGAATCCGCTGCGAACGCGGCAACGGCGGCAACGTCCCTGACGGAAGCGGCCGAGGACGCCAACCGGGCAGCAGATGAAGCAGCCAGGAACGCCGAAGCCCGCAAGTCCCAGGCCGAACAGGCCAATGCTGCTCAGGCCAAGGCGGTGGCCGAGGCAGCGGCGCAGCGGACAGTCCTGGTGGACCAGCTCGCACAGCTGCGGAACACCACTGTCGCCCTCGAATCGGCGCGCGTTGACGCTTTGGACCGGCAGCGCGAGGAGGCCCGGCTTGCTGCCCTGACCGCCGCCGCGGACCGGGCGGCAGCCGACCAGGCCGCGGCGGACCAGGGTGCGTCGGGCCAGGGTGCCGGAAGCGACGCACCCGTTGCACCGGCGGCACCGGCGGCACCGGCCCCAGCTCCAGCACCCGCTCCGGCCCCCGCACCAGCACCCGCTCCGGCCCCCGCACCAGCACCTGCGCCTGCCCCGGCTCCGGCCCCTGCCCCGGCGCCAGCTCCGGCTCCAGCACCCGCTCCCGCTCCGGCCCCCGCACCGTCACCAGCGCCGGGCGGCTCCAACGAGACGGCCATCTCAGTGGCAATGACCAAAGTCGGCGCACCGTACTACTACCAGTGGGGCGGCACCGGCCCCACTGGCTTTGACTGCTCGGGGCTGGTCCAGGCTTCCTTCGCCGCCGCGGGCAAGTATCTCCCGCGCACGGCCTCGCAGCAATACGCGGCGGCACCGGTCCATGTCCCCATCTCGCAGGCCCGGCGGGGCGACCTGCTCGTGTGGGGCTCGGCGCCAAACTTCTACCACGTTGCCATCTACCTCGGGAACGGCCAGGTGGTACAGGCGCTCAACCCTGAGGAAGGCATCGGCGTCACGTCACTGAGCAGCATGGCCGGCATGCAGCTCCATCCGTACGCCGCCCGCTACTGACGCAGGCGGGGCAACGCGCCGGGGCAAATCGTCAGGACAGGACGTCCTTGGTGACGAACCTACCGTAGGCCAGGGCGCCGAACACGGCCACGTAGCCCGCCTGGAGCAGCGCGTTGCTGCCGAAGGAATCCCACAACACCGGCTGGCGCAGGAGATCCCCGAATCCCAGCCAGTAATGGCTGAACAGCCATGGGTGCAACCACTCCAGCTGCGGCAGCTGGTCCAGGACCTGGGAGACCACGGACAGCACCACCGTGGCGGCCATGGCGCCCACCGGGACAACCGTCAGTGTGGACAGGAAAAGCCCGATCGCCGACAGCCCGGCCAGCGACACCGCCATGTACGCGGCGATCAGCACGAGCCGCACGGCAGCCTCCGGCGGCTGGACCACATCCCCGGACAGCAGTGTGACCGGCCCTATGGGAAACAGCGAGGCACCGATGGCCGCCCCCGCCAGGGCAACCGTAACCGGCGCGGCCACACAAAAAGCCAACGCGCCGGCGTACTTGACCAGCAGCAGCCGGACACGGCCGGCCGGCGCCACCAGCAGGTACCGCAGAGTGCCCAGGCTCGCCTCCCCCGCGATGGTGTCGCCTGCAACAACACCGATGGTCAGGGGAAGGAACAACGGGACTGACACCAGCATCGCGGTGACCGCCACGAAGAGCCCGTTCTGTGAGATCCGGTCCAGGAAGGCCGGTCCGCGGCCCGACGGGACGCTGGACGAGAGCCGGACCGCGACAGCGATCAGCACGGGTATGGCGGCCAGCGCCAGGAGCATTGCCCAGGTCCGCCGGCGCCTGAACAGGACGCTTAGTTCGGAACCCAGGAGCGGGATACTGGACGCCGCGCGGTCCCGCGCCCGGACGCTCGTGGAGACGGCTCGGGGCTGGGCGCCGGACATGCTCTGCGGAACCCTGTTGGGCAAATCGCCCGGCACGCTACTGGGCAACGTCGAACCCCTCCCCCGTGAGCGCCACGAAGCGGTCCTCGAGGCTTTCGCGTTCAACCGAAAATCCGCGGACCCGCACGCCGGCTTCCACCAGCCGGGCTACGATCTCCTCCGGCGCAACGGAACCATTCCCCGCCAAAGCACCCGGGCCCGCGCCGGTCCCCAACACGGCGGTGACCACCGACCCGTCCGTTTCTGGGCTGCCGGCCACGGGAGTCATGCCCAGCCGCGCCAGGACGCCAAAGGCCGTGCCGGCGTCGGGCGTTAGCAGGCGGATCCGGGCCTCACCGGCCTGCCGGAGTTCCGGGAGCGGTCCCTGGGCGACCAGGCGGCCCGTGCTCATAATGGCAGCGTGCGTGCAGATCTGCTCCACCTCGGCCAGGAGGTGGCTGGAGACGAACACCGTCGCTCCGTCGGCGGCCAGCGAGCGGACCAGGTTCCGAACTTCCCGGGTCCCCTGCGGATCCAGCCCGTTGGTGGGCTCGTCCAAAACCAGGAGCTCGCGCGGGGACAGCAGCGCATTCGCTATCCCCAGCCGCTGCTTCATCCCCAGCGAATATGCGTGGACGCGCTTGCCGGCGGCATGCGAAAGCCCCACCCGCTCCAGCGCCTCACCCACCCGGGTCCGGCGTGTGGCCGGGCGCGCATTGCGGCTCGCGGCGTCCAGCCGGTGCAGGTTGGCGGCACCGGACAGAAAAGGGTAAAAAGCCGGCCCCTCCACGAGGGCACCCACACGGGGAAGTACCTCATGCAGCCGGTTCGGCATGTCCAGCCCGAGGACGCTGACGGTGCCCGACGTCGCCGCGGCAAGCCCCAGCATCATGCGGATCGTGGTGGTTTTTCCCGACCCGTTGGGGCCCAGGAACCCGAACACGGAGCCGTGCGGCACGGCCAGGTTAACGCCGTCCACGGCGAGCTGATGGCCGAACCGCTTGGTCAGGCCCTGCGTTTCGATGGTCAGCCCGGTGATCCCTGTCCCTGATGCGTTTCCGCCCACAGCGGCGGTCACTTGGCCACGGAGCCCGCTGCGGCCTGCAGCCGCTCCGCCGGAACCATGCCGACGAAAATCCGTCCGTCGTCGGTGATCAGCACGTTGACCAATGTGGTGGACAGGAGCCGGCCACCGGGAACGACGACGGCGGCCTGGGCCAGGAACGGATCCTCCAGCAGGGATTCACTCAGCATGGATCCCTGTCCGGCCGGTGCCGCAGGGAACCCGATCACCGTTTCCCAGCCGGTTCCTGTCACGCTGGGCCGCTCCATCGAGGGCATCTGCGGGCGCCCGGTCCCCGCATGGATCTCCGCAGCGGCTGTGTCCGGCGTGACGGCCATGCCCGGCGATCCCGGGAAGCCAGACATGATCGGCCAGGGCCGGGCGGGCACTGGCAGCTGCAGTTCCTTGACACTGGCGCCGGGCGGCGGGACGAACGTGAAGAGCGAATCGTCGGGCTTCGCGAGGGACAGGCTGGTGAATCCGACCTGGAAGGCGGGCTCCGTCTGGTCACGCGCCGTCACCGTCACGCGCAGCGGCAGTCCCGTTTCGCCGTCGACCGCGATGGCCACCCGTCCCACCAGCGTCCCCTGCGTGCGGGGCTCCAGCAGCAGGTTGTAGGCCGCCCTGCCCGCGACTTCAACGTCGGGACCCACGGTGACCTGGGTTGAGCTGTCCACGGCGGCCAGCAGCCTGGTGGCGATGTCCTCCGGCGTCGGAATGGAATATTCCGGCATTGGCACCGGTATCGGCATGTCCGGTGCCGGGATCGGTGGCAGTGGCAGGCCGGGGGCCGGGAGTTCAGGCTTTGGGAGCCCTGGCACCGGGGCTGGCGCCTGGTCCGGCGGCGTGGGTGCCGTCGGCGGTTCAGCCAGCGGCAGGTCCCGGGCAAACGACGGAAGGGTCAGGTGCGCGGCCGAATTGTCCCTGGAGCTGTAGAACCAGAGCTCGCTGTCCCGGCGGATGAGGTCGCGTTCAGCGAGGCGGTCCACCACTTGGACCCGGACTTTGGACGGACCATCAACAAATACCCGTGCGGTGTGCTGGCCGGTCAGGAGTTCAGCGATCGAGGCTGCTCCGCTGGCCGACGCAGGTCCGGAGGACGGGGCGGTTGAGGGAAGTTCCGGCAAGCCAAGCTCGGAGGTTTGCGCCACGGTTCCGGAGAGGGTGGTAGTGGTGTGTCCGCCGAGCAGGACGAGCACCTGCGCCGGAGTCTTTTCGGGCAACGGGTTGCCCGCGCGCGCCGGAATGGATCCCGCCAGCACCCCGGCGGCGATCACGGCTGGTACTGCAGCCGCCGGCATCCACCGCAACCATGTGCGGCTCATGCCACCCACACTCCATCCTTGGAGCCCATAGGTTCAGGTTACGCCTGGGACGGGCCCGGAACACTACCCCGTTTTTGGTGGTCAGCCACCACCGGGCACCACGGTTCCGGCGGCGCCGTCCACCGTAATTCGTTGCCCGCTGGACAGCAGGACCGTGGCGTCCGGGACGCCCACCACGGCCGGTATGCCGTATTCCCGCGCCACCACGGCACCGTGCGAATTAGGGCCGCCCATCTCCATGACCAGGCCGCCCGCCGTCAGGAACAGCGGCGTCCAGCCAGGGTCCGTGGACGGTGCCACCAGGATCTCCCCCGGTTCCAGGTGCGCTCCCACCGGGTCCAGGATGACCCGTGCGTCGGCGCTGACAATACCGGCCGACGCCGGGCTGCCGCTGAGCGTGCCGGGCACCGCGGGTGCTGCGCCGGCGACGCCGGATGGCACCGCTTCGGGTTCCGTTCCGTCCGAGAGGAGGAGCCGCGGCACGTGGCGGCGTTCCAGTTCACGCGCGTACGCTTCCCTCCGCCGGTCAACGAGGCTGCGCAGGTCCGCGGACGTGCTTCCGCTAAGGCCCTGCCGTGCCTCGCTGAAATCGAGGAAGAAGACGTCGTCCGGATCCGCGATGCTTCCGGCCTCGGCCAGCGCGGCTCCCACCTGCTGCAGTTGCCGGCGCACCTCGGCGAGACCCACCACGATCTGGTACTTGGGCATTTCACGCAGCCCGGCGAAAAGCCTGGCCCGCCGCAGCGCCGCCCGCACCAGGGCACCGCGGAGCTGGCCGCGGCGCCGGGCTTCCGCCACAAGGCGCACTACGGTTTCCTCCGCCTGCTTGGTGGCAGTGTTGAACTGCACGTCCGGAGCAAGCCTGGAGTCCTCCAGCCGGAGGTAGTTGGCCAGTACGCCCAGGATATGGGTGGGATCATCGGACCAGCGCGGCATCCCCACGTCGATTTCCGCCACGGCCCGCTGGCCGTACCTGTCCATAAAGCGGGCCAGGCCGGCCTGCAGCACGGCAGGCAGTTCCCCGGCATTGAATTGCCGGGCCAGCGCGGCCGGTGCCTGGTTCCTGACCGCACTGGACGACCCGCCGTCGTCCCTGATCACCGTGGCGAGCCGCCACAGTTCCAGGTCCATCTCCGTGGTCACGTTGTTTGGCAGCCCGCGCAGCACGTGCTGAAGATCGTCCCAGCGGTTGTTGCCGCCCAGCAGTTTCCCTGCGAGCGCCAGCATGCCGAATCCCAGCGCCGGGAGGGGAAGGACCGCGGGCACGATCGAGAAGAGGCGGTTGCCCAGGAGGAATTCGGCGTGGTCGAGGCGCTCGGCCGGCGTGGCGCCCGGCCCGAGCTCAAGGGACTTCCCGAAGTCCCGTGCAAACCGGTTCACCCGGCGCAGGGCGGCTTCCGGCCTGAACAGGGCGCGAAGGAGCGTCTCGGGCGCCCGGGCATGCACCGCCGCCGGGACCACGTGCCGCAGCAGGCCGATGGGGGTCCTGTTCGTCACCGAAAACCTGGGATCCTCGAAGACGCGCCTCAGGACCGTGGCGGAGCGGGCCTCCATCACGTCAAACACGCGGGGAACGATCCGACGTCCAACGGTGCTGCGGGCCACGGTGGTCAGGTCGAAGTAGATGCGCTGCCCGATTTCCGCAAAGGGCGACGGGCCGTTCCGGGGCTCCGGAACGTCAAAACGGGCGGCCCGCGCAACGGAGGAGCCTATCAATTTGAACGCGGCCAGCCCCATTGGCGTGATGGGGCGGGTGAGGCCCTGGGCGAGGCTGAAGCACAGGTAAACCCGGGTGCCTTCCCGCGCCGATGCATTCTCGGGCAGCGGATACAGGGTGGTGATGGGGCGGGACTGTGTCAGCCACAGCAGGCCCTCAGCATCGATGGCCCATTCGGTGTCCTGGGGCGAGCCGAAATACCGCTCCACCCTTAGGCCCAGCCGGGCAAGCTCGGCTGCCTGGCCGTCCGTCAGGCAGGCGGTCGATCCGGTGTCGGGCATGTCCAGTGTTTCGGTTCCGCCACCCGGCAGCGGCCGCACCACCAGCCGTTTGTCCCCGAGCCGCCGCTCCATGACCTGCCCCGTGCCGGGGTCCACCACAAAGTGGTCCGGGTTGACTGAGCCGGAGACCACGGCTTCGCCGAGCCCGGGGCTGGCATCTATGACTGCCTGCTGCCGACGGCCGGTCAACGGGTTGGCGGTGAACATCACTCCGGCCGTCACGGCGTCCACCATCCGCTGGACTACAACGGCCAGCGCCACTGTGGAGGCGTCGATCCCCAGCTCCGCGCGGTAGCTGACAGCCCGGTCCGTCCAGAGCGAGGCCCAACAGTTCCGGACGGCTTCCACGACGGCGGCGGTCCCCACCACGTTCAGGTAGGTGTCCTGCTGGCCGGCGAAACTGGCGGAGGGAAGGTCCTCGGCCGTGGCCGATGACCTGACCGCTACCGGCACATCGGTGCCCAGGGCGGCGTAGGCCTGCCCGATGGCGGCGGCTATGCCGGCTGGAACCGGCGTGCCGCGGACCAGGTCCCGCGCCTGTCCGGCCAATGCGGCGAGGGCAGGCAAGTCGCCGTGGGCGGTTCCGTTTCGGGCAGCCCCGTTCCGCGCGTGGCCGTTCAGCGCCTCATGGATCCCGGCGAGGGAGCCCCCATCAGCCAGCGCACCGTCCTGCTGCCCGTCCTCCCGGCTGCCGGCAGTGGCCTGGAGGTATGCGTCGGTGGTGAGGCAGAAGCCCTCCGGTACGGGCAGCCCGGCGGCGAGCAGCTCACCCAGGTTCGCGGCCTTGCCGCCCACGAGCTGCACCATGCCGGCGCGGACGTGCTCCAGTCCCAGGACCGGGCCAAGGTTGTCTGGCATTTCCATGCCTCCTGATCATGAGGCCTGCGGCTGAAAAAGGGACTTGGGCGGGCGGCTTCGGACGGTGGCTTCAGCCCGGACGTGCCAGGAACCTCAGGCTGCCCCGAGGATGGGGCCGAAGCTTGCCCGGTCCGCCAACCGCGGATCCTCCCGGTCCGGGACAACAAGGACAGGTCCCTTCGCGTGGTGCAGGACGCCGTCGGACGTGGAGCCGAGCAGCATCCCGGTGAAGCCGCCGCGTCCGCGGGTGCCCACCACGATCAGTTCCACATGCCGGCTGGCCTCCACGAGCACGTCCACCGGCGAGCCGTCCTTCAGCTCGGATTCCACCGGCAGATGCGGGTAGTGGCTCTTGAGCCAGGCCATCCCGGCATCGAGCTGGACCCGGATGTCGGCGAAGAGGGCTTTGCGGTCCATCGGCGCCGGCACCCAGGCGAGGGAGCCGCTGTACTGCGGCACAGCGCAGACCACCCGCAATGTTGCCCCGAGGCGTTCGGCCTGGGAGGCGGCCTCCAGGACGGCGACGCGTGCCTGCTCGGAACCGTCCACGCCCACCACCACAACGTTCTCCACAGGCTGGTGGCCGGACCTCGCCTGTTCAGCCTTGATCCGTTTGTCCTCGGTGGTCTCGCCCAGCCGGTCGGAGCAAATCAGCGGGACCGTGACGGTGGGGCACTTGGCGTGGGCCGGAAGCGCGCTGCTCACAGACCCGAGGAGGCGGCCCACAAAGCCGCCACGCCCGCGGGTCCCGAACACCAGCAGCTCGGCCGACTCGGACATCTCCAGGAGCACACCGGAGGCGTCGCCATTCTCAACAGAGGCATCAACGTCGATGTTGTAGCCGGACACCTTCTCCAGTGCCTGCTTGACGATGGCCTCGGCCCCCTCGCGGATCACCGAGTCATCCACGGTGGCATAGCCGCCGTCGAGCCCGGAGGCAGCAAAGATCGGCACGGAGTACGCGGTGACGATGTGCAGCGGACGGCGGCGGCGCTCAGCCTCGCGGGCTGCCCAGACAAGGGCACACTGGCCGTGATCCGATCCGTCGACGCCCACCACGATCCCCAGCGGAGCGGTGGAACTGCCGCCGCCATCCCGTGCCGGGTCCGGATGCATCTCATGTGCGCCCATTGGGCCGCCTCCTCGCGATACTGCCTGATGTTGCGGCTATTCTGCCAGAAGCGGGCCATTACCAGTGCACTCGCCGGACAGGCCACGCACCGGATCAGCAAAGCCCGCGTCCACTTCTCACTATTCTCGTTCCACAGGTTCTTAGCAAGCATGCTCACAGGCGCAACCTGAGGTTATCCACACCCGGTTTCGCTGCCGGCGGAAAGCGCATTCAACGCGGGAAGAATGTTTGCGGTTGGGCTATCCATGGACGTTTTTGTTCTGTAGTCTTCGAGGCACTGCTGGTCCGCCGATGCTCTGTGTCAGAACATCCCGGGCCAGCTATTGCGACCGGACTTTGGGGGTAACGGAGCGAGAGCACGGCGAGGATGCCTGCGTTTGCCCACACCTTCGAAGGAGGAAACTGTAGTGTCAAGCATGCCTATGACTGGCGGGACCGAACAGACCACCACGGTGATTATCGGCACTGGCCTCTCCGGCCTGGCCGTGGCCGCCGAGCTGCGGCGCAGGGGCGTGCACTCCATCGTGGTGGACGGGCTCGACATCCTGGGCGCGGGCCAGCCGGCAAATACCGCATCACTGCAGCGCTGCGATGCCGCCGACTCCGTCTCGCTGCGGGAGCGGAATGAAATCCTCCGCCACCTGCGCAACTACGCGGCCAGCCACCAGGTGGACGTCCGCAACACCACGCGCGCCGTCCAGCTGACCATGGTCCGCCCCGTACCCGGCCCCACGGCCGACGGGTCCAGCGCCAACGGGTCCAGCGCCGAGGGGGCGTCCTCCCACCAGTGGGAGGTGCACACGCCCACCGGCATCCTGCTGGCCGACCACATCGTCCTCACCCGCTGCGCGCACAGCCAGCTGCGCCGCATGCTGAGCGATTTCGGCATCACGGTGGGCCGTAACCTGGTGGCCGCGATGCGGGCCATCGGCATTTACCTGGTGGGGGTGGGCGACCTGATCACGCCATCGCCGAAGGAAGTCCTTCGCCAGGCGAAAACCGTGGGCCAGGCGATCTCTGCGAAAGTCCACCCGGAGAACGCCCCGACCATCATGACCGGCAGTTTCGCCGCCGTTTTGCCCGCCTAGGGACTACAGGAAACCCAATCCGCAGGCGACTACCCGCCTAGGCGGCGGCCTCGTCGTCGTCGCCGCCCGCACCAAGGCGCCGCCTGGCGAGGACGCCGATGGCCACCAGGAGCCCCACAGCCACTGCAGCGAACAGCACCAGGCTCCACGGGAACGGCTGGGATGCATCCGGAACCGGCGCGGGCGTCGCGGTGCTGCCCGGCTGGGCGGTGCCCATCCCCGGGACGGCTGCGGCCGACGTCGGACCGGTAGCCGGTGCCGCACCGGCAGCCGCCGCTGTGGCTGTGAACCCGAAGGTCCCTTCAATGGGGTGGGAATCCGAACTGACAACCCGCCAGCTGACCGTGTACGCGCCGGCCGGTGCGCCAGCCTTGAGTTTCTGGGACGCCACGTTGTCCACGATTTCGACGGCGCCGTCCGCCCATTCAATACCGGCTGCGTCCTTGACGGAAAACTGCGAGCCGATACCCAGGGGTTTGTTGCTGAAAGTCACCGAGACTTTTTCCGGCGGCGTTGCGACCGTGGCGCCCTGGGCGGGGCTGCTGGATTCAGCGGCGTCGTGCGCGGAGGCCGGACCGGCCAGGCCCACCATGGCGGCGGCGAAAACGAACGAACCGAGCACGGCGCTCAGCAACTGGCGGCGGATGGAACCCATGCGTGGACTGCTCCCTTGTGTTGGCTTCCTTACAGACTAGGCGAATTTGCCGGACCGCTGCCCGGAGGGCCCATAGGATTCAACTATCCCCACAGACTCCCCGGAGGACTCAATGCTTAAGCAAGGCTCTGCACTGGACCGGTACTTCAAGATCACCGAGCGGGGGTCCAACCTGTCCCGCGAGATCCGCGGCGGGTTCGCCACCTTCTTCGCCATGAGCTACATCGTGGTGCTGAACCCGCTGATCCTTTCAGGGGCCGACTCCAGCGGCAACTCCCTCGGGTTCCCGGCCGTGGCCGCGGTCACCGCCTTTGTGGCAGGCATCCTCACCATCCTGATGGGCGCCTGGGCCAGGCACCCCTTCGCCCTGGCCACCGGCCTGGGCGTCAACGCCTTCGTCGCCGTCACGGTGGCCACCAACCCGGGCCTGACCTGGCCGGACATGATGGGCCTGGTGGTGCTTTCCGGCGTCACGATGCTGATCCTGGTCCTCACAGGCTTCCGGACCGCCGTCTTCAAGGCCGTTCCTGAGGACCTGAAAACGGCCATCGTGGTGGGCATCGGGCTGTTCATCGCACTGATCGGCCTGGTGAATGCCGGCTTTGTCCGCCGCATCCCCGATATCGCCGGAACCACAGTGCCCGTGGGCCTGGGCTTCGACGGCAAGCTGCTGGGCTGGCCCACGGCAGTGTTTGTGTTCGGCCTGGTCCTGACCATCGCCCTGGTGGTGCGGAAGGTGAAGGGCGCCATCCTGATCGGCATCATCACCTCCACCGTCATTTCCGTCATCCTGGAACTGACGCTGCACATCGGCCCGAGCGTCGCCCCGGACAAGCCCTTCAATCCGCAGGGCTGGTCCCTGGTTGCCCCCGCCTTCTCTGGCTGGGCGGCCCCGGACCTTTCGCTGATAGGCAAAGCCAACCCGTTCGGCGCGTTTGAGCACCTGGGCTTCGTGGCCGCCACCCTGCTGGCCTTTGTCATCCTGCTCAGCATCTTCTTTGACGCCATGGGCACCATGGTTGGCCTGGCCAACGAGGCGGGCACCGTGGACGAGCACGGCAACATTCCCGACGTCGACCGCGTGCTGCAGGTGGACGCCCTGGGCGCCATCGTGGGTGGCGGCGCCTCGGTGTCCTCGAACCAGATCTTTGTCGAGGCCGGCGCCGGCATTGGCGAAGGCGCCCGGACGGGCATTGCGTCGATCGTCACCGGCCTGCTGTTCCTGGTGGCCATGTTCTTCACTCCGCTGATCAACCTGGTGCCCTTCGAAGCCGTGGCCCCAGCGCTGGTGGTTGTCGGCTTCATGATGGTGTCCCAGGTGGGAAAGATCGACTGGCAGGACTGGGGCATCGCGATCCCGGCTTTCCTGACGTTCACGCTGATGCCGTTCACGTATTCGATCGCCAACGGCCTGGGAGCCGGCTTCATCGGCTATGTCCTCATCCGCACGGTCCAGGGCCGGGTGAAGGATGTCCACCCGCTGATGTGGGCCGTGGCCGGCGCGTTCCTGCTGTTCTTCGCGGTGGGTCCGATCGAGGCCGCGCTGGGAATGTAACCTCCGTTGGCGCGGGCGGGGCGCTCCGGCCCGCCTGAAATCCGGAATTACAGACATCAGGACGGCGGTCCGGCTCGCTTTCGGTGCAGGCATGCGGTGAGCTTGAATCATGGTCCTCCCCGCACTCACCGTTGATGTCCCCCCGCAGCCCTGGACGGGACGGTTCGACGGCGACGGCGGCGAGCACCGGCGCTGGTGGCAGGCGGTGTCGCCCTACGCCCCAGGCCAGACCGCCGCTGCGCCATCCGGTTCCGCGACTGACGCCCCGCCCCGCCCCGCCGTCGTCCTCGGGTTCGCCAGCGACGAAGGCGTGCGCCGCAACAAGGGACGGACCGGCGCTGCCCTTGCCCCCGCGGCGATCCGCGCGGCCCTGGGGCCGCTGGCCTTCCATCTGGACCGCGCCGTGTCAGACGCCGGGGACATCGTCGTTTCGGACGGCAACATGGAGGCCGGACAGGCCCGTGCCGGGCAGGCCATTGCCGCCATGATCGACGCCGGCAGGCTCACCGTGGTGCTGGGCGGCGGACACGAGACCGCCTATGCCAGCTACCTGGGGGTGGCCGGCTCCGAGGCCGTGCGCGGCGGCCTGCGGCTGGGCATCCTGAACCTGGACGCCCACTTCGACCTCCGCGACGAGCCGCGCCCCAGCTCCGGCACACCGTTCCTCCAGATGGCCCAGGCGGAAGCTGCCGCTGGGCGCGACTTCCGGTACGCCGTCGTCGGGATTTCCGAGCCGAACAACACCCGGGCACTCTTCGGCACGGCAGAACGGCTGGGCGTGCAGTACCTGCTGGATGAGGACTGCACCGCAGAGCGTGCGCAGGCGTTCGTTGCGCAGTTCCTGGAAGGCGTGGACGTGCTGTACCTGACCATCGACCTTGACGTGCTGCCGGCGTCGACGGCTCCCGGCGTGAGCGCGCCCGCCGCCTTTGGCGTTCCGTTGCCGGTGATCAGTGCGGTGTGCCGGCAGGCGGCCGACAGCGGGAAGCTCCTGCATCTGGACGTGGCCGAACTGAACCCGGGATTCGACATTGACGGCCGGACCGCCAAGGTGGCCGCCCGGCTGGTCAACACGTTGCTGCGCTGACGGCGCACCTACGCCTTCAGCACGTACCGCCGCTCGGGCCGGCCGACGCCGTACTTGAGCCGGACGTCCAGCACGCCTTCGTCGTGGAGGTACTCCAGGTACCTGCGGGCACTGACCCGGGACGTGCCCAGCTGGACCGCGACTTCGTTGGCGGACAGGTCGCCGTCGGCCTCTTTCAGGGCCGCCTCCACGAGCTTGAGCGTTTCGATGCTGCAGCCCTTGGGAAGGGGCCGGTCGGTCCGGTCCAGGCCGAAGACTTTGTTGACGTCCGACTGCTCCGCCACATTTTTGGAGGCGTCCAGGCCGTGATAGGCGCTGCGGTAGTGCTCCAGCCGTTCCTGCAGGTCCGACTGTGAAAAAGGCTTGATGAGGTAGTGGACAATCCCGCCGCGGAGGGCTTTGCGCACGGTATCCACCTCACGGGCGGCGCTGATCACCAGCACGTCCAGCTCCGGGGCCACCTCGCGCAGCTGGTGCATCAGGTCCAGGCCGTTGATGTCCGGCAGGTGGATGTCCAGCAGGACCAGGTCCGGCATCAGGCGCCCGGTTTCGGCCACCGCCTGCGCACCGGTGTGGGCGACTCCGACGACGGCGAACCCGGGCGTGCGCTGGATGAACCCCGCGTGGACCTTGGCCACCATAAAGTCGTCATCGACGATCAGGACATTGATCATGGCTGTGTTCCTTCCGGGTGCGCCCGCAACAGGCGTGCGGTGAAAACTGCCCCATTGTCGTTAGCCACCGTGAGGTCGCCGCCGCTGCGCCGGCAGACTACCCGCGAGAGCGCCAGGCCGAAGCCGCGGCTGCCGCCCGGGCCCGGTGCCTTGGTGGTGAAGCCCTGCCGGAAGATCTCGCCCATATCCCGGCCGGGCACGCCGGGGCCGGTATCGCGGACCGTAAGCGTGACGCCGTTGGCCGTGTCCTCCACCAGCACAGTGACGGTTGCCTCCGGAAGCCCGGTGACGGCGTCGAACGCGTTGTCCACCAGGTTCCCGACGACAGTGGTGAGGTCGCGTGAGAGCTCATCATCGACCCTGGCCAGCCCGGACGCGGGGTCAAGCTGCAGCGTCACGCCGCGCTCGGTGGCCAGGCTGGACTTGGCAATCAGGAGGGCGGCGAGCGCCGGATCCTGGATGCGGCTGGTGACTTCGTCGTTGAGCCGGGTCCGGTCCAGGGTGGCACCATTGACGAACTGCACCACCGAATCATATTCACCGATTTGGATCAGGCCGGAGATCACGTGCAACTGGTTGGCGAACTCGTGGGCCTGGGCGCGGAGGGTGTCGGTTGCCGTGCGCGTGGCGCCAAGTTCCTGCTCGAGCGAGGACAGTTCGGTACGGTCACGCAGCGTGGTGACGGATCCGATGTCCCGGCCGCGCGACTGGATGGGCACCCGGTTCAGCACCACCAGCCTGTCACCGACGAGCACCAGCCGGTCCGGCCCCGGCTGCTCGCGGGTGAGGACTTCCTTCAGTGCGGGCTCCACGGCGAGGCTGGCAAGCCTTTTGCCCACGCAGTCGGCGGGAAGGCCGAGGAGCGCGCGGGCGCTGTCATTGGCGACGGTGATGCGCTCGTGCGGGTCCAGCGCCACCACGCCTTCCTTCAGGCCGTGGAGCATGGCCTCGCGGTTTTCCACCAGCCCCGTGATTTCGCTCGGTTCCATGCCCAGGGTCTGCCGTTTCACACGGCGGGACAGCAGCAGTGACCCTGCAACGCCCAGCACGCTGGCCACCCCCAGGTACGTGAGGAGGTTGGGCACGGCGTCCCCCAGCCGCTCCAGGGTGGACGGATAGTCGCGGCTGATGGACGCGATGCCGATTATTTTCCCGGCATCGTCAAGGACCGGGACGTGGGCGGACAGGGCCTGCGTACCATTGCCGCCCACCACGCCGGTCCACGCCCGGCCTTCCAGCACCCGGCTAGGGCCGAGTTCCAACTGCTGGCCCAGGAGGCCGGGATCGGACGATGCGACGACTGTGCGGTCCAGCTTCGCGAGCGCCACGTTCGAGGATCCGGAGACAGTACGCACCGACTCCGCAACAGCGGGAAGGGCTGATCCGCCCCGCGGTTCCGCCGCGGGGAGCAGTTCGCGGACTGTGGGGTTGGCGCCGAGCGCTTCGGCGGCGGACAGCGCCCGCCGGCCCTCGGTCCGTTCGAAGGCCGCGGCCGATTGCGCCAGCGAAATGGCCACCACGGCAACCAGGACCGCGAGGACGATCAGCAACTGCAGAACCAGGTACTGCCCCGCAAGGGACATTCCTCTTCGTCGAGTCACAGTGGTTCTTTCTCCTGAATGGCTGGCCCCTGCACGTCAGGCTACCTGAACAATGCCTGCGGCAGAGTGCCGGTGGCATGCCGGAAACGTGAACGCAATGAACTTAACTTTCTCTGAGTACACAAGAGTGATGCCGGTCACGCCCAGGCCTAGCATCGGAATTACAAGTCAGCCCTGCTGATCAGTTTTGATGAGAAGAGGAACACCATGCGCCAGATCCGCGCATTGCGTATTGCCGCCGTCGCCGCCGGCATCGCCCTGATGGCCACCGGCTGCGGTGCCACCGGCAAGAGCTCCACAGACACCACCACTTCCGGCGCCGCTGCAGGCCCCGTGACCGGGCTGCAGATCATGGTGCCCAACACCCCCGGCGGCGGTTACGACACCACCGCCCGCGTTGCGGCGAAGGTTCTCGACGACGAGAAGGTCGCCACCAACACCGAAGTCTTCAACCTGGCCGGTGCCGGCGGCACCGTGGGCCTGGCCCGCATCGTCAATGAAAAGGGCAACGGCGACCTCACCATGCTCATGGGCCTTGGGGTGGTGGGCGCCAGCTACACCAACAAGTCCGAGTCCAAGCTGACCGACACCACGCCTCTGGCCAAGCTCATCGAAGAGCCCGGCGCCATCATGGTCAACAAGGACTCACCGTACAAGACCATCAATGATCTGGTGACCGCGTGGAAGGCAAACCCCGGCTCCATCAGCGTGGGCGGCGGATCCTCGCCCGGCGGCCCGGACCACCTGCTGCCCATGCAGCTCGCCGGAGCCGTCGGAATCGATGCCACCAAGGTGAACTTCGTGTCCTACGACGGCGGCGGGGACCTCCTGCCGGCCATCCTCGGCAACAAGGTGGGCTTCGCAGCCTCCGGCGCCGGCGAGTACCTCCAGCAGATCCAGTCCGGCGAGGTCCGCGTCCTGGCCACCAGTGGCGAAAAGCGGCTCGACGGCGTGGACGCCCCGACGCTGAAGGAATCCGGCATCGACCTGGTGTTCACCAACTGGCGCGGCATTGTGGCCCCTCCGGGCATCAGCGATGCCGACAAGGCCAAGCTGATCGCCGCCCTCGAAAAGATGCACGGCACCGACGCCTGGAAGGAAGCCCTGAAGACCCACAGCTGGTCGGACGCGTTCATCACCGGTGACAAGTTCAAAACCTTCCTGAGCGAGCAGGACAAGCGGGTGGCGGACGTCCTCACGAAGCTTGGCCTGACGTGAGCTCTTCACCAACTTTGGCCTCACGGCTCAAAGGCCGCTCCGAGCTGGGGGTAGCCCTCCTGCTCGGGGCGGTGGGCGTCCTGGTCCTAGTGGACGCCATTGCCCTGGTAACCCCATACTCCAAGTCGGATCCGGTGGGACCGAAGACCGTGCCGTATCTCGTGGCCGGCCTGCTCATCGTGTGCGCTGTGCTGCTTGCCATCAACGTCCTGCGCGGCGGACAGGGCGAAGCCGAAGGCGGCGAGGACGTGGACCTCACGCACCCCGCCGACTGGAAGACCGTCCTGCCGCTGGTGGGAGCCTTCCTCGCCAATATCCTGCTCATCGACTGGGCAGGATGGGTGATCTCCGGAACTGTCCTCTTCTGGGGCAGCGCATGGGCCCTGGGAAGCCGGCACTACATCCGTGACGGCATCATCTCCGTGGCCCTGTCCGTGCTCACCTTTTACGGCTTCTACCTGGGCCTCGGCATTCCGCTGCCTGCCGGCCTCCTGGAAGGGGTTCTCTGATGGATGTCTTCTCCTCCCTCATGGACGGCTTCGCCACCGCCCTGACCCCCATGAATTTCCTCTACGCCGTCATCGGCGTGCTCCTGGGCACCGCCGTCGGCGTCCTCCCGGGCCTGGGTCCGGCCATGACAGTTGCCCTGCTCCTCCCGGTCACCTACGTCCTGGAACCCACCAGCGCCTTCATCATGTTCGCCGGCATCTACTACGGGGGCATGTACGGCGGCTCCACCACCTCCATCCTGCTTAATACGCCGGGTGAATCGTCGTCGGTGGTCACCGCCATCGAAGGCAACAAGATGGCGAAAGCCGGCAGGGCCGCCCAGGCACTGGCGACGGCGGCCATCGGCTCGTTTGTGGCCGGCACCATCGGCACCGCCCTGCTCGCAGTCTTTGCTCCGATCGTGGTGAAGTTCGCCGTCAGCCTGGGCTCGCCCAGCTACTTTGCCATCATGGTGCTTGCCCTCCTGGCAGTCACCGCGGTCCTTGGATCATCCCGGCTGAGGGGCTTTGCCTCATTGGGCCTCGGCCTTGCGATTGGCCTGGTGGGCATCGACTCCGTGACAGGCCAGCGACGCCTCACGTTCGGCCAGCCCCTGCTGGCTGACGGCCTGGACATCGTGGTGGTCGCGGTGGCCATCTTCGCCGTTGGCGAAGCGCTGTGGGTCGCCGCGCACCTGCGCCGCAACCCGTTGCAGGTCATTCCGGTGGGCCGTCCGTGGATGGGCAAGCAGGACTGGAAGCGGTCCTGGAAGCCCTGGCTCCGTGGGACCGCTTTCGGATTCCCGTTCGGCGCACTTCCGGCCGGCGGGGCAGAGATTCCCACGTTCCTCTCCTATGTGACTGAGAAACGCCTCAGCAAGCATCCCGAGGAGTTCGGCCACGGCGCCATTGAGGGTGTGGCCGGACCGGAAGCAGCAAACAACGCTGCCGCCGCCGGCACCATGACGCCCCTCCTTGCCCTGGGCCTGCCCACCAACGCCACCGCCGCCGTGATGCTGGCGGCGTTCACCTCGTACGGCATCCAGCCGGGGCCGCAGCTGTTCGCCAGCCAGGGGCCGCTGGTGTGGGCCCTGATCGCGAGCCTCTTCATCGGCAACTTCCTGCTCCTGATCATCAACCTGCCGCTGGCACCGCTGTGGGCCAAGCTCCTGCAACTGCCCAGGCCCTACCTCTACGCGGGGATTCTGTTCTTCGCCACGCTCGGCGCCTACTCCGTGAACCTGCAGGCATTCGATCTGGTCCTCCTGCTGGTATTGGGTGCGCTCGGGTTCATGATGCGCCGCTTCGGACTTCCGGTGCTTCCGCTCATCCTTGGCGTGATCCTCGGGCCGAGGATCGAAGGCCAGCTTCGCAAGACGCTGCAGCTCAGCGCCGGCGACCCCGCCGGCCTGTGGAGCGAGCCGATCGCCGTCGGAGTCTACGTCCTCATAGCGCTCATCCTGCTCTGGCCGTTCCTGTTCAAACTGATCCGGCGGAACCGGCCGGCCGCAGCGCCGGCCGGAATGCCCCCGACTGGCTCCGGCGCTTCCGCACCGAGGGAGGCCGGCGGCAGCGTCAGCCACGGCAGCCAACGCGGCGACGCCACCGGTGATGGCGACGGGGACGGGGACGGCTAACCAGTCCCTGCATCCGCCCCCGAAGCCAAAAGACCAAGATACAGAAAAGAGGAACAGCCATGACGATCGTGGTGGGATACGTCCCCACACCGGAGGGCGAGGCGGCGCTGACCCAGGCCATTGCCGAGGCCCGGAAGACCGACACCACCCTGCTGGTGATCAACTCGTCCAAGGGCGATGCGCTGGTGGACAACCGGTATGCGCAGGAACCTGAGATCCAGGGCATCGAGGAACGCCTCGCCACCCAGGGCATCAAACATGTCATCAAACAGCCGGTCCGAGGCCATGACGCGGCAGCGGAGGTCCTGGATGCCGCCGAGGAGCACAACGCCGAGCTCATTGTGATCGGGCTGCGCCGCCGCACGCCGGTGGGAAAGCTGATCATGGGCAGCGTGTCCCAGCGCATCCTGCTGGAGGCTGACTGTCCGGTGTTGGCCGTCAAAGCCAACTGAGGGCGCTGCTCCGACCAATCCGGGGCTTGTCCGCGGCTCCGCGCCTTGATGGTGCGGTTCCGCGGACAGGCTTCGGATTTTTTCTTGAACGTTCAAGGGACACTGTGGCACAATGGTCCCCGGGGGAAAGCGCTATCCCGGTGTGATAAACACCAGTCATCTGACATTCGGAGGGCCCGCCGGTAGAATGTACCGTGCCCTCCGGCACGAATCACAGAAAGACCAGCACATGACTACCGCCACCCTCGAACGCCGCCCAGCCGTTTCCCCGGTCGATGAAGCCGCGGAATTCCCCTCCATCGACCTGGAATTCTCCAGCGCGGATGAGGTCCATGAAGGACTGGACAACGCTGTTGCCACCCTGATCGAGACCGCCGCAAAGGATGCAGCCTGCGGCATCCTGGTCACACGCCTGCACCCGGGCCGCTACACCGTCGCCCTCGACGAGTCGGTGCCGTTCGGCGAGACCTACGAGAACATCGCAGCGTAGTTCTCAAGCACTGCATTCTCTTAAAGACAGAAAGTCCCCGCCTTTGGCCTGCCCTTGTTTCCAGGGGCTGCCAAACGGCGGGGACTTTCTGGTGCAGGACCTGTTGGGGTTAGCTCCGGCGCACTTGCACTCCGTCGGACTTCAGGAAGAGCTGCTTTTCGGTCGGACCGGCCGGCACCAGCCACAGAACGTTCCCGCTCTGCGACACTTCCTCAACTTCGCCCGTCGCAATGACATGCGCATGCTTGAGAATTTCCACCCGAACCCCGGGCCGGAGTGTTCCCCAGTCGGAGATGGTGGCCGAATGGGCATTTCGCCTCGTTAGGACTGCCCCACGTGCTTTCATGTGAACTACTACCCCTTTGTATGCGTTCTGCTGCCACAGCCTCTTTGATGTGACTTTCACTACATCCTCAGTTCTACTACACTTCCCGGGCCCGAAATGTACGTGTCGCCACATATTTCGACATCGACCCGAAAAGCTAAGCCGGACTGAACAATATTCCCTGTCAGGCGAGATTCCCGACGGCGGATTCGGCGGCTGAAATCACCTCACCGGAGGCGACCAGCAGGTCCGCCGCTTCGAGTTCCGGGGACAGGAACCGGTCCGTGCCCGGACCCTCAACCACGCCACGCAGGACGCCCAGGATGGCCGCCCCGGCAGGTCCCGGAACCAGTTCGCCGCCGGACAGTTCCGTCCGGATATCGAGTGCCCGCGCGCTCGTGACGAGCTCAATAGCCAGGACACGGCGGAGGTTCTCCACGGCCTTGCGCAGCTTCCGGGCCGCGTGCCAGCCCATGGACACGTGGTCTTCCTGCATGGCGGAGCTGGGAATCGAATCCACTGACGCCGGCACGGCCAGCCGCTTGTTGTCCGAGACCAGCCCTGCCTGTGTGTACTGGGCGATCATCAGGCCGGAATCGACGCCCGGGTCAGAGGCGAGGAAGGCCGGGAGGCCGTGGGACCGCGCGGGGTCAAGCATCCTGTCGGTGCGGCGCTCGGCGATGGAACTCAGGTCGGCGACAGCGATGGCCAGGAAATCCAGCACGTAGGCCACGGGCGCGCCGTGGAAATTGCCGTTGGAGCTCACCCGTCCGTCCGGCAGGACCACCGGGTTGTCGATCGCGGCGGCGAGTTCACGGGATGCCACCAGGGCGGCGTAGTCCACGGTGTCGCGGGCGGCGCCTGCAACCTGGGGGGCGCAGCGCAGCGAGTAGGCGTCCTGGACCTTGGAATCGCCCACACGGTGGGACGCCACGATCGGGGAGTTGGACAGCACGCGCAGCATGTTGTCCGCGGCCGCGGCCTGGCCGGGATGCGGTCGGAGCGCGGCGTGCAGCTCCGGCAGGAACACCTGGTCGGTGCCCAGCAGCGCCTCGACGCTGAGCGCGGCGGTGATGTCCGCCGTCGTCAGCAGTTTGCGGAGGTCCGCGATGGCCATCAGGAGCATGCCCAGCATGCCTTCGGTGCCGTTGACCAGCGCGAGCCCTTCCTTCTCGGCAAGGGTCACCGGCTCGATGCCGTGCTCCGCGAGCAGCACTGCGACAGGCTGCTCTCCCTGCCCGCCGTACGTCACGCCGTCGGGCCCGGCCGCTTCACCCTCACCCATCAGCACCAGGGCGCAGTGGGACAGCGGGGCGAGGTCGCCGGAGCAGCCAAGCGAGCCGAATTCGCGGACCACGGGCGTGATGCCGGCGTTGAGCACGTCCACCATGGTCTGCAGGACCACGGGGCGGACGCCGGTGCGGCCGGAGGCGAGGGTCTTGGCGCGCAGGAACATGATGCCGCGGACCACTTCGCGTTCCACGGCCGGGCCCATGCCGGCTGCGTGGCTGCGGATGAGGGACTTCTGCAGCTGGGTGCGCAGCTCCGTGGGGATGTGCCGGTTGGCCAGCGCGCCAAAGCCGGTGGAGATTCCGTAGGCAGGGGTCTCACTGTGGGCGAGGTCGTCGATGTGGGCGCGGACCTTGGCAACCGTGGCCAATGCGTCCTGGGAGATGGTCACTTTGGCGTTGTGGCGCGCGACGGCGACGACGTCCTCGGGTGTGACGCCGCTGGAGCCGAGGGTGACGGTGAGCGGTTCGTGGGTTGTAAGAGTCATGATGGGCCTACTTGCTTTCGTTCATGGGGATGCGGACGCCGCGTTCTTTGGCGACCTCGACGGCGCGGTCGTAGCCGGCGTCGACGTGGCGGATGACGCCCATGCCGGGGTCGTTGGTCAGGAGGCGTTCCAGCTTTTCCGCCGCGAGGTCCGTTCCGTCGGCGACGGAGACCTGGCCGGCGTGGATGGAGCGGCCGATGCCGACGCCGCCGCCGTGGTGGATCGAGACCCAGGTGGCGCCGGAGGCGGTGTTGAGCAGGGCGTTGAGCAGCGGCCAGTCGGCGATCGCGTCGGAGCCATCGGCCATGGCCTCGGTTTCGCGGTACGGGGAGGCCACGGAGCCGGAGTCGAGGTGGTCACGGCCGATGACGATGGGCGCCTTGACCTTCCCTTCCTTGACCAGCTGGTTGAACAGCAGTCCGGCCTTGGCGCGTTCGCCGTAGCCCAGCCAGCAGATGCGCGCCGGCAGGCCCTCGAACTCCACGCGGTCGGCGGCGGCGTCAAGCCACTTGTGCAGGTGCGTGTTCTCCGGGAAGAGCTCCTTGATGGCCGCATCCGTGACGGCGATGTCTTCCGGGTCACCGGACAGCGCCACCCAGCGGAACGGGCCAAGGCCCTCGCAGAAGAGCGGGCGGATGTACGCCGGGACGAAGCCGGGGAACTCGAACGCGCGGTTATAGCCGCCCTTGCGGGCCTCGTCGCGGATGGAGTTTCCGTAGTCGAACACTTCGGAGCCCGCGTCCTGGAATTCCACCATGGCCTGCACGTGCCGGGCCATGGAGGCCTGGGCCTTCTTGGTGAAGCCTTCCGGATCCGCGGCGGCCTCGGCGGCCCACTCGTCCACGGTGATGCCCTCGGGCAGGTAGGACAGGGGGTCGTGTGCGGAGGTCTGGTCCGTGACGACGTCGATGGTCAGCTCACCGGCCTTGTGGCGGCGCAGGAGTTCGGGGAAGACCTCGGCGGCGTTGCCCACGTAGCCCACGGACCAGCCGCGGCGCTCGTCCTTGGCCTTCTGGACCTTGGCGATCGCGGTGTCCAGATCGGTTTCGACCTCATCCAGGTAACGCTTTCCGACGCGGCGGCGCAGGCGGGACTCATCGACGTCCACGATCAGGCAGGCGCCGTCGTTCAGGGTCACGGCCAGCGGCTGCGCGCCGCCCATGCCGCCGCAGCCGCCGGTGAGGGTCAGGGTCCCGGCGAGGGGTCCGCCGTCGCCCGCTGCAATACGGCCTTCAGCCTGGAGCTTGCGCCCGACGGCGGCAAAGGTCTCGAAAGTGCCCTGCAGGATGCCCTGGGTGCCGATGTAGATCCAGGACCCGGCGGTCATCTGGCCGTACATCATCAGGCCCTCGGCCTCGAGCCGGCGGAACTCGGGCCAGTTGGCCCAGTCGCCCACCAGGTTGGAGTTGGCCAGGAGCACGCGCGGGGCCCATTCGTTCGTGCGGAACACGCCCACCGGCTTGCCGGACTGGACCAGCAGGGTCTCGTCCTTCTCCATCGTTTCCAGGGTGCGGGTGATCGCGTCGAACGCGGCCCAGGACCGGACGGCGCGGCCGGTGCCGCCGTAGACCACCAGGTCGTCCGGGCGTTCGGCCACCTCGGGGTCCAGGTTGTTCATGAGCATGCGCAGCGGGGCTTCCGTCTGCCAGCTCTTGGCGGTGAGCTCTGTGCCGCGGGCTGCTTTGACCGGGCGGGCACCGGTGGTGAAATCGGCGGGTGCCATGAGGGGCTCCTTCGTGTTTTGGGCGGGTGTAGTTTTCGCGGTGTTGGGAAGAGGTTCTGTATCTACTAAAGCCCCTGAGGGCGGGCCCGGACAGGGCTTTCACGAGGGTGCTGTCCGGGATTCCAGACCACTGCGACGAGCGTCCGGGCCGGTGCTACTTGGCTGGCCGCCCGTGGATGCGGACCGAGAGCTCGTCCGCCACTTTCTGCACCCTGGCGGCGAGCGCCGGCCATTGGTCCGCCGGCAGTTTGTCTTCGAGGAACGTGACGGCGACTGCCGCCGTCGGCCATC
The DNA here is from genome assembly GCF_031457335.1 of Arthrobacter sp. BE255. Classification (NCBI taxonomy): domain Bacteria; kingdom Bacillati; phylum Actinomycetota; class Actinomycetes; order Micrococcales; family Micrococcaceae; genus Arthrobacter; species Arthrobacter sp. BE255. The sequence goes on along the minus strand of NZ_JAVDWK010000015.1, from coordinate 9,378 downwards.
CCACGTGGTCGGTGACGGCGGCGGCGATCGAGCCGAAGCCGGGCGTCACCTCGCCGTGTTCCGTGGCGTAGCCGCGCTGCCTGACCTGGTCCAGGTGCGAGGAGAGTGCGGAGTATTTCATGATGGCACCCTCCACCTCGTGCCGGGCGGTGAAGGCCGCGGCGTTCGGGTACAGCGCGCGGACCTGCGATTTGGGCAGCGAGGCGAGGATGGCGCGGCCGCTGGCGGTGAGGTGGCTGGGGAGGCGGACGCCGACGTCGGTCACGAGGGACGGGCGGTTTTTGGCCCGCTCCTCCACGATGTACAGCACGTCGCGGCCGTGGAGCACCGCCAGGTGTGCACTTTCGCCGATGACGTCTACCAGCGATGCCAGCAGCGGCCGGCCCAGGCGCGACAGCGGTTCCTGCCGCGAGTAGGCGGAACTGAGCTCAAAGGCACTGATGCCCAACCCGTAGCGCTGCTCCTCGTGCAGGTGGAGGACAAAGCCGCTTGCCTCCATCACGGCGAGCAGGTGGTAGACGCTGGAACGGGGTAGGCCGAGGGATGTGGCAATGCTCGACGCCGCCATCGGCCCGCGTTTGGAGGCCAGCAGTTTGAGGATGCGCAGCGTGTTTTCGGCGGCGGGGACCTTGGAGGTCGCCTTTGACCCCGCATGGGCCGGGGCCTGGGTGGTGGTTACGGCGGCTGCAGTGGCTGGCATACGTCCTCTTTGGTCGGTGGTGTCCGGTATCCCGTACTTAAGGATGCACCCCGTGAGTGACTGCGGCGGACCCGCTCACCGCTGCCGTGTCTCTAATCCCGGACACCCTCGCCCGAGGGCGCCAAGATCCCTGCCCCGGCCCGCAACTCTGATGCAGCCGCGGCGGTCCGTCGGCTGCTCCGTGTCAGGCCAGGCTTCTCCGGCGGTGCAGGACAAGGGCGCCGATGCCGCCCAGCACAATCACGCCAAGGACAAGCAGGACCATCCACACGGACCGGCCGCCCTGGCCAGCCCGGGTCTCGGCTGCCTGCGGGCTTTCCGCCTGACTGGCCGGATTTCCGGCGTCCGTTGTTCCAGACGCCGGTTTACCCCCCACTGCTGCTGGTCCTGCGGGTGTGGCATCGGTCATCCCGGCAATTTCGCCTGGTAGAGCCGGTGCAACCTGCTGAAGGGCTCCTGCCTCGACGACCCCTGCGTTCAAAACGGTTCCTCCCGCAAAGCCAAGCCGGCTGGCATCCGGGGCTTGATTGCTAAACGCTTTGGGCTGGCTGACTGGCGGCGTGGCGACTCCGGACGCCGCACGGGCGGCCGCGTCGACTGCAGCAGCTTCTGCGGCTAGGGCGTCGGACTCAGCCTGGGCAGCCTGGCCAGTCGATCTGGAAATTCTTGCCTGAAGACCTGAGACCAGGGCTGACTTTTCGCGGTCGCGATCAGCGAACCGGAACTGGTCTGTCGTTGCCAGGGCGCGGAGCATTTCCCTCGTCCCGTCAATGGCTACGTCTGCTCCAACCCTGGTCTCGGGACCGCCTGTTTCAAGCAGCCAGTAGGCAGCGATCCTATTGTCCAGTTCCTCGGCTGCGAGGACACCCTCCACCAGGAATTCGCGCACACGGAGTGGATCGTCAGCGAGGAGAATGCTTTCTGCGGATGAACGGACGTGCGCTCCACCCCTTGCCTGGTACTGATACGTCCGTTGCCGGTCGGCAATGATCTGCTGCTCGGCGGGATAAGGTTCCGGGTTGACCAACCTGGCTTGGGCCTCTGCCGCCAACTGGGCGTCTTCAGCCGTGTTGGCGGCCTTGGCTTCGGCCGTGCGGAACGCCCATTCAACCCCGAGGCGCGACCGATCCTCCGTTCGGGCGGCCTTTTCTACGGCTACCGCGTCGCCTACCGCCTCGGCAGCCTTCTGCGCTGCCGTCCGCGCGGCATCAGCTGCGGCCCGGGCGGAAGCCGCAGAGGCTGTGGCGTGCTGAGGATCGCCCGCCTGGGCCAGGGCGCTTTCGGCAGCAAGCCTCTGCGACCGCGCTTCCAGGCTGGCAGAATCAGCATTGGCCGTCAGACGGAGGACGACCTGTTCCTCAGTGTCCATGGCTGCCGCGAGGTACTGCTCGTAACGGAGGAACTCCCGGATGACCGCAGGTGAATAGGTGTCCAATGCCCTTTGAGCAGCCAACCTGACGCGAACCCATTCGCTCTCAATGAGATATGTAGCCTTCACCCGGTCATCATCTGCCGGTGCAGCTTGTGCCGGCGTCGAGGGAATCAGCAGGGCAGCCATGGCGACTGCCAAGACGAGGCCGGCAGCCATCGCCGCTGAAAGCCGTTGGCGCAGGGCGCGTTGCAGAGCGGTAATCAAGGTTCCCCCAACAGGTGTGATGTCAACCCGTTGAAGCGGCTAACAGCAGGCTTCCTGGGAGGCCACGACGTTTGATACCGGGGTTGCGTACCCGAATTCTATACGCAGATGAACCGCCCCAACGCCACCCCTCTTTGACCACGAAGCTCAGGACTGATGGTTCCCAGGATTGGCCGGGCAGGTAGACCCGTGGTGCGTGCCGCCAGGCCGCCGTGAACGGTAACCAGTGGGACCGCACTACCTTCTCCGACAGCGGACAAGTGGGTCATCCACCGCGAAGGAATAATGGGTGCATGCAACCCGAATGGAGTCCGCGCATCAGCTGGACTGACCTGCCCGGCCATGTTCGGGAAGGAATAGAACAGATTCTCGGGGCACCCGTGATGGAGGCGACGGGCCAGCAGGGAGGCTTTTCTCCGGGCACTGCGGACCGAGTCCTCACAGCTTCCGGGCAGCGCGCCTTCGTCAAAGCCGTCAGTCCGCAACTGAACGAGCACTCACCCGGAATCCACCGCAAGGAGGCCGCGGTTGCGGCGGCGCTGCCGGCCACGTTGCCGGCACCCGCCCTGATCGGAACTTACGACGACGGCGATTGGGTCGCGCTGGTGCTCAGCGACGTGAAAGGCAGGCATCCCCACCTTCCCTGGCGCGCCGTCGAGGTTCACCTTGTCCTCGATGCCCTGCTGAAGATTTGCCGGACGCCGCTACTGCCGGAACTGGGTCAACTGCCCAGACTTGAGTCAGAGCTCGCCGATCTGTTTCGCGGCTGGACCCGCATCAGGCGCAGTCCGCCGGAGGCCTGCGATCCGTGGATCCTCCGGAACCTCGACACGCTCGAGAGGCTGGCGGAGCAAGGGCTGCGGGATGTAGCCGGGAGTTCATTGGCCCACACGGATGTCCGTGCAGACAACATCCTCATCACCACGGACGGGGCCGTCCTGGTGGACTGGCCCTGGGCTGCCGTCGGCGCACCGTGGGTGGACGCCGTCACGGTCCTCGTGAACGTTCGCGTCTTCGATCCTGCCTTCGATGTGGATGCACTGGTGAATTCCCACGACGTGTTCCGGACCGCCAACTCTAAGAACGTCAACGGATTCCTGTCAGGCCTGGCCGCGTACTTCATCGATGCCGCCCGCCAACCGCCACCGCCGGGGCTCCCCACCCTCCGGGCTTTCCAGCAACAGCAAGGTGACGCGGTCCTTCACTGGCTGCGGGACAGACTTACGGCTTCGGGGCCTGGCTCTTTGCACTGACCGGTGGGGCAGTTGGATAGAGTGCCCGCTATGGACGAAAAAGAGACACTGCACCACTATCTGCGCGTCAGGCGGGATAACCTCCTCGGCAAACTGGATGGGCTGAGCGAGTACGACGTCCGCCGACCGCTCACACCCACAGGCACCAACCTGCTGGGTCTGGTCAAGCATGTGGCGAGTATGGAGCTCGGCTACCTTGGTGATGTTTTTGGCCGCCCCAGCGGCCGGCACCTCCCGTGGTTCGACGACGACGCGAGCCCCGACGCCGACCTGTGGGTCACGCCCGACGAAAGCCGTGCGGACATCATTGAGCTGCATTTGTTTGCCGGGGCGCACAGTGACGCAACTATCGGGGCTTTGCCCTTGGACGCCGCCGGGGTAGTTCCGTGGTGGCCGGAGGCGCGGCGCCACGTCACCCTGCACCAGATCCTCGTCCACATGGTTGCGGAAAGGGCCCACCACCTGGGCCATGCGGACATCCTGCGCGAAATGATCGACGGCACCGCGGGGCAGCGTCCCGGCGATCCCAACCTGACTCCGCGCACCCCGGAAGAATGGGCAACTCACCGCGCCACCATCGAGGCTGCAGCGCGGGCCGCCACGCCGTAGTGGCCTCTCCGCGGGGACGTCTGACTCCGCCGTCCTGGCTAGCGCCCGGAAGGCGTTTCCCCCGCATCCGCCAGCGCCTGGGCGCGACGCGCAGTGAGCCGTCGTTTGAGCGCAGCGAGCCGTATCCCCACGCGGGCAAGTTCGCTGAGCACCCAGTACTCTGCAGCTTTTCGGCCGACGGCATCAACATATGGGCCATAAGCGGAAGGAGGTGGATCAAATTCGTACGCTGAGACTATCGGCTGAAGCCGAGCGATCGACACTTCAATCGCCCGTAGGGCTTCGCGGTCTTCAGCATTAACTGACGTTGTGCTTTCCATGCTCACATCATCCGGCGAGGACCCGAGTAAAACGACGCAGCAGGTGGCCTATGTGGATAACCTGCGACCACGGGGGCCACAACTGTACTTTCGGGCCGGAAAACGGGCCCCAAGTGTACGTTCGCGCTGGGGCCGGGAGCAGGGCGGGCAAGCGTCAGATGCGCACCACCACCTTGCCGCGCACCCGCCCCTCATGCAGATAGGCGACGGCGGCCGGGGCTTCCGCGAGCGGGTAGGCCTTGTCCACGGCCGGTTTCACGGCTCCGGACTCAATAAGTGAAGTCAGGGCCTCAAGATCCCGGTAGTTCTCGGTTGAGACAAGCCCCTTGAATTTCTGCCCGGAAAACAGCGAGACCAGGGGCGCACCGATGGACCGCTCAAACCCGCCGGTCAGTTTGCCGCCGCCCTCACCGCCCACGATCACCAGCGTCCCCTGCGGCGTGAGTGCCTTCCGCGAGACAGACAGCGGCCGGTTTCCGGCAGTGTCGAGGATGACGTCGTAAAACACACCGGCGGTGGCAAAATCATCCCGGGTGTAGTCGATGACGTGGTCGGCGCCAAGCGACCGGACCAGGTCCATCTTGCCGGTGCTGCACACGCCGGTGACCTCTGCTCCGAACGCCTTGGCCAGCTGGACCGCAAAAGACCCCACTCCCCCGCCTGCACCAATGACCAGCACTTTCTGGCCTGCAGTGACCTGTCCGGCGTCGCGGACGGCCTGCAGTGCCGTCACGGCGGAAATCGGCGCGGCTGCCGCTTCCTCAAACGTGAGGTTTGCGGGCTTCCGCGCCACGAGCTTCTCCTTGGCGCAGACGAATTCCGCGAACGACCCCTCACAGGTGCCGAACACCTCATCGCCGGGCTGGAACCGGGCCACCTCCGCACCTACGGCCTCCACAACGCCGGCAACTTCCCTGCCACGGACCGGCACCTTGGGCTTCTTCAGCCCGAAGCCGAACAGCCTGACGAGGTAAGGCATCCCGGTCATGAGGTGCCACACGCCCTGGTCGACGCCGGCAGCGCAGACCCGGATGAGCACCTCGCCGTCGCCGGGCGCCGGCGTCGGAATGTCCCGCAACTGGAGCGTATCCGCGCTCCCGTAAACGTCCTGCACTATGGCTTTCACGATGCGTCTCCTTCAAGCTGCGGGTACTGGAAAACGTCCTCGAGCGGCACGCTGAGCACGTGGGCGATCTGGAAGGCCATCTCCAGGGACGGCGAATACCGGCCCTGTTCGATGGCAATGACGGTCTGGCGGGTGACGCCCACACGCTCGGCTAGTTCGGCCTGGGTCATCTCGCCGCGTTCGAACCGCAGGCGCCGGATTGAGTTGGTCACGAGCGTTGGCTTCACCACGGCTGGAACCCCCTGCGGTAGGCAATAATTTTGGCCACGGAGCCGAGGATTGCCGACAGGACGAACGCCAGGTAGATGACATTCGCGATCCAGAAATGGTCCGCCTCGACCATGGCCATCAGCAGTGCCGCGACTCCACCGATCACCACAAACGACTGCCCGATGTACTCGCCGAAGCGGTAGATCTGCCGGTCCCGCTGGTCCTTCTTGCCTGCTTCCTTCGGCGAGAAGATGCCGATCAGGGCGTGCATGGCGATGGACGCCGCAATGGAGGCCCCAACAGTCCACAGCAGCGGTGCAACGTACGGGACGTCAACAAGAGGCATGGTTCCGGCCAGGCCAAGGACGATGGCCAGGTAGGCGCCGTAGGAGCCCACGGCCACCACGCCCATGATCCACGCGCTCTTCTCTTCGAAGGACATTTCCGCTCCCATGCCGACACGAGGTGTGTAAAAGAAACTTGACACTCCCAATGTAAAAGAAAGCAGACATGGAGTCAAGGTTAATTGACATAGGCGGAAGTTGCTTTGCGCCCCTCCGTTCAGGGGCCCGGAAGGCGGGCGAACCCGGCGTGGCAGTCGCGGACAATGACGGACCCGGTGCCCAGAAGCTTCGCTTTCTCTTGAAGCCGGGCCACGAGTTCCTCCGTTGGGCGCCCGAATATTTCGATCGTCTGCATCCTGATGAGTGGGGCAATCGGCGGGAACTTGGGTCCTGCCACTTCCAGGTGGAATTCCAGGGAGGCCAGGTCAGGATGGAAATGCAGGACGCTCATCGTGGTTCCATCTGCCGAGAAATACACGCGGTAGGCGATGATCCTGGGCTCGTTCAGATCCACGAATGCGGCAAGTTCCGCCATGGCCGCCTTGAGTTCATCCAGCTTGCCGGGCCGGACCTGGGACGTATCGAGATACGCAATGAAGTCATCCACCTTGTCCTCCCCTTCAGGGTCCGGCTCAACGTCCGGGATGGCCCTGCGGGAACCATTTTCCTCCGGATCCAACTCACCGGCCAGCCCTCTAGCGGCCGACGTGAGTCTGGAATGAAAGACACCAAGCTGCCGTGAGGCTCATCACGCCGGGCGCCAAAATGGTCTGCTGGTTAACGATCCCCCTCCCAATGACGAGAAGGTATTTGTATGCAGCACGACGCCACCAGGCAAGCCACAGCAGCCAGCCCGGACGCCCGCCCCACCGAAAGGCCCGGGCCGGGCGCCGCCGTCGCAAGCGTCCTGAACCGGGGACTGAACGTCCGGCACATCCGCTTCATGGCCCTCGGCTCGGCCATCGGCACCGGCCTGTTCTACGGCTCGGCCTCGGCCATCCAGAAGGCCGGACCCGCCGTCCTCCTCGCGTACATCATCGGCGGCGCGGCCGTGTTCATGGTGATGCGGGCCCTCGGCGAGATGGCCGTCCGCCACCCTGTCTCGGGCTCCTTCGGCCAGTACGCGAGCCGCTACCTCGGACCGCTGGCCGGGTTTGTGACCGGCTGGACGTACGTTTTCGAAATGGCGATCGTGGCCATCGCCGATGTCACGGCCTTCAGCATCTACATGGGCTTCTGGTTTCCCCAGGTGGACCGCTGGATCTGGATCCTGGCCATCATCTGCTTCCTGGCCGCACTGAACCTGCTCAGTGTGAAGGTCTTCGGCGAGCTCGAGTTCTGGTTCTCGCTGATCAAGGTGGTGGCCATCATCGCCATGATCGCCGGCGGCGCAGCCATTATCGCTTTCGGCTTCCAGGCGGGCGGCTCCACGGTGGCGCCGGGCCTGGGCAACCTCGTCGAGCACGGAGGCCTCTTCCCCAACGGCTTCGAAGGGCTCCTGGCCTCGTTCGCCGTCGTGATGTTCGCCTTTGGCGGGATCGAGACCCTCGGCATCACTGCGGGCGAGGCCGCGGACCCCAAGAAGGTCATCCCCAAAGCCGTGAACACCGTTCCGGTCCGCGTCCTGCTGTTCTATGTCCTGACCCTCGGCGTCCTGATGAGCCTCTTCCCGTGGAACGAGATCGGCACCAACGGCAGCCCGTTCGTCCAGATTTTCAGCGGCCTCGGCATCCCGGCCGCACCGCACATCCTGAACGCCGTGGTCATCACTGCCGCCCTGTCCGCCATTAACAGCGACATCTTCGGCGCAGGCCGCATCCTGTTCGGCCTGTCCAACCAGGGCCACGCGCCCGCAGTGTTCGGCAAGGTCTCGCGCCACGGCGTCCCCTGGATGACCGTGGTGATGATGGCCGGCATCCTCCTGGTGGGCGTAGTCCTCAACGCTGTCATTCCCGAAGACGTCTTCATTCTGATCGCCTCGATCGCCACATTCGCCACCGTCTGGGTGTGGGTCATGATCCTGGCGTCCCACGTGGCCATGAAACGGGAGATCGCCCGGAAGGGCCTGCCGGCGTCGGAATTCCCTTCCCCATGGTGGCCGGCCGCGTCCGTCCTGACCATCGCCTTCATGGCGTTGGTCATCGGCGTCCTGGGCGCCTTCGAGGACACACGCGTGGCGCTGTACGTGGGAGCCGTGTGGCTGGGACTGCTTGTCCTCGCCTACCGGCTCTGGATAAAGGGGAACGGACGACGCCGGGCCGACCTCGTGGACGAGACCTCACCGCTGCCGGTGGTCACCACCGGGGACACCGCCCGGGTTTCCGCCAACAGCTAGGCATCGACCCCCGGCGGAGGCCAGGACTATCATCAGGCATGGTTCCGATCACCAATCTCCTGGCGTTTGCCCTGGCCTCCCTGGTCCTCATCGCCATCCCCGGCCCCAGCGTGCTGTTTGTCATCGGCCGTTCCCTTGCCCTCGGACGCAAGGGCGGGCTCCTGAGCGTGCTGGGCAACGCCCTGGGGATGGTGCCGCAGATCATCGCGGTGGCACTGGGGGTCGGCGTGGTGCTGGCCCAGTCGGTCGTGCTGTTCACGATCATCAAATTCGCCGGCGCGGCCTACCTGGTGTACCTCGGCATCCAGGCGATCCGGCACCGGGGCGGAGGCACGACGGCGAGTGGCCCGGTACCGCCGTCGTCCACCTGGCGCCTGCTGCGGGAGGGCTTCGTGGTGGGTGCCACGAACCCCAAGTCGATCGTTTTCTTCGTGGCAGTGCTGCCCCAGTTCATTGACTACCGGGCCGGCAGTATTCCGCTGCAGCTTGCGTCCCTGGGCGCGGTTTTCCTGGTGATGGCGCTTGCCCTGGACAGCATCTGGGCACTGGCCGCCGGCACCGCCCGGCACTGGTTCGCCCGTTCACCGAAGCGCATCTCCACCCTCGGCGCTGCCGGCGGGGTCATGATGATCGGCCTCGGCGGAACGCTGGCGCTGACGGGCAGCAAGTCCTGACCTGCCCAACGCTCCCTCACCTCAAGTGAACAACTACGACGCTCTCTCACTTAACGCCGGTTAATCCCCATCGCTCTGCGGTCGTATGGTTTTCTGAGACAGCTTGATGGGAGCTTCACTTCAGATGACCACGCCCAGAAGGAAATATGATGCCGCTTTCCGTGAGGAAGC